>JAWKRQ010000039.1:0-89935 GCA_041389545.1 Myxococcota bacterium | reverse complement strand
CGCGGACCGAAATGACGCAAATGCGTCGGGCGCCTTTCCGTCAGGAGACCGGCCCCGCCGCAGACGCCCCGCCCCCATCATCTCGGCGTGCCCCGCGGCACCACCAGCACCGGGCACGGCGCCCGCTCCACCACTCGCTCCGCCACCGACCCGATGAACCACTGCTCGAGCGCCGAGCGCGTGTGCGTGGGCATCACGATGAGGTCCGCCCCGTGGGCCTCGGCCGCCTCGGCCACGGCGTCGCCCGGGTTGCTCGAGTCCCGGTGCACGAGCCGCACGTCGCAGCCCGGCAGGCCGTGCTTCTCGGCCCGCAGCCGCAGATCGGCCTCCACCGCCGCCTTGCGCCCTGCCGGATCCGACGGCTGCGACGAGTCACCCAGCAGCGCCGCGGGCAGCCACCGGTCGGGCGGCAGCACGTGCACGATCTCGACCCGACAGCCGAGCAGGTGCTTCACGATCCAGCCGAGCGCGCCGTCGTCGCCCTCGTCGAGCGGCGCGACGACCTTCAGCGCCTTGTCGGCCGGCACGGGCGGGTCGCCGAGCCCGACCACCAGCACGGGCGTGCGCATCTGCCGCAGCAGCCGCTGCGTGACCGAGCCCAGCAGCACGCGCTCGAGCCCCCGCCGCGCGTGCGTCGACACCACCAGGAGGTCGTACGCCTCGGCCACGTCGGGCAGCGCGTCGACCGGACGCCCCGTCACGAAGCGCTCGGCGCCGCGCACCGCCTCCGGGACGCTCTTCTGCAGGGCCACGAGCTGCCGCCGCTCGGCGTCGGCCCGGAGCTGCCAGTCGACCCACAGCGCGTCCAGCTGATCCGTGGGCGCGATCGGGGCGGGGAGCCCCTCCGTGCTCCACTCGCTGGCGTACGCCAGGTCCAACGTCCCGCGCAGACGCTGCGCCCAGGGCACCGCCTGCTCGACGACCGCGGCACCGCCCTCGCCCCCGCTCACGTCGACCGCTGCGACCAGCCGCACGTCTCACCTCCGGATCGCGCTCTAACCGCTCGACCCCGCGTGGGTTACCCGACCGAAAGATGAACGAGCCGCGCGAGCAGGACCGCGACGCGCCGTCCGAGGGCGGCGCCCTCACCGACCCCACGGATCCGACTCCGGAGCTGCGGCCGCCGAGCTGGGCGTCCACCGTGCAGCCGCTGCGGGCCCTGGAGCTCGTCGAGAAGTACCGTCGGAAGATGGTCCACCACGAGACGGGCCTGCCCTTCGAGCCGAGCCAGAAGCACCGTCCGCTGTCGCTCGAGCGCCTGGCCTTCGACACCGGCGGCGGCCTCAAGCTCGCCCTCACCGTGTTCCCCTGGGTCTGCGGGGCCTTCTTCGCCTTCAGCTTCCTGTGGGACTGGATGGGGCTCATCCGCGCCTGGGCGGTGTCGGGCCTCATCGGCTTCGGCACCAACTGGGTCGCCATCAAGATGCTGTTCTGGCCGCGCGAGAGCCGGCCCGTGTTCGGCCACGGCCTGATCCCGTCCCAGCGCGACGACCTCATCGACAAGGTGGCGAGCGAGGTCCTCGAGAACCTGATCAACGAGGAACTCATCCTCGACAAGGTCCGCTCCACGGGCATCGTCAACAAGTTCAGCACCGCGCTCATCGGCAAGCTGCGCCAGGTCGCGGGCGACCCGGAGTTCAAGCAGGACCTGCGCCGCATGGTGCTGACCTACATCGGCGAGATCACGAGCGACCCCGAGTTCCGCGCGCGGATGGCGGCGCGGGCCGAGAAGAGCCTCGAAGACCTCGCGGGCGACCGCTTCCGCGGCTGGATGGTGCGCCGGCTGAAGGACCTGTGGCGCGGCCCGATGATCGACCTGCTGAACCGCGAGATCGAGCGCCTCGACAGCACGATGACCGACGGCCTCGGCCACCTCGAGGGGCTCGCCGAGTCGCTGCCCCGCGCCGTCGAAGAGCACCAGGCCGAGATCGACCGCGTGCTCACCAACATGCTGATCGGGCTCGTGAACGAGGTCGACCTGCGCGAGATCATCTACGAGCAGCTGGAGGGGGTGACCCCGGAGCAGCTCGAGACGGCCTTCCTCGAGTTCAGCGACGACAAGCTCTCCTACATCACGCTGTTGGGCGGTATCTTCGGGGTGATCGGCGGGACCGTGATCGTGTGGCCCACGCTCGCGGCCGCGGCGATCGCCCTCGGGATCGCGGCCCTGTGGGTCGCCGACCGGGTGGCGTACCGGGTGCTGCACGGGCGCTGGTAGGGCGACGACACGGGGGTGGTGCGGGTGGACCTGGCAGACGGGGAGTCCATCGAGGTCCAGGGCTCGGGCAGCAAGCCCTACCTGGTCAAGAACGACGGCGGGATCTACTCCTGCAGCTGTCCGGCCTGGCGGCACCAGTCGCTGCCGATCGACGTGCGGACCTGCAAGCACCTCAAGCGGATCCGCGGCGAAGAAGCCGAGATCGCGCGGGTGGGGGTGGACGCCACGCGCAGCCCGATCCGGCCGAGCGGCGGCCGCGCGTCGGCGGTGCCGAAGGAGGGCGTGGTGGCGCCCGGGGTGCTGCTGGCCGAGCGGTGGGACCCGGGGGCGCACGACCCGAGGGGCTGGTGGGTCTCCGAGAAGCTCGACGGCGTGCGCGCCTACTGGGACGGCACGCAGTTCCTGTCGCGCAACGGCAACCGCTTCGTCGCCCCGGACTGGTTCACCGAGGGGCTGCCCGACCACCCGCTCGACGGCGAGCTGTGGGGCGGGCGCAAGCGCTTCCAGGAGACGGTGAGCGTGGTGCGCAGCGTGTCGGCGGGGGAGCGGTGGCGGGAGCTGTCGTTCCTCGTGTTCGACTCGCCGGCGCACGGCGGGACGTTCGAGGAGCGGATCGCGTCGCTCGAGACGCTGCTCGGTGGCGGCGGCGCGCCGTACGCGAAGGCGCTCGACCACGACACGGTGCGCGACATCGAGCACCTGCGCGAGGAGCTCGCGCGGGTCGAGGCGCTGGGCGGCGAGGGCGTGATGCTGCGGCAGCCGGGGTCGCGCTACGTGCCCGGGCGGTCGTCGACGCTGCTGAAGGTGAAGTCGTTCTTCGACGCCGAGGGCGTGGTCATCGACCACGTGGCGGGCGCTGGGCGGCACCGGGGGCGGCTCGGGTCGCTGCTCGTCGAGGCGGCGGACGGCACGCGGTTCAACGTCGGCACGGGGTTCTCCGACCGGGAGCGCGAGGCGCCGCCCGAGATCGGCGCCGTGGTGACGTACCGGTACCAGGAGCTCACCAAGGCCGGCGTGCCGCGGTTCCCGTCGTACGTGGGGGTGCGGGTCGACGCGACGGGGCCGACCCCGATCGTGCGGCCGCGCAGCGCCCCGCCGGCGCCGGCGCCGCGCCCGCCGGCGTCCACCCCCCCTGTGGAGGCATCGATGGGCAGCGAGCGCATGTTCGAGTTCGTGAGCGGGAGCTCGAGCAAGTTCTGGGCGGTGTCGGTCGACGGGACGTCGTACACGGCGCGCTGGGGCCGCATCGGCAGCGGCGGGCAGAGCAAGACGAAGGAGGCGGCGAGCGCGGCGAAGGCGCAGGCCGAGGTCGACAAGCTCGTCGCGGAGAAGGTGGGCAAGGGGTACGTCGAGGTGGAGGGCGGGGAGGCGCCGGCGCCGGCGCCGAAGGCTGCGGCGCCCGCGAAGGCGGCGCCCGCGAAGGCCGCGCCCGCGAAGGCGGCGAGGGCCCGCCCCGCGCCGGCGCGGCCCGCTCCGGAGGCCGCGCCTGCCGCAGCCGCTGCGCCCGCGCCTGCCCCGAAAGCCGCCGCCAAGCCGGCTCGCGCCGAGGGCCCCCCCCGGGAGGGGGCGCCGCCCGCCGACGACGCCGTGTCGGCGTTCGTCAACGAGAAGGTCTATCGCGAGCCGATCCTCGGCTGGCTGGCCACGCTCATCGGGACCGTCACGCTGATCGGCATGATCTTCTTCGTGGTCGTCATCTTCCTGTGGATCATCTCCCGGTAGGACCCGCGTCGAGCCGTGCGTCACGCGCGGCGATCGCGGCCGACCCTGGCGCACGCGCCGTTCCTGGTTGCCGGTCTCCGGAAGGGACGGCAGAATGGGGGACCTTGGTGTAGGGGCTGGCTTCCTGGCGAGCCAACCGTTACACCTGTGGCCCTTCTGGAGCCCGGGAGAGGAGACGATGAAGTACTGGAACATCCTGTTGATGGCGGGCCTGCTGGCCGCCTGCTCCGGCGACACCGCCGGTGACACCGGCAAGACCGGCGACGACGACGACGACGTGGTCGGCGACGACGACGACGACACCACCACCACCGACTCCGGCGACGACGACGACGACACCGGCACGACCGGCGGCGACGACTACATCATCCCGTCGGCGATGGGCTTCGAGTACGACGGCGCGGTGGGCGCCGGTGGGGCGCTCGAGTCCTACAACTACAACGGCTACACCTACGATCCGTCGCTGCTGCTCTACGTCGCCGACGATCGCCTGTTCGACACGCAGGACGACATCTGGCAGTGCCTGATCGTCACCCCGTTCAACAGCACGCCGGGCGCCTCGGTGACCTTCGACCCGGTCATCACGCCGTTCTGGGCCTACGCGCCGGTCCCGATCGCGCCCTACGACATCGACTGCTACACCCGCCTCGATCCGGCGCTGTACGGCGCCGATGCCTCGGGCCTGACCGACGGCCTCGCCGGCATCCCGTTCGGCTTCGCCTTCGGGCCGATCCCCGATGCGTACTCCGGCATCCAGTTCGCCTCGCAGTACACCATGCAGCCGAACTTCAACGAGTCGATCCACGGCCAGTACCTCGTCTTCGACCTGAAGACGGGCGGCCTGGGCGGCAGCGCGGTCGGCCTCGGCATCGCGATCCAGTGGGATCCGGCGACGGGCGATCTGCAGACCGATGGCGGCGGCAACCTCCGCTGGGCCGACGTGAGCGGTGGCGTGTTCGAGGGCATCATCTCCTCGGGCCTCGCCATCAGCTACTTCAACATCTTCTAGCGGGAACCTTCGCGGGGCGGCGCCGTGACGCAGCGTGCGCCGCCCCCGAGCCCCCGTCAGAAGTCGATCGTCTCGAGGCCCTGCCGGCGCTTGTCGTCGGCGGTGGCCCAGGCGTTCTCGAGCCGCAGCACCCCGCGCGGGCAGACGTGGGCGCACATGCCGCAGCCGACGCAGGCCGCGCGCGTGAAGCTCTCGTTCGCCTGCGCGTAGCTGCGCACGTCGATGCCCATCTCGCAGTACGTCGTGCAGTTGCCGCACGAGATGCACATGTCGCGCTTGACCCGGATGCGGAACCGGCCGGCCTTCTGGGTGATCCCGAGGAGCGCCGCCATCGGGCAGAAGTTGCGGCACCACACCCGCGGCCCCGCGACGGGGTACAGGCCCGTCCCGATGACCCCCGCGAGGATCAGCGCCACGACCAGGCCGTACCACCCCTTCACCGACTGCGCGGCGACGTTGAAGTCGTGCGCCTTGTAGTCGAGGATCTCCCCGGCGATCACGAGGCCCGTCGTCACCAGCGCGAACGCGAGCACGGTGTGGATGGCGACCTTCTCGAACCGCCACGATCGCGTCGACGACGCCGTCAGGTGGCGCCAGGGGTCGCCGAACGTGTTGGCCAGCGCGCCGCAGCCGCACACCCAGCTGCAGTACCACCGCTTGCCGAACAGGATCGAGGCCACCGGCGCGACGACGAACGCCGCGATCACGGCGTACGCGGCGAGGTACGGTCCGATCTGGTGGAAGGTGCTCGGGTAGAGGTAGTCGTACTTGAGCGGCCACAGGTACGAGAAGTAGAAGTCCTTGTGGCCCAGCAGCGCCATCACGTACGGCACGCTGAACCCGAGCACGACCTGCACGCCCACGTTGGTGGCGATCCGCAGCTGGTTGTACCGCGCGTTGCCGTGGTGCCACAGGTACCACCCGGCGCCGCCGATCATGACCAGCGAGTACAGCGCGCCGTACACGAACCACTTGTCCTTCAGGTGCAGGGCGTGCGCGACCGGGTCGAGGGCGTCGGTCCAGTACAGCACACAGTAGAACGCCACGAGGGCGGCGCAGAGGATCCAGGCGGACAGGCCGCGGCGGCGCCAGGGCTGGCGGTAGGTCCGCATCAGCCCCTCCTGGGCTTGCAGGCGCATGACGGGCTCCGGGGTCAGCGGGGGAGGGCGAGGGCGGGGACGAACTCGGTGTCGAAGCGGGCCTCGTTCAGGTGCGCCAGCACGTGCTCGAGGCTCCGGCGCTCCTCGATCCACCGCACACAGACCTCGTGGTCCCAGCGGCGGCCGAGGAAGTTGAAGCCGACGACGCGGCCGTCGGCGTGGACGATGCGCGTGGTGCTGCTCACGCGGCCTCCTCGCGGTGGAACCAGCGCTGCTCGCCCGGCACGCCCATGTTCACGAGCCCGACCGTGGTGTACTCGAGGTCCATGAGCTTGGCGGAGTTGTACCAGGTGCCGCGGGCGTAGCGGACGGGGTCGCCGAGCAGGCTGCGGGCGGCGACCCGACCCTGGTCGCGGGCGGTGTACCACAGCTGCTCGGGGCGCACCCAGCCGTTCGCCCAGCGCACCGAAGCGCAGTCGCCGGCGGCCCACACCTCGGGGAGGGCGGTGCGCTGGGCCTCGTCGACGAGGATGCCGCCGCCGCCGTCGCGCAGGTCGGGGACGTCGCCGAGCCAGGCGGTGTTCGGCGCCACCCCGATGGCGATGACGACCAGGTCGGCGTCGATGCGGCCGCGGTCGGTGACGACGGCGGCGACGGTGCCGTCGGGGCCGGCCTCGAGCGACCGGACCTCCTCCTGGAGCCGGACGTCGACGCCGTGGTGGCGCAGGGCGTCGGCCACCCAGGCCGCCTCGTCGGCGTCGAGGGCGATGGGCCAGAACCACTCCTCGCGGATGACGAAGGTGACGGCGAGGCCGGCTGCCAGCATCGTCTCGACGACCTCGATGCCCACGAGCCCGCCGCCGATCACCACGGCGCGCTGCGGGGCGCGCTCGCGCTGCTCGCGCGCCACCGGGCGGCGCGCGTAGGGGCTGTCCGGGACGGCGGGCAGGTGCGCGTCGGCGCGGGGCGGCGCGTCGAGGCCGCGCCCGGCGTGGACCTCGGCCTCGAGCCACTCGAGGTCCTGCAGCGTGACGAAGTGTCCGACGCCGGGCAGGTCGCTGCCGGGCCAGGGCCCCGAGCGCGGGCGGCTGCCGGCCGCGATCAGCAGGCGGTCGTAGGCGAGGCGGCTCCCGTCGGCGAGCAGCAGCGCCCGCCCCGCGGGGTCGAGGCCCACGGCGCGCGCCCGCACCCGCTCGAGGCGCAGCCGCGCGTAGACGTCGCGCTCGAGCGGCTCGATGTCGCGGTAGGCGAGCTGGCCGGCGAGGACGTACATCAGCGCGGTGCGGCTGAAGAAGTGGTCGGACTCCTCGCTCACCACGGTGATCCGCCAGCCGGCCTCCCGGTCGCGGATCGCGAGGGCGGCCTCCATCCCGGCCACCCCGTTCCCGACGATCACGACGTGCACGCACCCTCCGCGTCGACCGGCGGACCTGCCGGCGCCCCATCCTACGTCGGCGACGCCAGGGGGTTACGGGTCGCCATGGCTGGGACCTGGCCCGACATCCCGGGCGTCACGGCGGTGAGCGGGCGCCCTCGGCTGCCACGTGCGCCCGATGTCGCCGTCCACGCACTGCTCGCTGCCCTCGACGGCACCGTCCGCGAGGGGGGCATCACCATGCCTGCGCTGGTCGACCAGATCGTGCGGGAGACGCGCACCGACCGCGCGCGCGCCGAAGGCATCGCCGGGTGGCTGCCCGTGTCGCGGGTCGCGGCGTGGAACGGCGGCGGCGAGCTGTCGGTCGACGAGACGACCGACCTGCACGACCTCGCCGTGCGCTATGCCGCGTGGGTGGCCGCGCAGCCCGTGCCGCGCGAGTTCGCCGACGCCTCGCGGGCCTACGCCGCCCGGGTGGGCGAGCTGGCCCTCGAGGCGATCCGCTCCGGGCGGCCCCGCCACCACCGCGGGATGGGCGCGCGCGTGCGGCCCGCGATCGAGCCGTCGTCCGAGCGGGCCTCGGGCGACGAGCCGCCGCAGGACCTCCCGATCACGGCGCGGATCCGCGGCCTGCTCGACGTGCTCGACCAGTCCTTCCTCGAGCGGCGCGCCCACACCCGCGCGGCGCTCCTGGCGCTGCTGTCGGGGCAGCACGTCCTGCTGCTCGGCCCGCCGGGCACCGCCAAGAGCCTGCTCGCGCGCGCCCTGTGCCGGTGCTTCCGCGGCGCGAAGTACTTCGAGTACCTGCTGTCGCGGTTCACGCACCCCGACGAGCTGTTCGGCCCGGTCAGCATCCCCGGCCTCAAGGACGAGGACTACCGGCGGCTCACCGAGGGCTTCCTGCCCACGAGCCACGTGGCGTTCCTCGACGAGATCTTCAAGGCCAACAGCGCCATCCTGAACAGCCTGCTCACGCTCGTGAACGAGCGCACGTTCCACCACGGCCGCCACCGCGACCGCGTGCCGCTGCTCGGCCTCATCGGCGCGAGCAACGAGCTGCCCGACCCCGACGGCGGGCTCGAGGCGCTCTACGACCGCTTCCTGGTGCGGATGACGGTGCCGCCGCTGGGCGACGCCGAGTCGTTCCTGGCCGTCGCGACGAGCACGGTGCCCGATCCGGAGGTGCCCGACGCCCTGCGCCTCGGGCCCGAAGACCTCGAGGCGCTCAACGACGCCGCGCGCCAGGTGGAGATCCCGCCCGACGTGGCCGACGCGCTGGTCGCGCTGTGGCAGCACAGCCAGCGCCACGAGTGGCGGGTGTCCGACCGGCGCTGGCGGCAGGCCGTCGCCATGCTGAAGGTCGGCGCCGCGGCCGACGGGCGCAAGGCGCTGGCGCGGGTCGACCTCCTGCTGCTCGAGCCCGTGCTGCCGCCCGAGCCCGACCGCGGGCCCGAGGTGCGCGAGGCGATCCTCGAGCAGCTCGGCACCGCCGCCATCCCGGAGCACGACCTGCGGGCGCAGTGGACGCTGCTCGAGCTCGACCGCGTCGCGCCGGTCGACGCCATGCCCTACACCGCGGCCGACGACGTGGGCGGCCGCTGGCCCGAGCGGCTGGCGCTGCGCCGCGAGAACGTCGACCGCTTCCTCGCGCTCCACCGGCTCGCCGTGGACCAGCTCGCGGCCGACCGCGGCACGGTCGACGGGCTCACCGAGCGGCACCTGTGGATCGCGCAGCTGCCGGCGCAGGTCCTGGCGTCGCACCTCGAGGCGTCGCGCGATCTGGCGCACATCCTGAGCCAGGCCGAGACCTACCGGCGCTCGCTGGCGGGGCCGGCCGAGGCGGCGGCGGCGCTGGTGGAGCAGCTGCCCGCCACGAGCCGCCGGGTCTACGGGCACGGCGCCGTGGTCGCGCTGCACGTGCCCGAGGCCAAGGTGCGGGTGGGGATCACGCTCGCGGGCGAGCGCGAGGAGCTGCCGGGCGCGCCGCGGCGGCGCACCGACGGCCTCATCGCGCCGCCGGAGGAGCGGCTCGAGGTGCCCGAGCTCAAGCTCGGGGCCGAGACGTTCCTCGACTGGGTCGGCGGCGTGCTCGACACCGAGGCCGGTGCTGCGCGAGCTGCCCGCCTGGAGCTCGCGGAACATCGGCACCGCGCTGCAGTCCGCCCGCCGGGTCATGCGCGGCTCGCCGGTGCCGGCCCCGCCGCCGCTGCGGGCGCCGTGATGCTGCCGGGCGGCGGCGCCGAGGCGCCGCGCGCGCCGGACGAGCTGCCCGTCGACGTGGTCGTGCGCCACCCGGCCGTGCGCGAGATCGGGCGCGACGAGCCCGACCAGCGCCGGGCCGAGGCGTTCGCCAAGGACGTCGCGCGGTGGCTCTATGGCCGCCCGCGGGAGGAGCTCGGCCCGCTCGCCCGCGTGGTCACGGTGGTGGCCCAGCGCGAGCTGCGCCCCACGCGCCAGATCTGCCGCGACCGGCCGCTGATGGCGGTGGAGGCGTCGGCGCGGGCCACGGCAGCGCTGTGGCCGCTGCTGCGCGACGCCCTCGAGCCGCCCCCCGAGGAGGCGTCCGACGCGGGGCAGGGCCAGGGGCAGGGCGAGGGCGAGGGCGAGGGGGTCGGCGCGGAGGCGAGGGCGAGGGCGAAGGCGAGGGCGAAGGGGGCAGCGGCGAGGGCGAGGCGCAGGGCCCGCAGTCCGACGGCACCGAGGAGGCGCAGGACGACCCCGCCGAGGCTGCGCTCCAGCAGCTGCTCGGCGACCTGGCCGACGCCGACGATCCCGACCTCGACGCCCTGGTCGAGCGGCTCAAGCAGCAGCTCGGCGGCGGCGCCGACCCGGCCGAGGCCGCCGCCGAGACGCTGCAGGACGTGGCCGAGGCCGCGGCCGAGGGCGCCATCCAGACCGACCGCGCGGCGCGGCAGCTGGAGCGCTTCCTGCCCGGGATCGGCTGGTCCTCGGCGCCGGGGCAGCTGCAGGTCACGCTGCTCGAGCGCCTCGACCAGCTGTCCAAGCTGCTGCAGGACCTGCGCGAGCTCGACGACCTCGCCGACGCGCTCGGCCGCCTCGAGGACGCCAGCCGCCGCGAGGGCCGCAAGGTCGGCGGCCGCGAGGAGGTCGTCGGGGTGCGGCTCGGCGGCGAGGTGGCCTACGCGCTGCCCGGCGAGCTCGCGCTGCTCGGCGACGCGTCCACCGAGGACCTGTTCTATCAGCGCCTCCTGGAGCGCCGCCTCGTCTCGCTCGAGCTCACCGGCAGCGGCGACGAGGGCTCGGCGATGGGCGACCGCCGCGGGCCCGTCATCGCCTGCATCGACACCTCGGCGTCGATGGAGGGGCCGCCCGAGCTCGCCGCCAAGGCGCTGGTGCTCGCCGTCTGCCGGCGGGTGATCCCCAAGGGCCGCGTCGTGCACCTGATCCTGTTCGGCGGGCCGGGCGAGCGCACCGAGCTGCGGCTGCGGCGCGGCCTGGGCGGCCTGGAGGGCATGCTCGCCTTCCTGATGCGCAGCTTCCACAGCGGCACCGACTTCGACGGGCCGCTGATGCGCGCGATGGACCTGCTGGAGGAGGCCGAGCTCGAGGCCGCCGACGTCCTCGTCGTGACCGACGGCCTGTGCCGCGCGGCGCCCGAGGTGGTCGACCGGGTGCGCACGGTCCGGGACGGCCGCGGCGTGCGCGTCTGGTCCGTCGTGCTCGGCCACCGCGACACCCGCGGGGTGGACCCGTTCAGCGACGAGGTCCTGCGCATCGACCCGGGCGAGGCCACGGGGGCGGCGGGGATGATCCGCCGCCTCGGCACCTGAAGCGCGCGGTTAGGGGAGGCCGCATGGTCTGCTACCTCGGCATCGATCTGGGCACGACCAACACCGCCGCCGCCGTGTTCGACGGCGACGCCGTCACCCCCGTGCGCACCCGCGAGGGCGGCCTGCTCACGCCGTCGGTGGTCCGTATCGACGCGCGGGGGCGCGTCACGGTGGGGGCCCGCGCCCGCAAGCTCGTCGACCGCGACCCCGACAACACGCTCGGCGGGTTCAAGCGGCTGATGGGCACGGCACGGGGCCTCGTGTTCCCCGGCGCGTGCGTCGAGCGCCGGCCCGAGGAGCTCGCCGCCGAGATCCTGCGCTCCATCCGCGACGACGTGCGCGAGCAGGTCGGTTTCCTGCCCGAGCAGGCCGTGATCTCGGTGCCGGCGCTGTTCGAGCTGCCGCAGTCCGCCGCGACCCACGCCGCGGCGCAGCTCGCCGGCTTCGCCCACGTGGAGCTCATCCAGGAGCCCGTCGCGTCGGCGCTGGCCGCGGGCTGGTCGGCCGACGAGGACGGTGCCGGCGCCTGGCTGGTCTACGATCTGGGCGGCGGCACCTTCGACGTGTCGCTGCTCGAGACGCGCGAGGGCGTGCTGCGGGTCATCGGGCACGACGGCGACAACTTCCTCGGCGGGCGCGACCTCGACGAGGCGATCGTCCGCTGGGCGCTCGCCGAGCTCGCCGCCGACGGGCTGCCGCTCGACCGCGCCGATCCGGCGCTCGCCATGCCGCTGCGGGTGCTCCGCACGGCCGCGGAGGACGCGAAGATCGACCTGTCGCGGAGCGCGCAGGCGGCGCTGACCCTCCCCGCGCTGTTCGACGGGCCGCAGGGCGCGATCGACGTGGACCTCACGCTCGACCGCACCACGCTCGAGCAGCTGGCGGCGCCGCTGGTCGACAAGACGCTCGCGGTGTGCCGCCGCCTGCTCGCCGCGCACGGCCTCGGGCCGGAGCAGGTGCGCAAGGTGGTGCTCGTGGGCGGGCCCACCGCCATGCCGTTCCTCCGCGACCGGGTGCAGGCGGGGCTCGGCGCGCCGTTCGCCGAGGGGGTCGACCCGATGGCGCTCGTCGCCACGGGCGCGGCGATCCACGCCGCCACCGTCGGGCTCGACGCCCGGCCCGCCGCCGCGGCGCCCGAGGCGGGCGAGGCCCGCCGCCTGTGGCTCGAGTACCCGACGATGTCGCCCGATCCCACGCCCTTCGTGGTCGGGCGGCTGCTCGACGGGCCCGGCCCCGCGCCCGTCGAGGTCCGCTTCGTGCGCGACGACGGCGGCTTCGCCACGCCCTGGACCCGCCTCGGCCCCGACGGCACGCTCCTCGTCACCCTGGAGCTGCGCGAGAAGCAGCCCAACGCCTTCACCCTCGAGGGCCGCGACGCGGGCGGCGCCGCCGTGCCGCTGCTCCCGCCGAGCCTCACGCTGGTCTGCGGGCGCACGCTGGCGGAGCCGCCGCTGTCGCGCACCGTGGGGGTGGCGCTGGCCAACGACGCCGTGCACGTCTACCTCCAGCGGGGCACGCCCTTGCCCGCGAAGCGCAGCTACGTGCACCGCTCGGTGGCGGCGGTGGCGAAGGGCTCGTCCGACGCCGTGATCCGCATCCCCATCGTCCAGGGCGAGCACCCGCAGGCCCACCTGTGCCGCCTCGTCGGCCACCTGGAGATCTCCGGGGAGGAGCTGCGCGCCGACCTGCCCGCGGACAGCGACGTCGAGGTGACGGTCGAGATCGATCGCGGCGGCCGCCTGTCGGCGCGGGCCCTGGTCCCGTGCCTGTCGCAGGTGTTCGAGCAGGTGGCGCACCTGTCGATCCCCGAGGCCGACCCGGCGGCGCTCGCCGTCCACGCCGACGCGCTCGGCGAGCGGCTGTCGGTCGTGCGGTCGCGGCCGGGGCTGCAGCCCACCCACGTCGACCGGCTGCTCGACGTGGAGTGGTCGCTGCAGGACGCCCAGGCGGCGCTGCTGGCCGCCCGCGGCGGCGACGACGACGCCGGGCAGCGCGCCCACCGCCTCCTCATCGAGGCCGACGCCGCGCTCGGCGAGGTTGAGGACGCCACTCGGTGGCCCGAGCTCGACCAGCGCGTCCGCAACGCGCTCCTCAACGCGTCGGGCTGGGTCGGGCAGCTGGGCACGCCGCAGGAGCAGCGGATGCTGTCGGAGTCGGGCGCGGCGCTGGAGCACGCCCGCCAGCAGCGCGACGGCGAGGCGCTCGAGCGCCACCTGCGCGCCGTGAACCAGCTCACCGCCGCGGCCTACTTCCGGCACCCCGACAGCTGGCGCCACCAGTTCGAGCACCTCGCCGCGGACGTCGGGCGCTCGCGCGATCCGCTGCAGGCCCAGCGCCTGGTGGCCCAGGGCCGCGAGGCCGTGGCGACGGGCGACCGCGATCGGCTGCGCGACGCCGTGCTCGGCCTGGAGGCGCTGCTGCCCGCCCGGGTGGCGCAGCCCATCCCGAGCTTCCGCTCGGACCTGCGGTGAGCGACCGGTTCGCCAACCCGTTCTACGTCCTCGAGCTGCCCGCCTCGGCCGGCGCCATCGACGTCGAGCGCGCGGCGCACAAGGTGATGGCGATGCTGTCGGTGCACTACGCCGGCGCCGACCGGTTCCCGTCGCCGCTGGGCCCCCGCCCGCGCGACGCCGAGCTGGTGCGGTGGGCCGCGGCCGAGCTGCGCGACCCCGACAAGCGGCAGGTGTGGGCCGCGCAGGTGCTCCCGGTGGGGGACGTCGAGCCGCCGCCCGACCCGCTCGCCCCGTGGGAAGACGCGCTGGAGGCCTGCGGCTGGGGGCGCCGGTGACGCTCGACCAGCTGATGGGCAGCTTCGTCGTGCTGGTCATGGCGCAGGGCCTTGCCGGGCTGCTGGTCGCCGTGTCGGACCGCCCGCCCGCGTCGGAGCTCGACCGGCTGGGGCGCGATCCGCTGCGGCCGTGGGTGTACTTCGTGGCGCCGAACGCGGCGTTCCTGGCCTGGGTCGGCTGGAAGACGGTGGGGCCGCTGCTCGGCGCGCCGCTGGCGCTGCTCGCCCTGGCGGCGGCCGAGCCGTGGTGGCTGGCGCGCGCGGTGGCGATCCCGCGCGGCTGGGTGCGCGCGGCCTGGGTGCTCACGCGGATCTCGCCCTGGGCCTGGGGCGAGGATCGCGCCGGGGGCGCGCTGTTCGCGGCCGGGTGGGCCGCGGCGCGGCGCCCGCAGCGCGACGAGGCCGCCGAGCGGTGGGTCGTGGAGGGCGAGCCCGACGAGGTCGTGGTGCGGCTCGGCGAGGAGCGCCTGACGGGCAGCGCCGTCGCCGGCTACGGGCTGCTGGCGGCGTCGGCGGGCGACCGCGAGCACGCCCGGGCCCTGCTCGACGCCTCCGTCCGCTGGTTCGCGCCGCCCGGCCGGGTCGCGCGCGTGGCGTGGCGCTGGCTCGCCGCCGACGCCGCTGGCCGCGGCGACTGGGCCGCCGCCCACGAGGCCGGCACCGCCGCGGGCACCGCCGACGGCGCGCTCGTCGCCGGGATCGCCGCCCGGCTGCTGCGCCGCGCCGACGCGCCGGACCGCGCCGCGCTGGAGGCGCTGCACCGCGGCTTCCCGCGCGACAGCGACGCCTACGGCTTCGCGCGGGCCTCGACGCTGCCCGACTGGCCGCCCGCGCCCGAGGAGCCGCTCGCAGCGGCGCTCACCTGGCACCGGCGCGCCCGCGTGCGCCCGGTGGGGGTGGGGATGGCGGCGCTGGCCTGGGACGGCGCGCCCGCCGACCCCGCCCTGCGCGCCGACGTCGTCGCCGATCTCGCGGAGATCGTGCGCACCTCGGCGTGCGATCCGCGCGGGCTCGCGGTGAGCTTCGTCGGCCGGGAGGTGCTGGCGGCGCTGCGGCCGGCGCGCCGGCTCGCGCTGCGCACCGCCGTCGACACGCTCCTCGCGCGCTCCCCGAACGACGACCGGCTGCCCGTGCACGAGCTGGCGTGGTGGCTCGAGATCCGGCGCCGCTACGACGCCACCGTCGCCGTCAGCGTCGAGGTGGACGACCGGCGCGACGCCTACGCCGCCGTCTACCCCGCGGTGCTGCGCCACGCCGAGGCGCTGTACCGCCGCCGGCACCAGGGGCCCGCCTTCCGCGCGACCCTGCGCTGGCTGCGCGCCGAGGCCGCCGCGCTGAAGCGCAAGGACGCGCTGCGCGCGCTGGATGCCTGGCTGGGTCGACCCGCGCCCGGCGGTGCGTAGGAGAAGGCAGGAGGTCCGCATGTCCGTCGTCGAGGTGACCGATCGGGCCGGGTTCGAGCGCGAGGTGCTGGCGGCGTCGCGCGAGCGGCCGGTGGTGGTCGACTTCTGGGCGCCGTGGTGTCAGCCGTGTCGGGTCCTGGGTCCCGTGCTGGAGCGCTTCGCCGCCGAGGACGCCGGCGCCTGGACGCTCGTGAAGGTCGACGTGGAGGCGCACCCCGAGCTGGCGCAGCCGTTCGGCGTCTCCGGGATCCCCGCGGTGTTCGCGTTCCGCGACGGCGCCGTGGTGGACCAGTTCACCGGCGCGCAGCCGCCGCCGGTGGTGCGCAAGTGGCTGTCGGGGCTCGCGCCGAAGCCGGCCGAGGAGGCCGTCCAGCAGGGCCGCGCGGCGCTGGCGGCGGGGGATCGTGCTGCTGCGGCCGCGGCGTTCCGGGCGGCGGTGGCGCACGACGCCGCGCACGTCGAGGCGCTGCTCGGACTCGCGGCGCTCGAGCCCGGCGAGGGCTGGCTCGACCGGCTGCCGGCCGACCTGACCCCCGAGCAGGCCACGCGCAAGCAGCTGCTGCAGGCCGGGGCCGAGGCCGCCGGCGCCGACGTGGCGGCGCTGGAGGCGGCGCTCGCCGCCGACCCCGGCGCCCTCGACGCCCGCGGGCCGCTCGGCCACGCGCAGTGGGCCGCGGGCGACCGCGAGGGGGCGCTGGCGGCGATGCTCGACCTGCTGGAGCGCGACCGCGACTACCGCGACGACGCGCCGCGGCGGATGTTCCTCGCGATGCTCGCCGCGGTCGGCGACGACAAGGCGCTCACCCGCACCTGGGAGCGGCGCCTGCTGAACGTGCTGTTCTGAGCGGTCCTGCGCGGGCGCGCGGCTACCAGCGCGGCTGCGAGCCGAACGCCGTCCGCACGCGGTCGATCACCGGGCCGGTGACCTCGCGGGCCCGCTTCGCGCCCGTCCGCAGGATGTCCTCCATCGTGTCGGGCCGGGCCATCAGCGCCTCGTAGCGCGCCCGCGGCTCGGCGAGGCGCTCCTCGAGCGCGTCCGCCAGGGCCTGCTTCGCCTCGCCCCAGGAGATCCCGCCGCGGTAGCGCTCGGCCAGCGCGGCGAGCTCGGCCTCCTCCTCGGGCCGGAACAGCGCCTTGTGGATGGAGAACACGAGCGAGGTGTCGGGGTCCTTGGGCGCCTCGGGCGGGGTCGAGTCCGTCTGGATGCGCATCACCGCCTTGCGCAGCTTCTTCGGCGCGTCGAAGCACTCGAGCGTGTTGTGGTAGCTCTTCGACATCTTGCGGGCGTCGAGGCCGGGCACCACGGCGACGTGCTTCTGGACGAGCACCTCGGGGAGCTTGAGGGTGCCCTCGCCGTAGGCGTGGTTCGTGCGCTCCGCGATGTCGCGGCAGATCTCGACGTGCTGCACCTGGTCCTGCCCGACGGGGACGTAGTCGGCGTCGACGATCAGGATGTCGGCGGCCATCAGCACCGGGTAGGTGAACAGGCCGATGTTGACGCCGGCGTCGGGCTCCTCGCTCGCGGCGGCGTTGGCGTCGCGCCGGGCCTTGTAGGCGTGGGCCTTGTTCATGAAGCCCTTGGGCGTCATGCAGGACAGGAGCCACGACAGCTCGAAGATCTCGGGGATGTCGGACTGCCGGTAGACGAGGGTGCGCTCGGGGTCGAGCCCGAAGGCGAGCCAGGTCGCGCAGACCTCGAAGGTGAGGCGCCGGAGCGCCTCGGGGTCGCGCAGGTCGATGAGCGCGTGGTAGTCGGCGATGAAGTACGCCGCCTTCACGTCGTCGCGCTCGGCCAGCGCCAGGCTCGGCCGGATCGCGCCGCACCAGTTGCCGACGTGGGGTCGGCCGGTGGGCTTGATCCCGGTCAGCGCCATCTTGGGCACGGCATCCTCCTCGGGCCCGCCCGGGCCCGTGCATCCGCTATCGCGCTACAGGGGGGGACGGCACCTCGCCGGAGGCTCCGTGCTGTTGCTGCTCGCCCTGGCCTGTCACGCGCCCGAGCGCGCGTCGTCCGCGCTCCCCGACCCGCCGTCGCGGATCGCGGTCCCCGCGGCGCCCGCGTGGCCGGCGCCGGGGGCGCTGCGGCTGCTCGCGCCCCGCACGCCGCCCGGGTGGCGGCGACCCCGGCTGGTGCTCGATCCCGGCCACGGCGCGCCGGGCAACGAGGGCAACACCAGCGTCGCCTGCCGCCACGAGGCCGACGAGATGCTGCGGGTGGCCCGCGCCCTGCGCCCGGCGCTGCAGGGCGCCTTCGACGTGCGGATGAGCCGCGACGGCGAGCTCGTGGGCTACCGCGAGCGCATCGCTGCGGCGGCGACCTGGGGCGCGGCGGCGCTGGTGTCGCTGCACTCCGACGCGCGCGAGGGCTCGGGCTACGGCGTGGACGCGCAGACGGGCTGCCCCACCTCCGACGGCGGCCGCGGCTTCGCGGTGCTCTGGAGCGACGAGGGCCCCGACGCGCTCGTCGCGGGGCGGCAGCGGCTGGCGCGGGCGGTGGCGGCGCGGCTGCGCCAGACCGGGTTCCTGCCCTACGAGGCAGGCTACGACGCGCTGTACGGCGCGGATCCCGAGCACCCCGGGGTGTCCGTCGACCGGCACGAGCCGGCGCAGCGGATCGCGATGCTGCGGCGGCCGGCGATGCCGTCGGTGATCGTGGAGACCCACCAGGCGCTCGATCCGGCGGACGTGGCGCGCTGGGATCAGCCGGAGACGCTGCTCGCGTTCGGGGCGGCGCTCCGGGCAGGGGTGATCGACGCGCTCGCGGAGTAGAACCCGACCGGAGATCCCCGGCGGCGCGAGTCTGAACAGACTTTCTGTATGCCGGACAATTTCTGTCCGGGTCAGCGGCTACGTTCTCCGGGTCAGCGCAGGGAGGGTTCGTTGCTGCCACTCACCACCCGGGTCGCGATCATCGGGGCCGGTCCCGCCGGCCTGTCGGCGGCCATGGCGCTCAAGGAGCGCGGCTTCCGCGACGTCACCGTCCTCGAGAAGGAGCCCGAGGTCGGCGGCAAGTGCCACAGCTTCCGCTTCGAGGGCCACGTCTACGATCTCGGCGCCAACCTGACCACGCCCCGCTACCGCTCGATCCGCGCGCTGGCTGACCGGCTCGGGATGACGCGCCGCAAGGTGGCCGACCGGCGCATCGTGAACATCGGCGCCGAGCAGTTCGACAGCCTGGCCGATGCGAGCGTGCTCGAGCGGCTGCTCGTGCGCACCGGCGCCTCGGTCTACAGCCGCATGCGCCACCTCACGGGCATCGACCGCAACGGCTACCGCGGTCTGCGCGACGCGGTGGAGCAGCCGTTCGACCGCTGGCTGCAGCGCCACGGCCTGGGCGCGTTCAAGGAGCTGTTCGAGGTGCTGTTCGTGGCCTACGGCTACGGGCAGATGGGCGACCTGCCGGCGGCCTACGCGCTCAAGTTCTTCGACCCCATCCACGTGCAGGCGAGCGTCGACACCATCCTCGGGCGCGACGTGCCGTTCACCACCGACTTCGTGGAGGGCTTCCAGGAGCTGTGGGTCCGGGTCGACCGGGAGTACGAGATCGGGGCGAAGTGCGGGGTGAACGTGCGCGCCGTGCGCCGCTCGCCGCGGGGGGTCGACATCACCTGGACGGCGGGGGAGGGCCCGGGCCTCGAGCAGACCGAGCGCTTCGACAAGCTCGTGCTGGCCTGCCCGTTCCCCGAGGCGCTTCGGTTCCTCGACGCCTCGCCGCTCGAGATGCGGCTGTTCGGCCAGGTGAAGACCAACCAGTACTTCACCACGGTCGCGCAGGTGCGGAACATGCCCGACCTGTCGACCTACGTGTACCCCTACGCCCGCCGGTTCACGCCGGGGCAGCCCACCGTGTTCTACCCGCCCGTCGAGGGCGACGACGACGTGTTCGTCTGCTACGCCTACGGCGGCGAGGGCGTCACGGTCGACACGGTGCGGAAGAACATCGTGGCGGCGATCGAGGCGCCCGGGCTCGGCGGCAAGGTCGAGCGCTTCCTGCACACC
This sequence comes from Myxococcota bacterium, assembly GCA_041389545.1. GTDB lineage: Bacteria > Myxococcota_A > UBA796 > UBA796 > JACKER01. Next base: position 70,530 of record JAWKRQ010000039.1, on the reverse strand, counting down.
CAGCACTGGAACTACTTCCCGCACGTCGACAGCCCGGCGATGCAGGGCGGCTTCTACGACGACTTCGAGAACATGCAGGGCGAGTTCCACACGTTCTACGTGGGCGAGCTGCTCGCGTTCACGCTGGTGGAGCTGATCCACGACCACGCCCGGCAGGTCGTCGACCGGTACTTCGCGTGACCGAGGCCCGCGCGGTGGCCGGGGGCCTGGCCCCGTGGGAGCTGTCGGCGACCGAGCTCGGCGCGCGGTACCGGCAGGGCGCGCTCGACCCGGTCGAGGCCGTCGAGGCGTGCATCGCGCGGATCGAGGAGGTGAACCCGGCGCTCAACGCGGTGATCGCCCGGCGCTACGACGAGGCGCGGGCAGAAGCGCGGGCGGCGTCGGCGCGGATCGCCGCGGGCGGCGCGCCGGCGCTGTGCGGCGTGCCGATCACGGTCAAGGAGTTCGTGGCGGTGCGGGGGATGCCCCACACCGGCGGGCTCGAGCACCGGCGCCACGTGGTGGCCGAGCGCGACGCCGCGGTGGTCCGGCGGCTGCGTGGCGCCGGCGCCGTGGTGCTCGGGGTGACCAACGCGCCCGAGGGCGGCCTGTGGCACGAGACGAACCACCGCATCTGGGGGCGCACCCGCAACCCCCACGACGTGTCGCGCACCCCCGGCGGCTCGAGCGGCGGGGAGGGGGCCATCGTCGCTGCTGGCGGGGTGCCGCTCGGCATCGGCAGCGACACGGGCGGCTCCGTGCGGATCCCGGCGGGCTTCTGCGGCATCGCGAGCCACAAGCCCACGGGCGGGCTGGTGCCGTCCACCGGGCACTTCCCGCTGGCGCCCGGCGGTCCGGGCGACGTGCCCATGGTGATCGGCCCGCTGGCGCGCCACGTCGCCGATCTGCGCCTGGCGCTCGAGGTCCTGGCGGTGCCCGCCGGCGTGGATCCGCAGTGCCGGCCGCCGTCGGCGCAGGCCTGGCCGGCGCGGCCGGCGCCGCCGTGGGGCGAGGTCACGGTGGTGGCGCTGCCCACCAACGGGCGCGTGCGGCCCGAGGTCGAGGTGGAGTCGGCGGTCCACCGCGCGGCGGCGGTGCTGGAGGGCCTCGGGGCCCGGCCGGCGCCGTGGGAGGGCCCGTCGCTGTCGGGCGCGTTCGAGGCCTGGGCGGCGCTCATGGCCGATCTGGGCGGCACCTACCGCGAGGTGGTGGCGCCGCACCGGTCGGTGCTGATGCCCCTGCGCGGCTCGCTGCTCGCCGATGCGCTGCGCTGGCCCGCCGGCCGGTCGCGCCACACGGGCGGCGTGCTGGCGATCCTGGCGCTCGAGGCGGCGCTCGGGCTCGTCCCCGGGCGCGCCGGCCGGGCGCGGGCGGCGCGGGCCCTGCGCGAGACGTTCGACCAGGCGATGCAGCCGAACGTGGTGCTGGTGCACCCCGTCTACCCGCGCCCCGCGCCGCGGCACCGGGCGATCGCCGCCCGGAGCCCGCTCGACGTGGGGTGCACGGCGCTGTTCAACGTGACCGAGTCGCCGGTCACGGTCGTGCGGGCGGGCACCGATCCGCGCGGGCTCCCGATCGGCGTCCAGCTGGTGGGGCCGCGCGGGGCCGACGCGCTCACCCTGGCGGCCGGGGCCGCGATCGAGGCGGCGCTGGGCGTGCCTGCGCCCGTGGATCCCCGGTGAACCGCGCCCGTCCGCACCCCTCAGGCGGCGGCGAGCGCCGCGCGCAGGCGCGCCTCGGCGTCGGCCATCAGCGGCTGAAGGGCCGGGTTGCCGCTGATCTGGCCCATGGTGCGCGGGTCGGCGATCGACACCGTGCTCCCGCCGCTCGGGTTGGCCTGGACGAGCACGTTGCAGGGCAGCAGCAGCCCCACCTGGCCCTCGTTGGTGATCGCCTGGTGGGCCAGCTTCGGGTTGCAGGCGCCCAGGATGACGTACGGGGGGATGTCGGCGCCGATCTTCTCGGCCAGCACGCGGTGGGCGTCGATGCGGGTCAGGATGCCGAAGCCCTGCTCCTTCAGCGCGGCGGTGATGCGGGCGACCGCGTCCTCCACCGGGGCGTCCAGGTCTCGTCCGAAGCCGTAGGTCGTGTCCATGCCTGCCTCCTGCCATCGTGTAAGCACCCCGGACCCGCGCGGCGCGTGACAGGGGGCCGAGACCGGGCCACAGTGGACGGAGCACCGAGGGAGGCCCGATGAGCCGCGCCTATCAGATCCGGGTGGCCGAGACCCTGACCCACCACGTCCGGGTCGACGACGGGATCCAGACGAACCTCGAGCTCATCGGCGTGCTCGTGCCGGAGCGCACCGCCGAGATCGTCGCGCAGGAGCTCGAGCAGCGCGGCTACACGATCGACGGCACCAAGGCCCGGCGCGAGGTGGCGCCGGGGATCGTGGTCGAGGTCGACACCCTCGAGGGCACCGTCAACGTGCGGGCGACGGCGGAGCAGGAGATCGAGCTGTCGGCCGAGCGCACCGTGCGCTCCTACCAGCCCGACGGCGGCGACGCGAAGGACAGCGCCAGCGAGGCCCTCAAGTCCGACCTGGCGCGCCAGGCCGCCGAGCAGGACGAGGAGGCGCGCCAGGCGCTGTCGGATCGGCTCGACGCGGCGCTGGCCGAGATCAAGCCCGAGCTCGACGCCGTGGCCGACGCGGTGACCCGCGCTGCCCTCAAGGAGCGGGCCGGGCAGATGGGCGAGATCATGGAGATCAGCGAGAACGAGGCCGGTGAGATGACGATCCGGGTCCGGGTGTAGCGCATGTCCGACGTCGACGTCCCGATCGAGTCGCTGCCGAGCGCGCTCGATCCGTTCCAGGCCACCGAGGCCGCCTACCCCGAGGAGCTCGCCCAGGCGTGCGACTCGCTGCGGCGCGGCCTGCCGGTGCGGGTGGAGTGCGACAAGCAGCTCGTGCCGTTCTTCTACCGGGCGCTGCGCGACCGCCTCAAGGCGCTGGGGCTGCAGGCGACCTACCTCGACGGGCGTCCCCGCCCCGACGATCCGCCCGGGCTCGGGCTGATGGGCCGGCTCATCTACCACCTGGGCACCGCCGTGCGCGGCGCGGTGGAGGAGCGGGTCATCGTCCTGCCGCACCTCGACCTGCTGATGGGGAGCGGGGGCGGCGGGCTGTCGAGCGAGGCGCGCGAGGTGGTGGCGCTGCTGTACGAGAACCCGACCATCGTGTGGCTCGGCTTCAAGGACCTGTCGCTGCCGCTGCCCGAGGTCATCGAGTCGCTGTTCCCCCGCAAGATCTCCATCCTCGGGGTGCCCCGCACCCGGCTCGCCCAGCTCGTCACGCAGGCCGAGGGCCGCAAGTTCGGGCGCACGCTGCCCGTCTTCGGGCTGTACCGGTTCGTCTCCGGGGTCAACGCGGTGCAGCTGCGCCGCGTGCTGCGGGCGATCGACGGCGAGGACTTCCCGATCGATCCCACCCCGGCGTGGGACCAGCTGCGGCGGTCGACCCTGACCTCCGACGTGTCGATCCCCGATCTCGACCTGCACCGCGACATCGGCGGCTACCAGCCGGTCAAGGAGAGCCTGCAGAAGGACATCATCGACCTCGTGCAGGCCCACCAGCGGGCGGAGAGCGCGGCCGAGGCGAGCCGCATCGAGGGGCTGGTGCCGCGCGGCATCATCTTCTGGGGCCCGCCCGGCACCGGCAAGACCCTCTTCGCCAAGGCGATGGCGCGCGCGCTCGGCGCGGCGGTCATCGTCGTCAGCGGGCCGGAGCTCAAGAGCAAGTGGGTGGGCGAGTCGGAGTCCAACCTGCGGCGGGTGTTCGTGCAGGCGCGCCAGTCCGCGCCGGCGGTCATCATCTTCGACGAGCTCGACTCGTTCGCCTCGGCCCGCGGCACCTACGAGGGCGCCGGCGTCGAGCACTCCATGGTCAACACCATGCTCACGGAGATGGACGGCTTCCGGAAGAACGAGATGGTGTTCGTCGTGGGCACCACCAACTTCGTGGAGTCGCTCGATCCGGCCCTGATGCGGCCTGGTCGGTTCGAGTTCAAGCTGCAGATCCCGTACCCGAACGACGACGATCGGCGCGCCATCATCCAGATCTACGACGCCAAGCTCGGCCTGCAGCTGAGCGCCGAGGGCCTGGACTACGCCGTGCAGCGCACGGCCGACACCGTCGAGGGCGCCGCCGACCAGCGCTACACGGGCGACCACCTCAACGCGATGGCCCGGGCCCTGGCGCGCGAGCGGCTGCGGTCGGGCCTCACCGGGCCGAGCGGGCCGCACGAGGTCGAGCGGGCGCTCACCGCCAACGTGCAGCGCACCCGCTTGACCCCCTACGAGGAGCAGGTGGTCGCGATCCACGAGTGCGGCCACGCCATCTGCGCGCTGTACTGCGAGCACCTGCCGCCGGTGCAGCGGATCTCCATCCAGGGCGACCTCGGCGCGCTCGGCCACGTGCGGCTCGCGGACTCGGTGAACCGCAACGTGGTCACGCGGCCCGAGCTGCTCGACCGGCTGTGCATGATGCTCGGCGGGCGGGCGGCGGAGGCGGTGATCCGCGGCGAGCTCTCGGCGGGTGCGGCGAGCGACCTGCACCACGCCACCGCCGTGGCGCGCGACATGGTCGAGGCGCTCGGGATGGGCCAGGTGGCCGTCGGGTCGTACCGGGTGGGGGAGCTGTCGGAGCCGACCCGCTCCGAGGTCGACACCGAGGTGCGCCGGATGCTGATCGAGGCCGAGGCCCGGGCGCGCGGCCTGTGCGAGGAGCACAAGGACGAGCTGCTCGCGCTGCGCGACCTGCTGCTCGAGCACAAGGTGCTCGACCGGCAGCGCATGCCGGCGTTCGCGAAGCGAGCGGCGCCCGCGGCGTGACGGGTCCACGGACGGTCGCCGCGCCTCGCGGTGTCCATTGCCTGCCGCCTTCGGGCGAGGGAGGGAGCATGGATCTGCGGAGGGGCGCCCGGTGGGGTGCGGTGTGGCTCGGCCTGGCGCTCGCCGGGCCGGCGCAGGCGCGCGACGTGCCGCTGCTCAGCGGCGACGTCGCGTTCACCTACGGCCGGAACTGGCAGCAGGAGCTCAACGTGGCCGGCATCGCCGGGGAGCTCAAGCTCAACCTGCTGCCCTACCTCGCCGTGGGCGTGCGCACCGGTGGCGCGCTCGGCGGCGGGCTCGGCCGCGAGGAGGGCGCCCGCGGCTACGCCGGGCTGCCGCTGATCCTGAAGGCCGAGGCGACCCCCCTCGCCACCAAGGTCCGGCCCTACGTCGGGCTCGGCCTCGGGGTGACGCGGGTGGCCGCTGGCGGCGCGGTCGTCGTGCTGCAGACGGACGTGCGGAACAGCCGCAGCTGGAGCATCACCGGGCCGATGCCCACCTCGGCGGCTTCCGCGTGGCGCTGCTCCATGCGTCGCTCGTGGGCTCGTCGCGGGCCACGGAGCAGGCCATCGGCCCGGGCGACTACCACGCGCCGAACCTGTCGGGCACGGTGCTGCAGCTCGGCGCCCACTTCGGCGGGCCGAAGGGCTGAGCCCTGCTCCCGGCGCGGCGCGGTGGCACTGCGCGGCGCGGCGGGCCACATGGACCCCGGGGGGAGCATGGCCGCGCGCGTCCTCGTCGAGCACCGGCCGCACGGGCGGCTCGAGCTGGTGCAGGGCGACATCGTCGAGCAGCACGTCGACGCGCTCGTCAGCGCCGCGAACACCAAGCTGTCGGGCGGCGGCGGGGTCGACGGCGCGCTGCACCACGCGGCCGGCCCCGCGCTGCTCGACGCCTGCCGCGCGCTCCCCGCCGATCCCCACGGGCGCCGCTGCGCCACCGGCGACGTGCGGGTCACGCCGGCGTTCGAGCTGCCGGCGCGGTGGGTGATCCACGCCGTGGGCCCGTTCTACGACGAGCGGTACCGGGTCCGGGCCGAGCAGCTGCTCCAGCAGGTCCACCGGCGGGCGCTGTCGGCCGCGATCGAGGCCGGGGCGCGCTCGGTGGCGTTCCCGGCGATCTCGACCGGCGCCTACCGGTTCCCGCTGGAGGCGGCGGCGCGCATCGCGATGGGCGAGGCCGCCGGCGTGCTCGACCGGCCCTCGCCGCTGCACGCGGTGCGGTTCGTCCTCCGCAGCGACGCCGCCTTCGAGGCGTTCGCGGCGCTGGCGACGGGCGAGGTGGAGGAGCTGCAGGGCCTGGGGCAGCTCCCGCTGCTGTGAGGGCGCCAGCAAAGCCGGCAGATGACGGAATCGCGCCCGACGCCTTTCCGTCAATTGACGGAAAGGCGTCGGGCGCGATCGCGTCATTCCCGCGGGAGCCTCGCGCGTGGGGCTGGCGCCCGAGCACACGCCATGAATCCAGCACGCGCCGGAGCGGCCGTGCCGAGCCTCTCGCGCGTGGGGCTGGAGTGCGCGCAGGGCCGGGCGGCGGGCGGGCGAACGTCACTCCGGCTCGCCGCCATTGCTCCGGTCCGCACGTTCGGGTGCCCGGCGCCCGGCCCGAGCACACTCCCATGAATACGCGCTGGAGTGCGCGCAGGGCCAGGCGGCGGGCGGGCGAACGTCACTCCGGCTCGCCGCCATCGCTCCCGTCCGCACGTTCGGGTGCCCGGCGCCCGGCCCGAGCACACTCCCATGAATACGCGCTGGAGTGCGCGCAGGGCCGGGCGGCGGGCGGGCGAACGTCACTCCAGCTCGCCGCCATCGCTCCCGTCCGCACGTTCGGGTGCCCGGCGCCCGGCCCGAGCACACTCCCATGAACACGCGTGCCCGGCGCCCGGCCGAGCACACGCCATGAATCCAGCACGCGCCGGAGCGGCCGTGCCGAGCCTCTCGCGCGTGGGGCTGGAGTGCGCGCAGGGCCGAGCGGCGGGCGGGCGAACGTCACTCCGGCTCGACGCCATCGCTCCCGTCCGCACGTTCGGGTGCCCGGCGCCCGGCCCGAGCACACGACCATGAATACGGAATGGCGCCACTGCAGTTTCCCCCGGCCGGATCCACCTTCACCCCGCCCCGGTCGCAGCCCACCCCCCAGGTGAACCTCGACCGGGGGACCCGTGCTCGCCCTCGCCCTCGCCCTCGCCCCGCCGGCCGCCGCCGGCGTCGGCGGCCAGCTCACCGCCGCCACCACGTTCGTCCCCGGCCTGCACGCCGGCGCCGCCGAGGTCCCGACCCTCTCCGGCGCCGCGTCCGCTCCGCCCGTCTGGGACCCGCGCCTGCGCGTGGGCCTCCAGGGCGCGCTGCAGGCCACGCTGCCCCACGACACCGCGCTGGTCGCCACCTGGGCCGTCTGGCGCGACCAGGCGTTCTGCGACGTCTGCGGCGACGGCGCCGGCCCCGGCTGGCTCGGCAGCGAGCTCCTCGGCTCCTCCGACGCCACCGTCGCCCTGCAGCGGCGCTTCTGGCTCGGCGACCCGCCCGCCGGCGCCGCCACCGACGCCGCCGACCTGGCCCTGCAGCCCGGCCGCGCCACCGCGCGCGTCCCGTGGCTGTCGCTGCGGGTCGACGCCGTGCTGCCCGCCTCTCGCGACGCCCTCGTCTGCAACCCGCTGGTGGCCGCCCCGGGCGCGGGCGCCACGTTCGGGCTGCCGGCGGGGCGCAGCACCGTCCAGCTGGGCGTGTCGGGCAGCCGCCCCGTCTACGCGAACCGCGCCGCCCCGGTCGGGCGCTGCGCGCCGCCGCTGCAGGGCCAGGCCGCCGTGCCCACGCTCACCGGCGCCGTCGCGCCGACGCCGTGGGACGGCGCCCGCTGGGGCAGCCCCAACACGACGCTGTCGGGCAGCGCCTCGGTCGCCTGGGTGGACCCGCAGGCCCTGCTCCCCGGCGCGCCCGAGCGCCTGTTCACGTCCGTCGCCGCGGGGCTGGCCTACAGCCGCGCCGCGGCCGACCCCGCCGCCGAGGTCGCGGCGCTGAGCGGCGCCGTCGCGGTCGACGCCTCGGCGAACCCCGTCCGCGTCGCCGTCCCCTGGTCGGTGCAGGCCGGCTGGTCCGCCACCGAGCGGCTCGACCTGTCGCTCGGCCTCGCCAACCGGCTGCCCGTCCTGCTCGCCGACCCCGGCGGCGCGCTCCGCGCCCAGCCCGCCCGCACCTCGGTCACCGCGGCCCTCGCCGCCCGCTTCTAGAGGAGCCAAGCCATGATCCCACTCCTTTCCCTGGTGCTCGGCGCCTGCAGCCCCGGCACTGTCGACACCGTGCAGCCCAACGCCGTCGCCAAGTCGGCGCTCGACGGGGAGTGGTTCTGGCGCCACACCGTCAGCGACGTCCCCTACGGCACCGCCGCCACCTTCCTCGGCGCCCAGGGCCCGCTGGAGCGGATCCGCTGGGAGATCGAGGAGGACCTGCTCCTCGGCTACCGCGCCTACCCCCACGTCGACGCCAGCGGCGCCGACGACGGCGCCACGCCGGTCGTCGCCTTCCCGATCCTCGACCAGTTCGACATCCGCCGCGGCTACGACCGCACCACCGGCGAGGAGTCCAACGTCGTCGAGGAGAACCGCGAGCGGCCCTGGTACGACCGCGAGTACCTGCGCGTCGACTGGTCCACCAACGTCGCCCAGGGCAGCCTGCTGCTCGCGGGGCTGCCGGTCGAGGTCTCGTCCTGGGTCACGGGCGACGACCGCGCCGCCGACGCGCCGCAGTTCGACGACTCCGACGGCGACGGCACCATCGACAGCCTGATGCTCACCCAGCACGCGCTGGTCGCCCCCGACACCGTCACCTACCCGGGCTACGGCGACCTGCCCGTCTGCCTGTTCTTCGGCCAGGCCGCCCACGAGTGCGGCCCCTCCGAGGTCGGCATCACCCACTCCTTCGTCCGCGTGGACACGCGCGCCCCGGTCGCCGGCCTGCCCTACGACGACCACCACATGCAGACCTTCGGCTTCTTCTCCACCGAGCGGCTGGCCTACGACCGCGGCTACGGGCTCGTCGAGCCCAACCGGGTCCGGTACGCCGACCGCCACCCGCTGTGGGCGCAGACCATCCGCACCGACGCGCTCGGCCACGCGCTGTGCACCGTCGACGACCGCACCGCGCCCTGCGAGCTGTTCTCGGTGGACGACCACCCCGTGCCCGCCGAGATCCCCGTCCTGGAGCGGGAGGTGCGGCCGATCGTCTACCACCCGTCGCTCGACTTCCCCGACGACCTGCGTCCCGTCATGGGCGAGGTGGCGGCCGCGTGGAACGAGCCCCTCCGCGACGCGATCAACGGCCAGCGCTACTGGGCCTGCCTCGACGCCGGCGGCCGCCCGAACGACTGCCACGCCCTCGAGGACCCCGACCTGCAGGCCTTCGTGTGGTGCCCGAACAACCCGTCGCTGCCGGGCGACCCGGCCGTCTGCGGCACCGACCACACGGGCCCGCAGCGGCGGCCCGACGGCCTCGGCGACCCCGTCCGGGTGGGCGACCTGCGCTACCACCTCGCCGTGGTGGTGCACGACCCGCAGCTGTCGTCGCCCTACGGCTACGGCCCGTCCGCCGCGGACCCGTCCGGCAGCGCCCTGCCGCTCGCCGACGGCGACCTGCCGCTCGGCGCGGGCGAGATCGTGAGCGGCAACGCCTTCCTCTACGAGCACGTGCTCGACCGGGTCTCGCACCAGGTCGCCGATCTGGTGCAGCTGCTCAACGGCGAGATCTCCCCCGACGCCTACGTCGACGGCGAGGACCTCACCGCCTGGGTCCAGGCCGCCAACCAGGGCACGGGCGCCGCGCTGGCCGGCCACACCTACGGGCTGCCCGGCACCTGGTCGCAGGACGCCGTGGCCGAGCGGATGGCGCTCATCTCGAACGGCTTCGCCGGCCGCATCGCGCCCGAGCTGGCCGGGCTGCAGCGCCCGAGCTCGCCCGCCGCCTTCCGGGACTGGCTCGACCAGGCAGGCGACGCCATCGACCGCTCCGGCGTCTTCGGGGCCGGCGCCGCCGAGGCCGACGCCAACTTCGGCGCGCTGCTGGCCTCGCCCTTCGACGAGCTCGCCTGGACCGACGAGACCATCGGCGGGACGGGCTTCGACCCCGCCGCCACCCCCGCCGACGCGCTGTCTGGCCGCTCGCCGTTCGACCTCGTCGACCCGCGGAACCAGGCCGAGCGCGAGGCCTGGCGGGTGCTCGCCGGGCAGCAGGCCGTCGACCTCGACGAGGGCACCGACGCCGCCTTCAGCGACGGCGCGCTGCTCGGCCTCGCCCGCGACTACGCCCGCCGCGGCCTGGCGTACGACGAGATCGTGCAGGACGTGCGCCTGAACTCGTTCCGCGAGGTCATGCTCCACGAGATCGGCCACACGCTCGGCCTGCGCCACAACTTCTCGGGCAGCTTCGACGCCTTCAACTTCCGCCCCGAGTACTGGGCGCTGCGCGACGACGGCCACATGGCCCCGCGCCACGTCGACCCCGAGACCGACGCCGAGATCGACGGCCGGATCCGCGAGTTCCAGTACAGCACCGTCATGGACTACCCCGGCTCGCGCAACGTCGGCTGGGCGGGCCTCGGCCACTACGATGCCGCCGCGGTCAAGTTCGGGTACGCCGGGCTGGTCGAGGTCCTCACCGCCGTCCCGGAGACGCCGGCGATCAGCGGCCTGCCCAACGCCGACGGCATCTCGTTCATCTCGGCCTACGCGTCGAGCAACGTGCTCCCGAGCGTGATCCTGTCGTACACCTCGGGTGCCATCCTCGACCTGCACTACACCGACTACCCGGCGCTGGCCGGCGACCTGCAGGCGCGGGCCGACGTCCCGCTGTCGCGCCTGGTCCCGACGATCGACGACAGCGGATCGTTCGGCGACGGGCTCGTCATCGGCGAGGGCCAGGGCGCGGGCGTGCTCCGCGCGGGCATGCCGGCCGTGCCGTACCGCTTCTGCAGCGACGAGTACGCGCTCGGCATCACCTGCGCCCGCTTCGACGAGGGCGCGGACCCCTACGAGTCCGTCTCCTTCCTGATCGAGCGGTACTGGAACGACTACCTGCTGTCGAACTTCGCGCGCCAGCGGTACGGCTACAGCGACGGCGGCTACGTCAACCGCCTCGACGACCGCATCTTCGAGCCGCTGCGCGACTGGGAGCGCTACTACGCGCTGTTCCACGGCATCTTCGACGTGGACCACGACCCCTACGCGCAGGCCTTCTTCACGGCCGACAAGGGCTGGGGCGGCTGGACCGCGGCCACCGACGCCTCCTTCCGGTTCCTGACCCAGGTGATCACCCGCCCGGAGCCCGGTCCGCACGCGATGGTGCGCCGGCCCGACGGCGTGGACGTGCTCTCGCCGGGCGTCGGAGACGACGAGGACGCCGTGCCGCTCATCGCCGGCGCCTACTTCGAGTCCGATTGGGACAGCGACAGCGGCTACTTCTGGTACGAGCACCAGGCGCGGGTCGGCACCTACTGGGACCGCATGCTGGCGCTCTACTCGCTGTCGAACACCGCGTCGTTCTCGTTCCTCGGCTACGACACGGCCACCGATCCGCGCCGCTACGCGATCGGCTTCCAGGACCTGTACCGCGACCCGCTGGCCATGCTCCTCGGGCGCCTGGTCGCCGACGACGTGGGCGCGCTGGCGCCGGTGCGCCTGGCCGACGGCAGCCTCGCGTACCCCGACCCGCTGCGGCCCGACCAGGCCTGGCCGCCCGCCGGCGCGCAGCGGGTCGCGCCCGCCACCTACTGGCTCGTGCGCTACGACGCCGACCTGTTCGGGCTCGCGCTGATGGCCCACGGCTACGACCGCACGTTCCTCAACCGCGCCCGCGTCTACGTGGACGGCGGCGCCGACGCCATCGAGCCCGGCCCCGACCAGGCGCTGGTCTCGTTCACCGACCCGCGCAGCGGCAAGACCTTCACGGCGTGGTCGTTCCCGTGGACGGACGACGCGGGTGAGCCCGTGCGGGCCGGGGACGGCAGCCCCGTGGAGCTCGGCGCGAGCGCGCGGATGCTGGCCAAGGCGCAGGGCCTGGCCGACCGCTGCGCGGACGCGGCGCTGCCCGAGGACGAGGTCGCGGCCGCCTGCACCGAGCTCGACCGCTTCACCGCCGACCTCGACCTGCACCTCGACATGTACGCCTCGTTCCAGTGAGGGCGGGCGTCAGATCGCCGGCGAGAGCCGCTCGACGGTGAGGACCTCGCCGTAGCGCGCGGCGAGGCGGCAGGCGCTCGCGGCGTCGGACGCGAGCACCACCCGGTCGACGGCGGAGGGGCCGAGCATCAGGCGCACCCGCCAGCCGTACTGGCCGCCGTTGCGCCGCACGGGCGGCGGCGCGTCGGCCGCCCGCGCGTCGGCGCCGCCGGGGGTCGCGGCCTCGCGGATGCGCTGGGCGCGGCGGGTCGACCCCTGGGGCAACGCAGCCGCGATGCCGCGGCGGTTCCGATACTGCGCGACCGCCGACGACGTGACACCAGCCTTGGCAGCCACCTCCGCATCGGTCATCACACCAACGAGATCCCGATACCGGTCGATGACCGAGCGCTTGCCGCGCGGCGCGCCCTTCCGCTTGCGCGCGGGCCGGGGCGACGGGGCCTCGCCGGGCTCGGGCGGCAGGCTGTCTTCGCCCTCGTCCGCCGCCTCTCGCTCCGTTGCCTCCGTTGGCTCTCGCTCTGTTCCCTCGACCAATGCGCCGGTGCGATCGGCGCCCTCCGGTGTGGGTGTCGGCTCCCCCGGGGACTCGCCGGCGTCGGACGCCGGCTCGGGCTGGACGTGGTTGGTTTCGCTCACGGTTTTCTCCCTTCTCCGCTCCGTAGCTCGACGACCGAACGTTGGCGAGGGGTGAGACCCAAGTCCGCTCGCCAGCGCGGGGAGCGGCCCGCCCCGTCCGATCCGCCGTACGCCTCCCGTCACCTGCGATCGGACGCCGGATCCGGCGACGATGCCGCCCCGGCCCCGCCGGCGCCTTTGTCAACTCCGCCCGATCGTGCCCGGACGCCGGGACGGCTCCAGTTCACAAACCGTGAACCGGCCAGCCGCCGAGCATCAGAACTGGAAGTAGACGAAGTCCTGCAGCGTCGTCCGGTAGAAGACGAACATCAGCACCGCCGCGGCCGCCCAGCAGGTCGTCTGCAGGGGCAGGTGCAGCGGCGTGTGCTCGACCCGGGGGCGCAGCCACCGCGCGTACGCCCACTGCACCAGCAGCGGCGCGGCGGCGGCCGCCGTGACCGAGAGCACCACCCCCGTCGCGACCCAGGCCTCCGGGCTGGCCGACACCGGGCTCTTGCTCAGGTGCTGGACGATGCGGTCGACGTGTCGCTCGCGGAACAGGAGCGTGCCCACGAGCCCCACGGCCACCAGGTGGAAGCCCACCGCCAGCGCGCCGCCGAGCGGCACCCGCTGCGCCCAGCGGGGGATCCGGCGGACGGCCAGACCGTACACGACGACCCACAGCCCGTGGTACAGCCCGAACAGCACGAAGTTCCACGACGGGCCGTGCCAGAAGCCGATGATGACGAAGGTCGCGACCGTGGCCAGTGCGAACCGGAGCCGTCCGGCGCCCGCGTCGCCGACCAGCGGGCCCAGCAGGTAGTCCCGCAGCCAGGTGGACAGCGAGATGTGCCAGCGCTGCCAGAACTCGATGGTGGTCCGGGCGAGGAACGGCTCGCGGAAGTTCTCGCCGAGCTCGAAGCCGAGCAGCCGGGCGCTGCCGCGGGCGATGTCGGTGTAGCCCGAGAAGTCGGCGAAGATCTGGATCATGAACCCGGCGGTGGCCGCCCACACGAGCGGCCCGGCCGGGTCGTCGAGCACGAAGACCTTGTCGACGTACGGCGCGATGGAGTCGGCGATGACGAGCTTCTTGAACCCGCCCCACACCGCCAGCGACACGGCGGAGCGGAAGCGGTCGGCGTCGAGGGTGCGGTCGCGCTCGATCTGTGGCAGCAGGCGCCCGGCGCGCTCGATGGGGCCGGCGACGAGCTGGGCGAACATCGAGACGTAGAGCAGGTAGTCGACGAGGTTGCGGCGCGGCTTCAGCTCGCCCCGCGCCACGTCGATGGTGTAGCCGATGGTCTGGAAGGTGTAGAAGCTGATGCCCACGGGCAGCAGCACGTCGAGCCCGCTCCAGTGTGCGTCGACCCCGGCGGCCCGCAACGCGGCGACGGCCTGGGCCGCGAAGAAGTCGGTGTACTTGAAGTAGCCGAGCAGGCCGAGGTTCAGCGTGACCGACAGCGCGACCCCGGCGCGCCGCCAGCGCGGCCAGCGCACGATGGCGCGCGCCACGGCGTAGTCGAGCAGGGCGGCCCCGAGCATGAGCGGGACGAACCACCAGTGCAGCCAGCCGTAGAAGACGAAGCTGGCGAGCAGCAGCAGGACGTTCTGCCAGGCGCGGCGCCGCCCCAGCGCCCAGTACAGGGCGAACACCACCAGCAGGAAGACGGGGTACTCGACCTGGACGAAGCTCACGCGCGCTACTCGGCGCCGATCACCGCCCGCACCTCGGGGCGCGGGTCCTGGGCCACGGACGGCGCGAGCGCAGCGGCGTGGGGCCCCGCAGCGCCGGCGGCGGCCGCGGCGACGGCGAGCTCGGGCGGCAGGTCGGCGAGGTGCTGGCCCACCAGCAGCGCCAGCCCCTTGGTGTCCTCGCCGGCGACCCAGGCGAGCACGGCCTCGCGGACGGCGGGCACCGTGGCGTGCTCGGTGAGCAGGCAGTCGGCGGCGCGCATTGGCGTGGCCGGCGGCATCGACACCGTCTGCACCACGGAGAGCAGGGCCTCGGCCGGGTCGGCGAGGCCCTCGGTGGCCGCGGCGCAGGTCACGCCGTCGTGGGCCGAGAGGCGCTGCACGAGCGCGGTCAGCTCCGGCGCGGCCTCGACGGGCGCGGGCGCCGGGGGATCGACGGGGGCCGGCGCCTCGGGCGGCGGCGGGAGCTCCACGGGCTCGGGCGTCGGCCCGCCCCGGTGGCACCCCGTCAGCGCCACCACCCCTGCCAGCTGCCAGCCGCGCATGTGCTCGCCCCCGTGCCCCGGACCGGCTAACCGGGTCCGCTCCCCGCGCCCACGGAGCGGCCGTGCCGCCTCGGATCCCCGCCATCGCGGTGCTGGTGCCGCCGCTGCGCCCGGACCCCGGCGACCCCGCCGCGCAGCCGGTCGGGCGGGCGGCGCTGGCGCTCGAGGCCGAGGGCGTGCCGGTCCTGTTCGCGGCGCGCGCCGCGGGCGGCCGCGTGGACGGCGTCCGCGCGACGGCGTCGGGCTGGGTGGCCGCGCGCGGGCTGCGCGTCGCCGCCGCGTACGACCGCTTCCCGGGCGAGCGCCACCCCGCCGCCCACGCTGCCCTGCTGGCGGGGCTCGGCGAGGTCCCCGTGGTCAACGCGCCGGCCGTGGTGGCGCTGTGCCGCGACAAGCTCGCTACCCAGGTGGCACTGGAGGCCCACGGCCTGCGCGTGCCCGCCGTCGAGCCCGACCCCGCGCGCTTCGCGGCCCGGCTCGCGGCGTGGGGCGCCGGCTTCCTCAAGCCGCGCTACGGCGCGCTCGGCCGCGACATCCGCCGCGTCGTCCCGGGCGATGCGCTGCCCGACACGCTCGAGGGCTCGCAGCCCGGCACCCGCGAGCCCGCCCTGCTGCAGCGCGCCGTGCCGCCGCCCGCGGGCTGGGCGGGCGCCTCGGTCCGCGCCCTGGTCCAGCGCGATGGCGACGGGTTCGTGGCCGTCACGCCGGTGCTGCGCCGCAGCCGCACCGATCCGGTGGTGAACGTGGCCCGCGGCGCCGAGGTCGGCCCGATCGACGCCGCGGACGTCGCGGCGCTCGCCGTCGCCGCGGCGGAGGCGGTGGCCGCGGCGGCGCCGGGCCCGGTGGTGGAGCTCGGCGTGGACCTGGTCCTCGACCCGGACGGGCAGCCGTGGCTCGTGGAGGTGAACGGCAAGCCGCGCGGGCGGCTCGAGGCGCTGGTGGCGCAGGACGCGCGCTGGGGCCCGGCCCACCTCGAGGCCTGCGCGCGCCCGCTGCGCTGGCTGGCCCGCCGCTACGCCCGCTGACGGCGGCGCCGCAGCAGCGCGAGCGCCGCCAGCGCGAGCCAGCCCGCGCCGGGCGCGGGGGCCGTGCGGCAGTCGCAGCCCGGCGGCGAGCCGTCGCCCCCGATGGTGTCGCCGCTCGGCGGCCGATCGTCGAACGGGGTGGTCTCGGTGCCCGTGCCGGTGGGCTCGGTGCAGGTGTTGGTGGGGTCGGCCGGGCAGTCGTCGCAGCCGTCGGGCAGGCCGTCTTCGTCGGCGTCGAGCGCGTCGTCGGAGCCCGGGCAGGCGTCGAGGTCGTCGCAGATGCCGTCGACGTCGGAGTCCATGTCGGACAGGCCCACGCAGGCGTCGTTCTGCACCGAGGCCTCGCCCCAGTCGTCGCAGTCGAGGTCGTCGCTCGGGACGACGCTGTCCTCCCCGCGCCCGTCGCCATCGAGGTCGGCGTAGCACGACTCCCGGCCGTCGCAGTCCTGGTCGACGCCGTCGGCCACGACCTCGCCCGCGCCCGGGTGCACGTCGGCGCCGGTGCCGAGCGTGTCGTCGCAGTCGCCGTCGAGGGCGAACCAGCCGTCGCCGTCGCGGTCGACCGCGGCGCCCAGATCGTCGCTCGGGTCCTTCGGGTCGACCAGGGCGTCGCTGCCGGCGGGCGGCACCACGTCGGCCGGATCGCACCCGCCCGGGTCGCCGAGCGCGGTGGACCCGTAGTCGACGGAGCCGTTGACCCAGCTGCCGAGGTCGACGCCGGGCTGCTCGACCAGCACCTGGTCGAACGCGGTGGTGACCGCGCCGTTGCTCGAGAACACCACGTCGGGCTCGCCGGTGTGCGGGCCGATCACGCTGCGGGTGAGGGACTGCGACAGGCTGCTGCCGCTGCCGTTGAACAGCACCGCGCCGTGCGACAGGCCGCTGTTCCCCACGAAGGTGCCGCTCACCACGGCGAGCTCGCCCGTGGACCGGATCGCGCCGCCGCGCGCGCTCGTGTTCTCGTTGCGGACGAACGCGCTGCCCGTGACACCCAGCTGGCCGGCCTGGTGGTTGACGGCCCCGCCGTAGCCCTCGGTGAGGTTGTCGCACAGGTAGCTGTCGCGCAGCGCGCTCCCGGGCGCCGTCGACAGCAGCTGGATGGCGCCGCCGCCGCCCGCGCCGCTCTCCGCCGCGTTGCCCCCGAAGGTCGAGCCGTCGACCACGAGCGCGAGCGCCTCGGCGTCGACGAAGACCGCGCCGCCGCTCTCGGAGGCCGTGTTCCCGTCGAACCGGGTGCGCTCGACGCTGAGCCCGCCGCCGTCGGCGACGGCGAGGGCCGCGCCGTGCTGCGCGGTGTTGCCGGTGAAGGTCGACCACTCGACCCGGGCCACCGCGCCGTTGCCGACCCAGAGGCCCCCGCCGTCGGTCACGGCGTCGCCGTCGGTGAAGGTGCAGCCGCGGACGAGCAGGGTGCCGCCCTCCTGGCGGATCGCGCCGCCGGAGGTGCCGGTGTGGGCGCCGTCGAAGGTGCTCCCCTGCAGGTCGAGCGTGCCGCCCTGCTGCACGATGGCGGTGCCCGCGCCGGTGAAGTCGAGCCCGCGGATGCGGGCCGTGCCCGCCGTGACGACGAAGAAGCCGCCCGACCGCGCCGACAGCACCGGGCGCGCGCCGCCCGCCTGCAGCCCCACGATCTGCACGTCGTGGCTCACGGCGAGGGCGCCGATCTCCGTGTATGCGCCCGGATGCACGAGGATCACGTCGCCGGGCGACGACTGTTGCAGGGCCTCCCCGATGGAGCCATAGTCACTGGCCGACCCCTCGGAGACGTCGAGGGTGGCGGCCACCGCGGCGAGCGGGAATGGTAGCAGCAGCATGCGCCATCCTAACCGGCCGATCCGCGGGTCGGGTCGGTCGGCGGTCGAGAAACACGGGGGTACGATGCGCGCAGCAACGAGCACATGGATCGCCTTCGCCCTGGCGGCGGTCGCACCGTCGGCCTGTAACGGCGACAAGGACGCGGACACCGGGCAGGTCACCGGGGACGCCGACGCGGACGCGGACGCCGACGCCGACGCGGATGCCGACGCGGACGCCGACACCGACCGGCCGCAGGGCGGCTACGTGCGCTTCGCCAACGTCGCCGACGAGATCGGGACGGTGAACCTGTTCGCGCAGGGCATCATGGCGCCCATCGCCACGCTCGTCGCCATCGACGGCACGCCCTGGAAGGGCACGCCCGTCGGCAACAGCACGCTCGTCGCGACGCCGGACCAGGATCCGCCCACGGCCGACTCGCCGCAGATGCCGCTGCAGGTCGAGGCCGGCGGGCGCTACACCGTCGTCGCCTACGGCGCGCCCGGGGACCTCCACCTCGTGGGCGGGCGCGACTCCGACGCCGGGCTCGCGGCCACCGACGTGCGGTACCAGCTGCTGAACGCGGCGCCGGGCAGCAGCGCCGTCGACGTGATCGACCTGTCCGACGGCTCGTCCATGGCCGCCGACCTGGCGTACGGTGATCAGGCCGCCGTCGACGCCCCGGCGCGGGCGCGCGACGTGGGGCTCGACCTCGATCGCGACGGGGCCGCCGACTACACCTACGCGGTGCCGGACGCCGGGGCGGGCGTGGTGGTGCCGATCTACTTCGTGTACCGCGACGCGGAGCCGCTGCTGGCGGTGTACTCGCCGGGTGGGCAGCTGATGGTGGTCGAGCCGGACGGGTGGACGGGGACGACGACCGGGACGGGGACGACGGGGACCACCGGCGGGTCGGGGACGACCGGGACCACCGGGGGCTCGGGGACCGGGACCACGGGGACGACCGGGACCGGAGGCTCGGGCACGGGCACGGGGACGACGGGGACCGGGACGACGGGGACCGGCGGCTCGGGCGCCGGGACCACGACGACCACGACCACCACGGATACGGGACCCTAGTCGGGAGCCGGGAGCCACCATGCCGCTGACCCGCCGTCACGTGTTGCTCGGGGGCGCCGCCGCCACGGTGGTGCCGCGGGGGGCGCTCGGCGCGGCGTCGGGCGGCGGGGCGGAGTTCCTGGTCGTGCTGTTCGCGAACGGCGGCTGGGACGTGACCTTCGCCATGGACCCGAAGCCCCGGGTCGACGGCGGGCCGGTCGACGGCCCCTGGGTCGACGCCAGCGGCGTCGGCGAGGACACCGAGGAGGTGCGGGTCCTCAACGGGATCCCCGTCCAGTGCAACGACGCGCGGCGGCGCTCGGTCACGGGCTTCTTCGAGACCTGGGGCGACCGGACCTGCGTGGTCAACGGCATCTGGACGGGCTCCATCGTCCACCAGCCGAGCCGGATCCGCATGCTGACGGGCACCCAGCACCCCGACCGTGCGGACTTCGCCACCATCGTCGGCGCGGCCCGCGGGGTGTCGGTGGACCTGCCGCTCGGCACGGTCGACTTCTCGGGCCTGGGCTACAGCGGGCCGTACGCCGCGACCACCGGGCGGATCGGCTACTCGAGCCAGCTCAAGGCGCTGCTCGACGACGGGACCACGTTCCCCGCGCCCTCGTGGGCGGACTACACGCTGCCCACGTTCTCGCCGACCTCCGAGGAGGAGGAGGCCCTGCAGGCGCACCTCGCGAAGCGGCTGGCGGCCTGGGGCGAGGCGTCGGGCGGGCGGGACGCGCAGCTCGTGGCCGACATCGAGGAGTCCTGGGGGCGCCGCCAGCGGCTGATCGAGAAGGCCGACACCATCGCCGGGCGGCTGTCGCTCGGGGGCCAGCCCTCGCTCGACCTGCAGGCCGACGTGGCGGTGGACCTGCTGCTCGGCGGCGTCTGCCACACGGTCACCCTCGCGAGCTCGGTCGAGGGCTGGGACACGCACGACCTCAACGCGCTGCAGCACGACCAGTTCCAGTCGTTCTTCACGAGCCTGAACCGGCTGTGCGACAACCTGCACCGCAACGGGCTGCTCGACCGCACGCTGGTGGTCGTCGCGAGCGAGATGACGCGGACGCCGCGGCGGAACTACAAGACCGGCAAGGACCACTGGTCGCACACGTCGCAGCTGTGGATCGGCGGCGGGGTGCGGGGCGGCCGGGTCGCGGGCGCGACCAACGGCTCCCTCGAGTCGCAGCCGGTCGACCTGGATACGGGCGAGGTGACCGCCGCGGGCGTGCTGAACAAGTACGACAACGTGGTGGCGGGGATCCTCGAGCACATGGGTGTGGACGCGGCGGAGCACCTGCCCGGCGTGGTGCCGTTCCGCGGGGCGCGGTAGCCCGAGCTCCCCGAACGGGCAGGTCCGGCGGGAGCGCGCCGCGATGGGCGTCTGCTCGGCGTGCGCGGCAGCGGCGCGGGTGCAAGCGGGCACTTGCATTCGGCTCGTCCCGGGCTTACGCCCCCGGGGTGTCCACCGACGACCGGATCCTCGCCGCCGCGATGCGGGTCTTCGAGGAAGTGGGGCTGCGCGCCGCCACCACCCGCCGGATCGCCGAGGAGGCGGGTGTGAACGAGGTGACCCTCTTCAGACGGTTCGGCAGCAAGGAGCAGCTGCTGACCGAGGCGATGCGCCGCCGCCAGGCGTCGGCGCCGCGCCTGCTGCCCGAGGCGCCGCGCGACGCCGAGGCCGAGCTGCGCCACTGGCTGTGCGTCCACGCCGCGCAGCTCGCGCAGGTGCGGCTGCTCATCCGCTCCTCGCTCACCGAGATCGACGCGCACCCGAAGCTGTGCGCCCGCGCCCACGAGGGGCCTCGCCGCATCGCCACCGAGCTGTCGGCCTACCTCGAGCGCCTCGCCGCGGCCGGCCTGTGCGACCCGCTGCCCGATCCCGCGGGCGCCGCCACGATGCTGATGGGCGCGGTGTTCAGCGAGGTCGTCGCCCGCCCGATGCTGCCGGACGGTGAGGCGCCGCCTCGGCCCGAGCAGATCGCCGATCGTTACCTCCCGCTGTTCCTGCGCGCCATCGGCGCGTCCGGAGGCCGCGCGTGATGTCCGTGTCCGTCCTGCCCCTGCTCGCCGCCCTCGCCGCCGCGGCCGAGCCCGAGCCCACCGAGCCCACCGCGGCGGCTGCGCCCGCGCCGGAGGCGGCGGCCCTGTCGCTGGAGGACGCGCTGCGGCGCGCCCAGCAGGCCAGCGAGGCGGTGGCGTCGGCCGCCGCCGAGGTCCGCGGCGCCGAGGGCGACCGCTGGTCGGCGCGCAGCGGCTTCTTCCCCCAGGTCTCGGCCTCGCTCACCTACCAGCGCACGCTGGCCACCGAGTTCGACGACCTGTTCGCGCCGCAGACCCTGCCCACGGGCGCGACCCCGACGGGGCTCACCCCGCCGACGCCCACGACCCCGACCACCTCCACGAACACCACCACGACCCCTACGACGGGCACGCCGACGACCGGCACCGGCACCCCCACGGGCACGGGCACCCCCACGGGCACGGGCACACCGACGGGGTCGGGCTCGGGCTTCGGGTCGCTCCCGTTCGGCCAGGCCAACACCTGGCGCGCGGCCATCGCCATCAACCAGCAGGTCTTCGGCGGCGGGCGCACCATCGCGCTGACCCGCATCTCCGACGCCGCCGCCCGCTCGGCCGACGTGGCGCTCGAGAGCGCCCGCGCCTCCGTCGCCCTCGACACGGCCAGCGCGTACTACGACGCCGTGCTGGCCGACCGCCTGTACGAGATCGCCTCCGACACCCTCGAGCAGACCCAGGCCACGCTCGACCAGACCGAGCTCGGCGAGGAGGTCGGCCGCCAGCCCGAGTTCGAGTCGCTCCGGGCGCGGGTGGCCGTCGAGAACCAGCAGGTGTCCGTCATCTCGGCGCGGCGCCAGCGCGACCTGGCCCGCTGGCGGCTGGCCCAGCTGCTCGACCTGCCGCCCGACCTCGAGCTCGCGCTCACCTCCACCCTCGACGACGAGACCGTCCCCGCGCTCGTCGCCGATGTGGCGGGCGCCGCCGACCCCGACACCCTGCGCGCCCCGCTGCGGCAGCTCGAGGAGGCCGAGGCCATCGCCCGGGCCAACGTCGCCGTGAGCCGCGCCGACGCGCTTCCCTCGGTGGGCGCCTCGGCCAGCATCGGTTGGGTGAGCTTCCCCGACACCGTGTGGCCGCTCGGCGAGGGCCGCCCGTGGTACGCGAGCAGCAACGTCTCGGCGGCGCTCACCGTCCCGCTGTTCAACGGCGGCCGCGTCTACGGCGCGATGCGCCGCGCCCGGGCCGACGCCGACAAGGCCCACGTCCAGCTCGACCAGACGGCCGAGCTGGCCGAGCTCGACGCCCGCACCATCCAGGCCGACCTCGACGCCGCGCTGGCCCAGGTAGGCCACCGAGGCGCCGTCGAGCAGGCCACCCGCGCCTACCAGATCGCCGACCTGCGGTTCTCGGAGGGCGTCTCCACCCAGCTCGAGCTGTCCGACGCGCGCTTGCAGGCCGAGCGCGCCCTGGTCAACCGGGCCCAGGCCGCCCGCGACCTCGCCGTCGCGCGGATCCGCCTGGCGCTCGTCGCTTCGCTGCCCCTCACCGGCCGGTGAGCCGCCCCGGGTCCCCGTGTCCCGCTGGTCATCGTCCGTTCGCTCTCGAGGCCCCCTGCTGCTGGGCTGGCTCGCCGCCAGCGCCGCGCTGTCGCTCGCCGGCCCCGTCGCCTGCTCCGGCGGGGCGAGGTCGGCCTCCGAGCAGGCTGCGCAGCCCGTCGTCCTGTCGCCGCGCGACGCTGGTCACCGTCGAGAGGGCCGCATCGCCAGCGGGCCGCGCCTCGCCGGCACCCTCGAGCCCGCCGAGCGCGCCGTCATGCGCGCCGAGGCGTCGGGCTCGGTCATCGAGGTCGCCGTGGAGCTCGGCGAGCAGGTCGAGCCGGGGCAGCTGCTGGGCAGGATCGAGGCCAGCGGCACGGGCGACCAGTGGCGCTCCGCCGAGGCCGGGGTCCGGGCCGCCGAGCAGGACCTCAACGTCGCCCAGCGCGACCTCGAGCGCACCCGGCGCCTGTTCGAGGCCGGCGCGCTGTCGCAGCGCGACCTCGAGGTCGCCCAGAGCCAGGTCTCGGCCGCCGAGGCGCGGCTGTCGAGCTCCCACGCGCAGCGGGCCTCGGCGGGCACGCAGCTCGGGCGCACCACGCTGAAGTCGCCCATCGCCGGCGTCGTCAGCGAGCGGGCCGTGAACCCGGGCGACGTGGTGAGCCCCGGCTCGCCGATGTTCACCGTCATCGACCCGTCGTCGCTGCGGCTCGAGGGCTCCGTCCCGGCCAGCGCGGTCGGGTCGCTGGAGGTCGGCAGCACCGTCCACTTCGAGGTCCAGGGCTACCCGGGCCGCGACTTCCAGGGCACCATCGAGCGGATCGCGCCCGCGGTCGACGCCGTGTCGCGCCAGATCCCGGTGCTGGTCTCGCTGCCCAACGAGCAGAACGCGCTGGTGGCCGGGCTGTTCGCCGAGGGCCGGGTCGACGTGCACGCGCGGGAGGGCCTCGTCGCCCCGGCCGACGCCGTGGACGTCACGGGGCCCCAGCCCGTCGTCCTGGTCCTCGCCGACGGCAAGGTCGAGCGCCGCACCGTCGAGCTCGGCCTGCGCGACGAGGCCGACGAGCGGGTGGAGATCACGTCGGGCGTGCAGGCGGGCGACGTGCTCGTCCTCGGCGCCGCCAGCGACCTGACGCCGGGCACGCCCGCGGTCGTGCAGGAGCAGCAGCGCGCGGCCGAGCGCGGCGACGGCGACGGCGGGGAGGGCTGAGCCCATGTGGATCAGCGACTTCTCCATCGACAAGCCCATCGTCACCATCGTGACGATGCTGTCGCTCGTGGTGTTCGGCATCGTCGCGCTCGTGTTCCTGCGGACCGACGAGTTCCCGCAGATCAACCCGCCCGTCGTGGCCGTCAGCGTGCTGTACCCGGGCGCCTCGCCCACCACCGTGGAGCGCGAGCTCGTCGACCCGCTGGAGGACGCCATCAGCGCCATCAGCGGGGTCGACACGATCACCTCGACCTCGCTCGACAGCTACGCCGTGGTCATCGTGCAGTTCCTCTTCGAGAAGGACCTGCAGCAGGCCACGCAGGACATCCGCGACAAGATCTCGGAGATCCGCCAGGATCTCCCGCCGGAGATGGAGGAGCCCATCCTGGCGCGGTTCGACCCGAACGACCTGCCGATCGTGTCGCTGACGCTGTCGTCCGACCGCTACAGCACCGAGGAGCTCACCCGCATCGCCGATCCGGGGCTCACGGGCGAGCTGCAGGGGGTCAACGGCGTCGCGCAGGTCTCGCTCGTGGGCGGTGTCCAGCCCGAGCTGACCGTGGAGCTGCACCCCGACGCGCTGCAGGCGGCCGGGGTCAGCGTGGGCCAGGTCGTGCAGGCGCTGCAGTCGGCGAACCTCGCCGCGCCCGTCGGCCGGGTCACGACCTCGCGCGAGGAGCGCACGATCCGGCTGCAGGGCCGGCTCGACAAGCCCGAGGACTTCGAGGCCATCACCGTCCGCGGCGCGGGCGGCGGGCTCGTGCGCCTGGGCGACGTGGCCTCGGTGCGCGCCGGCAGCGAGGAGGCCCGCTCCCTCGCCATGTTCGACGGCCACGAGGCCGTCGGCATCGACATCGTCAAGGCGACCACCGCCAGCACCACCGACGTGGCCGACCGCGTGCTCGAGCGGGTCGACCAGATCGCGGAGACCCTCCCGGAGGGAGTCCAGCTCGACGTGGTCCGCAACTCGGGCGACCGGGTGCGCCACTCCGTGGGCGACGTGCAGTCCACCCTGTTCGAGGGCGCAGCGCTCACCGTGCTCGTGGTGTTCCTGTTCCTCGGATCGTGGCGCAGCACCGTGATCACGGGCCTGGCGCTCCCGGTGAGCGTGCTCGCCTCGTTCATCATGGTGTGGGCGCTCGGCTACACGCTGAACACGATGTCGCTGCTCGGCCTGTCGCTGGCCATCGGCATCCTCATCGACGACGCCATCGTGGTGCGCGAGAACATCGTCCGCCACATGGAGATGGGCAAGGACCACCTCACCGCCGCGCGCGAGGGCACGGCCGAGATCGGGCTCGCCGTGGCCGCCACCACGATGTCGATCGTCGTGGTGTTCGTGCCGGTCGCGTTCATGGGGAGCATGGCCGAGCAGTGGATGGGGCCGATGGCGCTCACCATCGCCTCGAGCGTGCTCGTGTCGCTGTTCGTGAGCTTCTCGCTCGATCCGATGCTCTCGGCCTACTGGGCCGACCCGCAGAAGGAGGGCGACGACGCGCAGCGCGGGTTCGTCGCCCGCTGGGTCCACCGCTTCGACCAGTGGTTCGAGCGGCGCACCAAGAACTACGAGTCGGTCATCTCCTGGGCCGTGCACCACCGCGCGATCATGGTGGTCATCGTGATCTTCGCGTTCGGCGGCGCGCTCGCGCTGCCGATCTCCGGCACCGTCGGGACCTCGTTCTTCCCCGACCAGGACCGCTCGGAGTTCCAGGTCCAGCTGCTGATGCCGCCGGGCTCGAGCCTCGAGTACACGCGGGCCAAGGCGCTCGAGGCCACCGCCGTGGCCATGGGCGGGGAGGGCGTCGCCCACACCTACACCACCGTGGGGGGGCAGCAGAGCAACGTCGACGAGGCCTCGGTCTACGTGAAGCTGCTGCCGAAGAAGGACCGCGACGTGTCGCAGTCGCAGATCGCCTACCCCATCGTCGACGCGATGGACCGCCTCGCCGGGGTCGAGGCGTCGATGGCGGGCGGCATGGGGCCCCGCAAGCAGATCGAGCTGCAGATGTCGGGGCCCGACGTGCGCAAGCTCACGGCGCTCGCGGAGGACCTCGCCGACCGCGTCCGCACGGTGCCCGGCGCCGCGGACGTCGGGCTGTCGACCCGCGGCCAGCGCCCGGAGCTCGTCGTCACGCTCGACCGCGACCTGGCGGCGAGCCTCGGCCTGTCGGTGGCGCAGGTCGCGCAGGCGCTGCGCCCGGCGTTCGCCGGCATCGACGTGGGCGACTGGGTCGACCCGATGGGCGAGACGCGCGACGTGCAGGTCCGGTTCGCGCCCGAGTCGCGCGAGCGGGCGGAGGACCTCGTGGGGCTGCCGCTCATCGTCCCCACCGCCACCGGCGGCACCGGCACCGTCCCGCTCGGCCAGGTGGCCGACATCCAGAACGGGCGCGGGCCCGCGCAGATCCAGCACATCGACCGCGACCGCGTGGTGTCGGTGCAGGCCAACGCCCGCAACCTGCCGCTGTCGGAGGTCATGTCGGGCATCCGCGACCAGATCGACGCGCTGAACCTGCCCTCGGGCTACGCGATCGCCCAGGGCGGTGACGTGGAGGCCCAGCAGGAGGTCTTCGGGCGGATGCTCGCGGCGCTCGGCGTCGCGGTGATGCTGATGTACCTCATCCTCGTGGTGCAGTTCGGCAGCTTCACCGACCCCATCGCGATCATGGTGTCGCTGCCGCTGTCGCTCATCGGCGTCATGGGCGCCCTGCTCGTCACCGGGCAGACCGTCAACCTGATGTCGATGATCGGGATCCTGCTGCTGATGGGCATCGTGGCGAAGAACGCCATCCTGCTCATCGACTTCGCCAAGTGGGCGCAGGAGGAGGAGGGGCTGAGCCGCAAGGACGCCATCGTCAAGGCCGGTGGCATCCGGCTGCGGCCGATCGTCATGACCAGCGTGGCGATCGTGGCCGGCATGCTGCCGGTCGCGCTCGGGACGGGCGAGGGCGCCGACTTCCGCGCGCCGCTCGGCATCGCCGTCATCGGCGGCGTGATCACGTCGACGCTGCTCACGCTCCTCGTCATCCCGACGATCTACGACATGATCACCGGCTGGCGAGACTGGTTCTGGAACCTGCTCTTCGGGCGCCGGGGCGGGCATGCGCCGACCGGCTCCGACGTCGTGTACGGGAAGTAGCGCCCCGCACCGCCGACAGAGGGTATGCAGTAGACGATGGCCCGCCTCCCACCGCCCCCCGATCGCGCCTGGCTGCTCGACGAGCTGCGGCGGCTGGTGGGCGCGGGCGGCGACCGCCAGCTGGTGCGGGCGCGGATCCGCCGGCCGACGGTCGAGGAGTTCCCCGAGCCCTGGTCGGGCGACGCCGGGTCGCTGCAGCGGCTGCTCGGCCGCATGCTGAAGTACGCCGGGCTCGGCGGGGTCAGCGTGCGGCTCGAGACGCGCGTGGAGATCGTGCCGCAGGTGCCGGCGCAGCGCGGGGCCTGGTTCGCCGGGCTCGACGGCGCCACGCTCCGGTTCGGCTGCGCGGTCAGCGGCCTCGAGGCCGGCGGGGCGCCGCGGATCGCCGGGCTCGCCCACGAGGTGGCGCGCGGGTGGCGCGCGGTGCACGGCATGCCCGGGGAGCCGGGCACCATCGAGCCGCTCGCAGCCCTCACCACCGTCTACCTGGGCTTCGGGCTGTTCACGGCGAACCTCGCCTGCTCGCCGCCCGTCACGGGGGTCGGCGGGCGCGACGCGCTGCCCGTCGACCACCTGGGCTTCGCGCTGGCGGCGCAGATCCTGGCCCGGCGCACGAGCTGCATGGACACCTGGCGGCTGCTGCGGGTGCTGGAGCCCGAGGCGCGCGGGGCCGTGCGGCTCGGCCTGCGGGCGCTGCGGCCGGCCGAGGCCGTGCGGGAGCGGCTCGGCCTCGCGCTGCTCGAGGATCCGCCCGCCATCGATCTGCTCCTGGCCGACGACCGGCCGCCCGTCGAGCGCGGCTAGACCGCGAAGTACAGCGCGGCAGCTACGCCCAGCAGCACGGCGAGCGCCAACCGGCGGCGGCCGGCTCGACGGCGCGCGCGGCGGCTTCGAGCGCGGCGACCGCACCTCGGCCTCCGGCGGCCAGTCCCGCTCCCGGCACCACACCCGCAGGGTGGTCCGCTCCGGCAGCGCCACCAGCAGCTCGTCGCAGCGCCGCGCGACCTCCGCCGCCGAGGGACGCTCCTCGGGCTCCAGGCGGAACATGTCGCGCAGCAGCGTCCGCACGCCGTCGGGCATCTCGTGCTGCAGCTGCTGGTCGACGAACGACGCGAACGCGGGCTCCGTCTGCGTCAGCGTGAAGAGGTCCTTCGCGTCCATCCGACCGAACAGCCGGCTGCGCGTCAGCCCCTCGTAGAGCACGCAGCCGAGCGCGAACACGTCGGAGCCCGGGTGCGGCGGCAGGTCCACGTCGAACCGCTCGGGCGCGAGGTACGACAGGCTCCCCATCACGATGTTGCCCTGCGTGTGGGCCGAGCGCGCGAGGACCTCGGAGATGGCGATGCCGAAGTCGAGCAGCTTGACGTTGCCGTGACGGCCAATGCGGATGTTCGCCGGCTTCACGTCGCGGTGGACGATGCCGGCGTCGTGGGCGAGCTGCAGCGCCGACAGCACGCCCACCAGCACCCCCACGGCCATGCGCGGCGGCAGCGGGCCCTCGGCGAGGCGCTCGATCATCGAGCCGCCGGGCATGAGCTCCATCACGAGGTAGACGGCATCGCCGTCGGTCCCGGCCTCGTACAGCGTGACCACGTTCGGGTGCTGCAGGCGGGCCATCACCTCGGCCTCCTGCAGCAGCCGGCGCCGGACCTTGTCGTTGGCCGCGAGCTCCGCCGAGACGAGCTTCACGGCCCGGAAGGCCTCGCGGTTCTGGTCGAAGGCCCGGTAGACCGCGGAGGAGCCCCCGGCGCCGATCGGTTCGAGCAGGCGGTACCGACCGGCGATCACGTCGCGGTCGGGCGGAGGGAGCGCTGCCATGTCCATGGTTATCACCGCGCGCGGCGGCGGGTCCGGCTCAGCGGCACGGCACGAAGCTGGGGGAGCCGTTGGCGCCGGCGGTGATGCCGTCGTGGCCGTTGCCGGACAGATCGGGGACGGTGATGCCCGGGCCGCCGCCGTCGACCTCGAAGTCCCACCACAGCGTCAGGAAGCGCTCGTCGACGCCTTCGCCGTCGGGATCGAGCGACACGTCGGCCGTGGTGCGGGCGCCGCGGAAGATCCGGACGTCGTCGAGCGAGCCGATCCAGGACCGGGAGAGGTCGCCCGTGGGCGTGTTCCCGGCGACGACGTCGCCCTGGAGGGTGTCGGTGGTGAGCTCGCCGCTGCCGACGATCTCGCCGTCGACCATCAGGACGGCGAGCCGGCCGTCGTAGGCGACGGCGAGGTGGTGCCAACGGTCGTCGGCCACGTCGACGTCGCCCACGACCTGGTCGAGACCGCTGCCGGTGCGGGCCATGGGCAGCCCGTCGACGGTGCCGAGCTGGAAGCCCTGGTTCGGGCTCGGGCGGCCGTGGCTGATGGCGACCTGCTCGCGCAGCGAGGTGGTGCGGATCCAGGCCTGCAGCGTGCGGGCGTCGTCGGCGGTGGGCAGCCCCTCGTCGGGCCCGCGGACGCGGTCGTTGCCGCCGTACAGCACGACGCACTGCTGGGCGCCGCCGCTCGTGGTGGTGTTGGGCTGGGGGGTGGTGCGGCCGTCGTCGTCGTCGTCGTCGTCGCCGCCGGGACGGGTGGTGCCGGTGGTGTGCGAGCCGTCGTCGAGGCCGTCGAAGCGGCTGTCGCCGTCGGGATCGCACGCCGCGAGGGCGAGGGCGAGGAGGGGGACGAGGAGCCGAGGGGAGGCGGTCATGAGGGTGTTGTACCGGAGGCGGCGGCCCGGCGGGGGACAAGGATGGGTCAAGGTTGTGAACCGCTGGCGCGATCGGGTCCGTCCACGCTAGGCTGTCCGGCATGGAACTCGCTGCGGGCACCGCCGTCGACAGGTTCGTGGTCGAAGGCCTGGTCGGGCGGGGTGGGATGGCGTCGGTCTACCGCATCCGGCACCGGATGCTGAACGTCGCCTACGCCCTGAAGGTGATGCACGTCACCCACCCGGAGCTCGCCGATCGCATCCGGAGCGAGGGCGCGCTGCAGGCCGAGCTGCGGCACCCGAACATCGTCACCGTGTTCGACATGATCGAGGTCGGCGGGCTGCCGGCGCTGGTGATGGAGTACGTCGACGGGCCGTCGATGGCCGCGCTGCTCGCCGTGCACCAGCCCACCCCCGAGCAGATCGACGAGCTCGCGCGGGGCATGCTCAAGGGGGTGCGCGCGGCGCACGCCGCGGGGCTGATCCACCGCGACATCAAGCCGGCGAACGTGCTGCTGGCGCAGACCGACGACGGGTACCTGCCGAAGATCACCGACTTCGGGCTGGCGAAGAGCCTCGACGGCAACGCGGCGGCCGTGCAGACGCGCACCGGCGTCGTGATGGGCACGCCGTCGTACATGGCGCCCGAGCAGTTCCGGAACACGCGCTCGGTCGACGCCCGGGCCGACGTGTACTCGCTCGGCGTCGTGCTCTACGAGCTGTGCGCGGGGCGGCGCCCCTACGACGAGGAGGACCTGTTCGACCTGCTCGACCGGGTCCGCAACGCCGACTACCCGCGGATCACCGAGCTCGTCCCGCAGCTGCCCGACCGCATGGCCGACGCCATCGAGGGGGCGATGTCGACCTCGAGCAGCGCCTGGCCTCGGTCGACGCGCTGTACGACGTGGTGCGGGCACACGCGGATGGAGCGCTCGCAGGCGTGGAACCGGGCGGTGCTCCAGCGGATCGGCAGAGCCTGTCGGAGAGCCAGGCGACGGGGATGGAGATCCCCGGGGCGCGCGGCCGTCGGGCTCGGCGGTGGAGGAGCCGGAGCCGGAGGCGGAGGCGCCTGCGCCGGAGGAAGCGGAGGCGGCGCCGGAGGTCGAGCCGGCGCCGGTGGACGCAGCGGAGCCTGCGCCGGGAGCGGCGGCGGAGGCCGAAGCGGCGGGCGCCGGAGCCGGTGCCCGAGGCGGAGCCCGAGCCCGAGGCCGAGCCCGAGCCGGAGCCGCTGGGCGAGGCGCTGGCCGACGGCGAAGATCACACGCGCTTTCGAGCCCATCGTCCGCCAGGTGCTCGACGACCTCGACGAGGAGGAGGCCGAGACCGAGAAGGTGCGCGCCGTGTCGACGCCGCTGCTGGCGGCCGCCGCGCCCGAGCCGGGAGGCCGAGGCCGAGGCCTCCTCGACGCGCCGCCCCGCCCCGGCCACGGAGTGGGTGCGCGAGGAGGACGACGACGAGCCCGACGAGCCCATGAAGCCCGCCTCCTCGGCCTCGCCCGTGCCGCCGGCCGCGGTCGCCTGCAGGTCTCGATCCTCGTGCAGTCGGCGCCGTCCTCCTCGCCGTCCCCCGCAGCGACCACGGCGGGCGCGGCGAAGCCGCTGGCCGGGCCGCTCGCCGATGCTCGACTCCACGCCGTCGCTGCACCTCCCCGCGCCGCCCACGAGCCCCACCACCGTGCCGCCCAGGCGCCGCCATGGGGCGCACCGTGCCGTGGCTGGCCGCGCCGGCCATGGCGGCCGTCCTCGCCATCGGCGGCACCCTGCTGGTGCTGCTCGGCGGCTCCCTGCTCTACGCGCTGGTGTCTGGCGGCGCTGATCCCGGCGAGACGCCACGCTGACGAGGCCCTGCGCCCGTCCCACCGAGGCGCAGCCGCAGCCCGACCTGACCAGGTGCCGGACGCCGACGCCGGACGCCGACCTGCCGGACGCCGACGTGCCGGATGCCGACGTGCCCGAGCCCGACGCGCCGGCCGGCGACGCCGACGCGGCGCCGGTGCCCACCCCGGCGAAGCCGAAGCCGCGCGGCCTGTCGAAGGGCAAGGTCCAGCTCACCGAGACGCGACCTCGATCCACCTCGTGGGCAACGGCAAGACCTACAGCGCCGGCTGGGTCCCCGAGGGCACCTACGAGCTGCGCGCCACGTTCCCCGGCCAGGGCGAGCTCAAGCAGCGGGCCAGCGTCACCGTGCGCAAGGGCCGCACCGTCACCGTCAACTGCGTGGCCGGCTTCTTCAGCTGCACGGTCAAGTGACCGCGTAGAGCGCCTCGATGCGGGTCGGCGTAGCGCTCGGCCACCGCCCCGCGCTTCACCTTCGCGACGGCGTGAGCAGCCCCGAGGCCTCGGTCATCGGCGCGTCGCCGACCAGCGCGATCCGCTTGATCGTCGCGTACGAGGGCAGGGTGGCGTTGACCGCCTCGACCGCCGCCCACACGGCGTCGTGCAGCGCGGCGGTCCGGGAGAGCGCGGCGAAGTCGACGTCGGCGGGCTGGCCCGGTCGGCGAGCCAGGTCTGCGCGACCTCCGGGTCGAGCCACACCAGCGCGACGCAGTACGGACGCCGGTCGCCCACCGTCACCACCTCGGCCACGAGCGGACAGCGCCTTCAGCTGCTGCTCCGCGATCCTGCGGGGCGACGTTCTTGCCGCCGGCGGTGACGATGAGGTCCTTGAGGCGCCCGGTGATGACGAGCCGCCCGTCGGGGTCGAGCGCGCCGAGGTCGCTGGTGTGCAGCCAGCCGTCGGCGTCGAGGGCGTCGGCGGTGGCGTCGGGGCCGGTTCCAGTCGCGCATCACGTTGCGGCCGCGCAGCAGCACCTCGCCGCCGTCGGCTACCCGGACTCGACCCTGGGGAAGGGGTGCGGCCGACGGTGCCGAAGCGCACGTCGTCCTGCCGGTTGGCGACGGCCCCGGCGGAGGTCTCGGTCAGGCCGTAGCCCTCGACCACGGTCATGCCGGCGGCCTGGAAGAAGCCGGCGATGTCGGGCGTCAGCGGCGCGCCGCCCGAGACGAAGGCGCGGATCCGGCCGCCGAGCGCGGCGCGCAGCCGGCGGTAGACGAGGCGATCGGCCAGGGCGGTCTGGCCGCGCAGCCGCAGGCCGACCCGCTCGCCCGCCTGCTCGCGCCGGACCCGCTCGGCGCCGACCTGCACCGCCCACCGCAGCACCGCGAGCCGACGGGGCCCGCCGCGCGCGGCCTCGGCGTGGATGCGGTGGTGGATCTTCTCGAAGACCCGCGGCACGGCGGGCATCAGGGTCGGGCGCTCGTGCTGCAGGCCCGCCAGGATGCCCTCGAGGTCGCCGTCGACGGCGGTGGCCACGCCGAGCTCCACCGCGACGAGCTCGCAGATCTTGCCGAAGCTGTGGGCCAGCGGGAGGAACAGGTACTGGAGGTCGTCGTCGCGGACGTCGTGGCCGACGGTCTCGTGGACCGACTCCGCCTGGAAGCACCAGTTGTCGTGGGTCAGGACCACGCCCTTCGGCGGGCCGGTGGTCCCCGACGTGTAGATGAGGGTCGCGAGGTCGTCGGGGCCGAGGGCGTCGATGCGCTCGTCGACGGCGTCGGGGTGGGCGTCGAGCCAGGCGGCGCCTTCGGCCTCGAGGTCGCGCAGCGACGGCGCGTCGGTGCCCTCCTCCACCGCGAAGACGTGCTCGGGGACCACGCCGCCCTCGCGGACCTTCGCGAGCTGCGCGGCGTCCTCCACGACGACGGCCCAGCAGTCGGCGTCGCGCAGGATGTAGGCCGTCTGGGCCGTCGACGAGGGGTAGATGGTGGAGGTGGCCGCGCCCGCGCACAGGACGCCGAAGTCGGCGAGGATCCACTCCACGCGCGTGCCGCAGAGGATCGCCACCCGCGCGCCGCGGGGGATGCCGCGCGCGAGGAGGCCGGCGGCGACGTGCCGCACGCGGGCGTCGGCCTCCGCCCACGACATGGAGGCCCAGCGCTCGCCGTGGCGGGCGCGGAACGCCGTCCGCTGCGGGGTGCTGCGGGCGCGACGGCGCCACAGCGCGGCCACGGAGGTCATTCGTCGTCTTCGTCGCCGCGACGGCGCGACCGCAGGATCACGACGAGGGCGATGCCGCCGAGCAGGACCGCCACGCCCCCGCACAGGCAGCCGACCGGACACAGCACCACCGGCGACAGCGGCCGATGATACACGTAGTACGAGATCTGGTCGCCCACCCCAACGGCGTGCGGAACGTCGAGGGTGGTGCCGGCCAGCGCCTTCGTCACGGCGTCGCCGAGGTCGCCCTCGCCGAGCGCCCAGACCACGCGGACGCGCATGCCGTCGGGGATCGCCCCGAAGGCGATGCCGTCGCGCGGGGTGTAGAGGAGGGCGGTGCGGTCGGCGGTCGGCACGGGCGTGCCGTCGCCGGCCTCCTGGCCGAACAGCTTGCCGCGCAGCAGCTGGTCGGCGTCTCCCGCGCTGAGCTCGTCGACGACGCCGAGGTGCAGCGGCCCCCGGCTGCACGAGACCATGACGTCGGCCTCGCTGCCGGGGTGCGGGCGCACCGCACTCCAGCAGTCCTCCAGGTCTTCGAGCCCGAGCTTGGTCAGGCGGGAGGCGACGGCGGAGACCTCGTCGGGGCGGAGCGGGCGCCAGTCGGCCGGGAGCACGGTGGTCTCGCCGTTGGCCTCGACGGTGGCGCCGTAGCCGGGGTCGGGGACCTCGGCGGTGAACTCCAGGCGCTGGGCGATCGCCTCGCGGTTGCGCGACGCCACGCTCGCCAGCCGCGCGGGGGCCACGACGGCGAAGTGGAAGTTGCGTCCGTCGATCTCGGTGGTCGCGCCGCGCAGCACGATCCGCCCGGCCTTGGCGAGGGTGAAGCTCGCGTCGACGAAGGCGAACGCGCGCCCGCCCGCCTCGTGGACCTGCGCTTCGCCGATCTTCGGATCGGTGCCCTGCAGATCCTCGATCTTGCGCTCGTAGACGGGGGCCCAGGCCTCCGGCGGGTCGACCGGGCCGCGGACGGTGGTGGACCAGGCGTACAGCAGGACGGGATCGCCCTCGATCCGCGCCTCGAAGTCGTAGTCCGACCAGCGCGTCATGTGCCAGTCGTGGGACAGGTCGAGGCGGACGTCGAGATCGCCCAGCAGGAACTCGGGGGCCTCGGCGTGTGCGGGGGCCAGGACGGCGAACAGGAACAGCAGCAGGGTGGACATGGCTCCCCGGTGGCATCCGGGCAGGCGCCCGGCGGCGTGGTCGCGCATACTACACCGCCGGCGTCCCCGCTCGAACCCGATGCGGGCGCCAACTCGTTATGGAACAGTGCCGTGACGCAGGAGGAGGCATGGACCCCAGCAGCGCGACGAACCGCGCACCGGGCGAGCTCACATTCGTGGCAGAGACGCAGCTGCCCACGCTCCGCGGATCGTTCCGGGTCCGGGCCTATCGGGATGACAGCGGCACCGAGCCCCTGGCCATCGTGGCGGGCGAGATCGAGGGGCGCACCGACGTGCTGGTGCGGGTCCACGACGAGTGCCTCACGAGCGAGGTGCTGGGCTCGCTGCGGTGCGACTGCCGCGAGCAGCTGGAGTCGTCGCTCGACCGCATCCGCGAGGAAGGCGGCGTGGTGATCTACCTCCGCCAGGAGGGCCGCGGCATCGGGCTCGCCAACAAGATCGCGGCGTATGCGCTGCAGGAGCAGGGCCTCGACACGGTCGACGCGAACCTCGCCCTGGGCCTGCCCGACGACGCCCGGCAGTACGAGGCGGCGGCGGCGATCCTCGCCGATCTGCAGCTCACCGAGATCCGCCTGCTCACCAACAACCCCCGCAAGATCGAGCTGCTCACCGAGCTCGGCGTGAAGGTGCGGGCGCGGGAGCCGCTGATCATCGCGGCGAACCCCCACAGTCGCGGCTACATCGCGACCAAGCGGGCGCGGATGGGGCACCTCGGCACGATCCCGCTCGATCCGCTGGCGGCGGCCAGCAAGTAGGCCCTCGCGCCGCCTACGGGCAGGCGAGGCGGAACGCGTCGAGGTCCCAGGTCTTGATGAGGGTCGAGAGCCCGGCCACGGCGGGGTCGCCGCAGACCTGGTCGGCGGCCGCCTGCGCCTGGTTCTGCCGGTCGACGTACTCGACGTGGAACACGGCCTTGCTGGCGTCGAGGAACGGCTGGTTGCGGTCGCACTCGCGGTACTGGAAGCACTCCTCGTTGAGCGCCCAGTCGAAGCTCGGCTCGAGGTCGGCCACGAGGCCCACGGCGTTCTTGAGGCCGACGGACAGGCCGCGGGCGTGGGCGGCGTCGGCGAGGAAGCGGTTGTAGTCGAGCTGATCGGCCCGGTTCAGCGGGAAGCCGGTGGCGTTCTGGTAGCCGTCGACGTTGTCGGGCTCGACGGCGTCGCAGCCGCGGTCGCGGGCGAGGTCGAGGCGGGCCTCCATCAGCGCGCGCACGTCGGGGTCGCGCACGTCGAGCCACTTCTCGCCGGGCCAGCCCTCGAGCGGGCTGCCGATGGCGGCCTCGGGGAAGGACGCGGCGTCGGGGCGCCAGTTCTCCCAGGAGCCGGCGGAGAAGTAGCAGATGACGGTGCGGCCGTCGGCGTGGAGCGTGGTGAAGACGTCGTCGGGCACGTCGACGAGGTCCACGTCGTAGACGTCGACGTCGACGGTGGTGTCGATCCGCCCGGTGAGCTGCCACTGCCAGCTCGCGCCCGGCGACGGGACCCAGATCGCGGTGGTGTCGGTGTCGGTGTCGGTGTCGGCGTCGCTGTCGGCGTCCGTGTCGCTGTCGGCGTCGGCGTCGCTGTCGGCGTCGCTGTCGGCGTCGGCGTCGGCGTCCGTCGGGGTCGTGGTGGCGGAGTCGGTCGGGGCGGGGCCGCAGCCGAGGGCGAGCGCGAGGATCATGGGGGCACCTCGCCCGCAGCGTACCCGCCGGCGCCGCGCGGCCGCCAGCAGCAACAGCGCGGGCAGCACCGCCGCGCGGTCGCCGCCGCAGCCCTCGCCGGGCTCGCCCACGCAGCCGGGCGGCAGGGCGGCGGCGTCGAGCGGGGCGGCCTCGTTCGCCGCGCCCGGCGTCGGCTGGCGCGTCACCCGCCAGTCGCTGGCGGCGTCGCGGTCGCTGCCGTCGACGATCCGAGCCAGGGCGCTGCCGTCCTGCGGGTCGCCGTAGGGGTCGGGCACGGCGCCGAGGTCGTCAGGAGGGCGTCGTCGTTGGGGGCCTCGCCGTAGAGCACGGAGTCGACGACCTCGCCGCGGCAGTCCTCGAGCCGGAGCGCGTCGGTGTCGGTGCCGTTGCCGAGCGTGACCTCGAGGGGCGCGCGCCGCCGGCGCCGAGCAGCAGCCAGCCGCGGGCGGGCACGTCGACGTCCGGCAGCACGGCCACGGCCTCGTGGTCGGCCGCCGAGGCGGCCACGAGGCGCCAGCCGCCGAGCGCCACCGGCCCGTCGGTGGGGTTGAACAGCTCGACCCACTCGGCGCCCTCGTCGGTGCCGTCGGGATCGGGCAGGATCTCGTTGAGCCGCGGCGCCGGGCCCTCGCCGGCGGCGCAGGCGGGCAGGGCGTCGTTGGCCTGGCCCGGCGTGGGCAGCGCGACGGCGGCGAAGTCGACAGCACCCCGGTCGGTGTCGGCGGCGTCGGGCTGCCGGGCCAGGGCGCCCCCGGGCGGTGGGGGCGGCGCGAGGCACGACGCGACACGGCCCGCGTCGTCGAGCCAGCCGTCGGGGTTGGCCGGGCCGTAGACCACGGTGTCGACGGCGGCGCCGCTCGGATCGCGGAGCTGGACGGCGTCGGCGCTGCTGCTGGCGTTGCCGAGCGACAGCCCGTCGACCACCACGTCGACGTCGGGCCCCTGGCCGACGACCAGGTGCGCGCCCGGCGCGAGCACCGTCGCGGGCAGCGGCGCGGCCTCGGCGTACGCCGAGGTGCCCGCGGCGAGGCGCCACCCGCCGAGATCGACCGGGTCGGGGCCGCGGTTGGCGAGCTCCACCCACTCGGCGCCCGCGTCGGCGCCGTCGGGATCGGCGAAGATCTCGTTGATCACCACCGCCGCGCCCGGCCCCGGCGCGCACACCTCGCCCGCGTGGGCCGACAGCGCCCACAGCATGCCGATCATCGCTCCCTCCGGGGGGAGAGGTACCGCCGGCGCCCCGGGGTGTCGCGGACATCCGCGGCCGCCAGTGCTACGCCGCGGGGCCGAGGACCCAGGCCGGAGGCGGGCCCGCGGCCTCCTGGCGCGCGGCGACGAGGTCGAACAGCAGCGGGGTCGCGACGATCCGCTCCAGCCGGGGTCGCTCGCCCGTGCGGACGAAGCGGATCCACTCGAGGTCGAGGGCGATCCAGCCGCCGCCCTGCTCGGCGAGGTGCGCGTCGTCGTCGAGGTCGAGGCCGCTCGGCCAGGCCTCGCCGTCGAGCGCGGCGACCAGGCCGCACAGGCTGCGGTGGTGGCGCGCCAGCGCCGGTGCGTCGGGGGCCAGGCCGCTCAGCAGCGCGCGCGCGGCGTCGCGCGCGGCGAGGCGCACCAGGATCTCGGCCAGCAGCAGCTGCGCCAGGGGATCCTCCGCCGGCCGAGCGCCCGGGCCGCCCCGGCGAGGTCGCCGAGCGCGAAGCGCAGCCGCGCCTCGTACACCGCGCGCCAGCCGGCCTCCTCGGGGGTCTCGGCCGGCAGGGCCCGGCAGACGTCGAGGGCGGCGCGCAGGCCGTCGGCCAGGACGGCGCGCAGGACGCGCGCATAGGCCCGGCGCCCGGCGGAGACGGCTCCGCCGCCCGCGGCCTCGTCGAACCGCGCCACGGCCTCGTCGGTGCGGCCCAGGTGGCCGAGCGCCATCGCCTGCTCCCGGCGCACGTCGCCGAGGCCGCCGACCTGCTGCGCCAGTGCGGCCGCAGGCTCCAGCGCCTCGAGGGACGCGTCGTAGCGCCCGAGCGACGACAGTGCGCCGGCGCGCGCGATCCAGGCGTCGCGGCACCAGCGGTCGGTGAGCGGCGACGGCGGCGCGAGGCGCAGGGCCTCCAGCGCCTCGTCGGCGCGGACGAGCGCGTCGCCGGGCCGCTGCGCGCCGAGCAGCAGCAGCGCGCGGCCGAGCGTGCGCAGCGCCGCCTCCGCGGGGCCCCGACGCTGCGGTAGGCGCGCGCGGCCTCGGCGAAGGCGACATCGGCGGCGTCCACGTCGCCCGCGGCGGCGGCGAGCCGCGCCTCCAGCACCTGCGCGCCCGCGCCAGCGGCGGTGGCGAGCTCGCCGTGGAGCTCGGCTGCGAGCTGGCGCAGCGCGGCGTGCAGCCCCGCGGGCCTCGTCGCGGCGCCCGCGGCGGCGAGGTTGCCGCCGAGGACGAAGGTGACGTGCGCGGCGAGGCCCGGCAGCCGGGCGTCGAGGGCGGCGTCGAGGGCGGCGCGCCAGGCGTCGGCGGCGCCGTCGACGTCGCCCAGCGCCCAGCGCCCCACGCCGCGCAGTGCCACAGGCGCGCGGCCTGCGGCGCGGGCGGCGGGGCGGCCAGCGCGGCGCCCGCCAGCCGGGCGAGCACGTCGTCGTCGCCGTCCTCGAGCGAGGCGAGGGCCAGGGCGCCGAGCGCGGCGGCGCTGCGGGTGGGCCGTGCGCTCGAGCCAGGCCGCGAGCTGCAGCTTGGCCGCGCGGGGCAGCCCGAGCGCGTCTCCGACGGGCACCCGCACGCACGGCACCACGTCGGCGGCGCACGCGCGCGCGAAGGCGTCGGCCAGGTGCTCGGCGAGGCGGCCGAGCACGTGGTCCTCGTCGGGCCGCTGCCGGCGCACGAACGCGCGGATCGGCGCCAGCAGCCGCCAGCGCGTCCCCCCCGCCCGGGTGTGGGCGGCGCCGAGCAGCGAGCGGTCCACCAGGTCGCCGAGCGCGGCCGTCACGTCCACCTCGGCCGGGGCGAGCGCGACCTCGACCACGTCGGTGCGGAGGTCGCCGTCCACCGACGCCAGCGCCGCGAGCACGTCGCGCAGCTCGTCCCCCAGCGCGTCCCAGGACGGCTGCACGACGGCGTCGAGGGTCTCGCCGCGCGCCGGCCCCACCCGCACCTTCAGCGCCACGCCGGCGTCGAGGGCGCGCAGGACCTCGCCCGGGCCGACCAGCGCGACGTTCGCCGCGATCACCTCGACGGCCAGCGGCACCTCCTCCGCCACGCCCAGCCGCTGCCGGCTCGTCACCAGGATCCGCGCCTCGCCGGCCTCCGCCGCCCAGGCGCCGACGAGCGCGCCGACGGCCTCGAGCGCGGCGTCCGCCCCGTCCAGCACGAGCCAGCAGGCGCCGAGCGCGGCGAGCCGCCCGCCGAGCGGCCCCGCGCCGGGCACCACCGCGGCGACGGCCGCGAGGACGTCGCCCCGGTCGCGCGCGTGGGCGAGCCCCACCGTCCACGCGCCGCCCGGGACGAGGCTGCGGCGCGCCGCCTCCGCCACGAGCCGGCTCTTGCCCACGCCGCCGGGGCCCACCACCGTCAAGACCCGCGCGCCGGGCGCCACCAGGGCCGCGATCTCGCGCGTCCGCCCCACGAACCCGTCCGCCGCGGGCCCGACGTTGCCGGCGCGCGGCGCTTCGCCCACCAGGCGCCCGCCGGCGAGCCGGTACCCGCGCCCGCGCTCGGCCAGCAGGTGCACGGGGCGCCGAGGATCGGGCTCCACCAGCGCCCGCACCCGCCCGACGCAGGTGTAGGCGGCGCGGCTCGTCACCGTCGCCGCGTAGCCCCACACCACGCGGTGGAGCTCGTCGAGCGAGAAGGTCTCGCCCGGGTGCTCGGCGAGCCAGGTCAGCAGCGCCAGCTCGGTGTGGCGCAGCGTCCCGTGGCCCTCGACGACGCCGCTGTCGAGGTCCACGAGCCGGTCGGTGAGCTGCAGGCGCCGCATGGGCGGGGTGTAACCCGCCCTCCGCCGTCACCTGAGCGCGACGTCGGTGCGCCGCCACAGCCACAGCGCGGCCCCCGACGGCAGGGTGTGCCGCTCGAGGCGGTACTGGCGGTGGAAGGCGGGCAGCGCGTCGAGCTGGCGGTCGGAGCGGAACAGCGGGCTGCGCCGCCCGCGCGCCGCGCCCCACAGCACCACGGCGGGCCGACGCGACAGGACGTAGGCGCCGTCGCCCTTCTCGTGGCCGGCCAGGCCGCGGCCCATGCGCGGGACCGGCGCGTGGGCGATGTGCTCGTCGCACAGGCCGAGCATGTCGAGCGCCGGGAGCCCGGAGAAGTACGGGACGGAGCCGGCGGTGTTGGTGGCGACGAGGGCGTCGGGCGGGAGGTGGTCGCGCAGCCACAGCCCGACTTCGCGGCCGCGCGCGCCGATGTCGGGCTCGACGAAGCGGCGCGACAGCTGCGGGTCGACGTGGGCGACGGCCAGCGAGGCGGCGCCGAGCAGCGCGGCGGCGGCCCAGGCGCGGCGCGGGCCGAACGGCTGCAGCCCGACGCCGGCGAGCAGCGCGATCGGGCCCAGCGCCACGACGAGGAAGCGGTAGCCGGGCATCACGTCGCCGCCCACGGCGACGACGTAGGCCAGGTGGAGCCCGATCCAGGCGGCGAGCCCCGCGTAGCGGCCGCGGGTCGGCGCGAGCGGCAGGAGCAGCGCCGGGAGCCAGACCGGCGCCAGCGGCAGGGCGGCGCCGGCGACGTAGCCGAGGCCGCGCCACAGCTGGTCGGGGGTGGCGCCGACCTTGGCGTAGGCGGTGTTGGGCCAGAACCAGCCGTACCAGGCCCAGCGCGCGGCCCACCAGGGGGCGAAGAGCAGGGCCGTGGCGCCGACGTGGCGGAGCAGGGCGCCGCCGCGGCGCTGCCAGGCGAGCTCGGCGGCCTGGACGAGCGGGGCGAGCAGGGCGTCGGGGCGCGTCATCGCGGCGAGGCCGCCGAGCAGCCCCGAGGCGACCGGCGCGCCGGCGAGGTGGGCGCGCCAGCCGCCCAGCACGAGCAGGCAGACGAGCGCCACCTCCATGCCCGACAGCGCCCAGGCCGAGAAGGCGCCGCAGCAGCCGAGCAGCACGGCGGCGACGGGGCTGCGCCCCTCGCGCTCGCTCGTGAGCAGCGCCAGGGTGCCCGCCGCGGCGAGGCCGCCGAGCGCCTTGGACAGGGGCTCGGTGGCGGCGCCGAGGGCGTGGCCGGCCGCGAGCAGCGCCACCCACAGGAAGCAGGTGTAGCCCTCCACCCGCTCGCCGACGGTGTAGACGGGGCCGAGGCCCGCGGCCCAGTGCTCGGCGTAGCGGAAGCTGATGTAGGCGTCGTCGAGCGTCCAGGGCTGCAGCTCGGCGCTGCGCAGCGCGGCGGCGGCGAGGGCGACGACGAAGGCCAGCAGCGGGAGCGTCGGGCGCACGGGCGGCGGAGGTATCCGCGGCGGGCGCGGCGGGCCAGGCGGGTTACGCCGGGCCGTGTCCGAGCGGGACCAGCGAGGGACGCGCGCCGCGGCGGGGGTGCTGGCGGTGCTCCTGGCGGTCGCCGTCGTGCGGACCGCCTGGATGAGCGACGACGCCTTCGTCACGCTCCGCACGCTCGACAACGCGCTGCACGGCCTCGGCCTGCGCTACAACCCCGCGGAGCGTGTCCAGGCCTTCACCCACCCGCTGTGGCTCGGGTGGATCGCGCTGCCCTACGCCCTCACGCGCGAGCCGTGGCTCACCACCATCGCCGTGGGCGCGCTGACCTCGGCGGCGGCCTTGGCGCTCGCCGTCCGGCGGGTCGCGGCCGGGCCGGGCGGCGCGGCGGTGCTGCTCGCGCTGCTCGTCGCCAGCAAGGCCTGGGTCGACTACGCCACCGCTGGCCTCGAGAACCCGCTCGTGTGGCTGCTGGTCGCGGGCTTCGCGGCCGTGCTGTTCCAGGAGCGGCCACGCCTGGGCGCGCTGGTGCTCCTGGCCGCGCTGGTGGGGCTGACCCGCCTGGACGCCCTGGTGGTGGTGCTGCCGGCGCTGGCGCTGGAGACCGTGCGGGCCTGGCGGGCGGGGCAGCGCCGGGCCGTGCTCCAGGCGCAGGTCGGGTGGGCCCCGCTCGCCGCCTGGCACGTCGCCGCGCTCGTGTACTACGGCAGCACCGTCCCGAACACGGCCTGGGCCAAGCTCGGCGCCGGCGTGCCCGCGCTCACGCTCGTCGTCCAGTCGCTGCACTACTTCGCCTGGACCGCCCGCCACGATCCGGTGACCCTGCCCGCCGTGGCCGTCGGGCTGGGGCTCGGGCTCGCGCGGCGCGACGCGCGGGTGGCCGCCCTGGCGCTTGGGGGCGCGCTGTACCTCGCCTACGTGGCGCGGATCGGCGGCGACTTCATGGCCGGGCGGTTCCTCACGCTACCGCTGTGGGTCGCGGCGCTGATCGTCGCGCGGACCCCGCTCCCGCCGCGGCTCGCCGGCGGGATCGCCGCGGTGGCGCTGGTCGCCTCGCTGGCCTCGCCGTACGCGCCGCTGCGCGCCGGCCCGCACTACCGCCGCGCGCCGCCCGAGCAGGGCGTCGTCGACGAGCGCGGCTTCTACTGGACCGGCACGGGCGTGCTCGTCGGCCGGTGGCGGTGGCGGCCGAACCACCTGTTCGCGGCGCAGGCGCGGGTGGCGCGCGCGATGGCGCCGCTGGTCGAGGAGAAGGCGGTCGTGGGGCTGTACGGCTTCTACGCGGGGCCGCGGGTGCACGTCGTGGACGTGATGGGGCTCACCGACCCGCTGCTGGCGCGGCTGCCGGTGCCCGGCGCGGAGCGGTGGCGCATCGGGCACTTCCGGCGCGCGGTGCCCGAGGGCTACCTGCAGACGCTGGCGAGCGGCCACGACGCGCTCGAGGACCCCGAGGTGCGGGCGCTGTACGCCGACGTCCAGCTCGCGACGCGCGGGCCGCTGTGGACGCGGGCGCGGTGGGCGGCGATCGGGCGGCTGGAGGCGCGGGCGCTGCGGCGGTGATCCCCCAAAGACGAGAGCGCGACCGTCGGTCGCCCGGCGGTCGCGCTCCGAGTGCGGGGCCGGCAGGGCCGGCCCGCGAAGATCAGGCCTGGCGGCGGCGGCGGGCCACGAGGCCCAGGCCGAGCAGCAGGCCCGCGGACGCGCCGAAGCTGCCGCTCGAGGAGCAGCCCGAGCAGGCGGCGCCCTTGTCGGTGCCGGTGTCGCCCGTGGCCACGTCGGTGTCGGCGTCGGTGTCGGCGTCGGCATCGGCGTCGGCATCGCTGTCGGCGTCGGCGTCGCTGTCGGCATCCGCATCGGCATCGGCGTCGGCATCGGCATCTCCGGTGGTGGTGCCGGAGTCGTAGGTGCCGGGCGTGGTGGTGGTGCCAGAGCCCGAGAACGCGAACGCGGGCGTGGTGAAGAGCGCGGCCATCAGCAGCACAGGGATACGCATCGGGTCTCCTCCTTCGGTCCGAGCGCAGCATAGCGCTCCGATCCGCGGGGTGCCCACC
Source organism: Myxococcota bacterium (assembly GCA_041389545.1). Taxonomy (GTDB): domain Bacteria; phylum Myxococcota_A; class UBA796; order UBA796; genus JACKER01. The sequence continues at coordinate 26,955 of JAWKRQ010000039.1, read as the reverse complement.
CCCTCCGGGTCGTTACGCGCGTTCACACGCCTTCGAGCGACACAATGCGTAATTGTGCCAAATGGTTCCGGGCCCCGTCGAGATCGGCGAGGATCGACCTGTCTGCCGCCGCGCACGCGGGGTAGGGGGCGAACGTGATCGAGCTCCGCGCCCTCAGAAAGGTGTACCGGGTGCCCGAGAAGGATCCGGGCCTGCTCGGCTCGCTGCGATCCTTCTGGCACCGGCGGTACCGCGACGTGGTCGCCGTCGACGGCATCGACCTCGACGTGGCGGCGGGCGAGCGCGTGGGCTTCCTCGGCCCCAACGGCGCCGGCAAGACCACCACGCTCAAGATGCTCACGGGGCTCGTCCACCCGACCAGCGGATCGGCCACGGTCGCCGGCGCCCGCCCGCAGGATCGCGACCCGGACTTCCTCCGCGCCGTCACCCTGGTGATGGGCCAGAAGCAGCAGCTGCTGTGGGATCTGCCCGCCACCGACACCTTCCTGCTCAACCGCGCCCTGTTCGACCTGGATCACGCCACCTGGTCGCGCACGGTCGAGGAGCTCGTGGCCGAGCTCGACCTGTCGTCGTTCCTCGATCGCCCCGTGCGCAACCTCTCTCTCGGCCAGCGGATGCGCTGCGAGCTCGCCGCCGCGCTGCTCCACCGGCCCCGGGTCCTGTTCCTCGACGAGCCCACCATCGGCCTCGACGTGGAGGTCCAGGCCGCCGTCCGGCGCTTCGTCCGCCGGTGGAACGAGCTGCACGGCGCCACGGTCGTCCTCACGAGCCACGACATGAACGACGTCGCCGCGCTGGCCGACCGCATCGTCATCATCGACCAGGGCGTGCTGCGCTTCGACGGCTCGATCGACGCCCTGCACGCCCGCTTCGGCGCCGGCCGCCGCGTCGTGGTCCGCGGCACCGAGCAGGCGCTGTCGGGCCTCGGCTTCGAGGCCGACGGCCCGCGCGCCTCCGACGGCTCGGGCCGCTGGCAGCGCACCGTCCCCGCCCGCGAGGTCAACCCGCTGCTGCAGGAGGTCCTCGCGCGCCTGCCCACGGCCGAGGTGACCGTCGCGGATCCGCCGCTCGAGGAGGTGCTCACCCGCGCGTTCGGCGCCGCCCGCGAGGGCAGGGCGTGAGGGGCCACCTGCGCCGCGCGCTGCCCGACCTGGCGCGCGTCTCGTTCGCCGGGATCGTCGCCTACCGCGCGGAGATGGTGATCTGGATCCTCTCCACGCTGCTGCCGCTCGTCATGCTGGCGCTGTGGAGCGCGGTGGCGCGCGAGGGCCCCGTCGCCGGCTACGACGAGGCGGGCTTCGTGCGCTACTTCGCGATCACGCTGGTGGTCCGCCAGCTCACGTCGGTGTGGCTCGTCTGGGCGCTCAACGAGGACATCCGCACCGGTCGCCTGTCCATCTGGCTCCTCAAGCCGATGCACCCCCTCGTGCAGCACGCCATCGACATGGTGGTCGCCATCCCGCTGCGCGCGCTCGTGCTGGTGCCGATCGTCGGCACCCTGCTGCTGCTGCGGCCCGACCTGTGGCGCACCCCGAGCCCGGCCGAGGTCGCGCTGTTCGCCGTGGCCACGGCCGTCGCCTGGCTGCTCAACTTCCTCGTGCAGGCGCTGTTCGCGACCCTGTCGTTCTGGATCGACAAGTCCGACGCGCTGTTCGGCGTGTGGTTCGCGGCCTGGTCGCTGCTGTCGGGCTACCTCGTGCCCCTGTCGCTGTTCCCGCCGGGGGTGCGCCCGGTGCTCGCCGCGCTGCCGTTCCGCGGGATGCTGGGGCTCCCCGTGGAGATCCTGGGCGGGTTCCTCCCGCTGCGCGAGGCCGTGGTGCAGGTCGGCGTGCAGGCGGCGTGGCTCGTGGCGCTGCTGGGCGCCGTCCGCTGGGTCTGGGCCGTCGGCGTGCGCCGCTACGGCGCGTTCGGGGCCTAGGGTGCGCAGCGGGCCGGTGCGGTGGGCGCAGGTGGCGGCGGGGCTCGTCCGCGTCTCGCTGTCCGCGGCGATGCAGTACCGCGCCGACTTCGTGATGGACGCCGTCACCGGGGTGGTCCGCGCCGTGGCCGCCGTCGTCCCGCTGGTCCTGCTGTTCGACCACCGCGACACCGTCGCGGGCTGGACCGAGGGCGAGGTCACGCTGGTGGTGGGCCTGTTCTTCCTCATGCAGGGGCTGCTGTCGGTGCTCGTGGAGCCGAACCTCGGCGAGATCGTCGAGGCGATCCGCACGGGCTCCCTCGACTTCGTGCTGCTCAAGCCGGCCGACGCGCAGCTGCTCGTGAGCCTGCGTCGGGTCGACCCGGGCCCCGTCTGGACGCTGCTGGCGGCGCTCGGGCTCGTCGCCTGGTCGGTGGCGCGGATGCCGCCGCCGTCGCCCGCCGACGTGGCCGCCGCCGCCGTGCTGCTGCTGGCCGGCATGGCCGCGATGTACGGCCTGTGGCTGATGGCGATCTGCGCGAGCTTCTGGTTCGTGCGCGTCGACAACCTGCGCTTCCTGCTGTGGGCGGTCACCGACGCCGGGCGCTGGCCGCTCGACGTGTTCGCGCGCTGGGTGCAGGTCGGGCTGCTCGTCGTCGTGCCGGTGGGCCTGCTGACGACCTTCCCGGCGATGGCGCTCCGCGGGACGTGGACCGGCGGCACGGTCGCCTTCGGCGTGGGGGTGGGGCTCGCGTTCCTGGCCGTCAGCCGGGCGGCGTGGCGCGCCGCGCTGGCCTCCTACACGTCGGCCTCGTCTTAGGGGCGAGTGGTCGCGGGGAGTCGAGCGGTTATCATCAACCGGCCGCAACGCCGGCGTCCCCCCTGGACCGGCGCACCGAAACCGGAGGAGTCCCCAGATGAACGCTGTTGCTTCGGCACGTCGCCTGCTGCTCGCCGCCGGCGTCGCCCTCACCGTCGGGATCCCGATCCTCGCCTGTTCGGGCGCCGGGGAGACGGACGGAACGACGACCGACGGGACCGAGACCCCCGCCGAGGGCAACCGCCTGGTGGGGAACTGGCGGATGATGCCCGACGACGACCAGCTCCGCCAGCTCAAGATCATCGGCGCGGCGATGTCGGGGAAGAAGGAGAAGAAGGACCGCCTCGGCGACCTCACGAAGGACGAGCAGCAGCTCTTCAAGGAGTGGGAGGGCAAGAAGGGCGACGAGGCCAAGGCCATGAAGCAGCTCATCAAGTTCACGAAGGGCTGCGAGTTCGACTTCACCGAGGACCAGGTCACGATCCACTTCGGCAAGGACGAGCAGTTCGGGCCGGTGAGCTACGAGATCGTGTCGTCCGACGACGCGAACACGACCATCAAGTTCGACCCGGGGCTCGGCAACGGCACCGAGACGCACTCGTTCGACTGGGAGAGCGCCACGAAGGGCGTCGACCACATCTCGAGCGAGCAGGGCAAGGACTTCTTCCCGCTGAACGTCCAGAAGCGCTAGCCGCGCTACGGCGCCCGCGGGTGGCGCGCTGCCCGCGGGGCCGCGTCGTCGGCGTCGGCCTGCGGGGCGTCGTCGGCGGCGGGCTCCTCCACCAGGTCCTCGAACGCGTGGGCCTCGGTGATCCAGCGCGTGTAGAGCACGGCGAGCTGGGCCGCACCGTCGCGATCGGTGGCGGCGGCGAGCTCGGCGAGCAGGTCGTCCGGCGTGGCGAAGCGGCCGGCGAAGCGATCGTGGTAGCGGCCCAGCGCGCCGTAGAACCGCTGGTCGCCGAGCAGCCGGTGGACCTGGTCGAAGAACAGGGCGCTGCGGCCGTAGACGACGGCGGCGTACTGGTCGAGGTCGTACTCCCAGGCGGGGCGGTTCGCGGGCAGGTCGGCGCGGCCCTGGGCCTGGATCTTGCGCAGCCGCCCGGTGATGCCGAGCGTGTTGCGCATGTCGAGGGCGTCCTGGCCGTAGCGCTCGAGCCAGTAGACGCTCGCGGCGTGGGCGGCGAGGCCCTCGTCGAGCCACGGGGTCGTGGCGGGGTCGTTGCCCACCTCGTCGCCCCACCACTGGTGCGCGATCTCGTGCGCCAGCGCCCACTCGTGGGCCGCGCTGCGGTGGTAGGGCACGCCCTGGTGGCTCGTGTCGACGGCGACGAGCCCCGGGTAGCTGACGGCGCCGAGCTGCCGCAGCGGGGCCTCGACCACGTCGAGCTCGGCCTCGGCCAGCGGGCCGAACCGCTCGGTGTAGACGCGCACGGCGCGCTCGGCGTACTCGAGGAGGTGGGCGCCCTGGTCGCTGCCGCCGGCGTGGACGACGCGGATCCGCGTGCTGCCGACCTTGCCCGTGAGCACGCGCCCGTCGGGCACGAGCGCGACGGCGAAGTCGCGCGCCCACCCGGCCACGGCGATGGTGGTGGCGCGCTCGCCGTCGACCACGCGGCTCGTCTCCACCCCGGTCGTGGCCACGGCCAGCGACGCGGGCGTGTTCAGCACGACGTGGAACAGCGCCGGGTCGAACATGGCGTGCTCGGCGTTGGGCTTCAGCGGGCGGATGTCGAAGCGGCCGCGCTTGTCGACGGGGGTGACGACGGGGAGCCAGTAGCCGAGGTTGAGCCAGCCGTCGGCCCGGCCGAAGGTGCCGGTCGCTTCGGGGTCGATGGCCTCGGTCAGCGGCTGGCGCGGGTCGAACGGCGGCACCTGCTCCATGAGGTGCAGCAGGATGCGGGCGGTCTTGCCGGGCGCCAGCGGCGGGTCGAGGTCGACGGACAGGATGGTGCCGTCGATCTCGAACGGGGCGGGCCGGTCGTCGACCCAGACCCCCTCGATCTCGGCGCCGTGGTGGCGCAGGTCCTGGCCGTTCGGGAAGACGCGCAGGGCGAGGCCGTGCAGCGGCACCGACGCGGGGTTCGTGTAGACGACGGCCTCGCGCAGCTGCGCCAGCACGAAGGTCGTGCCGTGGAGGTGCACCTCGTCGAGGGTGCCCTCGACGGCGTAGAGCGGGGCCGCTTCGTCCTCGCGGAGGCGGTCGCGGTCGGGCTCGCGGAGGGACACGCCGAAGGGGCCGCGCGGCTCGTGGGCCTCGGCGACGTACTGCGCGACGGCGCGGTCGGAGGCCGCCCAGCCGAGCCAGTCCACCAGCGCCAGGGCGCGGGAGATGTCGGGCTCGGGGGCGGCCTGGGCCGCCGCCGCCAGCAGGAGCGGGGTCACGTGGGCCCCGTGATCCCGGTGCGGGCGCGCGAGGCGGCGTACTCCGCGGCGATCCGGGTGGCGAGCCACTTGTACAGCGGCAGCCGGTCGCCCTGCAGCGCGACGTTGGCGGCGGCGTCGTCGCCGCTGGCGAGCAGGCCCGGGACGAACGGCGCGAGGGCGAGCGCCAGGGCGTCGGCGTGGGGCGCGGCGCGGGCGACGGCCTCGGCGGCCCGGGGCAGCACGGCGTCGACGCCGCCGCGGACGCGGTCCATGCCGGCCTCGCCGCACAGCGAGACCAGCCGGATCGTCTGCTGCTCGCGGTGCTCCTCGAGCATCCACGGGACGTCGGCGCCGCCCAGGGGCAGCACCACGTCGACGGCCGCCCAGCACAGCAGGGCGGTGCGGCCGGCGTGCAGGTCGAGGAGCGCGCCGTGGGTCGCGCCCTGGAGCCAGCCGAGCATCAGGAGCTTCAGCACGGCGTCCTCCGCCTGGGGGCCGAGGGCGTCCTCCGCGCGGATGCGCCGGGCGACGGCGCGGTCGGCGCCGTCGACGGCGGCCCCGACGTGCAGGATCTCGCGGGACCGGTCGTCCTCGGCGAACGCCTCGGTGTGCGCCAGCGGCGCGTCGAGCGCTGCCGCGGCGTCTCCCACGGTGGCCCAGTGGGGGACGGGCGGCTCGCCCAGCGTGCCGAGCACGGCGTCGACCGCGCGCACCACCAGGGTGGTGGGCCCGAAGGCCCGCAGCGACGCGGCGACCGAGGTGAGCGCCACCGGCTACTTCGGCGCGAGCGCGCGGCGGGCGGCGGACTCGGCGGCGAGCCGGGCCGACAGCAGCCGGTAGACGGGCAGCACGTCGGCGGCGGCCGCCATGGCGCCCGCGGCCCGGTCGGCGGCGAGGCCCACGGAGGCCGCGCTCGGCAGGTACGGTCCGATGGCCTGGGTCATGGGCTGGATGTACCCCGACGCGGTCGCCGCGACCGAGCCGAGCTGGGAGGTGACCTGGGTGAGCATCTCGGAGGCCTTGCCCACGTCGTGGCCCTGGGCCATCTGCGCGAGGCGGCCGGCCTGGGCGGCGGACTGGCCCTCGAGGAACGAGGAGAAGCCCGAGGCGCCCATGGTGGCAGCGTTGTCGGCGAAGGGCAGGGCCAGCTCCACCGCGCCGTAGTACACGGCCAGCGCCTTGCCGGCGGGGGAGGCCTGGAACGCGGCGGCGCGCTCCGACAGCGAGCCCGGGTAGGCCTTGTAGACCATGTAGGCGATGCCGAGGGCCTTGAGCACGGCGTCGTTGCGCTGCTGCGGGTCGTTCTCGAAGGCGTCGCTGCCCTTGCCCTGGAACAGCTTCCAGGCGGCGGCCAGGCCCGTGAGCACGGCGTAGCCCTTGTCGCCCGAGTCCATCAGGTTGCCCATCCACAGGATGTCGCCGATCTCGTCGGTGCGATCGGCGATGTCGCGGGCGCGGGCCACGTCGGCGGCGGTGGCGGCGGGGTTCAGCGTCCGCAGCGTGTCCTCGAGCGTGTGCATCGGGGAGAACGCGCCGGCGCCGGGGACGGTGCCGTACAGCGCGCCCAGCAGCTTGTAGGTGAGGGTGGAATCGGGGTACTCGGCCAACACCTGCTCGACACGGGCCATTCGCGCCTCCTCTGGCTCGGTGGCAGCTATAGCCCGGTCCCGCTGGCGTGGGGGTGCCGGACGGAAGGTCGGCCGTCGGGCTCTGGACACCGCAGGCGCCTCGGCGGCGCACCGCCGCGGAGCGAGCGTCAGCGCGGCTGACCGGTCAGGACGGCGTGCAGGAGCGCGTCGTTCAGGGTCGGGTCGGTGAGCGTGAGCGTCACCTCGACGCCGGCGGCCACGGCCGTGACGGCGCCGCCGCCGGCCGGGTGCGGCGCCTCGTCCGCGGCGCCGGGGTGGCCGGCGAGGATCACCATCCCGGTGGGCTGGTCGTCGCGCAGCAGGGGGCACGAGGTGGTGGCCGTGCCCATCAGGTCCATCTCGTGGCACTCGCCGAGGGCGAGCCCGTCCTGTGCGGCGAGGGGGCGGACCCAGTCGACGTCGGCGCGGGGCGGTCCCGCGGCCAGCCAGCGGGTCAGCGCGGGGATCGCGGGGCGCTCGCCGTTGAACTGGACGGAGAGCAGCGTGCTGTGCTCGCGGTACACGGCCATGTTCATCTGCGTCGCGCCCTGGACGGCCTCGGCGGTGGACGGGTCGGGCAGCTGCTGCCAGATCACGGTGCCCAGGCCGTCCGGCAGGGCGCAGGACCGGGTCGGCCCCACGTCGGGGACCTCCGCTTCCTCGCAGGCGAGCGTCCCGCCGGGGGCCAGCGCGCTGGCGTGGTCGCGCAGCGCGGCCAGGTCCCAGTCCTCGACGTGGTAGCGGGGCGGGGGCGGGGGGCGGGTCGTCCGCTTGCGGGCGCGCATGTCGTCGAGCATGGCCTGCCGCTCGGGCGAGTCCGGGCCGGGGGTGGCGAAGGGCGCGGCGATGGCGGCGATCTCGTCGAGCTCGGCGGGGGCGAGGACGCGGTCCTCGGCGGCGGCCTCGACGGCGTCCCGGAACGCGCGCGCGACGCTGGAGTCGAGGTCGCCCCGGCGGGCGCGGACGAAGCCCTCCTCGGCCCAGGCGGTGAGCTGATCGCGGCCCGGGCCGGGCTCGAGCAGGTCGATGCTCTCGAGGGACCAGGCCAGGTTGTCGGCGGCGATGCGCGCGCCGAGCCCCGCGCAGGCGAGGGAGGCGGCGGCGGTGGCGGCGAGGGGCAGGAGCGAGCGGAGTGAGCGGTTCATGGGTCCCTGGTAGTCCGGCGGGGCGGGTGCGCCGGCATCGAGATGTGACGGTCCCGTGCCCTTGCCCTTGCCCTTGCCCTTGCCCTTGCCCTTGCCCTTGCCCTTGCCCTTGCCCTTGCCCTTGCGCCCGACGACGCATTGCGCGAGCAAAGCCGATGGGGCTTCCCCGATTCCTGCTCCGTTCACGAGTTCGTTCCTGCGTGACCAGGAATCGGGAAGCCATTTCGGCGCGCACGCGCTCGTAGTAATTGTCGCCCGACGGGTTTCCGTCCTCTGCGCGAGCGGAGCCGACGGGAGCGCGCTGTGGCCGCTTGCCGAGCTTCCACCCCCACGAGCTCACGGTCGCGTGGCGCTCCCGTCGCGCCATGATGGGACCGGCGTTCGCGCGTGCGAAGCTGGGCGTAACGAGGTCCGCACCGGCGCCGCCGCGAGGCCTGGCGGGCGGGCGTCGCCAGGGGGGGCATCGTCGGCGGGTCCGCTCGGCGCCTGCGCGAGATCCAGGAGAAGGCGGGCAACGCGTCCGGGGCGCGCAAGGCCTACGTCGAGGCGCTCGAGCAGATCGGCGACCACCGCCAGGCACTCGACGCCCTGCGGCGCCTGGCCGAGCAGGCCGGCGACTGGCCCGGGCGCGCCACCCGCCCGATTCCCAACGGTGAACGCCGTCCGGCACAGCGTCGCAACGGCGAACAGCGCCTGACCTGCGCGGGCGCGCGTGCGGTGGAACCGGCGGACCGCGGTGCCGTTGCCGAGGCTCGCCGCCATGCATTCGCGGCCGCCGCTCGCGCAATTCGCGCGAGCCCGCGCGGGCGGGCCCTGTCGGTCGGGCGTAGCCAGCCGTCGCTGCCGGATCTGCACTGCACGCCCATCGTCGCCGGTTCACGATTCACCCCGGCTACCCCCAGGTAAGCCAGCTCGGATCGCACACCTCGGAGAGGGAAGCCCCCCCTCGATCGCACACCCCGCGCGCGCCGCCACGATCCAACCGTCAGTCTCGAGCGCTCCCACCTCCCCCACCCCCCAGAAACGGCTCCAACTGTGCGATCGAGGGGGGCATACCTCCCTCGGGTGTCTCACTCGACCCGGCTTGCTTCCCGCGGCGTCCGCCGGCGACGGATGCAATTACTACGGGCGCGTGCGCGCCGAAATGGCTTCCCGATTCCTGGTCACGGAGGAGCAACCTCGTGAACGGAGCAGGAATCGGGGAAGCCCCATCGGCTTTGCTCGCGCAATTGACGGAAACGCGTCGGGCGCCTTTCCGTCAATTGACGGAAACGCGTCGGGCGCGATCGCGTCAATGGCTACGGTGCCGCCGGGCGGGGGACCCTGTCGGTCAGGCGCAGCCAGCGGGCATCGTCGCCAGATCTGCTCAGCGCCTGCCCGTCAATAGTCCCCTTTCGCCCGTCAGCACAATTCGGCGCGAGCCCGTCCGGGGCGGGGCACGGGCAAAAAGCAAGGGGGAAGGAGAGACGGGCGCAGGGGTCGGAAATGCGACCGGGGGGTCGAAATGATCCGACCCGGTCCCCCGTACCCATGGTCAAACCACGGAAACGGTCCCCATGCAGGCGCTGCTCGACGTCGTCGCGATCTCCACCCACCCGGCCGTCGTCCCGTTCGCCCTGCTGGTGGGGCTGGTCGTCGTGTACTGGGCGTTCACCCTGCTCACGGGCATCGACCTCGGCGACGGCGCCGACGGGGCCCTGGACGGCGCGGTCGACGGCGCCGTCGACGCAGCCGTGGACGGCGCCCTCGACGGGACCCTCGACGGCGCCCTCGACGGCGCCGGCGACGCCGCGGGCGAAGCGGCCGCCGAGGCCGTCGAGGGCTCGGCCTGCTGGCCGCCCTCGCGTCCGCGCTCCGGCTCGGCCGCGTCCCGCTCACCGTCTGGATCACGGTGTTCGCGGCCTGCGCCTTCGCCGTGGCCGTGGGCGGCGCGCTGGCGGCGCGGCTGTCCGTCCCCCGCTCGCCGCCGCCCGCCACCTGGGCAGCGGCCGTGCTGCTCGGCGCGCTCGGCGCGCGGGTCGCCACCCGCCCGCTCGAGCCCCTGTTCCGCGTCGCCCACGCGCGCAGCCGCGAGGCCCTGCTCGGCGAGGCCGCCGAGATCACCACCGGCCGGGTCGACGCCCGGTTCGGCCAGGCGCGGCTCACCGTCGACGGCGACGAGCTGCTCGTCCAGGTCCGCTGCGACCAGCCCGACACCGGGCTGCGGCGCGGCGCCGAAGCCCTCGTGGTCGCGTTCGATCCGCGGCGCGAGGCGTTCGTCGTCGAGGCGCTCCCCACCACCCACCCGCACGGAGGTTGACTGTGTCGTTCCTGACGTTCCTGCTGCTGTTCGCGGCAGCGGCGTTCCTGTTCCTGGCGCTCGTCGGCGCCGCCAGCGTGATCGTGCGCTTCTACCGCAAGGTCGACCAGGGGCGCGCCCTCATCGTCAACACCATGCGCGGCGAGCCCGTGGTGACCTTCACCGGGCAGGTGGTCTACCCCGTCATCAACAAGGCGGAGGTGATGGACATCTCCGTGAAGTCGATGGTCATCGCGCGGGCCGGCAAGGACGGCCTCATCTGCCAGGACAACATCCGGGCCGACATCAAGGTCGCCTTCTTCGTCCGCGTCAACAAGACCAAGGAGGACGTGCTCAAGGTGGCGCAGGCCATCGGCTGCGAGCGGGCGAGCAAGCAGGAGACGCTCGAGGAGCTGTTCGCCGCCAAGTTCTCGGAGGCCCTGAAGACGGTCGGCAAGCAGCTCGACTTCGAGGATCTGTACGTCCGCCGCGAGGAGTTCAAGGACCGGATCATCGAGGTCATCGGGCGCGACCTCAACGGCTACGTGCTCGAGGACGTGGCCATCGACTACCTCGAGCAGACCTCGATCGAGGAGCTCGACAAGGACAACATCCTCGACGCGCGCGGCATCCGGAAGATCACCGAGATCACGGCGCAGCAGAACCAGCTGACGAACGACCTGCGGCAGCAGGAGCGCAAGGCGCTGACCCGGCAGAACCTCGAGGCCGACGAGGCCATCCTCGAGCTCGAGCGGCGCCGCGCCGACGCCGAGGCACGCCAGCAGCGCGAGATCGCGACGGTGAAGGCGCGCGAGGCGGCCGAGACGGCGAAGGTGCAGGCCGAGGAGACGCAGCGCTCCGAGCTCGCGCGGCTCAAGGCCGAGGAGGAGATCGAGATCCAGGCCGTCGCCAAGGCGCGCCAGGTGCAGACGGCGGAGCAGGACAAGGCGCGGGTGCTGGCCGTCAAGCAGGAGCAGGTCGACCGCGACCGCGAGCTCGAGGTGATCGCGCGCCAGCGAGAGGTCGAGCGGCAGGAGATCGACAAGGAGATGGAGCTCGAGGTCAAGCGCAAGGAGATCGCCGACGTGGTGCGGGGGCGCATCGCCGTCGACAAGCACGTCGCCGAGGAGGAGGAGCGCATCAAGGACCTGCGCGCCACCGCCGACGCGAACCGGCGCAAGGACGTGACCGTCATCGACGCGCAGGCCGCGGCCGAGCAGGCGATGGTGCAGGCCATCAAGGAGGCCGAGGCGCAGGAGCGCGTGGCGGAGCACACGGCCAAGCAGCGCCTGATCGCGGCGACGGCCGAGCTCGACGCCGCGGAGAAGACGGCCAAGGCGAAGATCCGGGTCGCCGAGGGCGTGCAGGCCGAGCAGGCGGCCACCGGGCTCGCGCAGGTGCGGGTCAAGGAGGCCAACGCGCTGGCCCTCGAGAAGGAGGGGCTCGCGATGGCGCGGGTCGAGCTCGAGCGGATGCAGGCCGTGGCTCGGGGTGAGGAGGAGCAGGGGCTCGCCCGGGTGCGGGTGCTCGACCAGCCGGGCGAGGTCGAGGCGCAGGTCGTGCGCCGGCGGATGGAGGCCGAGGCGACCGGGCGGGTGGCCGAGGCCGAGGCCGTGGCGCGCTACGGCGCGGCCGAGGCCGAGGCCACGCGGCTGAAGCTGGTGGCCGAGGCGGAGGGGCGCACCGCGGAGGCGGCGGCCGTCCGGGCGCGCGGCGAGGCCGAGGCGGCGGCGATGCTGGAGCAGCGCAAGGCCGAGGCCACGGGGCTCGCGGCGAAGCTCGAGGCCATGCAGAAGCTGCAGGGCGCGGCGCGGGAGCACGAGGAGTTCCGCCTGCAGCTCGAGCGGGACGAGCGGGTGCGCGTGGCCACGCTTCGAGGCGCAGCGGGTGCTCGGTGAGGCCCAGGCGAAGGTGCTGGCCGAGGCCTTCGGCAAGGCCGACATCAAGATCGTCGGCGGCGACGGGCAGTTCCTCGACAAGTTCGTCCAGGCGGCGTCGGTGGGGAACATGGTGGACGGGTTCCTGGCGAACTTCGAGCGTCGCGCAGGCGGCGCTGGCGCCCTACCTGTCGGGGAGCCGCACGCTCGGCGACGCGCTGCGCGACGTGCGCGACGCGGTGAGCAGCAACGGGGTCGGCGAGGCGGCCGACCTCGGGACGCCCGAGGCGAAGTAGCCGGGTGCGGCCGGATCTGCGCCGGAAGCAGATCCGGCCCGACCGGAAGCAGATCCGGCCCGACCTGAATTCATCCTGTTGCGGAGGCAGATCGGTGCCGGGCCCATCGGGGGACGCCGGGCGAGAGTCGCCCTGGTCCGCCGGATGTCGAGGCACCGGAAGCGGATCGGGCCCGACCTGAATTCATCCTGGCCCGGAGGCAGATCCGCCCCGGGCCCACTCCCTCACTCCCACCCCCTCCCACCCCCACTCACTCCGGAGTCCCAGTCCATGTCCGACGCGCTCGCCGCAGGCACCGTCGAGGGCGGCAACTACGAGGTCATCCAGCGGCGCCTCCAGGCCACCGGCGACCGCCTCCAGCAGGCCGCCGAGGCCCTGAACGCCCGCCGCGCCGAGCGGTTCGGCACCACCGGCCTCACCCTGCTCGGCCACGAGCGCATCGGCACCGACAACAACAGCGTCGCCGCCGACATCGTGCAGCTCGGCGGCGACCTGCTGCTCGGCTACAACGTCTTCCTCGGCCTCAAGCGCAAGCTGTCCGTCGCCGACATGCTGTCGCTGCACGGCTTCACCCGCACCGAGGCCGGCTTCGCCTTCGGCGCCGTCACCGACGAGCGGCGCCTCGCGTTCCTCCAGGACCGCGCCTTCCTGCGCGACTTCGACGAGCTGTGCGAGGTCTACAAGGACCCGCGCCTCGTCCAGCTGCGCGTGGTGGACGGCAAGCTGCTCGCCGTGGTGCGCGTGGGCCACAGCGCCCGCGACGTGCGCGTCTTCCGCTGGGCCGTCGACCCGGGCGGCCGGATCACCTACCTCGACGCCCGCGGCGAGCGCGACCACACCTTCCCCCCGACCCACGACTTCGCCTGGACCCGCACCACCCGCGACGACCACGTCGTGGGGCGGCACCCCCACGTCAACGTCCTCGACACCGTGTTCGTGGAGACGGTGGGCGGCGACCTCACCGTCAAGATCGAGGACAACACCGAGGACGGCCGCGGCATCTGGCGCGAGCCGGTCGACGACCCGCGCCAGTCGCTCGACGACGCCGACATCCAGTACGCGAAGCGCGGCAACCTCGTGCTCCTCAAGGTCAAGCCCTACGGCGAGGCCGCCTTCCGCTACCTCGTCTACAACCCGGCCGTCCGCCAGGTCGTGCGGGTCGACGCCCTGGGCCACAGCTGCGCCTCGCTGCCCGACGACCACGGCCTGGTCTTCCCGGGCGGCCTGTACCTCGCCACGGGCGAGCTCAAGGCCTTCGACACCGAGACGGAGGGGCTCCAGCTGGTCCGCACGGTCGCGTCGCCCAACGGCGAGGACGTGCTGTACGTCTTCTTCCGCCCCGACGACGGCCTGTACGCCCTGTACCCGTACAACCTGGTGCGCCAGGAGCTCGACACCCCGATCCTGGCCCACGGCTGGTCCCTGCTCGACGACGGCACGCTGGTCGCCTTCCGCGCCGACCCCGAGCCCACGCGGCTGCACCCGGCGCAGATCTGGTCCACGCCGTTCGTCTCGGCCGAGCACCACCGCGCGCTGCCGAACGACGGCTCGCTGCTGATGCGCATCGGCAACCAGGGCCTCGTGCGCTGCGTGTCGGACGCCTTCACGCTGGTCCGCCAGATCCGCAGCCAGCGCCCCACCCGCCCCGGCTACGAGGCCCTCGTCGCGGCCTGCCAGCGCTTCGGCGACGCCCACGCCTGGGCCGGCGCCGAGGTGGGCGACCTGCGCGGCCTGGCCGACGAGGCGCGGCGCACGGCCGAGCGCGTGGTCGACGAGTTCGACAAGGTGGTGGCGCTGGAGCGCGCCGCGGCCGAGCAGCTCGCGGCCGCGGAGGCCGCCCACGCCAGGGTCCTGTCGGACGTGCAGCCCGAGTACTTCCGCGAGGTCGACGCCTTCGTCGGCGCGATGAACCGCCTGCGCGTGCACCGCGGGCGGCTGATCACGCTGCGGGACGTGCGCTACGTCGACGTGGAGCGCCTGGACGCGCTGGAGGCCGAGGTCGCCGAGCGCACCGAGCGCGTGGGGCGCGAGGCGGTGCGGTTCCTGGCCCGCGAGGAGGCGCTGCAGCCCCTGCGCGACGAGATCGACTCGCTGGTGGCCGCAGGCGAGGGCGCCGACCGCGCCCACGCGCTGGCCGAGCTCGGCGAGCGCCTGGTGGCCGCGAGCGACGGGGTGGCGGCGCTGGGCGAGGTCGTCGCCGGGCTCGACGTGGAGGACGCCACCGCGAAGACGGCGATCCTCGAGCGCATCGGCGAGGTGGCGGCCCACGCGAACCGCGGGCGCGCCGTGCTCGACGGCCGCGTGCGCACGCTGCGGGCGAGCGAGGGCCGCGCCGAGTTCGGCGCGCAGCTCAAGCTGCTGACCCAGCGGATCGCGGCGGCGCTGGCGTCGTCGCCGACGCCGGAGGCCTGCGACGAGCAGCTGTCGCGCGTGCTGCTGCAGCTCGAGGAGCTGGAGGGCCGCTTCGGCGACGTGGACGACTTCCTCCCCCAGCTCGCCCAGCAGCGCGAGGAGCTGGTCGAGGCGTTCGAGGCGCGCAAGCAGACGCTGCTCGAGGAGCGCCAGCGCCGCGCCGGCGCCCTGGCGCAGGCGGCCGACCGCATCCTCGAGGGCGTGGCCCGCCGCGCCCGCGCCTTCCGCGACGAGGCCGAGCTCGCAGCCTGGTTCGCGGCCGACCCGATGGTGGACAAGGTCCGCAAGCTGGCGCGCGACCTGGCCACGCTCGGCGAGACCGTCCGCAGCGACGAGATCGAGGCCCGCCTCAAGACGGCCCGCCAGGACGCGCTCCGCGGCCTCCGCGACGCCCTGGAGCTGTTCGATGCGGATGGGACTGTCCGCTTCGGCAAGCACCGTTTCACGGTAAACACTCGCCCGCTGGACCTCACGCTGCTCCCGCACGGAGACGCGCTCGCGCTTCACCTCACCGGCACGGACTTCCTCCAGCCGATCGACGACCCCCGGCTGGAGGCGGGCCGCCCGCACTGGCACCAGGCGCTCGTCTCCGAGGACGAGGCCGTGTACCGGGCCTCCTACCTGGCCTACGCCGTGTACGCCGACCACCCCGACGTGAGCGGCGAAGACGAGGCGCTGGTCCACATCCGCGCCGCCGCCGCCCAGCGCTACGACGAGGGCTACGACCGCGGCGTCCACGACCACGACGCTGCGCGCATCCTCGTCGCCCTGGCCGACGCCCGGCGCACGGCCGATCTCCTCGCCTTCGGCCCCGCCGCGCGCGCCCTGGCGGCGCTGTGCTGGGCCCACGCCCCCGCCGGCGACCGCGAGCTAGTGGCGCGCGCGCAGCCGCTCGCTCGTCCAGCTGCGCACGGCGCTCGGCCCGTCCGCCGCGCTGGAGCGGCTGTGCGCCGAGCCTCGCCGACCGCGCGGGCGCCTTCGCCGAGGGCTTCGCCGTGGACCTCGTCCCCGCCGCGCCCGCCGCCGGCCGCGTGCTGGTGGAGGTGCTCGGGCGAGACGCCGCACGCTTCGCCTTCACCGACGCCGCCGACGCCCTCGACCGCGGCCTCGACGCCTGGCTCGACGAGCACGGCGGCCGCGCCGCCCTCGACGACGCGCTGCGCCCGCTCGGCGAGGCCGAGCGCTTCGCCCTGCTGCGGGCCTGGCTCGACGCCTACGCCCGCCGCACCGACGCCGACCCCGAGCTCGGCCTGGAGGCCGCCGCCCTGCGCAGCGTCCGCCACGTCGGCCACCTCGCCGCGGACGTGCGGCCCGGCGGCGGCCACCTCGAGGTGACCGGGCTGCTCGGCCAGCACCTCACCGTCCGCGAGGGCGCGCTGCACGTGCGCCTCGACGCCTTCCTGGCCACGCTCGAGCGCTTCGTCGCCGTCACCGTCCCGGTTCCGCGCCTTCCGCGACGCCCGCGCCGAGGTCCTCGCCGCCTGGCGCGAGACGCTGCGGCTGTCGGAGCTCGCCCCAAGGTGATGAGCTCGTTCGTGCGCAACCAGCTCGTGGACCAGGTGTACCTGCCGCTCGTCGGCGACAACCTCGCCAAGCAGCTCGGCGCGGCCGGCGCCGCCCGGCGCACCGACCTGATGGGCCTGCTGCTGCTCGTCTCGCCCCCCGGCTACGGCAAGACCACGCTGATGGAGTACGTCGCGCACCGGCTCGGCCTCACCTTCGACAAGGTGAACGGCCCGGCCATCGGCCACGGCGTGACGAGCCTCGACCCGGCCGAGGCACCCGACCGGACGGCGCGCCAGGAGATCGAGCGCATCGGGTTCGCCCTCGAGATGGGCAACAACGTCATGCTCTACCTGGACGACATCCAGCACTGCCACCCCGAGCTGCTGCAGAAGTTCATCAGCCTGTGCGACGGCCAGCGGCGCATCGAGGGGGTCTGGCAGGGGCGGACCCGGACCTACGACCTGCGCGGGAAGAAGTTCTGCGTCGTGATGGCGGGCAACCCGTACACCGAGGCGGGCGCGCGCTTCACCCTCCCCGACATGCTCGCGAACCGCGCCGACACCTACAACCTCGGCGACGTGCTGTCGGGCCGCGAGGAGCAGTTCGCGCTCTCGTTCCTCGAGAACGCCGTCACGAGCAACCCCGTGCTGGCGCCGCTCGCCGCCCGGCCGAGCGCCGACCTGCTCGCGCTGGTGCGCATGGCGCGCGGGGAGGACGTCGCTGCCGACGGGCTGTCGGTCGACGACGGGGCGGCCGTCCGCGGCGAGATGCTGGCCGTCCTGCGGCACCTGATGCGCTGCCAGCGCGTCCTGCTGCAGGTGAACGCCGAGTACATCCGCTCCGCGGCGATGGAGGACGCCTATCGGACGGAGCCGCGCTTCCAGCTGCAGGGCAGCTACCGGAACCTGAACAAGCTGTGCGAGAAGGTCGTGCCCGTCATGGAGGCCGACGAGGTGGACGCGCTCGTCACCGACCACTACCGCAGCGAGGCGCAGACGCTCACCACGGGCGCGGAGGCCAACCTGCTGCGGCTCGGCGAGCTGCGCGGGACGCTCACGGAGGCCGAGGCGGCGCGCTGGGCCGAGATCCGCGCCGCGTTCCGGCGGCGCCGGATGCAGGGCGACGGCGACCCCGCGAGCCGGGTGACGGGCGCGCTCACCGACATCGCCGCGGCGCTGGCGCAGGACCGCACCGGGCCGCTGGTGGACGCGCTCGCCGCGTGGGCGCCCGCGCCGCCGGCGCCCGATCCGGGGCTGCAGGCCGTCCTCGGCGAGCTGCGCGCCATCCGCGCCGCGCTCGACGCCCGCCCGGCGGCGCCCAACGGCCACGACCCCGAGGTCCCCGACGAGCTCGGCCACGCACGGCGCCTGCTCCTCGCCCAGGTCCGCGCCGCGCTCGGCGACGGCCCGCGGGTCCAGCCCCGCGGCGACGCCACCACGCTCGCCGCCGCGCTCTCGGTCATCGAGCGGCTGACGGTGCACATGGCCACCGTCGCGCGGGGGCACCTGAGCGAGGCCGAGCACCAGGCCTTCGTCGCCGCGCTGAAGCGCTCGGTGGCGGGGGCCGTCAACGACCTCGCGGACGGCGTCCGCGAGGGTCAGGGCTCCAGGATGTCGTAGCCGTCCGCCGCGGGCTCGGGCTCGGGGAGCGGGGCCGGCTGCGGCGCGAACGCCACCCAGCCGTCGGCGGCCAGCGCGCGGAGCCCGTCCGCGGGCCCCACCACCGCCTCGTCCCAGCCCGCCGTCACCGCCACCCGCTCGGGCCGCGCCTCGGCCGCCAGCGCCGCGTTCAGCAGCCCCACCGTCGCCAGCAGCATGGGGTCGCCGCGGTCGACGGGCTCGGCCAGGGCCCGCAGCCGCCAGCCCGGGCCCCAGGCGAGCCGCGCCACCAGCGGCTGGCGGCCGGGCACGCTCTGCGTGTAGCTCGGCTCCACGTCGGCGAACCCGAGCGCGTCCGCGCCCGCGGCCGCCGCCAGGGCGTAGGCCGTGCGCGGGTCCCGCGGTTCGCCACGGCCACCGCGTGGCCTCCCGCGCGCAGCTGCGCCATGGCCGTGGGGCCCTCGCCGGGGGTGAAGCCGGCCTCGCGCAGGGCTTCGCCGACCGCCTCGGGGCCCGCCGCCAGCGCCGCAGCCACCTCCGGCGCCACGTCGGGCGCGGCCTGCAGCGCCGTCTGCGCCGCCGCCAGGTCGAGCGCCGCCAGGGCCTCGGCGCATCGGCGCGACCCGCCCCGCACGCAGCCGTCGAGCGCCTCGACCACCGCCCCGCGGTAGGCCGGGTGCGCCTCGGCGATGGCCACGCCGTCGGCGCCCGCGGCCGGCGTCTGGGGCAGGGCCGCGATCGGGTCGGGCCGGACCAGGTCGCAGCGCGGGTCCGGCACCCGCCGGCACGCGGCGCCCAGCAGCCGCCGCGCCTCCGTCGACGGGCGTCCCCACAGGCTCAGCGCCACCTCGTCGCGCAGCGACGGCGGCGCGTGCTCGGCGAGCTCGAGCAACGCCTGCTCGGCCTCGGCGCCGTCGATCTCGGCCAGCGCGGCCAGCCCGTACCGCGCCCAGTAGGTGTCGCTCGCGCCGCATCTGGCGCGCCACGATCCCCAGCAGCCGTGGCGTGTAGGGCCCCTTGCGGTCGTAGACCCACTGCAGCAGCTTCCACTCCGGCGCGCGCTCCGCCACGAAGGCGTCCTCGGCGGGGTCGGTGGGCAGCACGTGCCACAGGACCCAGCGCGGATCGAGCTCGTCGGCGTCGGCCAGCTGCTGGTGCACCCAGTCCCGCCACCCGGGCGCGTCGCACACGCCCTCGCTCCACAGCCCGCCGAGCTCGAGGTCCTCGGCCCGGTCCGGGTCGTCGAGGGCCGCGAGCAGCGCCTCGCGCGCGCCCGGCGCCCCCGTGCACAGCAGGAACCGGTCGCGCGCGCTGCCGGCGCCGTCGGCCCGCAGCGCGGGCGGCCCCTGCAGCCAGGCGGGCGCGGCGGCCGCGGCGCGGACCACGGGTGCGGTCCACACCGGATCGGGCGGCGCCTCGCGCGCGCAGCCGAGCAGGGCGAGCGCGATCACTCGTCGTCCCCCATCTTCTTCCGCGCGCGCCGGCGGGCCGCCAGCAGCTGCCCGGCGTACGAGCCCTCGTCCACCTGCACCGTCGGGACGCCGGACCTCCTCCTCGACGGGCTCGGGGCGTCCTCGCCGGGCTGCCCGCCGCCCGTCCCGCCGCGGACCACGCGCCCGCGCACCTGCGCCCACCGCCTCGCCGCCGGCGCCCTGGCCGGCCGCACCGGCCGCGGCGGCCCGCGGGTCGGCCGAGACCATCAGGCGCCGCGAGGCCACGTCGAGCAGCAGCAGCACGGCCGCCAGCGCCATCAGCGGCGGCCACAGCGGCCGCGGCACCTTGCGGGGCGCCTCCGGGCGCGCGAACACCGCCGCGGGGTCGGTGACCACGCCGCCGCGGCCCAGCCGCCCGAGCTCCTGCACGAGCCCGGCGCCGGCCTGCCGCCGCCGGTACTCGGGCGAGTACGGCTGCACCGCCTCCGCCACGAGCTGCCCGACCAGCTGGTCGGCGTCCGACAGCTGGACGCCGGCGAGCCAGCTGCCGTCCTGGTCGACCAGCATGCGCGCCTCGTAGCGCCCGGGGCCCACCTGCTGCAGCGCCAGCTCGTGCACCCGGTTGTCGGGCCCGACCACCCGCGCGGTGCCGTCGAGGAAGTTGCGGAAGCCGCCCGCGGGATCGAGCGCGTCGACGGTGACGGTGAGCTCGCCCTCGCGGATCTCGGCCACCGCCGACAGCCCGTTGGACTGCGCCCCGCCGGCGACCCAGCGCGCGACCTGCGTCCACAGGCGCGTGTAGCTCGCGGTGCCCACCCAGTCGCGCGCCCAGCGGGCCTTCGCGTCGGAGGTGAAGGCCACCGAGCGCCCGAGGCCGTAGCGCCAGTGGGCGAGGATCGGGTCGGTCTTGCCCGGCGTGTCCGGCCGATCGGCGACGAGCGGGACCACGGCGCGCGGCTTCGGCTGCGTGGCGACGTAGCCGCGCAGCGTGGGCATCGGCAGGCCGCCGAGCCCGCGGGTGAGGTCGCTCGGCATGGCGAGCTTCGGCACGAACGGGTCCTCGACGAGGAACGCGCGCGTGGCCAGCAGCGCCTCGCGGGTGAAGATGGCGGGGATCGCGTTGGCGTCGGTCACGTAGTAGTACTGGCCGCCGCCCCAGGTCGCCATCTGCTTCATCGTGGTCTGGTCGGCGCCCGCCCCGATGGCCAGCGCCGTGAGCGTGATCTTGTCGCTGCGGTTGGCGCCCGCGATGAGCGTCTGGTAGTCGCCGGGCGTGGTCATTCCGTCGGAGATGAGCACGATGTGCTTCAGCGCGTTGTCGCTGTCGCGCAGCGCCGTCACCGCGGCGTCGACGGCCGGGTAGATGTCGGTGCCTCCGCCGCTGCGCAGCGAGGCGATGTCGGAGCGGACCTGCTCGCGGCGCCCCTCGAGCGGCGCCAGCGGCGCGATCCAGGTGCTCGCGGCGTCGAAGGTGACGAAGCCGAGCGCGTCGCGGTCGGACAGCAGCTCGACCGTGCGGATCCCGGCTTCCTTGGCCATCCCGAGCGGGCTGCCGCCGCCGTCGCCCATGGAGCAGGACTTGTCGAGGGCCAGCACCATGCCGAGCTTCGGGAAGCGCGCCTTGTCGTCGAGGTCCATCCGGACGGGCAGCGCGCGCTCGACGGGCGTGTCGTACCACCCGCCGAGCCCGAAGGACTCGTCGCCGCCGAGCATCACGAGGCCGGCGCCGAGGTCGCGGACGTAGACCTCCAGCGCCTCCTGGGTGCCGCGCGACATCGTGTAGGCGGCCACGTCCGACAGGAACACGGCGTCGTAGCGGCGCAGGTCGGGGAGCGTGGCGGGGAGGCCGCCCGGGTCGACCTCGTCGACGGCGAAGCCCTCGCCGCGCAGCACGGCGGCCAGGTGCCGGCTCTGCCCCTGGTCGCGCTCCACCAGCAGCACCGCCGGCTGCCCGCGCACCTGCACGGTGGCCACGCCGACGTTGTTCTCGGGCTGACCGTCGAGCGCGGGGTCGACCTCGAGCTGCGCCCGGTAGCGGAACAGCCCGCCGGCGTCGGCCTGCTGGCGGAACGACAGCACCTGCGAGCGCCCGGCCGGCAGGGTGACGGGCATCTCGCCGAGGTAGCGGTCGTTGCGGTACAGCCGGAGCGTGCCCGTGGCGTCCTGCTCGGCCCGGGCCACCACGCGGACCTCGTAGGCCGCGCCCTCGTCGACCTGGGTGGGCGCGACGAGGTCCTCGATCAGCACCTCGGGGCGGTCGGTCCCGCCGAGCGGCACCACCGACAGCTGCAGGTCGTCGCCCGCGGCGAGGACGGTCTGGCCGGCGGCGTCGCCGTGGGTCTGCTCGCCGTCGGTGAGCAGCACCAGCCGGCGCGTGCGGTCGCCGGGCAGCAGGGCGGTGCCGAGCCGCAGGCCCGCCGCGAGATCGGAGTGCTGCGGGTTGGGCCGGCTCTCGAAGGCGTCGACGCGCAGGTCGGCCTGCAGCTGCTGCTCGACCATCGCCTCGGCGCCGAACACGACCACGCCGGCGCGGTCGCCCGGGCGCTGCTGCTCGAGCGCCTCCTGCACGAACTGCAGCGCCGCGGCCTGGCCGTCGGCGCCGACCGAGGCCGAGCCGTCGACCACGAAGACGACGGCCAGGTCGTCGACGGGGCGCCGCAGGGTCGGCTCGGCCAGGACCAGCGCCAGCACTGTGAGCAGCAGCGCACGCAGCCCCAGGGCCAGCCACCAGCGGCGCCGCCGCAGGGTCCGCCGCCCGTAGCGCGCCGCCAGCGGGAACAGCGGCAGCAGGAGCAGGAGCAGCAGCCACTCGGGCCGCTCGAGGCCGATGGAGACGTCGGTCACGCCGACCTCCGGAACGACCACAGCGCCCACTCGAGCAGCAGCACCAGCACGGCCGCGATCAGCAGCGGCCGCCACAGCTCGCGGCGGGCCATGGCGGCGCTCGCGGCGCCCTCGTCGCCGGCGGAGACGGTCAGGCCGAGGTCGCCGCGCGGCGCGATGCGCGACTCGCCCTCCGACAGCAGGTTGGCGGCGAACCGCAGCTCGGTGCTGCCCGCGGTGACCCGGTACACGCCGACGCGATCGGTGCCGGTGACCCGCAGCACCCCGTCGGCGACGACGGCCTCGCCGGCGCCCTCCGGCCCGCGCACCGTCGGGGTGGTGTCGGCGTCGGCGTCGGGCAGGCGGCGGACGAACGGCTGGCCGGTGCGCGCCTGCGCCGCCGGGCCCGTGGCCGGGTCCTCGGTGAGCCAGCCGACGAGGTTGAGCACCAGGATCGGCCAGGCCACCCGCAGCGGCAGGTCGCTGTGGTAGGGGTCGAACGCCAGCTGCGCGACGCGGCCGCCGGCGCGCTGCCCGGCGAGCAGCATCGGGCCGTGCTCGCCGTCGACCAGCGGCGCCAGGCCGCCGCGATCGACCACCGCGCGGGCCTGGCCCACCAGCACGTCGTCCCACCGGGTGAAGCGCAGGATGGGGTGCGTCCGCTGCCAGCCGGTGATCTTCGGCGCGCTCACCGGCTCGCCGAACTTCACCGGCCCGCCGGGGAACGGGCCGAGCACGGCGTAGTCGTAGCCGTCCATGCCGTCGGGGACGGGCCCGGCGAACAGCACGGCGTCGGACCGGCCGATCATCTCGGGCGTGACGGCGCTCGGCGCGATCTGCGACGCCTCGACCCGCGGGTCGTTGGCCAGGATCTTGACGAGCAGCGGGTCGCCGCCGACGACCAGCACCTTGCGCGCCCCGAGCGGCTCGAGCAGCGCCACCGCGCGGTCGTCGGCCGGCAGCGCGTCGTCGGGCGCGTCGAGCCGCACCTCGAGCAGGCCCGCGCCGTCGGTCGGCAGGTCGAACACCATCGAGACGGGCGCGTCGGGCTGGAGCGCCGCGTTGCGCAGCCCGACGAGGCGCTGGTCGAGGTACACCTCGACCGACCCGTCCATCGGCTGCCTCCCGAAGGCGCGCACCGTCACGAACAGCTGCTGGTCGAGCTCCGACACCGGCGAGCGGCGCAGGTCGAGCGCCACGATGCCCGCGTTGCGGTCGCTCCGCCCGATCCGCTCGTAGCGCACCGCCGCGCCGCGCGCCTCGACGGTGGTGAGCGGGCGCGGCCCGCCGTCGGAGAGCACCACGACCTGCACGTCGGGGCGGCTCTTCGCGAGCGACAGCGCGAGCGACACGGCCTCCTCGAGGGTGCCCTCGGCCTCGCTCACGGCCAGGCCCGCCAGCGCCCGGGTCGCCGCGGCGTGGTCGCGCGTGAACGGCAGGGCCACGGCGGTGGTCGACCCCGCGCGCACCACCATCACCTCGTCGGCCGGGCCGAGGCCGTCCACGATCTCGCCCGCGCGGGCGACGGCGGCCTGCAGGCGCGTGGGTTCGGCGTCGGTCGCGCCCATCGACGCGCTGGTGTCGACCACCAGCACCACGCTGCGGAAGCCCGCCGCCTCGCTCTCGACGAACGGCCGGGCGAACGCCAGCACCAGCAGCGCCAGCAGGAGCAGCTGCACGAGCAGGAGCAGGTTGCGGCGGAAGCGCTGGAACGGCGAGGCGAGCTTCTCGTCGCGCAGCAGCGACTGCCAGGGCAGCAGCGACGAGACGACGACCTTCCGGCGGCGCAGGCGCAGGAAGTACAGGGCCAGCAGCAGCGAACTGGCCAGCGCCGAGAGCGCCAGGCCGGCCAGGAACAGGAAACTCACCAGGAGGCTAACTGCCCGCGGGCCGGTCGAGGTGAGCCAGCTCGCGAGCCGGTCGAGGGTGCCGCCGTCGAGGTCCTGGAACGCGATCCCCACCCCCACCGGCTCGCCGGCCGGTCCGGGCAGCGAGCGGGTCCAGCGGACGTGGCCCCGCAAGCCGAGCGGCCCCTCCGGCGTGTCGACGGGGAAGGACACGCCGCGCCCGACGGGCAGCGGCGGATCAACGCCGAAGGCCGCCAGAACGTTGCGCAGGGTGGCGGGTCGCGCGGCGGTCCCGTCGTAGGCGTTGCCGCGATCGACAGGGCCACCCGGACGAATCGGCGTCGGCGGGGGGCAGCGGGCCGTTCCATCGGTCATCCGCTCAGTAACGTGTCGCGCTGCGGCCTACCCCGAGGCACCTGCACGCGCCGTATCCAGCGGCCGGCTCGAAGCGTTCAGCGACAGCGTCATCACCATCCTCATCACCATCATGGTCCCTCGAGCTGCGCGCCCGGAGGCATGACCTGCGCGCTGCAGCAGACCGTGCCGTCGCTGCTCGCCTACGTGCTGAGGCTTCGTCTTCCTCGGCATCTACTGGAACAACCACCACCACCTCCTGCATCTGGTCGAGCGCGTCGACGGGCTGGATCCTGTGGGCCAACCTCCTGCTGTTCTGGCTGTCGCTCGTCCCTTCGCCACGGGGTGGATGAGCGAGCACGTCGGCGCGCCCGTCCCGCCCGCCGCCTACGGCGTGGTGCTGTTCGCCTGCGGCGTGGCGTGGCTGTTCCTGCAGCGCGCGATCATCGCGAGCCAGGGCGCCGAGTCGCCGGTGCGCGGGCCGTGGGCTACGACGGGAAGGTGTCGCCTCGGCCGTCGCCTGGCGCGGCGATCGCGCTGGCCTTCGTGCAACCGGCCCTGGCCTACGCGCTGTACGTCGGCGTCGCGGGGATGTGGCTCGTCCCGGACCGGCGGTTCGCCCACCTCCGCGAGGGCTAGGCCACGCCGCGGGCCTTCTTCCAGGCGGCGAAGCACAGCTGCAGCTCGAGGAACCGCGACAGGTGCCCGGGCTCGCCGTCGTGCCGGTCGAGGTGGAAGCGGCGGACCAGGTCGCGGTGAGCGGACTTCACGCGCTCGTCGTCGTCGAGCAGGTCCTCGTCGAGGCCGAGCACCGCGGCGATCTCGGCCGGCTCGGGCACCTGGCGCGGGCCGAACCGCGGCGACGGCATCGCGGGCTCCAGGCGGGTGCACGACGTAGCCGAACCCCGAGGAGCGGATTGCCCGCGCCGCGCAACTTTGACCACGTCGCCGACCAGCTTCGTTCCCCGTGTTCGGCGGCTGGACCCTGGCTTTCCGGCGTGGGATCGCGGACGAACAGCTCGTAGCCGCGGTCGGGCTGGTCGAGGAGTTGCGCCCGATCGCCGCCCCGCAGCGGGCGAGCTCGGGATCGTCGAGGACCACCACAAACGACGGATCGCTGCCGAAGGTGATCATGGCGTAGCGCCAGTAGCGGATCGCCACGTCGAACCGCGCCTGGTAGCGATCGGCGTCGACCCGCAGCGAGGGAGGGCGCGGGCTCGTGCTGCTCGGCAGGGGACGGCGTAGCGCTCGCGGCGGCGTGCGCAGCGTGCGCCGGTCGACCTCGGGCGTCCTCGCGTGCCTTCGGCTTGGCCGCGGCCTCCTTGCGCAGGCTGCGCCGGTGGATCCGCGGCGGGATCGAGGGCGCTCTCCGGGCAGCACGAACTGGGCGCCTCGGCCGGGGTCGAGCCCATCGCGACCTTGTCGCCCGGCCGCAGCCCGCGCACGATGCCCATCCACGGCACGCTGTGCCAGATCGGATCGGCGTCGCTCCAGGTGTACAGCCCGAAGTTGCTCCACCCGCGCTCGACGATGTAGCCGTCGGGCTCCGCCATCACCGTGGCCACCACGAGCTCGCGGTCGAGCTCCGCGATCTCGGCGGCGTGGAGCTCCTCGTCGAGCAGCGGGATGTCGACCGTGGGGCCGATCCCGATGGTGACGCGGCGGGTGCCCTCCTCGAGCAGGGCGCGGAGCTCCCCCTCGATGTCGACCCGCTGCGCCTGTACCAGCCGGGCGATCGCGACCGGCAGCGCGCGCTGCTCGTCCCTCATGGACCCTCTGTAGTGCGGTCTGGTCGCCCGGTCGAACGCCGCACCCCCTGGCATCGGCCGGCGACTCGGGTACGCTCGCGCTGCGGAGGACCGAATGGGGTTGGACGGGGCGAAGATCGTGCTGACCGGGACGTTCGCGGAGATCAAGCGCGCGGACGCGCAGGCGCGGCTCGAGGAGATGGGCGCCGACGTGACCGGGTCGGTGTCGAAGAACACGCAGCTGCTATTCGCGGGCGAGAAGGCGGGCAGCAAGCTCGCGAAGGCCGAGGAGCTCGGGATCCCGGTGTACGGCGAGGCCGAGCTGCTCGAGACGCTGGAGTCGGGCGAGCTGCCCGAAGGCGCGCCGAGCGCGGCGCCGCCGAAGCCGCGCGCGCCGAAGCCGGCGAAGGCCAAGGCGGCGGCGGCGCCGGCGCCCGCCGTGGGCGAGAACCCGTCGGTGAAGGGCAAGAAGTTCGTGATCACGGGCGAGATCCCCGGGATGGACCGCAAGCAGGCGGCCGCGGCGCTCAAGGCGCTGGGCGCCAGCGTGACGGGCTCCGTCTCCGGCAAGACCGACTACGTCATCACCGGCGAGAACCCGGGCGAGAACAAGCTCGAGGCGGCCGAGGAGCACGGGGTGCCGCTGCTCGATCACGAGCAGTTCGCCCGCCTCCTCGCCGGCGACGACCTCGAAGAGGTCGCGGGGTAGCCCCCGACGGCGCTGCCGGGTGTATCCTGCCCTCCGCGTGGAGGCAGGATGCTGCTGTGGTGGGTGCTCGGGTGCGCGACGCCGTCCGGGCCGGCTGCGGAGCCCGCCGAGGCCCCGTGGCTCGCGCTGCCCGACGTGGCCGAGCGGGCCGTCCGCTCGGTCGTCAACGTCTCGACCCGCCGGGTGGTCGGCGGGGCCGCGGCGTTCGCCGACCCGCGGC
>JAWKRQ010000038.1:0-90743 GCA_041389545.1 Myxococcota bacterium | reverse complement strand
GCTCGAAGTCCACGAGGCGCAGCTGCCCGCCGGCGGTCACGAGGACGTTGGGGCCCTTCACGTCCCGGTGGACGAGCCCGCGCGCGTGGACGGCGCCGAGCAGCCCGGCGAGCTCGCGCCCGAGCGCCACCACGTCGGCGTCGGACGGGGTGCCGGTGGCGAAGGTGAGGCGCAGGTGCTCGTCGAGCGGCGTCCCCGCGACGTCCTCCATCGCGAGGGAGAGCTCGCCGCCGTCCTCGAAGGCCTCGTACACCGACGGGAACCGCGGGTCGCCCGCCATCCGGCCGAGCAGCGCGACCTCGGCGCGCAGCCGCTCGGTGGCGCCTCGGTTCGCGCGCTTCACGACGCACCGCTGCACGGTCTGCACGTCCACGGCGAGGTGCACCGCGCCGCGCGCCGAGGCGTGGAGCGTCTCGACGAGGTAGTACCGGCCGCCCACGAGCGCGGGCGCGTCGTCGGGCGCGGGGGCGCCGAACGGGTCGACGGCCCAGCTCGGGGGCTCGAAGCGGGGCGTCCGCCGGTCGGCGGTCAGCGTGCCGTCGGGCCGCTCGAGCGCGGGCAGCGTCTCGCCGAGCGCCGTCTGCAGGAAGCGCGCGCCGAAGCCGCCGTAGCGGTACGAGACGACGCTGTCGGGCCGCAGCCGCCGGTCCGAGGGGACGACGGGGCCGTCGAGCCCGCGGGTGGCGGCGTCGAGCAGGTGGGCGAGGCGGACGGCGTCGGCGTCGTCCGCCGGGTACGCCGTCAAGAACTTGCCGATCTGGGACAGTCCCGCCGCGCCCTCGTTCAGCTCGGCGAGCACGGCGCGGTCGCGGACGACCTTGAACAGCCCCACCTCGCGGCAGAGCAGGGGCACGAGTCGCTGCAGGACTTCGTCGCAGGTGGCGAGCGTCGCCGAGACGTGCAGCTTCCACCCCTGGGTGGGCAGCGGGCGCGGCTGCGGCGCGATCACGTGGATCCAGGTCGATCCCGCCCCCGCGACCACGCGCACGGCGGGGTCGGCCACCAGGCCCTCGATCTGCGCGAGCATCGGGGCCTCAGGCGCACATGTAGGTGTTCGGCGCCGTGTGGTTCGTGCAGTTCCAGTCCGCGCAGATCGTCAGGATGCAGGTGATCGTGTCGCAGACGAAGGTGACCGGGCCGCAGCGCATGGCGTGGCGGGTGTGCTCGCCGCCGGTGGGCCGCAGCGTGCCGAGCACGATCGCCGGGTCGGCGCGCAGCTGCGCGAGCCGCTCGGGGTCGGCGCGCACGTCGGCGAGCAGGCGGTCGAGGTCGTCGCGGATCGTGGGTTCCATGGTCGACTCCTGGCGACCCTCCGTTCCGGGCCGCACTCGGAACCTACGCGGCGCGTCGGTGCGCGGACCTGCGGGGTTGTACCGGTTTGTGCCGGGGGCTACACCAGGCGCAGCGCGGGCGGGTCCTCCGCGGCCAGCACCACGTTGCGCGTCCCCGGCACCGCCGCGGCCCAGGCGACGGGCCGCGCCTCGGCGCCCAGGTCGCGGCGCTCGCCCGTCGCCAGGTCCTCGCGCCACAGCCGGCCCCGGTGGGCGACGGTGGCGTGCTGGAACCAGCCGCCGAGCAGCCGGCCCTCCCCGCGGCGGACGAGGGCGTGGTCGCGGTCGTAGACGCCGTAGCCGCCCTCGCCGTCGATGCGCTCGCTGTGCTCCCCGCGGATCCGGTAGGTCGGGGCGTCGAGCGCCACGGCGTAGCGGCAGGCGTCGTCGGGGCCGAGCACCACGGCGGGGGCGAAGGCGCGGTGGTCGTCGTCCTGCGGGTCGAGCGGGTCGCCCGGCCAGCCGCTGTCGTCGGTGCAGAACAGGAGCGCGCGCAGCGGGTCGCTGCCCGACGGCGGCGGCCAGTCCGCCACGGCGAGGTCGCCCACCACGCGCCAGCGCAGCGGCACGTCGGCCGAGACGAGCGCGTCGTGGCCGAAGGTGGCGACGTACGCCGAGGCGTCCGGCGCGACGGCGACGGCGACGGGGTGGTTGTCCTCGAAGCCCCACAGCTTCTTCGCGTGGCCGCAGGGCCAGTCGTGGGCCGAGACGGCGAGCCAGGCGGCGCCGCCCTCGCCGACGAACAGCCAGTCGAAGGTGCAGCGCCAGCCGGCGGTGGCGAGCGGGTGGACGGGGTCGACCCCCACCGGCCGGATGCCCGTGCGGCCGCGCAGGCGGCTGGGGACGGGCAGGGCGGTGCGCTGCGCCTCCACCCAGGCGCCGTCCGGGGTGAGGCGCCCGCGCGCGCCGACGGCCGAGGCCAGCCCGCCGAGGACGGGCGGGGCCTCGGGCGGATCGGCCAGGTCGATGCTGGTGAACGGCGCGTCGCACGTCACGAGGCCGGCGCCGGTGGCGGTGGCGAACAGGCGCGGGACGACCAAGTCGCGGTCGAGGCGGGCTGCGACGGCGACCCAGGGCCCGGCGGGGTGCTCGGGGGCCTCGGGCGGCCGCGGGCGGCGGCGCGGGACGGTGTGGAGGTCGAGGGCGTGGTCGAGCGCGACGAGCAGGCTGGCGGGCTCGTCGGGGTGCCAGTCGAAGGTCGCGGCGACGTTGCCGAGCCGGGCGGCGGCGGCGGCCCAGGCCTCGTCGAGCAGGGGGCGCAGCGCGGGGTCGAGGTCGTCGGCGAGGTCGCGCACCAGCAGGACGGTCGCGGCGGTGGCGAGCCAGGCCGCGGCCTGCTCGACGGCCTCGGGCGCCGCGATCGACGCGACGACCACCAGGCGGTCCGGCGGTGCGATGCGGTGCACGATGCGCCCGCCGTCGGGGATCCGGGCCACGGCGCAGGCGCGCGGCAGCGCGTGGGGCGACCAGGGGTAGGTCCACAGATCGCGGAGGTCGACGAGGCCGGCGGCGGGCAGGTCGGGCACGGCTACGCTGCCGGCCGGGCGCGGCGCGACCGGAGGGTCCCCCCCAGCGCGCCCAGCCAGGCGAGCGCGCCCGCCGGTCCCGTCGACCGGCACCCGCACGTCGCCTCCGCCTCCGCCTCCGGCCCCGGCGCCGCCGGTGCTCCCGACCCGCCCGCCGCGCACACGTCGCCCTCGTCCACCTCCCCGTCGCAGTCGTCGTCGAGCCCGTCGCAGCGCTCCGGGGCCGACGCCCCGCGCCCGGCGTCCTCGTCGTCGCAGTCCGTGGCGCAGGCGAGCTCGCCGTCGCCGTCGAGATCCTGCTCCGCCTCGGGCAGGACCCCGTCGCAGTCGTCGTCGAGCCCGTTGCACCGCTCCGGCGCCCCCGGGTAGCGGTCCGGGTCGTCGGGGGCGCAGTCGTCGCTGCAGGCGCCGTCTCCGTCCGGATCGTCGCACGCCCCCAGGTACAGGTAGGCGACGCCCGCGTTCTCGGCCGCCGTGTCGTCCCACGGCGCGCCCACGAGCAGGTCGCCGACGCCGTCGCCCGACACGTCGCCCAGGCCCCGCACCGCGTAGCCGTAGCCGTCGTCGACGCCGGGCGACACGAGCGTCCGGGCTGGCGCGGTGGCGAGCGGCAGCGGCCCGCCGCGGAACACCCGCGCCTGGCCGACGCTGCCCGGCGGGGTCCCCACGATCACGTCGCTGTAGCCGTCGCCGTCCAGGTCCGCGGCGGACAGGGCGTAGCCCGTGATGCCGGTGCCGAACGTCGGCGCGCCGTCGGTCCAGCGGACGGCGGGCGACGCCGCGATCCCGCCGGGGCGACCGCGGAACAGCAGCACCGCCGGCGTGGGCTCGGACGGGGGCCACGACCACGCGGCCAGGTCGTCGTAGCCGTCCCCGTCGACGTCGCCCACGCCGGTGCCGCCGCCCAGCAGCTCCGACGGCGACGTCCCGACGATTTGCGCGAGCAAAGCCGATGGGGCTTCCCCGATTCCTGCTCCGTTCACGAGGTTGCTCCAGCGTGTCCAGGAATCGGGAAGCCATTTCGGCGCGCACGCGCCTATAGTAATTGCCCGCCCGCGACCGGCCCGCCGACCCCGCCGAGGAACACGGAGACCGCGCCCGTGGCGGCGGCCCCGAAGTGCGGCGCCGAGACGACGAAGTCGCCGAACCCGTCGCCGTTCAGGTCGCCTGCCGCGCCGAGGTGGAACGCGAACTCGTCCTGCTGCGTGCCGTCGGCCGTCCAGCGCGGCGTCGTCGCGATCCCGTCGGGGCCGCCCTCGTACAGGTACACGCGCCCGCGCGTCACGTCGTGCTGCGGCGCGCCGACGACGAGGTCCTGGTCGCCGTCGCCGTCGATGTCGACGGTGGCCAGGGCGTAGCCGAAGAAGTCCCCGGAGGCCTCGCCCACCAGCACGGCGATGGGCTCGTCGGTGGGCGCGCGGCCCGCGTAGACGTAGACGACGTCTTCGTCGTGGTCGCTGACGATCAGCTCGTCCGCGCCGTCGCCGTCGAGATCGCCGACCGCCAGCGCGTGGCCGAAGTTGCGCGGTGCGCCGGGCCGCCGCCAGCGGAACGACGGCGCGGTCGCGAGGCCGCCGGGTCCGCCGGGGTACAGCGCGATGGCGCCGTCCTCGACGTACCACTTCGTGCCGAGGATCAGGTCGCGGTACCCGTCGCCGTCGACGTCGCCGACCGCGCTCGCGAAGCCGAACCAGCCGAACGGCGTGTCGCCGGGCAGCACCCCGTCGGGTGCGTCGCCCGTCGCGGCGCGGGCCAGCGCCGCCAGGAACCAGGTCGTCATGGTGGACCTCCGGAGCCCCGGTCCCAGGCTAGCGCCGCTGCATCGAACCTGGTCTGACGTCGCGGCCGGCTCAGCGGAGGGGGACGAGCAGGTCGGTGCGCAGGGCCTCGGCCGGGGTCGTGCGCGGGTCGTCGACGTAGACCTCGTAGGAGGGCCCGTCGGCGTGGTGGTGGCCGCTCGCGGGCAGCCACTCGCGCAGGAGCGCGCGCCAGGCGGCGGGGAGGCCGCTGTAGGGCCCGATGTGGGAGGCGCGCGCGTAGCGGCCGGGCGCGAGCGTCAGCTCGGTGAGCTCGCCCGGGAGCGGCGCGTCGTCGAGGACGACGTAGCCGGCGTCGGCGCGGAGCTCGGCGGCCGGGGTGCGCTCGGGGTCGTCGTGGTACAGCGCGAGCACGGCGGGCTCGATCCGGTCGAAGAGGCCGGTGCGGGCGGCGATCTCGGCGAGGCGGTGGAAGGTGCCGCCGATCTCGGCGTAGGGGCCGGTGTGGCGGAGGGTGGCGAGGCGGCGGGCGGGCAGGGTGTCGACGGTGACGTTCATGGTGCTCTCCGGAGGAGTTGTCCTCCACGAGCGTGTAACGCTCGGAAGAAACCGAGCTGAAACCCGCCCGTGCCACCCCGCTCGACCTCGCGACGTCCGATCGGCGGTGGCGCCGCATCGGCTGATCGCGCGCCCGCGCCCGGCCCACACTGGCCGCGGGCCGCGGAGGAGGACAGGTTGGAAGCTCGCTGTTCCGCCGCGTGCCCGCGATGAGCCGCCTCCCGAGCCGGATTGGACAGCAGCGCTCGAACGACGAGTTCGATCGGAGGGCCGCGGCAGACTTCCTGTCGGCCTCCATGCTCGCTGGTCGTCCCCCCAGTACGATGGCGGTCCGCGCGCTCGAGCGCGTGGCGGCTGAAGACGCTGACGAGTGCCGTGTCGTCGCGGCGGCCCACCTCGTCGGAGGACGGCTGCCCGACGCCCAGAGGTGGATGGAGCGGCTGCTGGAGCTCGCACCTCGCGACCCGAGGACGTGGTTCCTGCGACTCGCCGTCGCCTCGGCCGGTGGCGACGACGACGGCGGACTCGCTGCGCTGAGCGAGTTGGCGGAGAGAGGTGACCCCACCTCGATCCGAGCCTTGCGTGAGGGGGCGCCGCCTCCCGCCACACTGCTCGCCCCGCACCGGTGGTTTCACGTCGAGCCGGTGGCCGCCGCGGTGGAGCCCCACGCGCCGGCGTGCGCTGGCATCGACGCCGTCTGCGAAACCCCGGCCGCGACCCTCGTCCACGACCTGCGGGAGCGACGCCCGCCGAGCCCCACGGCGCTGCGGGCGCTTCGGCCCAACGCCTGGACGGATCCCGAGCACAGCCGCATCGTGGCGGCCGCCTACCTGGCGCTCGACCGCACCCCCGAGGCGCGCAAGTGGGCGGACCGCAGCGTCGCTCTCGCGCCCGACAGCGTATCGGGTTGGTGCGTGCGGTTGGCCGTCGCCGAGGCCGAGCGGGACCGCGACGAGCTCCTCCGCGTCCTCGGTCGCCTCGGCTCCCTCGGCGTCGACGCCGCGACGGCGGCGCGAGACCTCCTTCGTGCACGGCCGCTGCGCCGGCTCCCGGCCGCTTTCGCGAGCCTCGCCGACCGGTCGCGATGGGTCCCCGTCGACGACGCCGAGCCCGTGCTCCCGACGGCGCCGGAGCCACCGAGATCACTGCCCCCGCCGTCCGCTCCCTCCGGCCTCGGCCCCGAGCAGTCGAGCTCCTCGGGGCCGCCATCGAGGCGGTCACCCACCAGCAACCGGAGGCACCGTCCGTGGCGCTGCTCCTCGAGCAGCTCCTTCCGGTGGTCGACACCGCCGAGGGTCGTCCCCGCAGCCTGTTCGCCTGGCTCAACCAGCAGAGCACCGACCACCTGCTGGTGCCTCCGCCGATCCTCGAGCGCGCCTGCGCGCTGCTGGTCCTGCGCGGAGCCTCCTGGGACGCCGCCCGGGGCGTGTTGGCGCTCCCTGCGGACTCCCTCGCCCGCGACCCGGATGCCACACGGAGCAGCGCGACGGCTACCTTCGCGGAGCCTCCGATCGAGCGCGACACGGACTTCGACGCCACGCGCACCTTCCCAGTGGGGCAGCCGGGCGGCACGGTGCGCCTCGGGCGCACGACCGAGACGGTCAGCTTCGTGTCGGAAGCGCCCCCGCGACCGGGCCCCGGTCTGCCGGTGAGCGACGTGCCCATCGAGCCCGGAGCCCTCGTCGGCTCGTACCGCTTGGAGCGCCTGGCGGGCCAGGGTGGCATGGGCACGGTGTGGCGCGCGACCCGTGACGGCCGCCCGTTCGCCATCAAGACGGTGCGTACCCACCGCGAGAGCGACGCCCTGGCGCTGCAACGCGAGCTCGACCTGCTGCGCACCGTCAACCGTGCAGACTACTTCCCCACGGTCCACGAGCACCACCGCCTCGGCGACCGACTGTTCGTCGTCATGGACTGGGTCGACGGCACCACCCTGCACGATCGCATTGCCGCCGAGACAGAGCGGGGGCTACAGGTCCTCGACTTCGCAGCGTTCCACACCGTGATGTTGCAGATCGCCGATCGCCTGACCTACCTGCACACGTGGCAGGGCGGCGCCATCCTGTTCCGCGACCTCAAGCCCAAGAACGTCATGGTGGATGACGCGCTGCGCGTGAAGCTCGTCGACTTCGGCATCAGCCACCTCGCGGATCCCGATGGGCGGGCGCGCGTCCTCGCCGGCACGCAGGGCTACCTCGCACCGGAGGTCCGCGAGGGCCGCGCCGACGCTCGCACGGACGTGTTCTCGCTCGGCCGCCTGGCCCTGTTCCTCCTCTTCGGACACGCGGACTTCGACAGCATCGGGCCGGACGCCCGACCTCCGTTCTTCGTCGAGCGCGGGCTGGGGCGCGGCCTCGTCACGGCGTGCGCGTCCCTGTGTGCACCGGACCCGCGTCAGCGCCCTGCGAGCTGCCACGAAGCCGTCGACCGCCTCCGTCAGGTGGCCGTCGACTCCGCCCCAGTCGTCGTCACCGCGCCCGAGCACGAGCCCTGCGACACCTGTGGGTCCGCGCGACCGCGGCGCGCGCTGTTCTGCGCCGAGTGCGGGGCGAGCGCGATGCTGCACCGCGGCAGTCGAGCGGTCCCCGGCAGCGTCGAACGCGTCCGCGGGCCCCGCCCGGCGCCTCCCGACACGCTGGACCTCCAGCGTCGACTCCTGAGGCTGCGCGCCTCCTCGGACCTCGCGACGCTGCGCTGTCTGTCCCAGATTCGAGTCCAACCGTACGAGTACCAGAAAGACGCCGCCGTGCAGGTCATGTCCGCGCTGCGCAAGGGGGCACTCATCGCGGACGACGTGGGGCTCGGCAAGACCATCGAAGCCGGAATGATCATCGCTGAGCAACGCCTCCGGGGCTTCGCGCGTCGCGTGCTGATCGTGAGCCCCCCCGGCGTCCTGCTCGAGCAGCTCCGCAGCGAGATGCGCGACAAGTTCGGCCTGGACTTCCGCCAGTTCACCTCGCAGGGCGACCGCGAAGGCGATCAGGTGGGCCCGCTCACCGTGGGGAACCACGACCTGGTCATCGTGAGCCAGTCGCTGATCAGCCGCGGCTGTGACGACCTCCTCCAGTTCCGCGCCGATCTGGTCGTCGTCGACGAGTGTCACCACTTCACGAACCACCAGGCAGCGCGCTGGAAGAACCTCCGCCGGCTCACCGCCAGCGCCAAGAGCGTGGTGCTGATGTCGGCCACCCCGTTCCGTGGCGACCCCGAACAGCTCTGGGCGTTGTTCACGCTGCTCGATCCGGGGCTGCTCGGCGCGCACCTCGCCAGCTTCCGCGAGGCGTTCGTGGTGCGCGACCGCGGGCGGTCCTTCCCGACGCCGGCGTTCAAGGAGATCGTCGCAAAGCACACGGTCAGGCGCCGACGGACGGACATCGGCGGTGGGATCCCGTTCCCCGGCCGCGACGCCCGTCGATGCCCGGTCGGGCTGTCGCCCGCGCAGAAGGCCTTCCACCAGCGGGTCGCTGCGGCGATCCGCCAGCAGGGCGGGAATGCCTTCGTGCAGTCGGGCGCGCACCGGCAGCTCGCCTCGTCCTACGAGTCGCTGCGCGAGGGGAAGCTCCGCGAACGGCTCGATCCCGACACCCGCGCCGAGCTCGACGCGCTCGACGACACGGCGCACCCGAAGGTCCGGGCGCTCCTCGACGACCTCCTGCCCAGGTTGCCCGCAGACGAGAAGGTCCTGCTCTTCAGTCACTTCCGCGCATCTCAGCGCGCCCTCGTCCGGCAGATCGCCGAGCGCGGCATCCCGGTCGTCGCGCTCAGTGAGGCGAACGCGAGCCGCCGGGTGGAGGTCGTCCGCAGGTTCCGCGACGATCCCGACGTGCGCGTCCTCGTCTGCGGTGAGGGCGCTGGCGAAGGCCTGAACCTCCAGTTCTGCAGCCTGCTCGTCAACTTCGATCTGCCGTGGAACCCGATGAAGCTCGAGCAGCGCATCGGGCGGATCCAGCGCCTCGGCCAGCGCCGCAAGCGCGTCTCCGTCGTCAACCTGGTCCTGGAGGGAACGATCGAGGACCGCGTGCTGCAGATCCTGACCCACCGGCTGGAGATGTTCCGGCTGTTCATGGGCGAGACCGAGCAGGTGCTGGGTAAGCTCCTCGATCGGCCCAAGGACGGCATCGACGGGCTGGAGGCGTGGATCGCGTCGCTGGTGCTCGAGAACGGAGCTCTCGACGACCGCCGCTTCGAGGACCTCGGGGAGCGCATCGCCTCGGCGCGTGAGCAGGTCCGGGAGGAGGCGCGCGACAGCACGCGGCACGTCGACACCTGGATCGGCAATCCGGGCTCCACCTCGGTGGGCGGCGTCGCGCCCCCTTCGGAGGACGCACTCGACCTCGCCTTCCTGGGGGATTGATGGATCTCGGGCTGCGCCAGACCGTCACCGACGCCCTCGTCCGCCTGGGCATGGCGCACCGGCCGATCGTCGGCGGCGGGCTGGAGGTGACCGTCCCCCTCGCGCTGCGGGCGCGGTTCCGCGACCGCGGCGTGCTGCGCCTGGCGTTCGATGCCGAGCGGTGGCAGCACGACCGCGAGGCCGAACTCGTCGCGGTGGGCTCGCCGTTCCTCACCGGGCTGGAAGAGGCACTCCGCGATGCGGGGGCAGTGTCGGTGCGCATCGGCGGAGAGCTGGCCGTCGATCGCGGCGTCCTCGAGGCCTGGCAGTCGCGGCTGATCGTGCTGAACGGGACCGCGATCGAGCCGGTCCACCACGTCACGACCGACACCCTCGTGCGGGTGACGTTCGAGGTGGAGCTGCCTGGCGACGAGTCGCGCACGGAGGTGGTGCCCGTCGGCTGGCACGAGTCGGGGGGTGTGGTGTCGCCGCAGGAGCTGGCTTCGTGGATGGACGACACCTGGTACACCGCGGCCGAGATGGCCCACGTCCTGGGTGACATTGGTCGGGTGGGCGCAGAGCTCGTCGAGGCGGCACGCGAGGCCGCTGTCGACGAGCTCCAGCGCCGTGTCGGGCCGCTCGTCGGCCAACGGACGGCCGGACGCGGTCGCGCTCTGGACCAGCAGGAGCGGCGGTATCGCCTCGAGGCGGAGGCGCGTCGACGAGAGGTCGGCGACGACGCTGCGCGCCTGCGAGAGATCGACGAGGAGGAGCAGGCTCGGCTGGCCCAGGTCACGGCGGCGCGATCGGCGACCTGGCGCGCGACGGAGCGCACCATCGAGGTCTTGCGGCGCGGAAAAGTCGATCTGGCGATGGCCTTCGCCCGCAGCGACGCGCGTCGCGTGATCGTCCCGGTGCTGCGGACGCGCGGAGGGCGGATCCGCGCCGACCTCTGCGGTAGCTGCACTCAGGCGCGCGAGCGCTACTTCCTGGCACCCGACGTGGCCCCCAGCAGGCTCCTCTGTGACGACTGCGCGACCCGCTGCTCGGCGGCCGACTGCATCGAGCTGCTGGCCAAGCGCGGCGCAGGGACCTGCGAGGGCTGTGTCGGGCCGAGGTACTGCTCGACCCACACCCTGGCCTGCGACACGTGCGGGAGCACCGCCTGTCCCGAGCACGGCCGCGCCGCTGACTGCTGCGGGGGTTGGCTGTGCGGCGAGCATGCCTCGACCGGACGCGGCGGGCAGGTCCTGTGCTCGGCCCACGGCGCGGCCTGTGCCGTCGACGGGCTCCTGACGCACGTGGACGATCTCGTCACCTGTCCGATCAGCGGGCGTCGTCTGTACGGAGGGAACGCCGTGTCCGTGCCCGGAGACGGCCGCTGGCTCGACCCGGACTCCGTCGTCGTCTGTGGGACGACCGCGGCGCCCGTGGCGCGCGACCGCGCTGGCAGGTGTGGGGTGGACGACGTCTGGCACGCGGCGCACCTGCTCGCGCCAGTGGACGGCGAGGTCCTCTGCCCGGCGCACCGGGTCGAGGTCGAGGTCCCGGCGGGGCGCTGGGTGCGGTGGGACCACGTCCTGCGGTGTGCCGAGACCGGCGCCACCCTCGCGCCGGAGGCGGCGCAGGTCTGCTCGATGAGCGGTGAGGTCTACGACCGTCAGCGGACGGTGCAGTGTCCGATCACCACCCGGTGGCTCCACGTCGACCGTGCCGTTCGGGTGCAGGGGACGATCGACTGCTGCACCCGGACGCCGTCGTCGTCTGCGGCACGACCCGGGAGCCGACGGCCCGGGACCGGGCGGCGCAGTGCGCCTTGGATGGGGTGTGGCACGCGGCCCACCTCCTGGCGACGGTGTCGGGCGAGGCGCTGTGTCCGGCGCACCGGCTGGAGGTCGATGTCCCCGCGGGAGTGCTCGTTCGATGCGACCGGGTCGTGGTCTGCGGCGAGACGGGCAAGAAGCTCGCGCCAGAGGCGGCCTCGACCTGTTCGGTCTCCAGAGTGCGGGTCGACCGGCGCATCCTCGTCCAGTGCCCTGTCACAGAAGAGTGGCTACGGCCCTCGTGCGCGGTCCGACCGCCCGGGGACGATCGGCTGCTGCATCCGAACGCGGTGATCCGTTGTGCGGTGTCTCACGTTCCCGTCGCGGTGGACCGCGCGGTGAAGGACGAGCTGTCCAGCGCCGCATCGTGGCTGTCGCCTGCCGAAGCTGGTCGCTGCGAGCTGTCGGGCAACGTGACCGCCAGGCGGATGTTGGTGCGCGCCGACTGCTGCGGCCGCCGCGTGGCCCGGTCCAGCACGGGGGCGAGCGCGATGAGCGGGAAGGTCTGGTGTCGCGATCACGCGCGGCGGTGCGCGCTGCACGCCGGGCGCGTGCTGCCGCGTGAGGCCGCCACTTGCGCGATCACCGGTCGCGACCTGTGCATCGAGCATGTCGTCACGACCGAGTGCGGCCGGACCGTTGGGGTCGACCAGGTCCTGGCGCTGCCCGACGGTCGCGCGGGGTGCGTCGAGCACTTCGTCCAGTGCGCGGCGGACGGTCACGTGACGCCGCGGTCGTCGGTGGCCACGTGCGGGCTGTGCAACGGGGAGGTGTGTACAGATCACCGCGGGACCGACCCGTACGACCCGAGGCGCGAGCTGTGTGCCTCGCACCTGAAGCCGTGCCAGCACTGCGGTCTGACGACGCAGCACGAGAAGAGCGCTCCGATGTGCGTCTGGTGCAGCGACGTCCGCCGCGAGCCGCTCGGCAAGTTCCTGGCGGTGTTCGACGGTCGGGTCCGACCCCACCTGACGGCGTTCCAGCGCATGACCGGGTCCGTCCTGGTCTCAGGGTCGGATGAGGTGCAGGTCTACGACGTGCGGACCCTCCTCAGTGTCCAGCGCTTCCGCGTCACCGGCGGCCAGGTCGCGACGCTCGCGTACGGCGAGTGGGTGGCGCTCCGATGACCACAGCCGAGCTGTCGCTGACCCTCCCCGTCGACTCCCCCGAGGATCGTGCCCTGGCCCGGTACGAGCAGCTGCGCCTGCGCCTGCACCTGCCCCGGGTGGCTGTTCGCACCACCGCACACGAGCTCACCGTCACCTTCGAGCCGTTCCCCGCGCCGCTGCCCGCAGACGACGTGCGGCTGACGGCCCGCGCGGTCTCGTGGCTCGCCGGCCTGGAGCGCGCGTGGGGAGCGCCATTGGGCCGCGCCCTGCACCTCGACGAGGTCCGGTTCGATGCCGCCCGAGGCCTGTTCGTGGTGGGTCCCGGCCTCATCCGGCCGAGCGGCACCCGCGAGGAGCTCGACCGGCTCGCCGCGAACCTCGACACCTCCGGCGACGAGTTGGACGCCTACGGTGCCCTGGCAGCGCTCGCCGCTCGCCGCCTGCCGTCGCTCGCACCGCTGCTGCAGGAGCACCCCACCGCCGAGGACGCCATCCGGCACCTCCGCGACCTCGCGCGCGGCGCGGAGCCAGAGGCGGCGGTGACCTACACCGCACAGGCGTTCGAGATCCGCCCGCAGGACCCGGTCCTGGTGGAGGAGCTCGTGGCCGCCTGGCTCGCCGCGGAGCGGCCCGGGGAGCCTCCCGGTGCTCACGCGGCGCTGCGGGCGGCAGCGACGACTCGCCCGCGTGCCGCGGTGCTCGCCGCCCAGGTGGAGCGTCGAGCGGGCTCCGTCTCCGTCGCGCAGCAGTGGGCGGAGCGCGGCGTCGCGCTCGCGCCCGACGAGCCGGACGCCTGGGCGGAGCTCGCCCGCGTCTGTCGGGCGGCGGGGGAGACGGGTCGCGTGGTCGATGCGCTCGTCGCCCTCGCCCGGCTCGGCAACGGAGAGGCCCTGAAGCGCGTGGTACAGCTGCGAGGCATCGAAGTGTGGGGTCCGCTGCTCGATGCCTGGCGAGGACCGTGGACGCCGTCACTGGTCGCCGCGCGGCTTGAACAGCTCTACCAGCAGGAGCGCCTCAAGGAGCTGGTCCTCACCTTTCTGGACCATCTCTCCTGTGTCGAGGAGGGTCCGGCCTACCGCTACGTCTTCGAGGCGGCTGACCGACGCGGCGCGCTCGAGCCACTCCGGCAGGATCTCTGGCGCCAGGTCGAGGCCGGGGAGGCGGGCCCGGCCGTGACGCTGCTGGCCGAGCTCTGCCTCCGCGCCGGCGCGCACGATGCGCTGGTCCGCCTGGCGGGGCAGCACCCCGACCGCGTCCCCAAGCCCTGGGTCGCCGAAGCCCTGGAGGCGGAGCGCGCCTACGAGCGACTGCTCGCCTACGCGCCCGACGAGCCGGGCCTCGCGTCGCACCGACTGCGCGCGATGCTGCAGCTCGAGCTGACCGCCCCGGGCCGGTTCGATCGCGTGGGATGGCGCGACGCGATCACGAGCTGTGTCGCCGCGGGACAGCGCAGCGGCGCGCGGTCGACCATCGACGAGCTCGCCGCCCGAATGCCGGGCTTCGGCCCGCTTCCGCTCCTGTGCGAGCTCCTGGGAGGTGAATCGTGAACCGTCCGGAGCTGTTCCTCGGCTACGAGTCCGTCCGCGGGTACGACGGCGTGCCCAAGGTCGGCGACCGGGTCGACCTGCCCGCGGACGCGCTGGTCCGCCATGCCTTCGCCTGCGGCGCCAGCGGTTCGGGCAAGACGGTCTTCGCCAAGGGTGTCGTCGAGGAGGCCGTCAAGGCGGGGATCCCCGTCATCGCGGTGGACCTGAAGGGCGACATCGCCTCCTTGGCGCTGCACGGCCCGCTCACCGAGCGGGCGGCTCTGGCCACCGTCTTCGGCGACGATGGCGACGGGGTGTACCGCGAGTTCGCCGAAGGGCTGGCGCACCACCGCGCCTCGGCGACCGGTGCCGCTGCGTTCGGTGGGCGCGCGCAGGTGCGCCTGTTCACCCCGATGGCGCCCATCGGCCACCAAGTCGCGATGGCGGGCCTGCCCTCGTTCGACCCGAGCGACGACCCGCTCGAACAGCAAGAGATCGAGCAGCTGACCGCGACGCTGGTGCGCGGCTTCGCCGCCTCGATCTACGGGACCGAGCGGCGGGTCAAGGCCAACGAGCCCGCGGTGAAGCTCTTGGAGGCGGTCGTCGGGTGGTGCAACGACCGTGGGGAACGGTTGGAAGGCTGCGACGGGATCCGGCGCGTCATCGGCCTGCTCCAGGCCCCACCGTTCCAGACGCTCGGGGGACTGTCGATCGAAGAGTACGTGACCCGTCGACAGATGCAGGATCTGGTCTCGGGGCTCAACAGCCGCGTCGTGGGGGCGGAGCGGGTGCAGTACGATGGGGTGAGGATGTCGGTCGAGACGCTGCTGGGCGGCGTCGCCCCGGGGCGCGTCCCGCTGTCGATCGTGTATCTCGGCCACATCAGCGACTTCCTCGACCAGTCGCGGATCCTCGCGGAGCTCTGCGCCGATGTGTACCGCTGGATGCGGCGGACGGGGGGGAGCGAGCGGCTGCGCCTGCTCCTGTACGTGGACGAGCTGGGGGGAGGGGACGGTGCGGCAGCGTTCTTCCCGTCGTTCCCTCACAGCCCGCCGTCCAAGCCGTCCCTCAACCTGCTGGTGAAGCAGGGGCGCTCGGCCGGGGTGGGCCTGCTGCTGGCCACCCAGAACCCGATGTCGGTCGACGTGCGGGCGCTGACCAACATCAACACCTGGGCGATCGGCCGCCTGACGCAGCGCAACGACCACGGACGCATCCAGGACGTGCTGGAGCGGATGCCGCAGGGGCGCGACCGGGCGCTCGAGACGGTTCGCTCGCTCCCGGTGGGCGCGTTCCTGACGATTTCGGACGCGCTGTCGACGCCGTTGGAAGTGCGGGAGCGTTGGCTGTACAGCGTCCACCGGCAGCTGTCGGCGGACCAGGTCCGGCGCGTCCATCAGCTGTCCGAGGGCGTCGAGATCGCGCCGGGTCCAAAGCGTCGCGTCGCGGCCGAGCCCGCGCCGCCGCTCTCCTCGCCGACACGCTTCACCCGCCCGCTGCGCCCGACCGCCGTGAGTGCACCAGAAACCGACACCTCCGAGGTGGTGGGGGAGGAGCCGGACGAGACCGTGACCTTCGTGATCGAGAACGGACCGAGTTGGGAGGTGGTGCACGGCGACCAACGCTGGCGCGTCTGCGGGGGCGCAACCGTCGGGCGCGGTCCTCAGGCGGACATCCGCATCGACGACCCGCACCTGTCCCGCCTGCACCTGGAGCTGCGCCCCGAGGGCGACGAGCTGCGGGTGCGTGCGCTCAAGTCGAAGAACGCGACCCACCTCGACGGGCGCCTGCTTCAGGGGGACGCGAAGGTCGAGGCGGGGCAGCGGCACCGTCTCGAGATCGGGACGCTGGTGTTGGAGCTCGTCTCCGACCTCCGCTCAGCGCGATTGTAGCCACGCGGCGGAGTACGGCCCGGACAGGAGGATCCGCTCCGCGCCGTTCTGCTCGACATCGGCACCCTCATCGCCGGCAACGACGCCCTCGCCGCCGCCTGGCACCAGGCCCTCGCCGCCGAGGGCGTCCACGTCCCCACCTCCCGCATCCGTCCCCTCATCGGCATGGGCGGCGACCTCCTCCTCCAGGCCCTCGATCTGTACGCCGACGTGGGCCCCGGCCGCGCCGCCAGCGAGCGACGCGCCGCTCTTCCGCGAGCACCCTCCGCCCACCCCCGGCGCGCGCGCGCTCCTGGAGCAGATCGCCGCCGCCGGGCTCCAGCGGATCGCCGTCACGTCGTCCTCCGCCGAGGACGTCCAGGCCCTGCTCCGCCAGGCCGCAGGTGGTGATGATCACGCTGACTGACTGATGTCCAGCGGGTCCAGATTTCCGCGACGGACCGAGCTCACCCGCATAGCCTCGACGCCATGTCCGACCAGCCCCACGATGCGCTCTTCCGCTTCGCGTTCGCTTCCAACCCGCCGTCGCGGCAGAGCGCACTTCCGGGCTGCATTGCCCGTCGTCGTCGCCGAGGCGGCGCGGTGGGAGACGCTCGAGCTCGTGCCGGGAAGCTTCGTCGACGAGGAGCTCGTGCAGGTCCACAGCGACGTGCTGCACCGGGTGGCGCTGCACGGCGGCGGCGAGCTGTGGCTGTATGTGCTGTTCGAGCACCAGAGCACGGTGGACGCGCTGATGCCGTGGCGGATGCTGCGGTACCTGGTGCGGATCTGGGAGCGTTGGCACGAGGCGCGGCATGGGCCCTCGCTGCCGTTCGTGGTGCCGCTGGTGCTGTACCACGGCGAGCGCCGCTGGACGGCACCTGTGGACTTCGAGGCGATGTTTCGCGAAGGTGCGGTGCGGGACGCGCTGCTGCCGCACATTCCGCGGTTGCGGTACGTGCTGCAGGACCTGTCGGTCGTCCCTGGCCGAGGCGCCGCGCGCGGGGCGTGGCGCTGCGGAGGCGGTGCTGCTGGCGTTCAAGCACGCCCAGCACGGGACGGTGTGGGTCCCGCGGTGGCTGGACCTGGTGGTGGCGGTGGCGCTGTCGGACGGGCCTGCGCGCGGTGGAGGCGCCAGGGCGCTGCCGTGACCGTTGTTCCGCTGCCGCCGGCGGCGGCCCGGGATGACCTGGTGCGGCGGCTGCCGCCCGAGGGGCAGGGGTTGATCATGGGTACGGCGAGCAGTTGATCG
Organism: Myxococcota bacterium; assembly: GCA_041389545.1. Classification (GTDB taxonomy): domain Bacteria; phylum Myxococcota_A; class UBA796; order UBA796; genus JACKER01. The sequence continues at coordinate 73,657 of JAWKRQ010000038.1, read as the reverse complement.
AGCAGGGCGCGAGGAGGGCCTGCAAGCTGGTCGTGGCGAAGAGGGCCTGCAAGCGGGCCGCGAAGAGGGCCTGCAAGCTGGCCGAAGAGGGCCTGCAAGCTGGCCGCGAAGAGGGGGCGGCTCCAGGAGGCGCGTGCTGCCGCTGAAGCAGATGCAGCTGGAAGTTCGGGTGCGCTGCCGGAGGCGGTGGTGACCCGGTCGAGGCAGCGAGCGAGGCGGACCTCGAGCGGTGGGCGGAGCGGATCCTCACGGCACAGACGCTGGAGGCGGTGCTCGCCTGAGCGGCTGGAGGCCGATGGGTTGATGTCCAGCGGGTCCAGATTTCCGCGACGGACCGAGCTCACCCGCATAGCCTCGACGCCATGTCCGACCAGCCCCACGATGCACTCTTCCGCTTCGCGTTCACCCAACCTGCCGTCGCGGCAGCGCACTTCCGGGCTGCATTGCCCGTCGTCGTCGCCGAGGCGGCGCGGTGGGAGACGCTCGAGCTCGTGCCGGGAAGCTTCGTCGACGAGGAGCTCGTGCAGGTCCACAGCGACGTGCTGCACCGGGTGGCGCTGCACGGCGGCGGCGAGCTGTGGCTGTATGTGCTGTTCGAGCACCAGAGCACGGTGGACGCGCTGATGCCGTGGCGGATGCTGCGGTACCTGGTGCGGATCTGGGAGCGTTGGCACGAGGCGCGGCATGGGCCCTCGCTGCCGTTCGTGGTGCCGCTGGTGCTGTACCACGGCGATGCAAAGCCGCTGGACGGCACCTTGTGGACTTCGAGGCGATGTTTCGCGAAGGTGCGGTGCGGGATCGCGCTGCTGCCGCACATTCCGCGGTTGCAGGCCGTGCCGCAGGACCTGTCGGTCGTCCCCGACGAGGCGCTGCGGGGCGTGGCGCTGCGGGAGGCGGTGCTGCTGGCGTTCAAGCACGCCCAGCACGGGACGGTGTGGGTCCCGCGGTGGCTGGACCTGGTGGTGGCGGTGGCGTCGTCGGACGGGCTGCGCGCGGTGGAGGCGTTGTGGCGTTACGTTGTGACCGTTGCTCCGGCCGCCGCCGGCGGCGGCCCGGGATGACCTGGTGCGGCGGCTGCCGCCCGAGGGGCAGGGGCTGATCATGGGGTACGGCGAGCAGTTGATCGAGCAGGGGCGCGAGGAGGGCCTGCAAGCTGGCCGCGAAGAGGGCCTGCAAGCTGGCCGCGAAGAGGGCCTGCAAGCTGGCCGCGAAGAGGGGCGGCTCCAGGGGGAGGCGCGCGTGCTGCTGAAGCAGATGCAGCTGAAGTTCGGTGCGCTGCCGGAGGCGGTGGCGACCCGGGTCGAGGCAGCGAGCGAGGCGGACCTCGAGCGGTGGCGGAGCGATCCTCACGGCACAGACGCTGGAGGCAGTGCTTCGCCTGAGCGGCCGGAGGCCGATGGACAGCCGACGGCGCTGCGCAGGACCAGTTCGCGTTCCACCTCGGTGCGGCCGGCGACCTCGACGGCGACGGATTCGAGGACTTCGTCGTCTCGCGCCTCGCTTGTGGGCCGGTACACCGTCGAGCTGCGGTGCACCGCCGATCAGCTCACGGGCAGTCGAGGAAGCACGGCGGGGTGTGGCTCACGTCGAACGTGAACCGGTACCAGTAGTCCGTGTCGTCGTAGGCCTGCGACGGGTCGTCCGTGAAGTTCCACTGCAGCCGCGCGCCCGTCACGTCCGTGGCCAGCACCGCCAGCGCCCGCCGGTTGGGCGTCGACCACGTCAGGCTCGGCTGCGGCTCGGCGAACACGAAGTCGCCCGGGCCCGGGCTGCCGTTGTCGTCGTCGTCCTCGAGCATCAGCAGCGGCAGCTGCTCCGTCAGCTTCAGCGAGCCGAGCGACGCGGCCGGCCACGGCGCGCCCCCGTCCTCGATCTCGTCGATCTGCGGCAGCGGCGTGAACTTCGAGGCGTGCAGGTGCAGGGTCGACTCCGTCACCGTCTCGTAGAACAGGTCGGTGTTGTCGGGCTTCATGTAGATGCGCAGCTCGTCGTGCGCCGTGAAGTCGTCCTCCTCCTGCAGGATCGAGACGGCCAGCGGCTGGAAGTACGTCAGGTTCGTCCCGTGGAACACCTTCACCGTCCCGCCCCACGACAGATCGGACATCGGACGGAAGACCTTCAGCAGGTGGTTGGCGAAGCTCGGCTTCGCGGCCGGGTTGCCGTGGATGTTGTCCGCGCGCCACGACTGGCGGATCGTCTCGGATGCGAGCTTCGTCCACTTCACGTCGGGCAGCGGCTTGTGGGCGTCGAAGTCCACCACGTCGAAGGTGAACGCCGGGATGCCCTGCAGCGACTGGTCGACGTAGACCTCGAACTCGTGGAACGTCGGCGTCTTCTGCTCGACGGGGTCATCGGCGTAGAACTCGAACCACAGCGCGTCCTCGCTTTTGACGGGCTGGTTGGCGGGCCAGGTGACCTCGACAGCGTCGTCGCCGTGCTCGCCGGCGGTGAGGATGCAGGCCTCGACGGGCGAGGTGCAGTCGTGACGCTTGGCCGTCACACTGTACGACGTGGTCGCGGCGCGGTCGTGGACCCCGGGATCGAACAGGAACGTGGCGAAGGTGCGCACGAAGTACGGCGGATCGTCGAGCACGTACACGAGCCCGCCGTCGTCGCCGGCGCGGCGCGGCGCGATGGGCCGCGACAGGTCGTGGCGCGCGTAGACGTCGAAGGCGACGGGCACGCTGCCGCCGCTCGGCGTGTCGACCGTGTAGGTGCCGGGCTCGCCGTCGAGCTCGACCCACTGCAGCTGCCCCGGCACGGTGATGGCCATCGGCGTGGACGCGAAGTTGGTGCTGGGCACGATCAGCGGCTGCGCCGTGCTGGGCGTCGTGTGCTGCACCTGCACGTCGTCGCCGGGCAGCAGGAGGTCCACGGCGACGGGCAGGTGGTCCGACAGGTTGCCGATCGCGCCGGCGAGGGGCCACGCGATGGTGACGTGCTGCGGCACCATCAGCGGCAGGTCGGTCAGCTGGCTGGTCCCGCGCAGGAGCAGGTAGTCGAGCCGCTGCCCCTCGCCGAGCAGCGCGGGATCGGCGAGGTCGGTCGTGAAGTCGAAGCTGGCGCTGCGCCCGAGATCGTCGGGGCTGGTGGTGAAGGCCCAGGCGTCGAACAGCACCCGGTCCTCGTTGTCGCAGACCATCGGCGACAGGTCGGCGCACGACGAGAAGGCGAGGTCCGACGTGCTCGTGAACGCGTCCTGCCACTCGGCGTCGAGGCAGGCGTCGCCCTGCGTGTGGAACGGGTTGCCGTCGATGTTGAGGTCGCCCATCACCAGCACGTTGGCGTTGCGCGGCGCGCCCTCGAGCTCGTCGGTGGCGTCGCGGACCAGCGCCTCGATCTGGCGCATGGCCTGCTGCCGCTCCTTCTGCTTGCCGCAGGCGGTGTCGCTGTCGTCGTCGCCGTAGCTGGCGCGGAAGTGCGTGAACACGACCTCGAGTGACTCGCCCATCGGCAGCGCGATGCGCACGAGCCCCGCGCCCTTGCTCGCCACACAGTCGGCCTGCAGCGTGGCCACGTCGCAGTGGTACTCGGTGAAGCCCAGCACCTTGCCCGAGCTCTCGGAGAGGGTGCCGTCGAGGGTGACCTCGACGTCGCCGTCCTCGTAGACGTGCTCCTCGTCGAGCTCCATCTCCTCGAACGGGTAGCGCGAGAACAGCATCAGCCCGGAGTCGGACAGGTCGCTGTCGTTGCCGATGTAGTCGACGGAGTAGGGGAAGTCGTCGGTGAGGGCGTCCTTGAGCGCGTTCTGGGTGTCGCGGTCGAACGCCTCGTTGAAGGCCACGATCTCGAGGCCGTCGGCGATGACCTTCTGGGCGATGAGCGTGGCGCGGTCCTCGTTGGACAGGGGGACGCCGTCGTCGTCGGCGAAGTCGCCGTCGGTGGCTTCGGGGAACGGCAGCATCTTGATGTTGTAGGTGGCGATCCGGACGTTCCGGCCGAGGGAGGCGCCGCCGCCGCCGCCGCCGTCCTGGGCGTGGGCGAGGGGCGCGAGGAGCGCGAGGGAGAGCAGCATCGAGGCCTCCGAGGGTTGCCGGGGCCCATTGCAGGGGGTGTGCCGAGCGGCGATCGGCGCCGTGGCGCGGTCGTCGGGCCGTGCGCGGTCAACGATCGCTGCGGCGTGTCCACGAACGAGGACCGGTCGGGGGCCACGTGTCAGACGACGTCAGATCGGGCCCCGCTAGCCTGGAGACAGCTTCTCCAGGAGTCTCCATGCACACGAAGTGGGCCCTCGCCCTCGCTGCCGTGGCCTGGGCCTGCGATCCGCCCGCGCAGACCTGCACGCCCGAGCGCTGCAACGGCCTCGACGACGACTGTGACGGCCAGATCGACGAAGACGCGAGCGATGCCCCGGCCTGGCACGCGGACGCCGACGGCGACGGTGCCGGCGATGCGTCGTCGTCCACCTCCGCCTGCGAAGCACCCGCCGGCGCCGTCGCCGACGGATCGGACTGCGACGACACCGACCCCGACGTCCACCCCGGCGCCCAGGAGCGCTGCAACGGCTTCGACGACGACTGTGACGCGCTGGTCGACGACGCGGATCCCGAGGTCCTCGGCTCGCGCTACTACGCCGACGCCGACCAGGACGGCTACGGCGTCGAGCCGCCCCTGTTCGGCTGCCCGGGCCCCGGCCGCGCGGACGAGGCCGGGGACTGCGACGACACCGACGCGGCGAAGAGCCCCGCCGATGCCGACGGCGACGGGTTCACGGGCTGCGGTGGCGACTGCGACGACGCCGACCCGCGCTTGACCCCGGTCGACACCGACGGCGACGGCTACTCCGCCTGCGACGGTGACTGCGACGACGACTTCCGCGCCTGGACCTTCGGCTGCCTGGCCGCAGCCTCGGCGCCCACCCGATCCGCGGCGCGGGCCCGGCCAGCGCCTCCTGCAGGCCGGCGCGCTCGTCGATCTGGACGGCGACGGCGCCCTGGACCTGCTCGCCGAGACCGACGAGTCGCCGGTCGCCGGCGACCTCGTCGGCGGCGTGGACCTGTTCAGGGGCCCCTCGCCGGCGATCGCGACACCGCGAGCGCCGACGCGCTCGTGTGGGGCGACACGACCGAGGCCCTCGCCGGCCACCGGATCGTGGCGCTGGGCGACGTCGACGGCGACGGCTACGACGACGTCGCCATCACCGCGCCCTACACCGACAGCGGGCGCGGCTTCACCTTCCTGTTGTACGGCAGCCCCACGGGCCCCGCGGCGAGCACCGACCTCGCCTCCCTCCCCGGGTGGACGCGCGAGGCCGGCTGGGACGTCTACGGCGTCCCGGAGCCCTTCCCCCTCGGCGACCTCGACGGCGACGGGTGGTCCGACTACGCGCTGTCCGGGATGACCTCGCGGGGCGAGCAGGGCGAGGTGCAGCTCGCCTTCGGCGACGGCACCCGCCTGACGGGCGTGTCCGACTTCGACGCCCACCTCCTCCCCGACGCCTGGGCGGGCCAGGTCACCGAGCGGCTGGGTTCCAGCATCGCGGTGAGCGACCTCGACGGCGACGGCTTCGGCGACCTCGTCTTCGGCGCCGAGACGGCCTGGGACGCGCAGAACGAGCTCCGGGGCCGCGCCTACGTCGCCTACGGCGGCCCCGACCGACCCGGCCAGCAGCGCTCCGACGCGGCCGACGCCTCCGTCGCCGGCTCGTGGTGGAGCGGCTGGTACGGCACCGACGTCGCGGGCGGCTTCGACCTCGACGGCGACGGCTTCGAGGACTTCGGCGTCCACGAGCTCTACCTCAGCGACGACCTCGACGGCGCCTGGTGGTTCTACCGCGGCGGCCCCACCCGGTGGGCCGGCCCCCACGCCGCCACGGAGGCGTGGCTGACCATCCAGGGCCCGCCGGGCGTGTTCTTCGGCACGACCCTCGCGGTGGGCGACTTCGACGGCGACGGCAGCGACGATCTCGCCTTCGCAGCCGCCGACGTGATGAACGGCCGGGGCGCCGTCTACGTGTTCCGGGGCCCGCACGCCGGGGGCACGCTCACCGACGCGGACGCCGACCTCGTGATCCTCGGCAGCGCGCCGGGGGACCGGTTCGGCGAGCCCCTGCTGGCGGGCGACGTGGACGGCAACGGCCGCAGCGACCTCGTCATCGGCGCCGTGCTCGACGGCTTCGGCACCTTCCGCGTGGTCCCCGACGGCTTGCTCGCCGGCCCCTGACGGCGCTACCGGGGAGGATGCGCGACCGGCGGCCCCCCGACGATCCCCTCCTCGAACGCGAGGCCGACGTCGTCGCGGTGCTCGACCTGCTGGCGACACGGCCCGTGGTCGCGCTCGTCGGCGAGGCGGGCGTGGGGAAGACCTGGCTCGCCAGGCACCTCGCCCGCGCCGCCCGCCGACAGCACCCCGGCGGGGTGCGCTGGGGGCCGCCCGACGGCACGTCTGCCGAGCGCACCCTGTGGATCCTCGACCCCGCGCCCGACGAGCTGCCGACGCCAGGCGCCGAGGACCGGCTCCTGCTGTGCTCGCGCATGCCCCTGCCGGGCGTCACGCACCATCGCGTGGCGCCGCTGTCGGAAGCCGGCGGCCTCGCGCTGCTGGAGGCGAGGATCCGCGAGCGGGGTGGCGCGCAGACGCCCGGCCTGCCGGCGCTCGTCCGCGCGCTGCGCGGGCTGCCGCTGGCGCTCGAACTCGCCGCCTTCCACCTCGCGGGCGCGATGTCGGCGGGCGAGCTCTCCGCCTGGTTCGCCGCCCACGACGACCTGCCGCCCGGCCCCGACGGCAGCACGCTCGCGACCGCGGTGGCGGCGGACTGGGGACGGCTGCGGCCGCGCGAGCGGGCCGTGGCCGCGGCGATGCGGGCGATCCCGGGGTCGGTCGCGGCCGACGGCCTGGCAGCGGCGCTGGACGCGCCGGTGGCGCCGACGCGCGGCGCCCTGCAGCGGCTGTGCGACCAGGCGATGGTCGAGCCGGCGCCGAGCGTGGAGGAGGACCGTCGCCGCTTCACGCTCACCACCTGCGCCCGGGCGCGCGCCGCCGCGCAGCCGGATCCGGCGGCCTGGGACCGCTACCGCCGGTGGCTCGTCCCCCACGTGTCGCCGAAGGTCGTCTCGATGGACCTCGCCTCGCCCGGGCAGCGCCTCGCCGCGGCGGAGCAGCAGGGCCTGCGCGCAGTGGTGGCGCGCGAGGGCGACGATCCGCTCGCCGTCGCCGAGGCGCTGCGGATCCTCGAGGGCCCGTGGCTGCCACAGGATCCGCACGGCTACGCCACCGTCGTGGCGCGCTGCCTGGAGGCGGGCGCGCTGCCGCGGGCCCAGGCGCTGTTCCTGCGCACCGTCCTCGCGCTGGCGCGCGCGCGGACGGGAGATCCCGATGCCCTCCCCGCCCTGGCGGGCCTCGCCGCCTCGCTCGACCCGGCGCACGACGCGCCCCGCCTCGCCCGGCAGGTGCTCAGTCGCTACTCGATCGCGGCGTTCGAGGCCAACGACGGCCCGCGCGCCCACGAGGCGGCCCGGCTGGCCATCGAGCGGTGGAGCGAGGGCGCCGATCCGCCGCTGCTCGCCGCGCTCCACGTCTCGGCGGGCAACGCGCTGCGCCTGGTGGGAGATCCGTCCGGCGCCGAGGCCCACTTCCGCCGGGCCGTGTCCGCGACCGAGCACCATCCGGTCCTCCGGGCCGTCGCGCTCGCCAACCTCGGCCTGGTCCGCCCCGTCGCCGAGGCGCTCGCGCTGCACCGCGAGGCGCTCGCCCTGCTCGGGCCGGTTGCCGCCGCGTTCCCGGGGATCCGGTCCGACCACGCCATCCTGCTGTACAAGGACGGCGCGTACGAGCTCGCGCGCACCGAGGCCGAGCGGGCGCTGGTCGACGCGCTCGCCCGCGACGAGTACCGCGCGGCGTGCGGCGCGACGCTCACCCTCGCGCACTTCGACCGGGGGGTCGGCGCGCTGGACCGCGCCACCCGGCGCCTCGACGACACGCTCGCCTGGCCGGTGCCCGCCGGGCTGCGCGCCGAGCTCGACGAGGTGCGCGGCAGCGTCCTGTTCGACGCCGGCCGCACGAGCCGGGCCGTCGAGGTCTGGCAGTCGGCGCTGCGGGACCTGCACGGGCCCGTCCGCGAGCGGTGCGCGATCCAGCTGGCGCTGGGGCTCGCGGTCCTCGGGGACGCCGACGGGGCGGCGCGGGCGCGCGCCGAGGCGGGCGACGACGTCGTCTCACGGGTGTACGGGCGGGTGATCGCGGCGCTGGCGGGCGGCGACCGTGGGGCGGCCCTCGCCGACGTCGCGCAGCTCGGTCGAGACGCCTCCGACTTCAGCGAGCTCGGCTCGGCCTGCCGCCGCGCCGGGCGGCTGCTGCGCGAGCGCCGGCGGCTGGCGCTGGCCGCCGACCACACCTGGTTCCAGCTCGGCGGCGAGCGGGTCGACCTCGCGCCGACGCCGCTGCTCGGCCGGCTCCTCGCCGCCCTGATCGCGGCGCGAGCGCCCCTGTCGGTCGAGGCGCTGCTGGCGGCGGGGTGGCCGTCGGAGCGGGTCTTGCCGGCCGCGGGCCGCGCGCGGGTGTACGTCGCGGTCCGACGTCTGCGCGTGCTCGGGCTCGAGGACGTGCTGCTCCGCCGCGACGGCGGCTATCTCCTCGATCCCACCGTCGAGGTCGCCGTCGTCGGCTGACGCACGTCCGATCCCAGCTCGCCAGACGTCACCTCCCCCATGACGTCCTCCCCGCCGGTGCGCCTCGAGCCCCGCGACGACGGCCTGTTCCTCGGCCCGCTCGGCCCCTTCCCCGCGCTGCCGCCCGCCGACCGCGCCCGCGCCGTCCAGGACGCGCTCGTCGCCGGCGACGACGGCGTGGCGCCGGTGGACGGCGGCGTCCTCGTCCAGCCCGCGCTCCTGCGCCACCCCCGCCTGGCCGCCCTGCGCCTGCAGCGCCTCGCCGACCCGCTCCACGTCCGCCACGAGCGCCTCCTCGGCGGCGAGCGCTGCGTCGTCACCGTCGCCGGGGTGCCCGCCGCCCGCCGCGGCCCCTGGCTGACCGCCCCGTACCTCGCGCTGCTCGACGCCGACCAGGAGGCCGTCTTCGCCTGGAGCGACGCCGTCGGGCGCGCCGAGACGCAGTGGGGCCGCCTGCGCGCGGTGGGCGCGCTGCAGCGCGTCGCCGACCGCCGCGCCGACGTCGTGCTGGCCAGCGTCCTGCAGGTGCGGGTGCACCTCGGGACGCGCATCCGCATCGCCGTCACCGTCGACGGCGACGACGTCCGCCCCGTGCCCCACCTGCTGGACGCGCTGGACGGCCGCGAGGTGCACCTCGCCCCCGCGGAGCTCGCGCAGGTGACGGAGGCCCGCGCTGCCGCGCTGCACGACCGCTGGGTCCTCACGACGCCGGGCGCCGCGCGGAACCTGGCCGTCGCCGTCGCGGCGCAGCAGGCGCCCCGCGACGAGCGCCGCCGCTTCGTCGAGAACCCGGCGGCGTACCTGCCCGACGAGGACGCCTTCGACGACGACGACTACGCGGAGCGCGTCATCGGCGTGGGCGCGCTGGACCGCGTGGCCGAGCCGCCGTCCGACGGCGGGGACGACGACCCCGTGGACCTGGTCGTCGCCGACGAGGCCGGCGACCCGGTGCGCGTGCCCGCCGCGCGCGTGCCGGGTCTTCGCGACGCCCTCGAGCAGGCCGTCGCCGCCGGGGACCCGCTCGCCGGCTTCGAAGGGCGGCGGATCCCAGCGTCGGACCGCTGCTGCGCGCCGTCCGCCGGGTGGTGGACGGCGCCCGGCCCGCTGCCCCCGCCAGCGCGCCGACGGTCCCGTGGTGCTGCTGATCGCCGACAACGAGATCGTGCTCGACTGGGCGCCGAGCCCCGACCGCGCGCGCGCCGTGGCCTCGCTGGAGCTGCCCGCGGCCCGGATCGCGCTGCAGCCGCACCAGCTCGTGGCGCTGCGCACCCTGCAGGACCTGTGGCGCCGTGGCGAGCCCGGCGGGCTGCTGTGCGACGACATGGGGCTGGGCAAGACGCTGCAGGCGCTCGTCTTCGCCGCCTGGGTGGCGCAGCAGCCGCGCGCGCGCGCCGTCGACCTGCCGGTGGTCGTGGTGGCGCCGCCCGCGCTGCTCGAGGGCTGGCTGCGCGAGCTCGAGGCCCGCCTGGCGCCCGAGGTGCTGCCGACGGTGCTGTGGGGCCCGGCGGACCGCCCGTCCCGCGCGCCGGCGCGCCGGCTGCTGCCGCTGCAGGACTACCTCGTCGACGGTCGCGGCCGCGGCGTGACGCTCGAGCGCGCCCGCATCGACCGCGCGAAGCTCGCCGAGGACGCGCCCGACGTGCTGCTCGCGTCGTACGACCAGCTGCGGCGGCTGCAGTTCGCCCTCGGCCGGCTGCGCATCGGCGTGCTCGTCGCCGACGAGGCGCACTGGGCGAAGGACCCGAACAGCCTGCGCAGCCGGGCGCTGCGGGCGATGAACGCCGACTTCGCGGTCGCGCTGACCGGGATGCCCATCGAGAACGGCTGGCGGGACCTGTGGACGCTGTGCGACTTCGCCGTCCCCGGGCGGCTCGGCACGCTGCGCGACTTCCAGGAGGCGTACCCGGGGTCCGGGGACGTGCGCGAGCTGGGCACGCGGCTCGCCGACACGCTGGCGCCCGTGCTCGTCCGCCGGACGCGGCGCGACATCCTCGAGCGGCTGCCCCGTGCACCGTCACCCGGGACGCGGCGGAGATGCCCGAGGCCCAGCGCCTCGCCTACGACGCCGAGCGGCTGCGCCACCGCGAGCAGGGCGGCTCGCCGCTGGCCCTGCTGCAGCGCCTCGCGCAGGTCAGCCTCCACCCGCGCCAACGCGCCGACCTCGCCACCGCCGCCGACGCCGACGCCTGGGCCGCCGAGTCCGCCCGCACCGCCGGCCTGTGGCGCGCGCTCGCGCGGTTCCAGGGAGAGGACGCTGCCGTGCTCGTGTTCGTGCGGTCGGTCGCGGCGCAGGAGACGCTGCAGCGCGCGATCGCGCTGCGGTTCGGCGGCGAGGCGGGCGTGCTCAACGGGCAGGCGCCGCTGCCGCAGCGCAACGCGCTCGTGCGCCGGGTGGCGGGCGAGGCGGGGTTCCGGGTGCTGCTTGTGTCGCCCGACGTGGGCGGCGTCGGGTGGAACCTGCAGTTCGCGACGCGCCGTGCTGCTGGAGCGGACGTGGAACCCGGCGAAGGAGGCCCAGATGATCGCGCGGGTGCACCGCCTGGGCCAGACGGCGCCGGTCGAGGTGGTGACGCCGCTCGCCGTGCTCGCGGGGCGGCGCTCCTTCGACGCCGTGCTCGACCAGCTGCTGCAGGACAAGCGGACCCTGTCGGAGTCGGTGCTCGCGCCGGCCGAGGTCTCCGACGAGGAGGTGCAGGCGCGGTTCCGCGAGCTGACGGCCGACGCCGTGGACGCCGGCTGGGCCGAGGTGCTGCCGCTCGTCGCCGACGTCGTGCGGCCGCTGTGCGAGGCGGCCGCCGCGGCGGGGCTGCCCGCGCCGGAGCCGGGCTTCGACTACCAGCACGGCAAGCGCGTGCTGGCGACGCTGGAGCTGGCCTGGGTGGCGCAGCGGATCGCGGTGGTCTTGCCTGACGATGTCGACGACGCCGCGGACGAGGTGCTGCGGGCGGCCGGCTGGACCTTGCTGAGGTGGCCGATCACCGTGGATGAAATTCCCCTGGCGCTGGGGTAGGGTGGGCCATGGACTGGCGAAGCCGCTTCACCCCCACCCCCAACGGCGCGTTCCTGTTCCGCCGCGGCCCCGCCTACGCCGAGGTGTACGGGCGCCACAAGCTCTGCTTCTTCGCCGCGGACCTCGACCTGCTGGGCACCGTCCTCGACGGGCTGGCCGACGAGCCGCGCTGTGCGTTCGTGAAGGTGGGCACCCGTGCGCGCGCCGGCGTGTCGCTCGGGCGCTGCTTCTTCACCTCCCCCGACGAGGTGGGTGCGGTCTGGGCCCGATACAAGGCCCACCCCGAGCTGCACTGCACCGTCCACGACGAGGAGGTCACGGAGGGGCACCGCGAGCGGGTCCACCGGTGGGACCCGGGCCCCTGAGCTGGCTCCGGAGAGCGGTCCGCGTCGAGCAGCCACAGCCCGAGCCGCAGGGCGTCGACCCCGCGGCGCACCGCCTGGTGGGTCGCCGACAGCGACAGGCCGTGCGCCTCGGCGACCTGTGCGGCCGGCACGCCGTGGCGGCGGACGGCCAGCGCGATGCGCACGTCCCGCCCGATCTGGGCGCGCGTCGCCCCGACGTGGTGGCGCCGCGCCCAGGCCCGGTGCCGGTGCGACAGCGTGGCGGGCTCGATGCCGAGCGTGGCCTCGACCACCCGCTCCAGCGCTTCGCAGCGCTCCCGGTCCAGCAGCGCGGCCTCGGGGTCGAGGTCGTCGTCGGGCCGCTCCACCGCTTCGGCGGGCGGTGGCGGCAGGTCGTAGGCGCATCGCCGCACGATCTGACGCAGCCAGGCGTGCAGCTGCCCGGGCGTCTCCGCGCGGCACCCGCGGGCGCCCCGCCAGGCCCGCACCAGCGCGCGCTGGGTGACCTCGTCCGGGTCGCGGTCCCGCCGGGCCAGCGACCGCACCGTGGGCTCGATCGCGGCGACGAAGGCGCGCAGCGCCTCCGGATCGTGCCCGTCCCGCACCTCGCGCAGCAGGCGCAGCGCTCCCTCCACCATGGACCCTCCGTTCCCGAGTCATCTCGGATGAACGGTTCTTATCGGCGGGTCTCGGCGGCGATCCCCCGTCCGAGGAGCGCTGGGTGCGGGTCGTGGGCCGTCCGGCGCCCTCGTGTGCTGCGGCCGGCGTGTCCGAGGACGGTGCGTGCCTTCGGTGCAGCGTCCGACGGCGTCGTCGCGGTGTGCTGGGGCGTCCACCGGGCAGCCGGGCGTCGGCGAGCGCGTCCGCGGCGCACGGGGCCGTGTCAAGGAAGTTCGCGCACGACCTGCGCCCTCGCCGCCACGGCCCAGCGGTGCTGCGCCTGACGGGGCACGAAGTCCTGGAACCGGCTGCCGACCGCCTGCCGCGTGATCGCCTGGCCGAGGCGGTTCAGGGCGCGGCGCAGCGCCTCGTCGGTGGCGGGCGGCGTCGCGCCGGCGGCGGCCACGTGCGCGCGGATGTCCGCCGGGGCGCCGATCCCGTCGCACACCGCGAGGTAGGCGAGCCCGACGGCGCGCGAGACGGGCACCTCGTAGACGTCGGCACCGAGCCGGAGCCCGACGACGAGGCCCCGCGCGCCCTGCGAGACGCGCACGGCCGGCGCCGCGCGGCGTCCCTGGCTGAGCGGGCCCATCCACTCCGCCCAGCTGCGGGCGACCGCGTCGGTGCCGAGCAGGTCGCGGATCGGGACGAACGGGACGTCGTACAGCGCGAGCTGATCGGGGATCGGGACGCCGCTGCGCGCGGCCGAGTCGGCGTCGGGCCAGGCGTAGTCCTCGAGGGCGCGCCCTGGCGCAGGAACGCCTCGAGCTCGGGGTGGAGCAGCGTGTGGACGAGCCGATCGCCGGCCCGGGCGTGGTAGGTGAAGGTCAGCTGCAGCGCGGCGCTCATCGTCTTGCGGCCGCCCGCGAGCGAGGCCACGAGCGGCGGCGTGCCGTCGGTGCCGCAGAGCGCGGCGAGGCGGTCGTACAGGCACTCGGTGAAGCGGGCGGCGTCGTCGGGGCTGCGGATGTCGTCGAGCTCGGTGCCGTCGGCGCGGAGCGGGGCGACGACGCGGAACGGGCGGCCGTCCCAGGCCCGGGCGCTCGGGCGCTCGATGGCGGGGCGGTCGGGGAGGGCGGGGAGCGCGTCGGCGTCGTCGGCGAGCGCGTCCTGGAGCTGGCGGAACGTGGCCCAGCGGGTGCCGAGCGCGCGGGCGCCGCTGTCGGCGAGGGAGCTCGACGTGGTCCAGATCTCGAGGCCGACGACCCGGCGCCGCTCCTGGACGACGAGCTGCCACAGGAGCTCGGTGACCACGCCCGGGCTGGTGCCGAGGAGCGCGAAGACGAAGACGGGGGCGGTCCACGGTCAGGCTCGCAGCCGGCGGCGCAGCCAGCGGAGGAAGTCGTCGCGGGGTGGCGGGCGGGGACGGGGACGGTGCCGCAGCAGCTGGCGATCGCGTCGCGGATGACGGGCGCGGCCAGCGGCCCGGGTAGGCGCGGTCGACGGCGTCCTCGATGGCGCGCAGCGTCTGGCGCTCGGTGCAGGAGACGCAGCAGGCGTCGACGTGGGCGCTCAGCTGCGCGTCGACTTCCGGCCAGCCCATCGTGCCTCCTGCGGGATCGACCGCGCGGCGGCGGCGGATCGGACCGGCGTCGGGAACGGGCCGCTGCGGCAGCGCTGCTGGCTCTGGAAGCGGATCGGGCCCGACCCGATCTCATCCTCTCGAGGATGAGATCGGGTCGGCCCGATCCGCCTCCGGAGGCGCGATCGCGTTGGTAGCACCAGGGGAATGGCCGGCGCCACCCGCCGATGCCCGGCACCGTTCTGCCTCCGGAACGGGATGAATTGCGCGAGCAAGCCGATGGGCTTCCCGATTCCTGCTCCGTTCACGAGGTCGTTCCTGCGTGCCCGGAATCGGGAAGCTATTCTGCCTCCGGAACGGGATGAATTGCGCGAGCAAAGCCGATGGGGCTTCCCCGATTCCTGCTCCGTTCACGAGGTCGTTCCTGCGTGCCCGGGAATCGGGAAGCCATTTCGGCGCGCACGCGCCAGTAGAGATGGGGTCGGGCCGGATCCGCTTCCGGGCGGATCCGGTTTCCCGGAGTGGTAGGCTGGGCGGGTGCAGCAGCGTCCGGCCGAGCCGTTCGTCTCGAACTTCGCCTTCCTGGCGCCCACCCTGCCCGCCGTGGCCGAGCTGGGCCTGTTCGCCGAGCGCTACCTCGTCACCGACCCCAACAGCGCCCTGTACAAGCTCCGCCTGCTCGTCGAGGAGCTCGCCCGGCACCTCGCCCTCCGCCACGGGATCCCGCCGGCCCACCTGTTCGACCTCCTCAAGGAGCTGCGCCGCCGCCGCCACCTGACCCAGCGCGCCGCCGACCTCTGCCACGACCTGCGCCGCGCCGGGAACCGCGCCGTCCACGACGTCCGCGACCAGCGCGGCGCCGCCCTCCTCCACCTGCGCAGCGCCCACGAGCTGTGCGCCTGGTACGTCGCCGCCCACGTCGACCCGCAGGTCCGCCCCGCGCCGTTCCGCCCGCCGCCCCCACCCCCCGATCCGGCCGGCGACCTGGCCCGCGCCCACGAGGAGCAGCGCTCGCTGGCCGCGCGCCTCGCCGCGCTCGAGGCCGCCGGCGAGGCCGAAGCGCGCCGCCGGGCGCAGCCCCGCGTCCTGTTCTCCCAGACCGCCCTGGCCCAGCTCGACGCGCTGGCCGAGCCGCTGCGGACGCCGCTCGGCACGGCCCTCGGTCGCTACCGCGACGACCCCGACGCCGCCGTCCTCCGCGCCTTCGACCAGGTCGCCGACGGCAAGTTCCGCTGCCTCCTCCTCGACGGCGGCCACTGCGCCGTCGTCGCCGTCTCCCCGCACCACGACGTGCACCTCGTCTCCTGGCTCGGCGCCACCGACGACGCCCAGCGCTGGGTCCGCGGCCGCCGCGTCGAGGTCAACGCCGTCCTGGGCTCGATCCAGCTCTACGGCGAGCCGCCGCCCGCCGCCCCCGCCGCCCACGGCCTGCTGGCCGCCGTCAGCGACGACGACCTCCTCCGCTGCGGCGTCCCCCCGCTGCTCGTCCCGGCGGTGCGCGCCCTCCGCCGCCCCGAGGAGCTCGTCGGCCTCGGGTCCTACCTCCCGCAGGAGGCCGCCGACGTCCTCACGGCCGTGGCCGACGGCCAGCCCCTCGAGGCCGCCATCGCCGAGGCCGGGCTGCGCCGCGCGCGCCTCGCCGTCGACCCGGCGGACTTCGACACCGCCGCCGGGCACCAGGCCACCCAGCGCGCGTTCGCCGAGCTCGACGACCGCACGTTCGAGGAGATCCTCCAGGCGCCGATCGAGCAGTGGCGCGTGTTCCTGCACCCCTCCCAGGCGAAGGTGGTGCGCGCGCGGGCGCAGGGCCCCGTGCGCGTGCTGGGCGGCGCCGGCACCGGCAAGACCGTCGCCCTGCTCCACCGGGTGCGCTTCCTGGTGCGCGAGGAGCTGCCCGACCCGGCCGACCGCCTGCTCGTCACGACCTACAGCCGCACCCTCGCGAGCGCGCTCCGCCGGCATCTCCAGGTCCTGCTGCGGCCCGACGAGCTCGAGCGCGTCACCGTCTCCACGCTCCACGCCGTCGCGAGACGGCTCCTGAACGGGGCGGGGCGCCGCTTCGGCGTCGTGTCGGAGGCCACGCGCGACGCCTGCTGGGACGCCGCGATCGCCCGCGAGGACCCGCAGGGCGCCCACCCGAAGGCGTTCTACCTCGAGGAGTGGGACCTGGTGGTGCAGAGCCAGGGCGTCGCCGACCAGACGGGCTACTTCGCGGCGTCGCGCCAGGGCCGCGGCACGAGCCTGACCCGCCGCGATCGGGCCGCCATCTGGCGCGTGTTCGCGGCCTACCGCGCCGAGCTCGCCGCCCGCGACCGGCTCGAGTGGTCGGACGTGCTCCACGAGGCCCGCCAGCTCGCGGCCGCCGCGCCCCCGTTCCGCGCGGTGCTGGTCGACGAGGTCCAGGACTTCGGCGCCGTCGAGCTGCGGCTGCTGCGCGCGCTCGCGCCCCGGGCCCCCGCCGACCTGTTCCTCGTCGGCGACGCCCACCAGCGCATCTACAAGCTCGGCACCACGCTCGCGGGCTGCGGCATCGACATCCGCGGCCGGTCCACCCGGTTGAAGGTCAACTACCGCACGACCCAGCGCATCTCGGCGTTCGCGTTCGGGGTGCTCGCCGGGGCGTCGTTCGACGACCTCGACGGCGGCGTCGACACGCTGCAGGGCTACCGCTCGCTGCGGGAGGGCCGGGCGCCGGAGGTGCGGGCGTTCGCGGCGGCGGACGAGGAGCAGGCCGCCGTGGTGGCGCGGGTGCGGGCCTGGCTCGCCGCTGGCGTCGCGCCCGAGGCGATCTGCGTGGCGGCGCGCACGGCGTACGTGCTGCGGCCGTACCGCGAGGCGCTCGAGCAGGCGGGGATGCGCGTCGTGCACCTCGAGGACGACGAGGACGAGGTCCGGGCGCCCGACGCCGTGCGCGTCTCGACGATGCACCGCCTCAAGGGCACGGAGTTCTCGCGGGTCGTGCTCGCGGGGGTGCAGGAGGGCGTGTTCCCGCTGCCGCCGCCGAAGCTGCGCACGGCCGACGAAGCCGCGCTGGAGGACTTCCTGCACCAGGAGCGCTGCCTGATGTACGTGGCGTCGACCCGAGCGCGGGACGAGCTCGCGGTGACGGGCACGGGGCGCATGAGCCCGCACTGGGGGCGGTGACCCCGGCCGCGCAGGCGGTTACCCCGCCGGCCGGGAGGGGCGACATGCGAAAGGCGCTGTGGATGGCGGTGATCCTGACGGCGGGCTGCAGCGGGGGCGACGGCACCAAGGGCGACCCGAGCGACAGCGGCACCTGCGTGGGCGAGGGCTGCAGCACGACCCCTCCGGGCGCGGACGCCGACGGCGACGGCCACGACGCCGTCGCGCAGGGCGGCGACGACTGCGACGACGCCGACGCGACCGTGTACCCCGGCGCCCCCGAGACGCCGTACGACGGCATCGACCAGGACTGCGCCGACGGCGACCTCGTCGACGTGGACGGCGACCAGCACGACGCCGCGCAGGTCGGCGGCGACGACTGCGACGACGCCGACCCCGCGGCGTACTACGGCGCGCCCGACACCGTGGGCGACGGCGTCGACCAGTCCTGCGACGGCATCGACGGCATGGACTTCGACGGCGACGGCTACGCCTCGATCCCCAGCGGCGGCGACGACTGCGGCGACAGCGACCCCGCGCAGCACCCCGGCGCCACCGACGCCTGGTACGACGGCGTCGACAGCGACTGCGACGGCGCCTGCGACTACGACATGGACGGCGACGGCGCGGTGCTCGCGGGCACCGTCGTCCCGAACGACTCGGCGTGCGACCTGCAGCCGGGCTTCGGGGTCGACGCCCCCGAGGACTGCGACGACGGCGACCCCACCGTCTCCACCGTCGCCGTCATCGGCGCCTACCCCGACGACGGGGACGCCGACGTCTCGGTCGCCGCGCCGGTCCGCGTGACCCTCACCGTGGCCGACGCCGGGGCGTCCCTCGCCGTCACCGACGCCGCCGGCGCGCCCGTCCCCGGGGCCCTCACCGTCGACGGCGCGCTGCTCACCTTCACCCCCGACGCGCCGCTCGCCGCCGCGTCCACCTACGACGTCGCCGTGACCCACGGCTGCGGCCTCGAGACGCTGTCGTTCACCACCGAGGCCGCCGGCACCGCCGTCGACCCGGCGGCGGTCGCCGGGCAGGTCTACGACGTGCGGCTCGGCGCCGGCACCTGGACCGAGCCCGCCGGCGTGGGCGGGCTGATCGCCACCGCCCTGGGCGAGGGTGGGGCGCTGATCGACGTGCTGGCGGCGTCCACCGCGCTCGACCTGCGCCTGGCACCGAGCGACGCGGGGGTCCAGGACGTGTGCCGCGAGACCACCGAGGTCGTCGGGGTCGACTTCGCCGCGAACCCGTCCTTCGCCGTGGTCCCCGACGCGCTGGTGGTGCCGCTCGGCGCCGCGGACGTCGTCGTCATCGCGCCGACGCTGACCGGCCGCTTCTCGGCGGACGGGACGCAGATCACGTCGGGCCTGCTGGTGGGCACCATCGACACCGAGCCGCTCGGCGCGGCGCTCGGGCTCGGCGCGAACCCGAGCGCGGTGTGCGACTTCGTCGGCCTGTTCGGGCTCGAGTGCCGCACCTGCGCCGACGGGTCGAGCGACTACTGCCTGCCGGTGCGGGTCGAGGACCTCGTGGGGGACGCCGTCGTCGAGACCACGGTGCCGCGGACGGCGGCCGACATCGCCGCCGACCCGCTCTGCTACTGACGCCGCGTGTCGAGGGAGGACCAGAGCGACGTCCCGCCGCGGCTGCTGCGCTGGCCGCTGTTCCTGATGCTGCAGGTCCTGCGCGAGGCGGGGCGCCTGCGCGAGGCGACCTGGCCCGACGAGCGCCTGCGCTTCGCCCACCACGGCGTCCTCGCCTGCCTCGCCGACGCCGAGGGGCTGTCGCAGAGGGCGGTGAGCGACCAGCTGCGCATCGATCCCAGCGACCTCGTCAAGGTGGTGGACCTGCTCGAGCGCGAGGGGTGGCTGGTCCGCGAGCGCGACCCCACCGACCGGCGTCGCCACCGCCTCCGCCTGACGGACGCCGGGCGCGAGCGCCTCGCCGCGCGCGAGGCGCTGCTGGCCGAGGCGAACGAGTTCCTGATGGCGCCGCTGTCGGACGCCGAGCGGCGCCAGTTCGAGGACATGCTCCGCCGCATGCGCGAGAGCCTCGTGGCGCAGCTCGAGGCCCAGGGGCGCTGACGCCTACGGCTGGGCCGTGGCCCGCCGCAGCCCCGCCGAGACCTCTGCTGCGGGCCCGCGCCAGGCCACGAAGCCGTCGGGCCGGACGACCAGCGCGTCGCCGAGGCGGAGGCGGCGGCGGATCGCGGGGGGCAGCGCGCAGCCCTCGGCGGGGATGCCGGTGCGGGCCGAGGCCTCGGCGGCCAGCGCGGGGGCGTCCTCGCCGCCGACCACGGTGAAGGCGCGCGTGGCGACGAGGTCGAGCGTCGACACCGCGGGGGCGACCCAGGCGTGGGGCAGGCGCGTGCCCGGGCGGGCGTCCAGCGCCCAGCGGGTGGGCGCCTCGGGCGGCGCGATGCCCGCCGAGGCGTAGGTGTAGCCCCAGCCCATCAGCTTCTGGACGCGTCCCGGGGCGCCCGGGGCCGCCGGGCGGGCCTCGAGCAGGCGGCGGATGGAGCCGGGGCGCATCAGGCCGCGCTCGTCGGTGTTGTCGGCCGAGTCCTCGGCGGCGACCACGGCCACGGGCCGGCGCTCGGCCTGGTAGGTGTCGAGCAGCGCGTCGCCGGCGTCGCCGCGGAGGACCATGCCGAGCTTCCAGGCGAGGTCCCAGGCGTCGGCCACGGCGGTGTTGGCGCCCATGCCGCCCCAGGGGGGCAGCAGGTGGGCGGCGTCGCCGGCGAGGAACACCGGCCCGACCCGCCAGACGTCGGCCACGCGGGCCGCGCACTCCCACGGGAGCACGCTCGTCACCTGCACGTCGAGGTCGGGGAGGCCCAGGGCGCGGCGGACGAGCGCGGCGCAGGCGTCGGGCTCGGGGACGGGCTGCGCCGGGTCGTGGCTCACGTGGAGCACCCAGCGGCGCTCGTTGTCGATGGTGGCGAAGACGCCGTGCAGGTCGGGCTGGTCGATGCGGGCCAGGCTGAACTCGCGGCCGCGGGCCCAGGCGCCGAGGTCGGCGTCGAACAGGATGTTGAGGACGTGGCCGAGGCCGCCGCGGCCGCTGGTGGCGATGCCGAGGCGCTCGCGCATCGGGCTGCGGGCGCCGTCGGCGGCGACGACGTAGCGGGCGCGCAGGGCGGTGACCTCGCCGGTGCGGCGGTCGCGCAGGGTGCAGGCGGCGGCGTCGCCCTCGAGGACGCAGTCGACGAGCTCGGTCTGGAAGCGCAGCTCGGCACCGCGCTCGGCCGCGAGCGCGGCCAGGACGGGCTCCAGGTGGTCCTGGGTCACGCGGCAGCCGCCGGTCGGGCTCGCGCGGCTGCCGGGCGCGCGGCGGCGGGCGATGGCGTTCACGGCGGCGCGGAGCCAGCGGCCCAGCGGCGCGCGGACGGCGGCGTCGAGCGTCTCGCCGCGGAGGAGCCCCAGGGCGATGGGGGTGGCGCGGCCGGCCTCGCGGACGGCGGGCTCGGCGCCGACGGCGCGGAACAGCTCCATCGTGCGGACGTTCACGCCGCGGGCGCGGGGGTGGATGCTGGTGCCGGGGTGGCGCTCCACGAGGAGCACGGGCACACCGGCGCGCAGGAGGAAGAGGGCGTCGGACAGGCCGCCGCCGACGACGAGATCGGGGACTTCGGGGACGTTGGGGACTTCGGGGATGGATTCGGTGGGTGTCCCACGCTGCTAGATGATCCCATGAATCTTGCGGTATGCTCCTCGATCGCACACCTCGTGGGGAGGTATGCTGCCTCGATCGCACACTTCGGCAGCTCGGCGTGGGGGCGTCGACGATGGAAGCTTCTGAATCGAAGGGCGTGCCGGGTCGGGAGGCGCGAATCGAGGCATGCCACGGTGCGATCGAGGGCAAGGCTACTCGCGGGTGGTTCCTACCTGGGGGGCTTGCCGGGAGGGGAGCTGGTCGAGGGATCGACCGGTTCGCCGACCGGCTGTCATGAGGGCACCGTCGATGGATCCGCTCGGCGTCATCCAAGCGGGCTACGAGCGGCACGCGGACCTCGGCGGCTGGCTCGGCGCGGTCGCGGAGGCGCTCGATCCGCTCCTGGGGCAGGGCTTCGGCACGCTCGCGTGTCGGGTGGCGCCGGGGACCGAGCGGTTCACCGAGGTCGTCGGCGTCGGCGGTGCTCCCCTCGATGCGCCGCAGCGTTTGGAGCCGTTCGTCCCCCCTGCATTCTTCCGTGCGCTGTTCCACGGCGTTGGCCGCCTCGGATGGGCGAGCGAGCAGCTGGAGCTGGCCCGGAGGAGGCGCCTCGTCTTCCTGATCGTCCCCGGCAGCCTCTGCCTTCACCTCGAAGGTACGGCTGACGATCTGTTCGCGTTGACCCTCGCCTGGCCTGGGAGCAGTCTCGGGTCCAGTTCGCCTTCTCCGGGCCGCAGCTCGTGGCGGCCGTCGGAGCGGGCGGCCTGGTTACGTTGCTGGCCACCGCCCGGAGGCAGTGTCGAAGCCCGGCATCGTCGCCCACCTGGTCGAAGCCGTGCTCGATCCCAATGGCGGTCGCCCATGCGGAGGGTGATGCGCGCGGCGCCCTGGGAGCGCCGCAACGAGCCGTACAGGCATCGGAGCGCGGCGAGGGCCGATGCGGATCGACGATTCGCCCGAGCGCAGGAGATGCGGAGGGCGGTATCGACGGACAGTGGTCGGGAACAGTCGTCGAGCACGACGGCGGTTCCTGCCGCCCGACGCCTGATCCGAGCCTCACGCCGCGGAGCGCCAGGGCGGAGCTGGGTGAGTCGGGGAAGGACGAACAAGGACATCGCGTGGGAGCTCTCCGTCGCCCCGTCGACCGTGTCGACCCTCCTGCGATCCGCGCTGCGGAAGCTCGGTCTGGACCACCGCATCGAGCTGGTTGGACGGACGTTCGGCTCCCCCGCACCGTGAAACACCGGTTTCACGCTCCCACCGCCCGTTTCACGCCGCCGCCGCCCGCCCCCTCGCTACTCGGAGGGCATGTACGCCCACAAGTCCGAACGCGCCGTCCCTGCGCCGACCCTCGCGGCGCCCACCCCGGCACCCGCCGGCCCCGGCAACCAGGCCCTCCAGGACGGACTCCCCGCCGTCTCCCCCGAGCCGAGCCTGCTGCAGGCCGCCGAGGCCCAGCTCGACGCCGACCTCCCCGCCGCCCCGCTCGACGCCGCCGCCGTCGCAGACGCGCTGCGCTACTACCGCAGCCAGCCCTGGAAGTACGGCCCCGCCGTCCTGCTCGACCTCCAGGAGCGCGTGGGCGCGCCCGTCACCGAGGTCGCCGACGAGGCCACGGTGCAGGGCGTGGCCAGGCACCAGATGCGCATCAACCGCGACCACCGCCCGTCCCCGCCGCTGGAGGTCGACGGCAAGGCCGGTCCGCGCACCCTCCCCGCCCTCGCCCCCGCAGGCCTGGCCGATGGAGCGCAGATCGACGCCTACGTCGACGCCGTGGACGCGGCCCGGCCCGACCTCGACGCCGCCGACGCCGACCCGCGCCTCGCCGCGCTCGCGGCGCTGGTCAACGAGCGCCTCGCCGCGTGCCGCGTGCCGCCCGTCGCCGTGGACTGGGCCCGCGACGCCGACGGCCACCCCACCCGCGACGCCGCCAACATCTTCGACGAGGCGCACTGGACCATCCTCCTCAAGGCCGATGCCCTCGACGACGTCGCCCGCGGCGCCACCACCGTGTACCACGAGGCCCGGCACGCCGAGCAGGCCTTCGAGATCTGCCGCATGCGGGCCGCCGAGTTCGCGCCGTCGGTGTCCCACGCCGACCGCGTCACGTCCATCGCCGTCCGCCTGCAGGTCCCGCTGCACGTCGCCGCCGCGGCCGCCGACCGGCCGCTGACCTTCGGCACCACCGAGATGACCGTCGCCCGCAACTGGCACGACGAGGAACCCGGGCGGGCCTTCGGCGGCGCGTCGGCCGAGGCGGAGGCCCTGAGCGCCGGCATCGTCGCCTTCCTCGACGGCAACCTGACATTCGCGTCGCTCCAGCCGCTCCTCGACGCCTTCCTCGAGGCCGACGCCCGCGGCTATCGCGACCAGCCCCGCGAGTGGGACGCCTTCCACGTCTCCGACCAGGTCGGCGACCGCCTCGGGGTCGACCGGGCGCCGCCCACCCTGGCGGCGCTGATCCGCCAGGTTGCCGCTCAGCTCGGCAAGCCCGTCCCCGAGCTCCCCTGACGGCCCCGCCGGCCGAGCTGCGCCGGCGTCATCCCGCACGTCGCCACCGTCAGGCGGTGGAGCTGCCGCGGATCGGCGAGCCCCACCTCCTCCGCCACCCGCGCGATCGGGCGCTCCGGCCGCGACCACAGCAGCCGGATGGCGTGCTGCAGCCGCAGCTCGGTGCGGAACCGGATCGGCGCCACGCCGACCTGCGCCACGAACCGCCGCGACAGCGCCTTCGCGTGCAGCCCGACCTCGGCGGCGACGTGCTCGAGGTACAGCGGCCGGTCGTACGTCTGCTCGAGCAGCGCCCGAGCGCGCTCCACCGGGTCCTCCCCCGCGAGCGCGCCGCGGTCGCGGACGAGCTCCTCCAGCGCCTCGGCCACGCCCGCGCGCCCGCCGCCGGCGACCTCGTGCCCGAGCGCGACCAGCCGCCGCTGCCAGCGCGCCCCGAGCGGCCCGAGCAGCAGCCGCCGGCCCTCGCGCCGGGGCGGCAGCGCGAAGCCGACCTGGCGCCCCACCCCGGCGAAGGCGTAGCGGTGGCGGGTCAGCGCCGGGACGACGAACGCCTCGCCCGCCCCCCGCCGCGACGGCGCAGCGCCGTGCACGGCGAGCGTCCAGTCGCCCGCGAGCTGCACCGCCACCTCGAGCGACGCGGTGGTGAGCGCCGGGATCGGCAGCGGCTGCGCGTTGTGGTAGCGGTACACCCAGCCGAACGCGCCGTCCGGCAGCTCGAATCGCTCGAACGGGTTCGCCACCAGCGCCGCGGCTGTCCGTTTCCACCCCTGGCCCGACGCGTCGGCGAACGTCACGTGGCCTCCATGCACGCTCTCCTGTTGCTCTCGGTCTTCGCCTGTTCACCCGCGCCGTCCGGCACCGTCCCCGTCGACCCCGTCGACCCCGTCGACCCCGTCGACACCGCGTCCGTCCCCGTCCCCGACACGGCCGCCGCCTGCGATCCCGACGTGATCGAGTTGGTCGGCAACCCGCCGCTCGATCCGGTGGCCCTCTACGTCCCCGTCGTCCGCGCCGGCGCGCCGGCCTACCTCCACCTCGACAGCGCCGCGAGCGCCTCCGTCCTGCTCACCGACGCCTCCGGCTGGGTCGACGACGCCGGCACCGTCACGCTCGCGTGCGAGGACGTCCACCTGCCGGGCTACGGCGCGCTCGGCGCCCTGGCCCCCGTCGGCGGGGTGGACGTGATCGGGTACCTCGGCGCCGATCGGCTGCTCGACCGCGTCACCCTGATCGACGTCGGCGGGCGCCGGCTCGTCTGGGACCCCCCGGCTCCGCGCCCCGACGGCGTCACCGTCCCCTACGACGAGGTCCAGGGCGCCATGCTGATCGACGCCACCTTCGCCGGCGCGCCGGTGCGCCTGCTCGTCGACACCGGCGCCGGCCACTCGCTGTGGCTCGGGGTCGAGCCCGAGCCCGGCGACGTGCCGATCACCACCGCCGACTCCCTCGGCAACCCGCTCACGGTCTACCTCGGCACGGCGACCCTCGGCGTCGGCGCCGCCAGCGCCGAGGTCCGCATGCTCCGGGCGCCCGACTTCCCGCTGCTGGACGCCCTCGCCGAGCAGATGGGGACGCCCATCGACGGCCTGCTCGGCCTGACCTCGCTCGACGCCCTGTGGATCGACCTCGACGGCACGCTGACCCTCCGGCTCCCTGAGGACACCGCTGGTCCGGAGGTTGCATGGATCCGCTGATAGGTCCTGGCCAAAGTCGTCATCCTCGGAGCAGGCATCGCCGGCCACACCGCCGCGCTGGTCGCGCGGCGCCTACCTGCCGCGCGAGGTCGTGGTGGTCTCGCCAGCCACCTACAACTGGATCCGTCCAACATCTGGGTCGGCGTGGGGCGCATGCCGGCCGAGCAGGTGGTCATCGCGCTCGCGCCCATCTACGCCAGGCCAGGGCGTCACCTTCGACGGGCGCCGCCACGCTCGCTGCCCGGGGCTCGGCGGCCACCCGCAGCCCTTCGTCGAGGCCATCCGCACCGAGGCCCGCCGAGGCGCGCACCGAGCGCATCGCCTACGACTACCTGATCAACGCCACCGGCCCGAAGCTCCGCTTCGACAAGACGCCAGGCCTCGGCCCCGACGCCGGCACACCGAGTCACGTCTGCACCGAGGGCCACGCCGCGCTCCGCCAGCCCAGCTCGCCGCCGCGATCGAGCGCATGCGCGGCAGCGCACCTCACCCTCGTGGTGGGCGGAGCCACGGCACCGCTACCTGCGAGGCGCGGCGTTCGAGTACGTCTTCAACGTCGAGCACGAGCTGCGCCGCGCCGGCGTGCCGCGACAAGGCCGAGGCTCGTCTTCTCTGGCAGGACAAGCTCGGCGACTTCCGGCGTGGACGGCCTGCTGCTGAAGTCGGGCGGCTACCTCCCCCGAGCCGCATCTTCGCGTCGTCAGCTGTTCCTCGAGCGCGGCGTGCGTACGATCGTCCGGCGCGCACGTCCAGCGGATCGACCCGGGCTCATCACCTACGAACGCTCGACGGCACCGTCCACACCCAGGCCTTCGACACCGCCGTGCTGCTGCCGCCGTTCACCGGCGTCGGGCTCGCTGCGGTGGGGCGCGACGGGCGCGACCTCACCCCCGAGCTGTTCAACGCCGCCGGGTTCATGAAGGTCGACGCCGACTACACCGCGCGCCCCTACGAGGACTGGCGGGCCGCCGACTGGCCGCGCACCTACCAGAACCCTACGTTCCCCGCGCTGTTCGCCGTGGGCATCGCGTTCGCCCCCCCGCACGCCATCTCTCGGCCGCGCAAGAGCGTCACCGGCACGGTCATCTCGCCCGCACCGCCGCGGACCGGCATGCCGTCGGCGTCGATGGCCCGCGCGGTCGCCGAGAGCGTGGTCGACCTGGTCCTCGGCCGGTCGACGGCGCCGACCCGCGAGGCGTCGATGGCCGAGATGGGCGCGGCGTGCGTCGCCTCCGCCGGCCACGGGCTCGTCGGCGGCTCGGCGGCGGCGATGACGATGTACCCCATCGTCCCCGACCTCGAGCGCTACCCGCTCGGCGGCCGCGACCCGAAGCTCACCTTCGGGGAGGTCGGCACCGCCGGCCACTGGATCAAGCTCGCCCTGCACTACCTGTTCCTCTACAAAGCCCACGCCCACCCGCTGTGGTGGCTGATCCCGGAGTGACCCATGCCCCGTGAGCCCGCCCTGCTGCGCGCGAGCGGCGCCGACCTGCTCGGCCCCGTCCCCACGGCGCGCACCCGCTTCCTGCGCGGCTTCCTGCCCTGGCAGCTGCTGCGCTTCCTGGCGATCAACCTGCGGATGCTGCGGATGATCCGCCTGTCCCACCCCCACGTCCGCCCGCCCGCGCCGTAGTCACCGCAGGAGCGCGTCCAACGCGGCGCGCTGCGCCTCGCGCTCGGCGGCCGCCGCGGCGGCGGGATCGGTGCCCGCGCGCGCCGCCAGCGCCTCGTGCACGCGGACGGCGTCGGCGGCGAGGGTGTGGGGCGCGTGGCGACACCAGCGGTCGGCGAGCGGCCGTCGGCACGCCCAGCTCCAGGTGTCGTGGACGAGCGTGTCCAGCAGCGGCAGGTCGCGGTCGCCGCGCTGCAGGTGGCGCACGGAGTTGATCGTCGCGGCGAACACGAGCGCCGCCTCCCGGTCGACCTCGTCGGGGGGCACCTCGCGGACGAAGTCGAGCATGGCGCGCATCCAGCCGTGCTCCGCGGGACGGCCCGGCCCGGCCTGCCACGCGGCCACGGCGCGCTCGGCCGTGGCCGCGCACCAGGCGACCCACACGCTGGCGGGCACCACGCGCACCTCTTCGCCCTCGATCCGCTCCACGCCGGCCTGCGCGAGCTGCAGCACGTCGCCCTCGCGGCCATCGAGCCGCCACCGCACGCTCACTGCGCCCTCCACGCCATCGGCCCGCGCACCCAGCGGCGGCTGCCCGCGGCGTCCTCCGCCCACCAGCTGCCCCACGGGCCGCTGCCGCAGGCGGCCAGGCGCTGCCCCGTCGCCGCCGACCAGACCGCGACGGTGCCGACGCGATCCGCCGCCACGCAGCGGTCGCCGTCCCAGGCGAGGACCTGGTGGCCCCGGGGCAGCGTCAGCACCACGACGCCGTCGTGGTCGCGGACCTCCAGGCCCGCCTCGCCGTCGACGACGAAGCCCCCGCCGGGCGCCGGGCCCTGCACCTCGTCGTCGCTCGGTGGCACCAGCGCCTCCACCGCGCCGCGGCGCGGGTCCCAGCGCGCGACGAAGGTGCGCCCGTCGTCGGTGGCCACGGACAGCCAGGCGCCGACGGCGTCGGCCCGCAGGAGCTCGGCGTGCCCGTCGACCTCGAGGACGGCGATCTCGGCGCCGCTGGCGGTGTCCCACGCGCTGAAGGCGGAGACGTCGTCGGCCTCTCCGCCGTACAGCACCGCCCCGGCGGGGTCCGCCACCGGCTGGCGCCAGCCCCAGCCCTCCGGCGTCGCCACGCGGCCGACCTCGTCGCCGCCGGGCAGCGCCAGCACCACGTGCGCGTCGTCGCGTCGGCCGACGACCCGGTCCCCGGCAGTGAGCTGCGGCTCGTGCACCTCGAAGGTCGTGTCGGGCGGCCCCTCCGGCGCGCCGTGCCAGCAGACGGCGCCGCCGTCGCCCACCGCCCACACGCGCGGCCCGTCGAGCCGGACCCCCACGACCCGCCGGAGGCTGGCGCGCGGCATGGCCTCGTCCACCTGCGTGGGCCCGGGGTCGGCCAGCGCGATGCGCTGCGGTGGCCCCGACAGGTCCCACACGGCGACGCGGCCGTCGACGTCCCCGACGGCGAGGCGGTCGCCGACGAGGTGGGCGGACAGCACGGAGGCGCCGATGGGGAGGGGCAGCACGTCGACGAGGACGCCGTCCGCGAGGCGCCGGCGGCCGATCCAGGTCGGGTGGGCGGTGTAGTACAGGTCGGCCGCGGCGACGACGGCGACGTCGGCGGGTCCCTCGTAGTTCGCGGCCTCCCAGCGCGGCTCCGGGGCGTCCGGCGAGAGCACGGTGGTCTCGTTGCCCCGGACGAGCAGCGCCCCGCCGGGCCAGAAGCGCGCGCGCTCGAAGCTGGGCCAGCCGAAGCCCCGCTGCGGCCCGGGGACGGGCCAGGCGACGACCTCGGCGCCGTCGCGGTGGTCGACGACCAGCCGGTCGCCCTCGGCGGTGAACCGCGCCCGCTCCCCGGCGCGCAGCACGGTCGGCGCGTCGTCGCCGACCCGGACCGCGACGACCTCGGTCTCGCCGTAGTCGCCCTGGACCCAGACGACCCAGGCGCCGCTCGGGTGCAGGTCGGCGTCGCGGAGGCGGGGGAGGGGCCAGCGCTGGCGCTGCTGCAGGGTGTCGGCGTCGAGCAGGCGCGGGCCGTCGTCGAAGGCGGCGAGGAGCAGGCGGCCGTCGGCGCTGAGCGCGAGGCGCTCGCCGCTGTGCCAGCCGTCCTCGTGGCCCGCGCGCCAGGTGCCGTCGTGGGCGTCCCAGGCGTGGACCTCGCCCGACGACAGCGTGAACAGCCGCGCGCCGTCGACGGAGAAGGCCAGGTCGGCCACCGAGCGCCCGCTCCGGGCCCAGCGCACGGCGCCCGTCGCGACGTCGAACACCCAGACGCCGCCGCCCAGCCCCACGGCGACGGCGTCGTGGGTGGCGGCGAGCACCCGCGGCGGCTCCGCGGGCAGCGCGGGACCCGGTCGGGCCCAGTGGCTCGGCGGCTCAGCCACGGGCGGCCTCCAGTGCCCGACGCAGCGGGCCGAGCGCGATCGTCTGCAGGAGCTGCGGGGGATCGAGCGCCACCAGGTGCAGGTGGCGGCGCCCGGCCACGACGAGGCGCTCCCCCGCGCGATCGAACCCGCCGCAGAACGTCGGGACGCCGAACCGCAGCCGCTCGCTGCCCTCGTCGAGCACGCGGCCCCGGCGGTAGGCGCGGAAGCCCTCGCCGCGCTGCACGAGGGCGCCGAGGCGTGCCGGGCCGTCGTCGTCGACCCAGCGGGTCGCGCCGGGCGCGAGCGTGGTGAAGCGGACGCCGTACAGGACGGTGGACGCGGCGTCGTCCCCCGCCAGCAGCACCGGGACCTCGGCGGCGTCGTCGTCTGCGTCGGCGTCCTCGTCGTCTCCGTCGCCGTCCCAGGTCGGCCCGACGGCGCTGGGCAGCGGCGCGTGGTCGACGGCGCGGAACACGCCGGGCTCGCGCTCGCGGAACGCCGCGGCGTACGCCTGGTGGTCGGGCGTGTAGACGAGCCACTTCGCGCGGTCCCACTCGTCGGGGTCGCTCGAGACGCCGTGGGGCCAGGCGAGCGACGGGACGATGCCGTCGAGCGCGCCCTCGGCGAGGAGCGACGCCAGCGAGCGGTCGGTGACCCAGCCCCGCTCGAGGTCGAGGACGTGCCAGTGGCCGTAGGCGCAGGACGTCAGGGCCAGCCCGTCGCGCCCCACGTGCTCGAGCGCCACGGTGGCGGGCCAGATGCGGCGCACGGCGCCCGCGAGGTCGGTGTGGACGAGGCCGCCGACGAAGCCGAGCAGCAGCCCGTCGCCGACGAGGCGGACGTCGACGAGGCGCAGCGGGTCGTCGGGTGCGTCGTCCTCGGGCGGGGCCAGGGGCGCCTGGAGGTCGTCGTCGAGCAGCAGGAGCGCCGGGTCGGGGTCGGTGCGCGCGCGGAGGTAGGCGGCGACGGCGTCGGACAGCGCGCGGGCGGCGGTGGCCCGCCAGTCGGGGTCGTCGCGATAGGGGAGCTCGCGGGCGATGGCCTGCGCCGCGGCCTCGAGGCGCTGGTAGAGCACGCCCGGGACGGTCGGCGCGCCCGGGTCGGCCCAGCCGGGCACCGAGGTCAGCGGGGACGGGTCGCCGAAGCGTGCCAGGAAGCGCGGCCCGCAGCGTGCGAGGTACCAGCAGCACTCGTAGGGCGCGTCGAGGTGCCGCGGCGGCAGGGCGACGCCGAGCGCCGCGGCGCGGGCGGCGGCAGGCCCGGCGAGCTCGGGATCCTCGTGGGGGTACCACGGGTAGAGGTGCAGCCGGCCGTCGTCCTCGGCGTAGACCTCCTCGCGGGCCAGGGCGGCGGCGGCGCCGGCGGCCAGCCCGCCTCGCGCTCCAGCGCGGCGAGCGCGGCGGGATCGGGGACGGGAGGGGCAACGCGAGGTCGGGCATGGGAGCTGGTAGTCCGTGGTCCCCGCTGGCGCCCGCGCGCGGGTGTGACATCTGCTGCCGGCAGCCGCCAGAGGAAGCAAGCCGGGCTGAGTGGAACAGCTGCGGGAGGTATGCCCCCCTCGATCGCACAGTTGGAGGGGGGAAGCGGGCCCCGGAGCGGCGGGCTCGGCTGATGTTGTCGGTTTCACCGTGCGGCGGTCGGGCGATCGGTGCCCAGGTGTGCGATCGAGGGCGGCATACCTCCGCGAGGTGTGCGATCCGGGGTGGCTTGCCTGGAGGGGGAGCCCGGGGATCGTGGTTGCGCGAGCAATGACGCGATCGCGCCGACGCCTTTCCGTCAATTGACGGAAAGGCGTCGGGCGCGATCGCGTCACGATCGCGTCAATCACCACGGTGCCGGGCCCCGCCCGGCGACGGGAGCGCACATCGCCGCTGGCCGCGGCACCCGGGCGGCGCTATCGGATGGGTTGGCGCAAAAAACGAAGCTTCCAACAAGTCTTTCACGCCACACCAACATTCTACCGCGCCGCTGCGAGGCCCGCCATGTCCTTCGCCACCGCCCGCGCCCTCGACCCGGCTCAGCGCCGCGTCGTCGGCGCCGAACCGTCCCGATCGCTGCTGGTCCTCGGCGCCGCCGGCTCCGGCAAGACCACCGCCGCGCTGCACCGGCTCGCCGCCGTCGCCCGCGCCGTCGGGCCGGATCTGCGCGCCCTGGTGCTCGTCCCCACCCCCGGCCTCGCCGCGCGCTGCCGCCGCGCCGTCGCTGCCGCGCGCCTGCCCGCCGAGGTCCACCCGCTCGACGCCTGGCTCGGGCGCCAGGCGCGCCGCGCCTTCGGCGGCCTCGATCCCCGCGACAGCGAGGACGTCCCGCCTGCCGTGCCCCGGGTCAAGCGCCACCCCGCCGTGGCCGACGTCCTCGCGCTGCTCGACCCGCAGGTCCCGGACGACACCGTCCGCGACGACCTCTACGAGCTGTGGGGCGACGCCTCCCTGCTGGCGGAGCTCGCCGACGCCGCGGACGGCGCGCTGAGCGAGGCCGACCTGGCGAGGGTGCGCGCCCACGCCGAGGTCCAGTTCGCCCCGGTGGAGCGCGACGACGACGGCCGGCCCCTCCGCGGCATGGACGGCGTCCCCCTCCACCACGGCACCGCCCTGAACGACGCGCTCACCCTCGACGTCGAGGACTACCCGCTGCTCTTCGCGCTCGACCGCCTCCGCGGCGGGCGCCGCCGGCCGACCCGCTACCACCACGTCGTCCTCGACGAGGCGCAGGAGCTCGCCCCGCTCGAGCTGGCGCTCCTCGGCCGCGCCGTCGGGCGGGGCGGGGCGCTCACCGTCGTCGGCGACGCCGGGCAGCAGATCGACCCGACGGCCTGGTTCGCGGGCTGGGAGGCGTCCCTGGCGGCGCTGGGCCGCCCCGCCGACCGCCTGACCCTGACGGCGAGCCACCGCTGTCCGCCGGCCGTGCTCGCGCTCGCGCAGGCCATCCGCGACCGCCGGCCCGCCCCCGACGGCGTCGTCCGCGTGCTCGCCGCCAGCGCCGCCGACCACGACGACGCCCTGGCCGCCTGGCTCGCCCCGGGCCCCGCGCCCACCGCCGTCGTCGCCGCCGACGCCACGCTCGCCTGCGCGCTGCACGCGTCGCTGCCCCGCGCGCTCGGGGCGCGGCTCGCGGTGGGGCGCGGCGAAGTGGACGCCCCCCTCGTCGTCACCTCGGCCGACCGGCTGCGGGGCCTCGATCTGGCGCGGGTCGCCGTCCCCGAGCTCGATCCGGCGCGGTGGCCGGACACCGCCGAGGCCCGCGGCGCCCTGTACGTCGCCGTGACGCGGGCGGCGCGCGAGGTGTGGCTCGGCAGCGTGGGGCGCTGGTCGCCGCTGCTCGGGTAGCGCTACTGCGCCTCGCCGTCGGCCCGCAGCTGCACCGGCGTGGTCAGCTCCTGCGACACGCTGCGGCAGCCCGACACGCGCCGCGTGCACTTCACCGTCACCCCGGCGATCCCGAGCCAGGGCGCACCGGGCTCGAGGCTCGCGCTGCCCGCGATGGGCGGGCGGTCCGACAGCCGCACCTCGAGGTTCGGCGAGCCCTGCACCAGCGCCGCGGTGAAGTCGACGACGTAGCGGTCGGCGCCCACGGGCAGCATGTGCCAGACGAACGACACCTTGGCGGGCGGGTAGCCGTCGGCCCCGCAGACGTCGAGGGTGCGCCCGAACTCGAACGTCGCGGCCTTCGGCGGGTTCACCCCGTCGGGGAGGGGCACCTGGCGGGTGCCGAGCTCGCCCGTCGGCGTGGCGACGGTGCTGGCGCCGCAGCCCAGCAGCAGGAGCATCCACCCTCGCACGCGCACCTCCGCGCGCATCATAGCGGCCGCGCACGTGGCGGTCGCGCGGGCGCGTGGATAGCCCGGGACCCCTGGGGGGAGCTGCGATGCCGTGGTTGTCTGTGCTGGCGGGGGCCGCGCTCGCGGCGGGCGGGCCCACGCCCGAAGGGGTCGCCGGGCTGGTCAAGGTGGACGAGGCGGTGATCGCACCCGACGGCCGCGCGGTCGCCTGGACCGAGCGCCACGCCGCGCCGCCGGCCGAGGGTGCCGACGACGCCGCGTGGGACGTGGCGACCCAGCTGTGGCTCGCGCGCGAGGGCCAGCCGCCGCGCCAGCTCACCTTCGGCGCCGACGTCCACGCGCCGGCCTTCTCCCCCGACGGCAGCGCCATCGCCTTCCTCCGCGAGCAGGACGACGACGACCGCCTGTTCGTCCTGCCCCTCGACGGCGGCGAGGCCCGCCCGCTCGACCTCGGCGACCTCGTCCCCGCCGCCTTCGCCTGGGCGCCCGACGGCCAGGCGCTCGCCTTCACCGCCGCCGTCCCCGAGACCGACGAGGAGGAGGCCGCCCGCGAGGCCCGCGGCGACGCCGAAGAGGTCGGCGTCTTCCACCCCGACCTGCTGTGGACGGTGCCCCGCGCCGGCGGCGAGCCCCAGCGCCTCGGCCCCGACGACCGCCACGTCGCCGACCTCGCCTACGCGCCCGACGGCGCCTCGCTCGCCCTCGTGACCTGGCCGAGCGGCGACCCCTACGACATGCTCTCGGCGCGCATCGACCTGCTCACCGTCGCCGACGGGATCGTGCGCCCGCTGCGGCCCGAGGGCGCCGTCGTGGGGCACCCCTGCTTCTCGCCCGACGGCGCCAACGTCGCCTGGACCGCCGGCCGCGACACGCTCACGCTGAACAACGCGCTGTGGGTGGCCCCCGTCGTCAGCGGCGCGCCGCGCGACCTCGCGGCGAAGCTCGACCTGACCTTCGACGCCCTGGCCTGGAGCGGCGACGACGCGCTCGTGGCACTCACCACCGACCGCACGCGCTCGAAGGTGCTGCGCATCGGGCTCGACGTCGCCGCGAAGCCGGTCGACGCCGTCCCCGAGCGGCCCGTCCTGCTGTCGCTCGCCGCCAGCGCCGACGGGCAGCGCTTCGCCACCCTGGCGACCTCGCCCGCCGTCCCGCCCGAGCCGGCCTGGTTCGATCTCGACGGCCACGCCGAGGTCGTGGCCCACCCGAACGACCTGTCGGACTGGGCGATGGGCGACGTCGAGGTCTACGCCTGGCGCGGCCCGGGCGGGGCGAAGCTCGAGGGCGTGCTCACGCTGCCGCCCGGCGCCCCGAAGGGGCCGCTGCCGCTGATGGTGTACCCCCACGGCGGGCCCGACGGCGTCACCCGCGAGCAGTTCGACCCGTGGACGCGCTGGTTCGCCAGCCGCGGCTACGCCGTCCTCCGCCCGAACTACCGCGGCGGCACCGGCTACGGGCGCGCGTTCTACGCGGCCAACCGCGGCAAGCTCGGCAAGATCGAGTTCGGCGACATCGAGGCCGGCGTCGACGCGCTGGTGCGCGAGGGCCGGGCCGACAAGCAGCGCCTGGTCTACGGCGGCTGGTCGTGGGGCGGCTACCTGACGGCGTGGACCATCGGGCACACCGACCGCTACCGGGCCGCGGTCGCCGGCGCCGCGGTGGTCGACGTGGTGAGCCAGTACGCGCTGTCGGACATCAACCACGGGCGCGCCGCGCAGTGGGAGTTCGAGGGCGACCCGTGGCGGAACCCCGGCACGTTCGAGCGGAGCAACCCGATGGGGTCGCTGCGCCGGGCGACGACGCCGACGCTCATCCTGCACGGCCGCGCCGACCAGCGCGTCTCGTTCTCGGCGTCGATGATCCTGTACCGGGCGCTGTCGGACATGGGGACGGAGGTGTCGCTGTGGGCGTTCCCCGACGAGCCCCACGGCTTCACCGATCCGCGCCACGTCGCCGAGGTCCTCCGCCGCTGGACGGCCTGGTACGACGCGCACCTGGCCGCGCGGTAGGCCCTACGCGGCCGTGAAGCCCGTCGGGCCGACGCCGGGCAGCCCCTCCGCCTCGATCAGCGGCCCCGCCCGGTGCGCGAGCGTCTGCAGGGCGTCGGCCAGCAGCGGGGCGTTGAGCGCGTACAGCGCGTCGTTCGGCGCCCCGACGAGGTTCCCGGGCACGAACAGGGTGTGGCCGATCCACAGCGACGCGTAGCCGTCGGGCTCGAGGGACAGGTCGAGGTCGGCGGCCTCGGGCAGCCAGCCGTGCTCGGGCGGGCCACCGGCGCGCTGCCGCGCCCACGCCAGCAGGTCGAGCCGCACCTGCACCGAGCGCACGGGCACGGGCGCCGCCGCGATCGCCGCCGCCACGTCGGGCGCCTCCACGCGCTGCGACCAGCCCTCGTCGGGCCCGCTGTCGAGCAGCGCCCAGCGCGGCCGGACGAACTCGGCCAGCGCAGCGAGCAGCCCCCCCACGCGCTCGGCGTTGGCGGCGTTGTCGCCGTCGGCGGCGCGCAGCTGGAACGTCCAGCTGCCCGCGTGGCTCCAGGTGCGCCAGGTGTCCTGCACCGGCGCCAGGTCGCGGGCCATCAGAACGTCCCCTGCGACAGGATCTGGAACACGCCATCGACGAGCTCGAGCGTGAGCTTCACCGGGCTGCCGCTGCCGTCGTGGTACAGGATCTCGACGTAGCGCGTCACCATGCTCCCCCGCGGCGACGGCAGCTTCTGCTGCACCCACTGCAGCATCGTCTCGGGCGTCACGTCGGTGTGGCCGGCGTTGCGCCCGTCGAGCCGGATGAGCCCGCCCGTCTCCCCGCTCGACGTGCCCGCCCACTCCCGGATCTGGTTGTTGGCGCTCCGCGCGTTGTTCTGGATGCCCGACCGCGACAGCGGCTGGCCCTCCTGCCCCACCGACTTCACCTCGACCAGCCGCGCGCCCTCGGGGGTGGACACCGAGTACTCGGGGGTCCGCTGCCCCTCGACGAGCCCGTCGCGCAGGCCCTCGACGGGGCCGACCTCGCCGTAGGGGCTGCGGCCGGCGAGCAGATCGCGCGCCATCTGGAGCTCGGCCTCGGCCTGCAGCGGCTCGGTGGTGCGCGCCCGGCGGAAGCGGCTGATGAAGTCGCCGGTGACGCGGTCGCCGTACTGGCCCTTGAACGTCGCGTAGTCCTGCAGCGACAGCGTGAGCGCCTCGTTGGACACCGAGCCGCGCGAGTTCAGGCGGATCGACTCGATCACCTCGGCGATGGCGTTGCCGTCGCCCCGGGCCGCGCCGAACGCGCGCTGGACGGCCACGAGCACCGAGGTGTCCTTGCCGGCCAGCGCCGCGAGGCCCTCCACCCCGAGCGGGTCCTTCAGGGCGTTCAGGGTGGGCTCGTCGACGAAGTGCAGCAGCCGCGCGGTCTGCTCGGCCGTGATGCCGAGGCCCTCGGCGATGCGGCCGGCGCGCGCGTCGATGAGCACGTCGCGCGGCGTGGACAGCGGCCCCTCGCCCGCGTTGACGTTGGTGACCCGCTGCCCGAGCCACTCGCCGAGCGCGCTCTCCGACATCGAGCGGCCGAAGGGCGTCTCGCGGAGGCGGCCGAGCGCCACCCCGAGTCCCACCGAGGCGGCCCACATCACCAGCGCCTCGATGAGGACGCCGACGAGCGTGCCGATGGCCTCGGCGAACTGGCGCGCCGCGGCGTCGAGCCGCTGCTGGTCGCCGCGCGCCTCCCAGACCATGCCGAGGAAGGTGCCGAACGCGCCGCCGATGCGGACCGCGGCGCTGCCGACCCAGGCGATGAGGAAGCCGAGCCCGATCCACTCGAGCAGGGCCATGCCGACCTCGAAGCCGGCGGCCGCGCCCGGCGCCGCGCCCACGCCGCCTGCCAGCGCGCCGATCGCCGCGCCGATCGCGGTGGAGATGGCGAGCAGCGCGACCGCGCCGACGGCCATCACCGCCAGGGCCTGCAGCGCCCCGAGGATCGCCTCCTCGGCGTGGGCGGCGACAGCCTCGCCGATGTACTGCCCCGACAGCGACACGGCGGTGCCGAAGTCGTCGCGCAGCTGGCCGATGCGCTCCAGCGCGCCGGCCACGCCGATGGTGTCGAGCGTCTCGTAGGACAGCGAGCCCGAGTTGACCTGGCCCTGCAGCGAGCGGGCGAACGTCACGCTCGGCACCCAGATGAAGGTGCCCGCCTGGAACGCGACGCTGCGCCAGCCGTCGACGCCGCTCGGCACGGAGACGCCGTTGAGCGACGCGAGCACGTTGACGTAGAACCGGAGGTCCTGGCCCCAGTCGTCGGAGACGTCGCCGTAGTACTGCTCGGCGATGCCGATGGCCGACTCGCCCGACGCGACGTGGTGCAGCCGGACGTTGGGCTCGGGCAGCGGGTGGGCGGGGCCGAACCAGACGTAGGGCTCGGCGACGTAGCCCTGCTGCCCCGACAGGGTGGAGACCCACAGCCAGCCGCCCGCGACGCGCTGCTGGACCTGCACCTTGGTGTTGAACGGCAGGTAGCCGAGCAGGTTGTCCTGCTGGGTCGAGGCGGTGGCGCGCAGGCGCAGCTCGGGCGACCCGTCCCAGTTGACGATGCCCACCTGGCCGACGTTCTCGCCCTGCGTCGGGGGCTCGAGCTGCACGGACGGGGTCGTGTCCCACTCGTCGAGGGCCACCGACGCGCTCGGCGTGGCCTGCATCGGGCCCACGGGCAGGCCGAGCGTGGCGCGGTCGGCCGCGGCGTCGGCCTCGCGCTCGGCGGCCTCGCCGTCGTGGGTGGTGCCGGCGCCGGCCCCGGTGCCCGTGGTCACGTGGGCGAGCTCGTGGGCGACCTCCCAGGGGCTCGGGTCGTCGGAGAGGAAGACGCGGTCGCCGTCGGTCGCGGCGTGGGCGCCGAGGCGGCCGAGGAGCTCGGGGGCGCAGGCATAGGCCTGGACCTGGTCGAACGGCTGGCCGAACAGCGCCTCCATGCGGGCGCGGTGGGGGAGGGGGACGGGGCGGACGCCGTCGTCGCCGGGGTCGCCGGCGCTGCCGAGGAGCTCGGCGAGGAAGCCGTTCCCGGCGCCCTCGGGGGCGGCCTCGCGCTCGGGATCGGGCTCGGGGGACTGCCGCGGGTCTTGCAGCGGCCCCGCAGAACGCGGAGATTGCTGAAACATCGGGGGCTCAGAGGAATGGGCCTGCTGGAGCGTAGCCGTTTTCCGCAGCGGTCGCCGGGCGTCGTGCGCCCACGCGCCCGTGGTGTCAG
Organism: Myxococcota bacterium; assembly: GCA_041389545.1. GTDB lineage: Bacteria > Myxococcota_A > UBA796 > UBA796 > JACKER01. The sequence goes on along the minus strand of JAWKRQ010000038.1, from coordinate 35,566 downwards.
TCGAGGGAGGGGTAGGCCGTGATGATGGTGTAGGGATACCCGGCAGTGTTCGGCATCTTCTCGATGATCACCTTCACGCCGGTGCCCTGGACCGCGTGGGCCGCGCCGCGCTCGAGGACCAGGCCGGTGTCGGTCAGGCCGGTCATCGACACCGTCACGCGGTCGCCCACCTCCGCGTGGGGCAGCCAGGCGGCGATGACGCGCTGGTCGACGTCCAGGGCGCCGGCCACCAGCGCCTCGCCCTGGGCGCGCGTCTGGAACGTGGAGGCTGCCTTCAAGCCGCTCTGCCCCGCGAGCCGCGACCGGAGCTGCGCCTCCGTCTGTCCGACGTGGTTCAGCGCGTGCGTCGGGCGCCCGGTTCGCGCCGACGGCAACCCGTTGTGCGCGCCCATGCCCGCGCCGGGGACGATGGGGCTGTGCGGGCCGGGGAGGTTCGCCGTGAAGCGCTGTGCGTACCGCTCGGCCGTCCCCTGGCTCCCGAGCGCGACCCGCAGGCCCTCGTGGAAGCGCGCCGTGTCCTGCGAGAGCATGAACGCCCGGATCTCGGCGCGGACCCCCGCGGCGGCACTGCGGGCCTCCACCAGCGACAGCCCGATGCTCACGAGGTCCGTGACGATCGAGACCAGGTCGGGATCCTCGTTCGTCATCCGCGCGAAGTCCGGATCCGACGACACCCGCTGCGCGGCCTCGACGGCGGACAGCTTGGAGAGGTCCGCCGCGAGCTCGGCCGCGCCCACGAGCCCGCCCACCGAGGCGCTGGCGATCGCGCCGCCGATCGGCCCGCCGAGCGCGGTGCCGAGCACGGTTGCGGCGAGGACGAGCGCGTCGGTGGCCTGGCGCAGCGTCTCCTCGTCGATCTTCACCTGGGCGTACTTCTCGGCGACCGCCTCCCCGAGCACGCCGGCCGGATCGACGCCGAGCTGCTGCCAGGTGAGCTCGGGCACCAGCACCAGCTCGTACAGCGACAGGTCGCCGCCGAGGTTCTCGCGGGTCGCGGCGATGTTCTCGCGGATCTCCTGGTCGTAGCCGCCGAGCTGCGCCACGAGCTGCTCGTCGCCGACCGAGCAGAGGGCCCCGGGGCGGTAATCCGGGGCGAAGAGCATGGCGTGCGCGGTGCCCTCGCTGCGCCACCGCGCGAGCAACGCGGCCTTCGCGGTGCCGACGGCGTCCTGCGGGAAGCCCGCGGCCTCCTCCTGCTCGAGGCCGGCGAAGGTGAGCGTCGGCTTCGGCCCGTCGGAGCCGTACGCCGCGTTCACCTGGCTGGCGAGGCCGGCCAGCCCCTCGTCGGCGCGCCGCAGGTCGTTGACGGCGTCCCAGGCGTCCACTGCGCCCGAGCCGGCCGCGTTCGCGTAGTCGTAGCGGCGCTCCTGGGCGTCGAGCAGCGCCTCGTTCTGGTCGAGCAGCGCGTTCGCGATGGCCAGCGCCCGCGCGTCCCACAGCGCCGGGAACCGCTCGGTGACGTAGCTCACCAGCGCCGCCTCGTCGGGCAGGCCCAGCTCGTGGGCCGCCGCGTCGATCTGGGCCTGCAGGGCCTCGAGATCGGCCGTCAGCGCCGCCACCCGCGCCGCCGGCTCCCGCTCCGCGTCGGCGCGCTCGGGGCCGGAGACGTCCTGGACGTCGCGCAGCACCTCGTTCTCCGCCTCGAGGGCGGCGCGCACCTGGTCGCGGCGCGTGATCGTGCCCATGACGTCGGCGGCGGGGATGGCGGTCTTCAGCGTCGCCAGCTGCTCGGCCGACATCGGCGTCGTGTTCGCGAGGATGGTCTGCGCGTACAGCAGCTGCTTCGCGGCCTCCGGCGACAGCGCCGGCGCCGGCGCCGCCTCGGGGCCGCCGGCGCCGCGGCCGGCGCGGGCGCCGGAGCCGCCGGCGCGGGCGTGAACGCGTGCACGTCGCCGTCCACGCCGCCCTCGTCCGTCAGCGCCGCCTGCGCGCCGTCGCCCGCGGTCACCGCCGCCGCGACCTGCTGCGCGTGCCCCTCCGCGCCGAGCCCGCCGTCGCCGGTGCGCCCGCCGTGCTGCAGCAGGTGCGCGGCCTCGTGGGCGGCCACCTCGAGGCGCGGCCGCCGCTCGGCGAAGTGCGTCACCAGCCCCTCGGTGAACGCCTCCACCCCGAGCTCCGCGCAGCCGAACGGGTCCTCGACGGCGCGCCCGGGCACGTCGGCGCCGAGCTGCCGCTCGATCTCCGCCAGGAACGGGAACGGCTCGATCGGCACGAGCGCCTGCGCGTCGCGGAAGGCGGCCTCCTGGGCGTCGACGCCGAACTCGCCGCCGGGGCTGCGGAGCATCGGCGCAGCGGCGCGGACGGGGCGCGAGCGAGCGAGCACGAGACCTCCCTGGTGCAAGGGGTACCGGGCGCCGCCCGCCGCTTCCGTCAGCGGGACGTCAGCGCTGCGTCAGGCGCGCGGCCGCGTTAGCCGGGGCATGCACGACGCCCGCGCGGCCCTCGCCCGCGCTCGCAGGGTGGTGGTCAAGGTCGGCACGAGCGTGGTCCGCCGGCCCGACGGCGGGCTCGCGCTCGGCCGCCTCGGCGCGCTCGTGGAGGCCGTCGCGGCGCTGCGGGCCGAGGGGCGGCAGGTCCTGCTCGTCAGCTCCGGCGCCATCGGGCTCGGCTGGCAGCGGCTGGGCTTCGAGCGGCGCCCCACCGCCGTCGCCGACCAGTCAGGCCTGCGCCGCCGCCGGCCAGATGGCGCTCACGGCGCTGTACGACAGCCTGTTCGAGCGGCTGCGGCTCACCGTCGCGCAGGTGCTCCTGACCGAGGACGACTTCGACGACCGCGGCCGCTACCTCGCCCTCGCCGACACGCTCGAGCGCCTGCTGTCGCTCGGCGCCGTCCCGCTCGTCAACGAGAACGACGCCACGAGCCCGCAGCACCACGCCATCTTCGGCGACAACGACCGCCTCGCGGGCCTCGTCGCGTCGAACATCGGCTGCGACGGGCTGGTGCTGCTCTCCGACGTCGACGGCGTCTCCACCGCGCCGCCCGGCGAGCCCGGTGCCGAGCGGATCGCCGTGTGGGACGACGCGCAGCAGGTGCGGATGGGCGCGGTCTCCGCCACCGGGCGCGGCGGGATCGCGGCCAAGGTCGCCGCGGCGCGCCTGGCCGCGCGCGCCGGCGTGCCCGTCGCCATCGCGAGCGGCTACCGCGCGGAGTCCCTGCTGGACGTGCTCGCCGGGCGCGACGTGGAGACGGTGTTCCCGGCGCGCGGGGAGCTCACGCGGCGGCGCCGGTGGCTCGCCTTCGCCACGGCCCCGCAGGGCGCCACCGAGGTCAACGCCGGCGCGCACGCCGCGCTGGTGGAGCGCAACGCGAGCCTGCTGCTGCCCGGCGTGGTCGCCGTGGAGGAAGTGGGAGGCCGGCGCCGTCGTCCGGGTGCGCTTCGAGGGCCACGAGTTCGCGCGGGGCCGGTGCGACCGCTCGAGCGCCGAGATCCGCGCGGGCCTGGGCGGTACCACCCGCGGCAAGGCCGTCATCCACCGCGACCACGTCGCCATCGTCGAGCCGGGGAGGGCACCGTGAGCGAGACCGACTGAGGCCGGCACGGCCCGCGCCGTCCGCGCGGCCGGGCGCGCCGTCGCTACGGCGGGGTGGCGAGGCCCGCGCGGCCGCCGTCCGGCGGGTGGCGGCGGCGCTGCGCACCCACACCGAGCGGATCCTGGCCGAGAACGCCGCCGTCGTCGCGGACGCCGAGGCGGCGGCGTGGCCGCACCGCTGTTGGCGCGGCTCGGCCTCACGCGCAGCAAGCTCGCGGGCCTCGCCGACGGGCTCGAGCGCGTGGCGGACGGGCCCGACCCCGTCGGGCGCTGCCTGCGCCGCACCGAGCTCGCGCCCGGGCTGGTCCTCGAGCACCAGACGGCGCCGCTCGGCGTCGTGCTCGTCGTCTTCGAGTCGCGCCCCGACGCGCTGCCGCAGATCGCCGGGCTGGCGCTGCGCGCCGGCAACAGGCTGCTGCTGAAGGGCGGCGCCGAGGCCGCGCGCTCCAACGTCGTGCTGGCCGAGGTGATCCGCGAGGCGCTGGCCCCGCTGCCGCCCGACGCCGTCACCCTGGCCACCACCCGCGCCGACGTGGCCGCGCTGCTCGCCCTCGACGACTGCATCGACCTCGTGGTCCCCCGCGGGTCGAACGCCCTGGTGCGCGCCATCCAGGCGCAGACGCGCATCCCGGTGCTCGGCCACGCCGACGGCGTCTGCCACGTCTACGTGCACGCCGCGGCCGACCTCGACCGCGCCGTGGCCATCGCCGTCGACGCGAAGACCGACTACCCGGCGGCCTGCAACGCCATGGAGACGCTGCTGCTCGACCGCGCACTGCTCGGCGGCGGCGCCGAGCGCGTGCTCGATGCGCTGCGGGCCGCGGGCGTCGCGCTGCACGCCGGCTCGGACTGCCCTGGCCGCTACCCCCGCCCCCGCGCTGCACCACGAGTACGGCGACCTGGCCTGCACCGTCCAGGTCGTCGACGGCCTCGACGCCGCCATGGCGCACATCGAGCGCTACGGCTCGCGCCACACCGACGTCATCGTCACGCGCGACCCGGTGGCGGCGGCGCGGTTCCTCGACGGCGTCGACAGCGCCTGCGTCTTCCACGACGCCAGCACCCGCTTCGCCGACGGCGCGCGGTTCGGGCTCGGGGCCGAGGTCGGCATCGCGACCTCGAAGGTCGGCGCGCGCGGGCCCGTGGGGGTGGAGGGGCTGCTCACGACGAAGTGGCGGCTCGTCGGGCAGGGCGACACGGTCGCGCCGTTCGGGCGAGGCGAGCGCCGCTTCACCTGGACGAGCGGCTGAGCCCGAGGCAGGCGCTCAGGGCCAGCTCAGGGCCAGCTCAGCACGAGCCCTCGCCCACCGCCAGGGCCGCCCAGCGCGCCGCGACGGCGTCGAGCGCGGCGGCCGCGCGCCGGATGGCCTCGGCGGGGAACGCCTCGCCGGGGTCGAACGGCCGCGCGTGCCAGGCGGCGAGGCACAGCTGCGCCGCCTGCTCGACGGTCGGTGTCGCCCCCGTCGCGGCGCGCCACCGCGCGGCCCCGGCGGCCCTGCCCCGGCGCCGGCGGCGCTCCGTGCGCGGATCCGCGCCGTCGCGCACGAGGTGGAAGGTGCCGGCGTCTCCGCCCGCCGCCAGCTGGCCGAACAGCCCCCGCGCGATGCCGAGCTCGCGCTCCGCCACGAAGTGGACGAGGTCGTGGGGGATGTGCGGGTCGAAGCCCGGCGCCGGGTCCATCGCCAGCACCTCGCCGCCTCGGTGGACGAAGACGCCGTACCGGCGCTCGCCCGTCCGTCGGAACTCGACCTGCACGATGCGGCTCCTACGCCGGCGTAACCAGGTGTGCGCCGCCGCACACGGCCCGTGCCGAACCGCTCACGCGCCCGTCAGCACCGCCAGATCGTCCGCCTGCTGCGCGACGAACGCGAGCGCGAACGTGCGCAGGAACACGAACAGCGGCAGCAGGATCAGCGTGCCCAGGAACGGGAGCAGCGTCAGCCCGCACGTCATGCAGGTGAGCGCGACCGTGAGGAAGCCCACGCCGAGGCCGGCCACCACCTTGAGCAGCACGTACACGAGGAAGCCGCCCAGATCGGCGCCGAGCATCGCGCGCAGGTCGCGGAAGCCGTCGGCGACGCCGTAGCGGCGGACGTACATCAGCGGCGCGACGAACTCGGTGGCGGACCAGTCCGCGAGGGCCGCGGCGAGCGCCGCCGCGCCGGAGATCGCGCCCGCGACGACGAGCAGGCCGAGGTGCGTGCCGTCCGGCACGCCCGTCCAGGTCAGCCACACGCCGAACCCCGCGAGGCCCGCGGCGGCGAGCCCGACGGCGCCGGCGGCGAGGCCGACCGAGAGGCGGAAGCGGAACAGCGCGTCGGCCTCCGCCGCCCACGCGCTCCACGGCGCCTGCACCGCGCCGCGGTCGTTCACCAGGTTGTCGATGGTCATGAACAGGCCGCGGGACTGCAGGAACGTGAGCAGCGCCCACACGGCGATCCCCACCACGAGCAGGAGCAGCCCGCCGGCGACGAGCAGCGCGCCCCACTGCTGCAGGAAGTCGGTCACCTGCTTCCAGAAGTGCGGGTCGAACGGCGATCCCGAGCCGTTGCCGCCGCGGTTGCGCGCGCTCCAGCTCGACGAGTTGCCGGCGACGCTGCCCACCTGCGACAGCCAGACGCAGAAGGCGAGCCCGACGTACTTCGCGCCGTCGAATGGGTCGAAGAGCACGTGGCGGGTGCGGTCGAGCGCGGTGGACATCGCGTCGGCGGGTCGAGACATGGCCTTCCTCCTGGACAGATGACGCAGCCAGCAAGCGGCGTGCCGGGCGCCGTCCGCGCGGTCCGGCCGCGACGAGCGCGTCCCATGGAGGATCTACGTGGGGCGATCCGACCCCATTGCCCGCCGTCCCGAATTCGGGCGTGGCGACGTGCGCGTCGGGGCGACGACCGGCCCCCCGGGCCGCTGCCGCGGCCGCCGTGGGCGCGCCGGCGGCCCCGCGACCCCCCGGCCGACCCGGACAATCCGTCGGGGGTCCGCGACGGGGTTGCCGAGGTTCGAACGGCAGAACAATGACAACGGCATGGACCCGCACCGACACGCCGCCCTGTCCGCCCGCCGCCACGATGGCGATCCGGACGACTTCCTCGCCCTCCACACCCGGATGGACGCCACCAAGGAGCTGTGCTCCGACAACCGTCACCGGCTGCTGCACACGATCTGGGGCATCCGGACCGTCGTCTTGCCGCTGGTGGGGCCCACCCTGACGACCACCGACCGCGCGGGGCAGCCGCGCACGGTGCGGACCAAGGCCGTCCTGGAGTTCGACCACGTGCTGGCCGACTTCGGCGGGCGGTTCGTCCCCACGCTGGGCGACTTCGTCGCGGCCATCGCGCCCGACGGCGACGAGTCGCACCGGTTCGCCGAGATCCACGCCCGCCACCGCGGCGACGACGAGGCGATGCGCATCCTGCTGTCGCCGTACTTCGTCACCGGGCGGATCCGCGCGCTGCTCGTGACCCACAACACGTGGTTCCTGGGCGAGGTGCTGCCGCAGCTGCTCGGCCGCCCGCTCGGGCTGGTGCCCCCCGGGGTGCCGCCCGGCGAGCTGTTCGCGCGCATGCGGTTCGAGCCGTGGATGGACAACGGCGCCGCGCTGCCGCCGAGCGCCCCGAACACCGAGGAGGTCCCGTGCCGTACGTCGTGAGGAGCCAGGGGTTCATGTACAACGACGAGTTCAACGAGCCGATGGGCTGCACCAACACGCGCGTGCGGCGGATCTACGCCACCCGCGAGGAGGCCGAGGACGTGGTGGAGCGCCTGCACCGCGAGTGGTTGCGGCGGGAGCCCGAGCTGAACGACCACATCTACGCCAACCACGGCGTCGTCCGCGAGGTGCTGCAGCTGCTGCGGTCGTTCTCGCCCCAGGACGCCGTCGACGAGGACGAGCTCGACGAGTACACCCAGCTCCTCGTCCCGCCGGGGCTCACCGACGACCAGCTCGACGAGCTGGTCCGTGTGGCGCGGATCCAGCTCGCCGAGGTCCACGAGATCGGCACGCGCGAGCCGCTGCCGCCCGACGACGTCGACGAGTACGCGTCCGACGTCTACACCGGCAGCCGCGAGCTGTTCGCGGCGTTGACCCGCTACGACCCGGCGCCGTGGCCGCCGGAGGTGCCCGCCGCGGGCGCGGTCGTGGACGCCGACCCGGCGCTGCAGGTCGCCTGGGACTGGGTCGCCTCGCACCCCGCGCCGACGCCGCCCCCGCGGGAGCTCGCCCGGCGGTGGGCGCGGGAGCTCGGGCTGCGGTGGCACGACCCCGTCCACCGGGCTCTCGTGAGCTACGCGCCCGACCGCGAGCAGCTGGCGTCGCTGCTCGCGCGCCAGGCGGCCTGAGGGCGTATGCTGGCGCGATGATGCTGGTGCTCGCCGTGGGCTGCGCGGCCCCCGATCCCGGCGCGTCGCCGGAGCCGTATCCGCTCGACGGCGTGCTGCGCTTCGACCAGCTGCAGGCCAAGGGGACGCACAACAGCTACCACGTGCAGACGAGCGACCTCGAGCCGCTCGCCTACGGCCACGCGCCGCTCGACGTGCAGCTCGGCGAGCAGGGCGTCCGCCAGTTCGAGCTCGACGTGTACTGGGACGAGGCCGCAGGCGCGCACGTCGTGCAGCACATCCCGCTGCTCGACGTGGGCACCACCTGCCCGACCTTCGTCGACTGCCTGGCGGTGCTGGAGGGCTGGTCCGGGGCCCATCCGGGCCACCACCCGCTGCTGGTGCTGGTCGAGACCAAGGACGCCTGGGGCGAGACCTCGGGCCCGGCGCACCTCGACGCGCTCGACGCCGAGCTGCTCGACGTCTGGCCGCGGGAGCGCCTGATCACGCCCGACGACCTGCTCGCCGCGGGCGCGCCCGACCTGCGCACGGCGCTCGCCGACACCGGCTGGCCCCCGCTCGGCGCGCTGCGGGGGCGGGCCCGGTTCGTGCTCCACGACGGGAGCGCGCGGCGCGACGCGTACGTCGCGGATCTGGCGGGCCGGCCGATGTTCCCGGACGCGATGGGGGACGTGGACGTGCCGTGGGCCGCCGTCCATACGATGAACGACCCGTGGGATCCGCGGATCACCGAGGTCGTGGGGCTCGGGCACCTGGTGCGGACGCGGGCGGACGCCGAGACCGTGCAGGCGCGGGAGGAGGACCCGACGATGCGCGACCAGGCGCTGCGGAGCGGGCGCAGTTCGTGAGCACGGACTACCCGGCGCCGCTCGGCTGGACGTCGTACTGGGTGGAGATCCCCGGGGGCGCGCCGTCGCGGTGCAACCCGGTGACGGCGCCGGAGGACTGCGCGTCCACCGACGTCGAGGACCCAGCACGCCTCTGAGCGGTCCCGAACGCGCTACGGGGGGCCATGGACGACCTGCGCGCTCGCCTCGCCGCCGTGCCCGAACCCGCGCCGCCTGGGCCGCCCGAGGAGGCGCTCGCCGCCTCCGTGCGGTACCTCGGCTCCGACGAGGCGCGCCGCGCCATCGCCGCCGACCCTACTGGCCCAAGTGGGACGGGCCGTACTGGCACATGCTCGTGCTGGTCGAGCTCGGTGAGGCGCGCCGCATCCCGGAGCGCGCCCTCGACGCCTGGGTCGAGGCCCTCGACGGGCTGGCCCACGTCTTCCCCATCCCCGCGGCCGCGGCGGAGACGCTCAACCGTCGCGCGACACGGCGTGCCACTGCCAGCTCGGCTGCGCCTACCGGGTGCTCGCGGCCTGCGGCGTCGACGTGGATGCGCGCCTGCCGTGGATCGCGCCGTGGTTCCCGCGCTACCAGCTCGCCGACGGCGGGCCTCCTGCGACGCCGACGCCTACGTCGTCACCCACGAGTGCCCGAGCTCGATGGTGGGCACGGTGCCGGGCCTCGAGGCGATGCTCGGCCGCACCGAGCCCGAGCAGCTCGCGTTCGTGGACCGGGCCGCCGGGTTCCTGATCGGCCGGCGGCTCACCCGCGGCTCGGAGAGCACGTTCAACGCCGAGGAGCGCGACACCGCACCGGACTGGCTGCGGCCGTGCTTCCCGCGCCTGTACTTCTACGACGTGCTGCGCGGGCTCGCCGCGCTGGTGCGGTGGGCAGAGCTGCGGCAGCGCGCGGTGCCGCGGGAGGCCGTCGAGGACGTCGTGCTGCACCTGCTGGACGCCTGGCCGGACGGCGTGGCGCGGCCGCAGCGGCTCGCCGTGGCGCGGTGCCCGACGGGCTGGCGGGCGGGGCCCGACGGCTGGGCGCGGGCCCCGACGGCGAGCTTCCCGCTGCTCGACGCGTGCAGCGCGGTGGGGGCGCCGTCGGCGGCGCTGACCCGGCAGTGGACGGAGGCCCGGCGCGGGCTGCTGCGGCTGTGGGAGGCGGGGCGCCTCGCCTGACGAACGGAGACATCCGCTCCGGGAACGCCCGCTTACGTTGCTCGGATGCTCCTCGCCCTGCTGGCCCCGCTCGTCGCCCGCGCCGCACCGCCCGACGACATCGCCGCCGCGCTCGACGCGGGCGCCGCTGAGCCCCGCTTCGTGGCGTCCACCTGGCTGCGCGACGACCCGTCCGATCCCGGCCGCTGGGTCGCCCTGGCCGCGCTCGCCGACGACGGCGAGGCCGAGGCGCTGCTCGGCGAGGCGCTGATGCTCGATCCCGACCACGGGCCCGCGCTCGTCGCGCTCGCGCGGCTGCGGACGCGCCTCGGGCGCCCCGACGAGGCGCGGGCGCTGCTCGACCAGGCGCGCGATCCGGCGGACGCCCTGGCCGTGGCGACGGCCCGCGCCGACCTGCTCCACGACGCCGCGCCGGCCCGCGCCGCGCTGGCGGCCCACCCGGGCGACGCCGACGCCGCGCTCGCCGTGGCGCGCTGGACCGCCGATCCGGCCGAGGCCGACGCCGCGCTGGCCGCCGTGACCGCGCCGGACGGGCGCGTGGCGGCCGCGCGCGCCGATCGGGCGCTGCGCGCGGGCGACGTCGCGGCGGCCGAGGTGGCGGCGGCGCTGCCGCCGGCCGAGCGGGAGCGGCTGGGCCGCTGGCTCGACTGCCTGCGGGCCGGCACCGTCACGGGCGAGGCGGTGGGCGCCCTGTGGGACGCGCGCCGGCAGGCCCTCGCCACGCCGGGGGCGGCGCCCGTCGAGGTCCAGGCCGAGCAGTGCCCGGCCGCGCTGGCGCTGCGGGCCGCCGGCGCGGCGCCCGCGGCGGCGGTGGCGGACCTGCGGGCGGCGGTGGCGCTGGCGCCCGCGGATGCCGGGCTGCGCGAGGCGCTGGGCAGCGCGCTGTTGGCGGCCGGGCGCGCGGAGGAGGCGCTTCCGTGGCTCGTCGCCTCGGCGGCAGAGCGCCCGTTCGCGCCGCCCACCGAGCTCGCGCGCGCGCACCGGGCGCTGGGCGACCTCGCCGCGGCGCGCGCCGTGCTGGACGCCGCGGCGCCGGCGTTCCCGGACGACGTCGAGCTGGCTGCGCTGCGCGCCGACCTGGCGCCCGATCGCGCCGCCGAGCTCGACCTCCTGGTGGCGGCGGTGGCGCGGACGCACGATCCGGCGCTGCTGGCCCGCGCGCGCGCCGTCGCCGAGGGCCTCGACCGCGGCGACGCGCTGGCCGACGCGCTGCGGCCCGCGCCGCTGCCCCCGCTGTCGGACGACGTGTCCGAGGAGGTCGTGGTCGTCGCCAAGGACAGCGAGCGGCGGCTGCGCGAGATCGTCGCGGCGATGAAGGAGCTCGGCTACGGCGATCCCGTCCGCAAGGCCAACGGCGACGTGCACTTCGCCACGGGCACCATCGCGCAGCCGAGCGTGACCCTGCACCCCGACGGCACCTACGACGTGCAGCGAGCCGGCCTGGTGCGGGTCAAGCTACCCGTGGCTCGAGGACTCGCCGCTCGTCTGGCGCCCGGTGAGCGAGCGGAAGCTGCTGCAGTACCGGCAGCGGGTGATGGAGGCGTTCCAGCCGCAGCTCGCCGCCTGGCGGGCGGCGCTGTGCGCCGAGGGGCTCGAGGACCGGCTCGTGGAGGAGATCCCGGCCTCGCTCACGGCGATGTGGCGCGACGGGGTCGGGCGCGACGGCGCGGCCCTGCCGACGCCCGCGGCGCGCCGGGCGGCGCTGCTCGACTACTGGGTCACGCGGACGTGCACCCCCGAGGGCGAGGCCGTGCGCGGCGTGATCGCGCGGTTCCTGGTGCGGGAGGTCCAGCCGTCGGCGTGGCCGGTGACCGCCGAGGAGCTGGCGGCGGTGAACGCGCGGCTGCCGTGCGAAGACGCCGTGGCGCTCGTGCTCGGTAGGCGGCCCGGCGCGGACGGCGCCGGTTCAGCAGGACCTTCAGTGTCCCGCGCCCGCGGGCCGCGTTCTGCTGCGAGGGCAACCGCGAACCGGGTTGCCGAGGCGGCGCCGTCGGGCGCGGCGCGGAGGTCCGCGCCGCGTCCGGGGCTCGCGCTCGCCCCCACGCCTCCGAGGAGCCGTCCCATGATGTCCCGCCTGCTCGCCGTCGCCGTCGCCGTCCTGTCCGCCGCCGACGCGCGTGCGCAGTCCGCCTGTGTCACCGAGGCCAACAGCGACTTCATCAACTTCGACTACACGCCGCCGCGGCCGTTCTCGCTGGAGAACGGGCGGCTCGACGTCCTCGCGAGCGACATCGTCGCCGACGACGAGCACGACTTCTCGTCGGCCAGCCGCTTCACCATCGCCCCGGCCACCGCCGGCGCGCTCACCGCGACCGCGACCTACAACGTCATCGACGCGCGGGCCCACGTCGAGACCTACCTGTTCGGCTACGGCGAGGCCGGCATCGACGTCACCATGACGGCGCGCAACAGCGCCGGGACGGTGCTGTGCACCGACCACGACGAGCTCTACATCGCGCGCTACAACGAGACGGGCACGCCGGCGCCGGGCGTACGTCCGCCGATGACCTGCCCCCTGCCGGCGGGGACCACCAGCGCGACCATCGAGGTCACGGCCCAGGCCTGGGTCACCATCGGGGGCGCGGCCGCTGCGGACTCGCGCTTGACGCTGCAGATCGTGAACGTCGGCATCCAGAGCTGCACCGCGAGCTGCGGCGGGCACTGCGGCGGCTCCGCCAGCTCGAGCGCCGGCACCTGCTTCTGCGACGCCGTCTGCTCGGCGTTCGGCGACTGCTGCGCCGACGCGGCCCCCCAGTGCCTGCCGGGCAGCTGCTGGGAGCAGTGCGGCGGGGCCGCGCCGGGCGGCAGCTGCTTCTGCGACGGGCTGTGCACGGGCTTCGGGGACTGCTGCAGCGACTTCACGGCCAGCTGCGGCTAGAGACGGGACCAGGCATCCGCGCCAGCGGATGCCCGGGCGTGTCTCGCAGGAGTCGGAGGACGCGCGCCAGCGCGTTCTCCGACGTATTGAGCGAGCAAGCAAGCCGAATGCCTGACCGACCGGGGTGCGGCGAAGCCGGACCCGGGATCGAGGCGGTGCATTCGGCGAAGCTTGCTGCGAGGTGACCCACGTCCACGGATGGTTGGTCGAGTCTCTTGCTAGCCCTCGGCGGGCAGGGCGCAGAGCGGGCGCACCGAGGAGGTGCCCCGCGACAGGACCAGCCAGCCGCGCGGGTGGCCCGTCGACGGGTCCTCGGCGCGGGCGGCCTGCCACAGCCGCTCCACCGGCGCCCAGTGGGGCGGGTACTTGAAGCGGGCCACGTCGAGGATGAGCGCCAGGTCGCGCGCCTCGTGCACCGCGCCGACGGGGGAGTAGTGGCCGGCGCCGGTCTGGCCGAGGCCGGCGCGGTCGTAGTTCACGATGACGAAGGGGCCGGCCGGCGCGGTGACGGAGGCGCGCAGGTCGCTCCGGAAGGCGTCGATCGTGCCGGGCTCGGCGGAGACGCCGCGGACGTCGGCGCCGTTGCAGGCGGCGAGGCAGGCGACCTCCGGCAGGGTGAGGCCCTCGGCGGCGGCCTGCTCGAGCGTCTTGCAGCAGATGAGGAGGTCTTCGCTGAAGTGGCGCCAGGGGCCCTTCCAGGGGCGCTGGGGGTCGATGCCGAGGGCGTTCAGCGCCGTGACGAGCGAGCCGAGGCCGCACCAGGCGGGGTCGGCCTGCGTGTGGAGCTGGGCGACTAGCGGGAAGAAGGCGCCGGCGGTGCCTGCGGCGATGGCCTCGGCGAGGAGCTGCCGGCCGAGCTCGGACTCGAAGGCGACGAGGTCTTCGGGCAGCGGGCGGCGGTGGAAGCTCACCATCGTCGGCACGTATCCCGGCCGCGGGGGGGACGCGTGGACGGGCGCGGCGCTGCAGGCCAGGACGGGGCGCGGCTGAGCGTCAGCCGAGGACCTCGCGAGCGCGGCGGAGCCACAGGTACTCGGGCCCGCCGGCCCAGCCGCCGAGCTCGTGCGCCCTCGCCGGCCAGGAAGACGCGGATCACCCAGCGTCGCGCTGGGGCGCGAACAGCCCGGCCTCGTCCTGGCCGTCGGCGTAGGCGAGCCACAGCTCGCCCAGGCTGTAGACGGACAGCAGCCGGTCGAGGTCGGGCAGATCCGACAGCCGGCGCACCTGCGTGCCGAGCGCGCGCGGTCGCGTGACGACGCTGACCTCGTGCGGTGCGAGCTCGTTCACCACCAGCGGACTGTGCGTGGCGAGCAGGACCTGCGTGCCACCCTCGCTGACGCGGCGCAGGACGCGCACCACGTCCCGGATCCGCGCGGGGTGGAGCCCGTTCTCGGGCTCTTCGACGACGAGCACCCGCGCCGGGCTCACGTGGGGCAGGGCGGCGAAGGCGAGCCAGTAGAGCAGTCCCTCGCTGACCTGCGCTGCGGGGACCCAGGTGCCTTCCGCCAGGCGGATCTGCAGGACCTTGGTCTTGTCGGACGCGGGGGTGAGGCCGAGCCGATCGACGGCCGGGAACGTCCGGCGGACGTCGCGCTCGATCTCGTCCCAGGCGTCGCGGTCCTCGTTGAGGATGGCGTCGTAGACGCCGGCAAGCGCCTGGCCGCGCTCGCCGATGACGGCCTGCTCGCGGGCGAGGAGGGGAGAGGGCCGGCGGAGGGTGTCGGGATCGAGGCGGAGCTTGCGCGCCGGCTGGAGCTCGCGCTCACCGCTGCGCGGAGTGCCGCAGCCCCTGCGCTCACGTCGCCCTGCTGGTCGTCCACCTCGCCGACTCGCTGCTGGTTCACCTCGCGGATGCACACCCGCTCGGTCCGGACCTCCGCCACCCCCTCCCACAGCACGTCCGCACACGTCCGCAGCACCGCGTCGAGCAGCGTGCTCTTCCCGCTGTCGTTCGGCCCGATCAGCGCGTGCAGCGGCGACAGCTTCAGCGTCGCGTCGCGCACGCACCGGAAGTCCCGCACTCGGAGCTCGTCGATCACGTCCCCAACGTAGCGCTGCCGGACAGCCCACGTCCATCCCGACCGTCCGGCCGGACGTGCTTCCGAGGGGCACGGGGCGCGGGCCCCAGGCCCTCCTCGCCCGGGCCGCGCCGACGCACCGGGCGCGATCGGCCCGCCGGCGCCCCGCCGGACCGCCGTCTCCCCCGCAACCAGCGACCGCCGGGACGGACCGCGGACACCCGGCTACAGGGCCATCCCGAGGTGATCATGGCGAAGAAGGCAGCGCCCCCGCCCCCCACGCCCACCGACCAGCTCCGCGAGCCCGCCGAGGTCCGCTACGCCGACCAGCTCGAGGCCCTGCGCCAGAACGACCCCGACGACAAGCCCCCGCCTGGAAGCTCTCGCCCCGCGCCGTCCTGCAGTACGTCGTCGGCGGCAGAAGCCCCTGAAGGCCACCCTCGACGGCGCCAAGGTCGACGTCCCCATCACCCGCAAGTTCTTCGGCGACGACGCCCTCGTCGAGCGCGCCATCGTCACCCTGGCCTCGGGCGCGCCCTGCTGCTCGTCGGCGAGCCCGGCACCGGCAAGAGCTGGCTGTCCGAGCACCTCGCCGCCGCCATCAGCGGCAACAGCACCCTCACCGTCCAGGGCACGGCCGGCACCACCGAGGAGCACATCCGCTACTCGTGGAACATCGCCCGCGTCATCGCCGAGGGGCCCACCCCGGCGAACCTCATCCCGTCCCCCACGCTGGTGGCGATGCGCACGGGCGCGCTCATGCGCTTCGAGGAGATCACCCGCTGCGTCCCCGACGTGCAGGACGGCCTGGTCTCGCTGCTGTCCGACAAGGCCATCGCCGTCCCCGAGCTGCCCGACGCGCCGATGATCTGGGCCCGCCCGGGCTTCAACGTCATCGCCACGGCCAACACCCGCGACCAG
Source organism: Myxococcota bacterium (assembly GCA_041389545.1). Taxonomy (GTDB): domain Bacteria; phylum Myxococcota_A; class UBA796; order UBA796; genus JACKER01. The sequence continues at coordinate 19,875 of JAWKRQ010000038.1, read as the reverse complement.
GGCGTCAACGAGCTGTCCGCCGCGCTGAAGCGCCGGTTCAACTACATCTACCTGCCGGTGGTGGGCGACCGGAACACCGAGATCGAGATCGTCCGCGAGCGCAGCCGCGACCTGATGGCCCGCTACCAGGTCCCCGCTCGCATCGAGGAGCCCGTGCTGGCGCTGCTCGCCACCGTGTTCCGCGAGATCCGCGAGGGGCGCACGGCCGACGGAGTGCAGATCCAGAAGCCGACCACGGCCCTGTCGACGGCGGAGGCCATCGCCGTCGCGCTCGACGCCGCGATCGCGGCCCGGTTCTTCGGCTCGGGCACGGTCGGCCCCGAGGAGATCGCCCGCAACCTGGTCGGCTCGGTGGTCAAGGAGGACCGCAACGACCTCAAGGTCCTCGAGGAGTACCTCGGCATCGTCGCGAAGAAGCGCGCGGGCGCCGATCCGCTGTGGAAGGCGTTCCACACGGCCGCCGTCCGCGCCGTGGCGTCGGCCTGACGTGGCGGACGCCGCGGCGCGCTGGGCCGCCGCCAAGGCCCGGGTCGACGAGGTGCTCGCCGGCGAGCTGTACTGGTTCCCGGTCCGCCACCACTCGCCCAACACCGCGCGCCACCTGCGCGCGGCGATCGAGGCGCGCAAGCCGCGCCTGCTGCTGATCGAGGGCCCGGCCGACGCGACGGAGCTCGTCCGCTACGTCGTCCACCCGAAGACCAAGCCGCCCGTCGCCATCTACTCGAGCTACCGCGACGACGACAACGTGCTGGGGCTCAACGGCGTCGCGAGCCCCGCCGAGGACCTCCCGGCCCGCTTCTCGAGCTGGTACCCGCTGCTGCCGTACTCCCCCGAGTACGTCGCGATGCAGGCCGCCGCGAAGGCGAAGGCCGCGGTGGTGTTCGTCGACCTGCCCCACTACGCGCTGATCCGCGGCGCGGGGGACGAGGCGCCGCCCGCCGAGGCCCGCCTCGACGACGACGCCCTCATCGCCACGTCGTCGTTCTACCAGCAGCTCGCCGACGCCGCGGGCTACCGCGCCTTCGACGAGGCCTGGGACGCCCTGTTCGAGGTGGGCGAGCGCCACGCCGACCACGAGGCCTTCCGCCACGACCTGGCCTGGTTCTGCGCCGCCGCCCGCGCGACGACCGACCCCGCCCGCATCGCCGCCGACGGCACGCTCGACCGCGAGCGCCACATGTGGCGCGCCATCCAGCAGGCCCTGGCCGAGCACCGCTGCGCCCCGTCCGACGCCATGGTCGTCTGCGGCGGCTTCCACCTGCTGCTCGACCCGACCGATGACACGCCGCCGCCGGCCCTGCCCGCGGGCACCGTCTACAACACGGTCGCGCCGTTCAGCTACTTCCGCACCAGCGAGCTGTCGGGCTACGGCGCCGGCAACCGCGCCCCCCGCTACTACGAGGCGCTGTGGGACGCGCTGCGCGCCGGCGAGACCCCCGACGAGGCCATGGTGGCGCACCTCGTCTCGGTGCTGGCGCGCGGGCGCAAGCTCGGCGAGGCGCTGTCGTCGGCGGACGCCGTGTCCGTCGCGCAGACGGCGCGGATGCTGGCCTCCCTGCGCGGCCGCAAGCACGCCAGATTCGACGACCTGCAGGACGCAGTCGTCACCTGCTGCTGCAAGGGCGACCCCCGCGAGGAGGGCCGCCACCTGCTGAAGGCCATCGGCGAGGCCTCGATCGGCAGCGCCGTGGGCCGGGTCACGCCGGAGCTCGGCCGCCTGCCGCTCGTCCACGACTTCTACGCCCAGATCGACGCGCTCGGCCTCGAAGACACCGTCGGGCGCGACGCGCGCGTGGACCTCGAGGTCGACCGGCGCGACCCGCTCGGCGCCCGGCGCTCGGCGTTCCTGCACCGGCTGCTGCAGCTCGGCGTCCCGCTCGCCACCCGCGACGACCGCACCGCCGGCGGCACGCTCTTCAAGGAGAAGTGGCGCGCCCGCTGGTCGCCGAAGGTCGAGCAGGTGCTGATCGAGCGCAACCTGTACGGCGACGCGGTCGAGGCCGCCGCGGTGGCGATGCTCGAGGAGGAGATCGCCCGGGACCCCGCCCACGCCAGCGCCGTGACCGCGCTGTGGCGCAAGGCCGTCGACATGGACCTGCCCGCGCTGGCCCTGCGCATGGAGGCCACCTGCGGCGCGGCCATCGACACCGACCGGCGCCTGGCCTCGCTCGCGCGCGCCTTCGTCGACCTCGACGTCCTGCGCAAGCACGCCGCCTTCCGCGGGCTGCGCCGGGATCTGCTCGACGACCTGTGGGTCCGCGCGTTCCGGCGCGCCTGCTTCACCGTCCCCGAGGCGGCCGACCTGCCCGAGGAGGAGCACCCCGAGCTCATCGGCGCCCTGTCGGCGCTCGCCGAGTCGCTGCTCGCCCAGCCCGACGTGCTCGACCGCGCGCTGTTCACCACGAACCTCCGCAGCGCCGCCGCCGCCACCGGCTCCCAGACGCTGCGGGGCGTGTTCCTCGGCGTGCTGGCCGAGATCCGCGAGCTGCCGCCCGAGGACCTCGCCGCGGAGGTCGCCGCCTTCGCGCGGGCGCGCCCCGAGGTGCTCGTCGAGGCCGGGGCGTTCCTCGACGGCGTGCTGGCCGTGTCGCGCACGAGCGTGATGCTCGGCGCCGAGGCGCTCGTCGACGCGCTCGACCAGCTGCTCCGCGCCGCGGAGTGGGAGGTCTTCGTCACCATGCTGCCGCGCCTGCGCCACGCCTTCGAGCGGCTGCACGCCCGGCAGCGCGACGCCGTCGCCGAGCGGGTCGCCGTCCGCTACGGGCTGCGCGACGGCGAGGCGCTCGTCACCCTGGAGACGTCGGTGGGGGCCGCGCTGGCGCTCGCCGCCGTCGACCGCCGCGTGGGGCAGATCATGTCGCAGTGGCCGTTCTGATGGCGACCCCGGACCGCGACCAGGTGTCGCGCTGGCGCCTGATGCTGGGCAAGTCGGCCGAGGCGCAGGGCCTGTGCGCGTCGGGCGCCGAGGCGCAGCGGGTCGAGGACGTGCTCGACTTCGTCTACGAGGGCGGCGACGGCGAGGGCCGCGGCGCGGGCAGCGAGGGGTCGCGCCTCACCGTGCCGCGCTGGGTGGACGCCGTGGGCGAGCTGTTCCCGCGCCAGGCCAAGGAGGTCCTCGAGCGCGAGCTCATCTCGCGCCGCGGCATCGACCAGCTGCTGTCGGAGCCGAAGCTGCTCGACAAGATCGAGCCCAACGTCGAGATCGTGAAGACGCTGCTCACGCACCGCGACCTGCTGAACCCGCAGACCCGCGGCCTGGCGCGCAAGATCATCGACAAGGTGGTGGGCGAGCTCAAGGAGAAGCTGAAGGTGCAGGTCGAGCCGACGATCACCGGCGCGATCCGCCGCGATCGGCACTCGCCGCGCAAGGTGGTCCGCAACCTCGACCTGCGCACCACCCTCCGCCGCAACCTGTCGCGCTGGGACGCCGAGCGGCAGCTGCTCCTCGTCGACCGCACCTTCTTCTTCGCCGCCGAGCGGAACAAGCGGCCGTGGCACGTCGTCGTCTGCGTCGACCAGTCGGGGTCGATGCTCGAGTCCGCCATCTTCAGCGCCGTGATGGCCTCGATCTTCGCCGAGCTGCCCGCCGTGCGCACGTCGCTCGTCCTCTTCGACACGCAGGTCGTCGACCTGTCGCACCTCGTGGGCTCGCCCGTCGACGTGCTGCTCGGCATCCAGCTCGGCGGCGGCACCGACATCACGCAGGCGCTGCAGTACTGCCAGCAGCAGGTCCGCGAGCCGCGCCGCACCATCGTGGTGCTCATCACCGACTTCTACGAGGGCCGCGCGGAGGAGGACCTCGTGCGGCAGGTGCGGGTCATGGCGCAGGCCGGCGTGCGCATGGTGGGGCTCGGCGCGCTCGGCTACGACGCGCGCCCGCAGTACAACCGCGCCACCGCCAAGAAGTGCCGCAAGGTCGGCATGGACATCCTGTCGTGCACGCCCGAGAAGCTCGCGGAGGCGATGGCGCGCATCATCCGGGGATGAGCTGCCAGGGGGTGAGCGCGAGCTCCGGCCACCACGGCTCGCTCGCCCACCGCAGCGCGCGGGCCCGCTCGCGCCGCGCGGCCTGGCGCTTGCCCTCGCGCGCGCCCTCGGCCTCGGCCTCGAGCAGCGCCTGGCGGATGTCCGCGAGCGGGTGCTCGAGGGCCCACGCGAGGCCGGCCGCGGCGCGGGCTCGGCGGGCCAACGCGGCGCGGAGCTCGTCGTCCAGGGGCTCGTCGGACACGATGGCGGAGACGGCCCACAGCTCCTCGTGCTCCAGCGCCTCGGGCGGGACCTCGGCCTCGGCGAAGGCGTCCCAGGCGGCCTGTGCGCCGTCGCCGTCCCAGTCGGCGGCGACCTGGCCCAGGGTGCGCACGACGTGCAGGCGCTGGGCGATCGCCTCGGGCGGGCGCAGGCGCGGGGCCCAGTCGCCCGCGTCGAGGGCGGCGAGGAGGCCGTGGGCGTCGGGCGGGACGGGGCCCCGCAGCTGCAGGGCGGCGTTCCAGGCCGCGGCCCAGGCGGTGTCGGGGTGCGCGGCGACGGCGGCGCGGATGCGGTCGTCCATGGGCGCGCCGTAGCCCGGTGCGGCGGCATACGCCTCCGTCGGGGGACGCATGGCGGAGTCCGAGGACGGCGGCGGCGCCGGGTTCGTGGTGTACGCGGCCATCGCCGCGAACGTGGCCATCGCGGTCGCGAAGTTCCTGGCGGCGGGCTTCAGCGGCAGCTCGGCGCTGCTGTCCGAAGCCATCCACTCGCTCGTCGACACGGGCGACGGCGTGCTGCTCGCCATCGGCATCCGGCGCAGCCGCCTGCCCGCCGACGAGGCCCACCCCTTCGGCTACGGCATGGAGCGCTACTTCTGGGCGCTCGTCGTCTCGATGATGATCTTCGCGGTCGGCGGCGGCATGTCCATCTACGAGGGCATCGAGCACGCGCTGCACCCGAGCGAGCTCGGCGGCGTCGCCTGGAGCTGGGGGGTGCTCGCCTTCGCGTTCGTGTTCGAGGGGATCACCTGGGCGATCGCGCTGCGGCACTTCTGGCGGCGCGCCGACGGCCGCGGCCTGTGGCGCACCGTGCGCGAGGTGAAGGACCCCACCGACTTCGCCGTGCTGTTCGAGGACTCGGCGGCGCTGCTCGGCATCCTGCTGGCGGCGGCCGGGCTCGGGCTGCGGCAGCTGACCGGCAGCCCCTGGCCCGACGCCGTCGCGTCGATGGCGATCGGCGCGCTGCTCGTGGTGGTGGCGCTGCTCTTCGCCCGCGAGACGCGGAGCCTGCTGCTCGGCGAGAGCGCGGACCCGGCGTCGGTGCGGGCGATCCGGCGGCTCGCCTGCGACGAGGCCCACGTGGTGGGCGCGCCGCGCGTGCTGACGATGCACTTCGGCCCGCGCGACGTGCTGCTGAACCTGGAGCTCGATCTGGACGGCGACATCGCGGCGACCGAGATCCCGGAGCTCGTCCGCCGGCTCGAGGGCCGCATCCGCGAGGAGGTGCGCGAGGTGAACCGGATCTTCGTCGAGGTGCGCAGTGTCGAGGGTCGTGTGCTCGGGCTGGGGGAGGCCGCAGCGGCGCGGCAGGGTCCCTAGGCCTGCGCCAGCTCGCGCAGGGCGGTGCGCCGGTCGACGGCGGGCGCCCAGCCGAGCTCGGCGCGCGCGCGGTCGCTGCGGACGGTCATGTCGCGCGACATCACCGTGGCCGCCATCGAGGTGACGGGCGGGAGGCGCTCGACCCCGAGGGCGTCGTACAGCCGCTCGGTGAGCCGGGCGAAGGTGCGGACGGGGCCGCCGGGGACCGACAGGCCGCGCAGCGTGAGCCCGTCGGCGTCGGCGAGGGACTGGAGGAACTCGCGGATGGTGACGTCGCCCTCGTCGGCGACGAAGTAGGCGCGGCCGCCCCGCCCGGCGACCAGCGCGCGCTCGACGGCGGCGACCAGCGTGTGGACGTGGGTGGTGGAGACCAGCGCGCGGCCGCCGTCGAGCCAGACGAAGCCGCCCTGGTGCACCATGCGGCGCAGCGCCGGCAGCACGCTGTTGTCGCGCGGGCCCCAGACGAAGCACGGGCGGACGGCGAGGGTGGTGAAGCCCTCGCGGTCGGCGTCGAGGACCAGGCGCTCGGCCGCGGCCTTGGTGCGGGCGTAGTGGAAGCGGCCGTGCTCGGGGTACGGCGCGTCCTCGTCGACGTCGCGCTGGCCGTGGCCGTCGAACACCGTGACGTTGGTGGACACGAGCACGAAGCGGCGGACGCCGGCCTCCTGCGCCGCCCGCAGCAGCCGCGCCGTGCCGGCGACGTTGATGCGCTCGTAGGCCTCCGCCGGGCCCCACTCCTCGACGTAGGCGGCGCTGTGGACGACGAGGTCGTAGCCGCGGAGGTCGTCGGCGGTCACGGTGTCGAGGTCGGTGCGCACGGGGCGGGCGCCGAAGCCGGCGACCTTGCGGGCCGAGGCGTCGGAGCGGGCCATGGCGCCGACCTCGTAGCGCTGCGACAGGGCCTCGATCACGTGGCCGCCCACGAACCCCGACCCGCCGGTCACGAACACGCGCTGCTCGCTCATCTGGAACCTCCTGACGCAGAGGTCACCCGCGGGCGGTCATGCCTCCAATCGATGGTCTGCAGCCAGACATGCATGAGTTGGATACCAGTGGTGGGCGATGGATGCGGATCCGCTCGAGGGGCTCGACCTCAACCTGCTGCGCACGCTCGACGTGCTCCTCGAGGAGCGCTCCGTGACCCGCGCGGCGGCCGTGCTCGGCCGATCGCAGCCCGCGGTGAGCCACGCGCTCGGGCGGCTGCGGGAGGCGCTCGGCGATCCGCTGCTCGTGCGCCAGGGGCGGTCGCTCGCGCCCACGCCGCGGGCCGAGGCGCTCGCCGGGCCGCTGCGCGGGGTGCTGCAGGCGCTGCGGCGCAGCCTCGTCGCGGGGACGTTCGACCCGGCGACCAGCCGGCGGACGTTCACCGTGGCCAGCCCGGCGCTGCTCGCGCCCGTGGTGCCCGACCTGCTGGCGGCGCTCGGGGAGGCGCCGGGCGTGCGCATCGAGCTCACCGACGCGCGCGGGCCCGGCGCGCTCGAGCGGGCCGAGCTGCAGCTCGACGTGCTGCCCGAGGCGGCGCCCGGGGTGGTGGCGCGGCCGCTCGGCACCGTGACGACGGCGGTGCTGCTGCGGCGGGGGCATCCGGCGCTGGCGGACTGGGGGCTCGAGGCGTGGCTCGGGTGGCCGCACGTGCTCGTGCGTACGCGCGAGGGCGATGCGAGCCCCGTCGACCGGGCGATCGCGGCGGAGGGGCGGCGGCGGGAGATCGGGCTCGCGGTGGCGGACCTGCTGCTCGTGCCGCACGTGGTGGCGCGGACGGACCTGCTGTTCAACGGCCCCGAGCAGCTGCTGCGGCTGCTGGCGGCGCCGCTGGGGCTGGTCCTGGTGCCGCCGCCGCTGCCGCTGCCCGCGGCGCGGGTGGCGGCGCTGTGGCCGGAGCGGTTGTCGGGGATCCCGGCCACCGGTGGCTGCCGGGAGCGCTGCGTGGCGGTGCTGGCGGCGCTCCTCGCATGATGCGCCGCCATGACGCAGAGGCGCCCGATGACGCAAGGCGCCCGACGCCTTTCCGTCATTTGACGGAAAAGCGTCGGGCGCCTTTACGCGTCACGGCCGCTACCAGGAGCCGTGACGCGGGGGCCCCCGGCGCGAGCACGCGCCATCATCACAGCGCGAGCGCAGCCCGGGGTCCCGGGCTCGCGGCTCCTGCCCACACCGTGTCGACGGTCGCGGCCGCTCACCAGGAGCCGTGACGCGGGGGCCCCCGGCGCGAGCACGCGCCATGGTTACGGCGCGACGGGTGGTCCCGTGCCGCTCGACAGGTTCCCCGCCACGTCGTAGGCGCACACCCGGAACCCGTACGAGGTCCCGCTCACGAGCCCGCTCACCGCCAGCGAGCTCCCGCTCGCGTGGTCGCCGGCCACCGTCCCCGAGGTGCACGTGCTCGGCGCGCTCCCGACCCGGTACACCACCTTGTACCCGTCGAGCCCCGAGCTCGCGTCGCTGAACCCGCTCCACCCGACGTTCACCGTCCCCGACGCCCCGTCGGTGGCCGTGACCGTCCCGTTCAGCGGCCGGATGCTGTCCAGCAGGATCGTGTCGCTCACCGGCACCGCGCTCGGTTGCCCCACACGTCCTCGAACCACACGTTCGCCGTCTTCGTCCCGTCGCCCGTCGACAGCGACATCGTCGTCGTGTCGCTGTACGTCCGGTAGCTCGTGCACGCCGTGCCGGTCGCCGTGCACAGCTTGGCCACGCCGCTCGCGTCGGTCGCGGTCAGGTCGAGCGTCACGCTCCGCGAGCTCGTCCACACCGCCCCGCCGTTGATCGACACCGTCCCGGTCGGCGCCGCGAACTCCGGCGCGGGCGTCGCCGTCGCCGTGACCCCCGTCGACACCATCCCGGCCACGTCCACCGCGCAGACCCGCCAGGTGTGCTGCGTCCCGTTGGGGAGGCCCGTCAGGGTCGCCGTGGTGGCGGTCCCCGTCCACACCGGCGTCCCCGTGCAGGTGCTCGACGGCGTCGCCGTCCCCGTCGCCTGCGTGACCACGTACGAGGCGGCCCCGACAGCGCGTCCGAGAAGCCCGACCACGACAGCGTCGCCTGGCCGTCCGCCGGCACCACCGTCACCGTTCCGTTCACGGGCGCCGCGGTATCGACGCTGATTGTCGCGCTCGCGAGCGCGCTCTCGTTGCCGTAGGTGTCGCGGAACTTCGCGTACACCGTCCGCAGCCCGGTCCCCGACACGGTCCAGCTCTTCGTCGGGACGAACGCGAACCACGACGTGCAGCTGGTGGTGTTCGACAGGCACGCATCCGCCACGCCGGACGGGTCGGTCGCGCTCATCGCCACGGTCACCGTGCCTCTTCGACCAGGTGTCGCCGTCGTTCAGCGTGATGGCGCCGACGGGCGCGCTGTACTCGGGCGCCGGGCGCGCGTCGACGGTCACCCCCGACGACACGTTGCCGGCCACGTCCACCGCACACAGTCGCGCGGTGTAGGTGGTACCGTCGACCAGGCCGGTGAGCGTCGCCGGCGACGACGTGCCCGTCCAGGCCGGCGTCCCCGTGCAGTAGCTGGACGGCGTCCGGTCGTCGACGGTCGCGATGTACGACGCGATGCCCGACAGTCCGTCCGCGAACCCGTCGAAGGCCAGCGTGATCGTCTGGCTGGCCGCGGTGGCCGACACCGTCCCGTTCGTGGGGCGCACGCTGTCGATGCCGATGTCGTCGCTGAACGGCCCGCCGACGTTGCCGTAGGCGTCCTCGTACCAGACGTTGACCGTCTTGGTCCCCGTGCCGCCGACGGAGTAGGTCTTCGTGTCGACCATGGTGAAGAACGACGTGCAGCTGCTGGTCGTCGACAGGCAGGCGCGTGAGACGCCCGACGCGTCGGTCGCCGACAGGGTGGCCGTCAGGCGGCTGGTGTTGCTCCACGCGTCGCCGCCGTTCAGCACGATCGAGCCGGTCGGCGCGGTGTACTCGGGTGCCGGACGCACCGTCGCGGTGACGCCGGTGGACAGGTTGCCGGCCACGTCCACCGCGCACAGACGCATCGTGTAGGTGGTGCCGTCCACGAGCCCCGTGACGGTCGCGGGCGAGCCCGTGCCGGTCCACACGGGGGTGCCGGTGCAGCTGCTCGTCGGCGCGCTGGTCCCCACGTTGCTCGTGACGACGTAGCCCGCGAGGCCCGACAGCCCGTCCGCGAACCCGTCGAACGTCAGCGTCACGGTCTGCGAGCTGCCGGTGGCCAGCACCGTCCCGTTGGTCGGCTTGACCGTGTCGACGCTGATGGTGTCGCTGAACGGACCGCCCACGTTGCCGTACACGTCCTGGTACCAGACGTTGACCGTCTTGAGTCCGGAGCCCGACACCGACCAGGTCTTGCTGTCGACCATGGTGAAGAACGAGGTGCAGGTCGTCGAGTTCGACAGGCAGGCCTTCGACACGCCGCTCGCGTCGGTCGCCGCGAGGGACGCCGTCAGGCGGCTGCTGCTGCTCCAGGCATCGCCGCCGTTCAGGGTCAGCGACCCGGTGGGCGCGACGTACTCGGGCGCGGGGGTCGCCGAGGCGGTGCTGCCCGTCGACACGTTGCCGGCCACGTCCACCGCGCACACGCGCCAGGTGTGGGCGGTGCCGTTGGGCAGGCCGGTGAGCGTGACGGTCTCGTCGGTGCCCGTCCACACCGGCGCGTCGGTGCAGCTGCTGCGCGGCGACTTCGTCCCGGTCTTCTGGGTGACCACGTAGTGGTCGATGCCGCTCGCGGCGTCGGCGAAGCCCGTCCACGACAGCACGGCCTGCCCGTCGCTGCCCACGGCCCCCACCGTCCCGTTGGTCGGCTTCACGCTGTCGAGCACGATGTCGTCGCTGAAGGGGCCGCTCTGGATGCTGTTCGCGTCGCGGTACCAGACCGAGACGGTGCGCGTGCCCGAGCCCGAGCTCAGGCTCCAGCTGCGCGAGGTCGCGTAGGTCAGCCACGACGTGCACGACGACGTGTTGCTGATGCACATCGTCGCCGCGCCCGCCGCGTCGAGCGCCAGGGTGACGGTGCGGCTCGTCGTGGCCGCGGCGCCGTCGTTGATGACGATGCCGCCGCTCGGGCCGCTCGCGCCGTCCTGGGCCGCGGTCACGCTGCGGCCGGCGACCGACATCACGGCGTCGCGCGCCACGCCGGTGTTGGCGGCCGCCGTCCAGCTCACGGTCCCGCTGCCGGTGCCGCTCGCCGGGCTCACGGTGAGCCAGGTCGCGTTGGAGGAGGTGTCCCAGGCGCAGCCCGCGTCGGCGGTGATCGTGACGGTGCCGCTGTCGCCGCCGACCGCGGGGGTGACGCTGGTGGGGGTGACGCTGCTGACGCAGTCGTCGACGGCGGCGAGCAGGTCGAGGCGCGGGAACGTCATCCCGTTGCGCGGGTCGGTGATGGCGGTGCCGGTGGTGACGAGCAGGTCCTCGAGCTCGTCGACGGTCGCGGTGGGGTTCGCGGCGCGCACGACGGCGAAGGCGCCGGCCACGTGCGGCGACGCTTGCGACGTGCCGCCCTGGGTGACGCCGCCCGCGTAGATGAGCGCGCCGGGCGCCAGGATGTCGAGGAAGTTCGCGCTGTTCGAGAAGCAGGTGACCTTGTCGGCCGCGGTGGTGCTGTCGGTGCAGCCCGACCACGAGATGCCGCCGATGTTGCTGTCGTACACCGCGCCCACGGAGAACGAGCCCGCATTGCAGGCCGGCGAGGCGATCTTGTTGGTGTAGCCGTTGTTCCCCGACGCCACGACCACGCCGACCCCGGCGGCGCGCACAGCGTCGATGCCCGAGGCGAAGACGTCGACGCAGGGCGCCGTGTACGCGCCCGAGCCGAGGCTCATGTTGACCGCGGCGATGTCGTAGACGGCCTGGTTGTCGACGACCCAGTCCAGCGCGGCCAGGATGTCGGTGCTCGACGCGGTCGCGCCGCTGAACACGTCGAGCGCGATGATGTCGGCGCCGGGCGCCACGCGCGCGACGATGCTGGAGACGTTGGTGCCGTGGCCGTTGTCGTCGAGCGAGCCGTCCTGCGGCGCGAAGTCGTCGGCGTAGACGACGCGGCAGGTCGCGGGCGAGCCCACCGCCGTGCAGTTCCCGAGGTCGCTCTGGGTGTAGTCGGCGCCGGTGTCGAGCACGGCCACCGCCGTCCCGGCGCCCTGGAAGCCGAGGGCCGCGGCCTCGGGCTGGTGGATGAGGTGCAGGCTCTGCGTGAGGGCGAGCTCGTACTGCACGACGGGGTCCAGCCGGACGACGTCGCTGTGGGCAGCCAGGGCCTCGGCGGCCGCCAGGTCCGCGACCTCGACCACCGCGATGGGCAGGTGGGCGAAGTGCTCGCGGTGGGCGACCCGCGCGGGCAGCGTGCGCTCGAAGCGGTCGGCGCGCACGGACCACTCGTCGGCCCAGCCGATCACCTCCTGTGGGCGGTGGCGGAGGTCGTGGGCGTCCACCTGGACGAGCACCTCCACCGGGGTCCCCGCCTGCAGCGCGACGCGGACCTCAGCGGGCACCTCCACCCGGCGCGCGACCGCCTGGCCGGTGTCGTCGCCCCCGTCGCCCGAATCTCCCGGTCCGGACAGCGGATCGTCCGGGGCACAGCCCGCTGCGAGCCACAGTACGGCGATCGAACCCATCCATCGAGAAGCCATGCCCGGGACCTCCAGGTCGGGTCTCGGCCCTGCTCCGCGGGGGATCCAGGGGCCCGCGGTGTCACGCGGTCTCGCCTTCGGCGTGCCGACTCGGGGCTTCCGGGACATACTGGCCCGTTCCGGGACATCCGGGCTGGGACACACGGAGGCAGGATGCGCACGAGCTGGGGAACCCTGTCGATTGCGGTCATCGTCGCGATCGCCGGCTGCAAGAACGACGACCCGAAGGATCCGACCGCGTCGGACGCCATCCCGGTCGATGGCACCATCGACACCGACGCCGACGCCGATGCGGACGCCGACAGCGACACCGACGCCGACGCCGACGCCGACGCCGATGCCGACGCGGACGCCGACACCGACACCGACACGGGCACGCTCCCGTGCTTCATCAGCGTCGCGGACCAGTTCCCCGACGACCTGTCGACCGAGATCTACCCGGGCCACACGGTGTGGTTCTCGCTCACCGACGTCGACACCACCGCGTCGATCACCGTGCTGGATCCCGCGGGCAACCCGCTGGCGGGCACCACCACGGTCGAGGACAAGCTCGTGACCTGGGAGGGCGCGGCCGACTTCGCGCCTGCCACCAGCTACGAGGCCGAGCTGTCCTGGACCTGCGGCACGCAGCGGGCGCGGTTCTCCACCGCCGACGTGGGCGACGTGCTCACCGTCGACCCCGTCGGGCTCGTCTACCAGCTCGACCTGTCGCAGGGCACCTGGGCCGAGCCCATCGGCCTCGGCCCCGTCATCCAGGCGCAGCTCGGCAACAACGAGCTGCTCGCCACGCCGACCGTCCTCGACGCGACCACCATCGCGTTCATGGGCGCCGCGGGGCTCAGTGGCGTGCAGAACCTGTGCGCGCCGACCATCGATCTGCCGGCCGTGAGCTGGAACGACCCGTCGATGGAGCTGCTCGCGGCGAGCCTGCCCATCGACATCGGCGGTGCCGTGGTCGACGTGAACAACGTGCGCATCACCGGCGCCTTCCGCGCCGATGGCAGCGAGATCCTGGTCGGCCCGGTCACGGGCGAGCTCGACACCCGCTACCTCGGCCCGGCCCTCGGCCTCGGCTCCGCGCCCGACGCGCCCTGCCAGCTCATCGCCACCTTCGGCTCGACCTGCAGCGCCTGCCCCGACGGCCAGCCCTACTGCGCGCCGCTGTGGGTCGACGGGCTCGTGGCGCCGCAGATCGTCGGCAGCATCGTCCCGCGCACCTGGCAGGACGTGATCGACGACCCGAACTGCCCGTAGCGGAATTGCGCGAGCAAAGCCGATGGGGCTTCCCCGATTCCTGCTCCGTTCACGAGGTTGCTCCTCCGTGACCAGGAATCGGGAAGCCATTTCGGCGCGCACGCGCCCGTAGTAATTGTCGTCCGCCCCGGCTTCGCCCGGGCGAACGCCAGTTCCCATCAGCATGGCGCGTGCTCGCACGACGGGCCGCCGGGCAATCGCGAGCGCTCGGCGGTCGATCCGCGCTCGCTTGTCGGTCAGGCGCGGCCAGCGGGCGTCGTCGCCAGATCTGCTCGAGTACGCACGCCCGCGCCCGGGCTGCTACGATTCGCACCTGCTTGCCCCAGGTATGCCTGGTCGACGGCATCATCTTCGGCAGTGGGGAGGTATGCCGCCCGATCGCACACCCGGCGCGCACCGCTACGATACAACCGTCACTATCGAGCGCCCCTGCCGCCGCCACGCCCTGAAACGGGTCCAACTGTGCGATCGAGGGAGGTGAAGGCCTCCCGTGGGTGTCTCACTCGACCCGGCTTCTCGTGTTCTGGTGGCGTTCGCCGGCGACGGACGCAAGACGACCTCGACGCCGACGACGTGGGCGGACCTGACGACGTCGACCTCGACGTCGACCTCGACCTCGATGACGTCGACGACGTCGACGACGCCGACGACGTCGACCCGACCTCGACGTCGACCTCGACCTCGACCTCGAGATCGATTTCGACCTCGACCTCGGTGATCGATTTCGACGTCGACGTCGACGTCGACGTCGACGTCGACGTCGACCTCGACCTCGACCTCGACCTCGACGTCGACCTCGACCTCGACGTCGACGTCGACCTCGACCCTCGATTTCGATCTCGACCTCGACCTCGACCTCGACCTCGACCTCGACTCCGACCTCGACGAACGACCTCGATTTCGATCTCGATTTCGACGTCGACACGACCTCGCCGTCGAGCTCGCCCTCCTGGCCTCGCTCCTGCGGAACCGCCGGAGCAGGCGCCCGGTCCACACCTCGCCCTCTCGGAAGCCGAGCGCGTGACCGAGCGCCAGGTACCCCCCGCCATAGGCGCCGACGACGACGACGGCGCCCACCAGCGCGGGCAGCCCCGGCGCGACCCACCGCTGCAGCGCCAGCCCGGGCACCGCCACCGCCGCGGCGAGCGCCAGCATGCGCAGCGCGCGCCCCGCGGGCAGCCCGAACTGCGGCATCGCGCGGCGCAGCGCCACGACCAGCGCGGCGAGCTCCACCCAGGCCCCGAGCGACGCGCCGAGCGCCAGCCCCACCGCGGCCAGCGTGAGCGGCGAGGGCTCGGGCAGGCCCACCACCCGGGCCACGCCGTAGCGGTCGAGGGCGAACATCAGGGCGCCGCCCACCGTCCCGCTCGTCACCACCCGCGCGACGGCGATGCGGGCGGGCGTCGCGGTCTGGCCGAGGGCGTAGAAGCTGTTCTGCAGCAGGCGGCTCGTCGCGGTGGCGCCGAGGCCGAGCGTGTAGCCGGCGAGGATCGCGGTGAGCAGCCACACGTCGTCGGCGCCCATCGCCCCGCCGCGGTACAGCGCGGCCACGATGAGCCGGCCGAACGCGAGGTAGCCCACGACGGTGGGGACGACGAGGTAGAGCACCTGCCGCAGCGACTGGTCGACCCGCCCGAGGAACGCCTCGCGGGCCTGCCCCGACAGGCGCGACAGCTCGGGCAGCTCGCTCGCGGCGACGCTCATGCCGAACAGCGAGATGGGCAGCATGTACAGCACGTTGGCGCGGCCGAGTGCGCCGAGGGTGCCGGCGGTGGCGAAGCCGGCGAGCAGCATGTCGACGTAGCTCGAGACCTGCGCCACGCCGCGGCCGGCGACGACGGGGCCGAAGGCGGTGAGCGCCTCGCGGACCCCCGGCGTGCGCCAATCGAGCGACAGCCGGAAGCCGCGGAGCTCGCGCGCCACGAACGGCAGCTGCACGCCGAACTGCAGCAGCCCGCCGCCGAGCGCGCCGAACAGCGCGACGGTGAGGAGGCGGGAGGCGAGGTCGAGGTGGCCCGTCACGTCGGCGAAGGGGTCGCCGAGGAGCGTGGCCGCGCCCGCCACCAGCGCCGAGCACGGGCCACGTCTACCAGCGCTGGCGCGACGTAGGGGACGAAGAAGCGCCGGTGGCTGTTGAGCACGCCGAGCGCCCACGCCGACAGCGCCAGGAACACGGCGACGGGCAGGGCGATGCGGAAGGCGCCGACGGCGAGCGGGGCAGCGACGACCTGGGCCTCGCCGGCGGCGACGGCGGCGGCGTCGCCTGCGAAGCCCGCCTGAACACGGCGACGATCGGCCCCGGCGAACGCGATGCCGAGCAGGGCGAGCGCGGCGGCGGTGGCGGCGAGCAGCCCGAGGACGGCGCCAGCGAACCGGCCGGCCTCCTGCGCTCGCCCTCCTCGATCATCCGGGCGTACACCGGGATGAACGAGGCCGACAGCGTGCCCTCGCCGAGCATGTTGTTCAGCAGGTTCGCGCCGCGCATCGCGACCGTGAACACGTCGAGGTGCGGGCCGACGCCGAAGTAGTACGCCAGCGCCTTCTCGCGCAGCAGGCCGAGCAGGCGGCTCGCGAGGATCCCGACGGCGATCGAGGAGGCCGCGCTCCCGGCGGCCGCGGGCGGGGGTGCGTCCGACACGGGGTCCGGTATCCCGGTGGAGCGCGGCGGGCGGACCGCGATAAGCTCGGTGCGGGATGACCGAGCCCGGCGAGCGCTGGACCGAAGCGATGCTCGCGGCCCTCGAGCCGCACGAGCACGACTTCCAGGAGTTCAAGGGTCGCGGGTGGCTGCTCGCCGACGACGGGCAGATCCAGCCGCACTTCCTCGTGGCGCTGTCGAAGCAGGTCTCGGCCTTCGCCAACGGCGGCGGCGGGCGCGTGTTCCTGGGCCTCGACGACGCGGGCAAGGTCGACGGCGGCGTGCCCGTCCACCTCAAGGGCGGCACGCGCGCCTGGCTCGAGGACCTCGTCACCCACGCCGTCGACCCGCCGCTGAAGCGGTGCAACGTCTTCGAGGCGGCAGGCCGTGAGCTCCGTGTCGCGGATCGCGGACGGGTGCGCGGTCTACGTGCCTGACCTGCCGCGCTCCGGCGAGGCGCCGCACCAGAGCAAGGACCACCGGTACTACCTGCGCATCGCCGGCAAGTCGCGGCCGATGGGGCACCTGCACGTGCAGGACGTCCTGCGGCGCACGCGGCACCCCGAGGTGAGCCTGTCGCGGCTCGCGCCGTTCGGGGCCGGGGAGCTCGTGACGACCGACCCTCGCGGGCCGGTGGCGTTCGTGCAGCTGCGGGCGCAGCTCGCGAACCGCAGCCGGACCCTCGCGCACCACGTGGGGCTCGAGCTGTCGATCCCGCGGCCGTTCGCCGGGTCGGAGGTGCGGCGGCGGATGCGGGAGTCGGGGGAGAGCACCTACTCGCACTCGCCGGGAGAGGTGACGTTCTTCCGGTACCTCGGCGTGCCGCTGTTCCCGACGCAGGAGGTGTACGGGATGTCGGTGTGGGTGGTGTTCCACCGGAACAACCTGGCGCTGGCGCGGGGCGGGGCGTCGCTGCGGTGGGTGGTGTACGCGGACGACGCGGAGCCCGTGCTGGGCGGGCGCGAGCTGGGGTCGTTCCAGATCGTGCAGAAAGCGATGCAGTGGCTGGAGGCGCAAGAACCCTAGCCCCTGCCCCTGCCCCTGCCCCTGCCCCTGCCTGCCCCTGCCCCTGCCCTTGCCCTTGCCCTTACCCCTCGTGCCCTCCCCCTTGCGCGCGCAGCCGTGCCCAGCCGGAGCGCCCGGGTGTGGGCAGGAGCCGCGAGCCCGGGACCCCGGGCTGCGCTCGCGCGTGCTCGTGCCGGGGCCTCCCGCGTCACGGCTCCTGAGAGCGGCCCGATGACGCAGAGGCGCCCGACGCTTTTCCGTCATTTGACGGAAAAGCGTCGGGCGCCTTTGCGTCATGGCGCCTCTGCGTCACCTTTGCGTCGTGGCATCACGCGCCGGTGGCCGGGTCCCCGACAAGCGCTCCGGCCACAGGGGCAAGGGCAGGGGCAAAGGGCAAGGGCAAGGGAAAGGGGGAGTGAGGGATTGGGGCTCAGAAAGCGAGGCCGAGCGTCCCGAACCCCCAAGGACGCGGCGTCACCTCGTCGAACACGTCGCCCGTCCACCCCGCGCCCACGCCGCCCCGCGCCGAGATCGCGAGGCCGTACGTCGGCCCGAACCAGTACACGAACGTCGCCGCCAGGTCGGGCCCCACCGCGAAGTCCCACGGCCCCTCGAACCCCGGCGCCGGCTCGATCAGCGCGGCCACGGCGACCCCGAACGTCAGCAGCGCCCGCGACTCGCACCCGAAGCACAGCGCGTCGGGCCGCCACCGCACGGCGAAGTCGACCCCGAAGTTGTCGTCGACCTCCCCGAGCGTCCCGCCGCCGATCTCCCCCGACAGCTCGTCGGCGAACCAGGCCTCGCCGCGCGCCCCCACGAGCCACGGGGTGCCCCCCGACACGCCCAGCGTGGAGTTCGGCGGCTGGTAGCCGACGCCGGTGTCACGCGCCCACGCCGGCAGCGCGGCGAACAGCATCAACGGGATCACACCGCCTCCAGGGCCCGCGCGAAGTCGGCCAGCAGATCGTCCGGATCCTCGACCCCCACCGACACGCGGACCAGCGCATCGGAGATCCCGAGCGCCGCCCGCGCCTCGGGCGCCATGCCGAGGTGGGTGCTGCGGGCCGGCTGCACCACCAGCGATTCGACACCGCCGAGGCTCACAGCATGGACCGGCACCGTCACCCGGGCCAGGAACCGCGCCGCCGCCTCGCCCGAGTCGAGCTCGAACGCGAGCATCGCGCCGAAGTGGTCGAACACGGCCCGCGCCCGCTCGTGGTTCGGGTCGGCGGGCAGCCCGGGGTAGCGCACGCGGCGCACCTTCGGGTGCTCGGCGAGCAGCATCGCGATCCGCATCGCGGTGTCGGTCTGGCGGGCGAGGCGCAGCGTGAGCGTCTTCAGCCCGCGGTCGAGCAGGAAGCAGGCGTGCGGGTCGAGGCTGCCGCCGAGGTGGTTGGCGAGGTGCCGCGCGGCGTCGACCCGCTCGCGGCTGCCGGCGATCACCCCCGCCACGAGGTCGGAGTGCCCGTTGAGGAACTTCGTGGCGGAGTGCAGCACGAGGTCGAAGCCGAACGGCACGGGCCGGAAGCCGGCGGGCGACTGGAACGTGTTGTCGATGAAGCTCACGAGGCCGCGCTCGCGCGCGAACCGCACCACCGCCGGGAGGTCGGGCACGTCGAGCAGCGGGTTGCTCACCGACTCGACGTAGATGGCCCGCGTGTTCGGGCGCAGGGCCTCGGCCCAGGTGTCGGGCGCCGCGGCGTCGACGGCGGTGTGGGTGATGCCGAGGCGCGGCAGGTCCTGCGCGAGCAGGGTGGCGGTGCCGCCGTAGACGTTGCGCTGCACGAGCACGTGGTCGCCCGCCGACAGCACCGACAGCAGCGCCGTGCTGATGGCGGCCATGCCGCTCGCCAGCGGCAGCGCTGCCTCGGCGCCCTCGATGGCGGCGAGCTTGGCCCCGAGCGCCACCTGCTGCGGGGAGTTGTTCAGCCGCAGGTAGACGACGTCGCCGTAGGTCGCGGCGTCGCCCTGCAGGTAGGTGGCGGACTGGAAGATGGGGGTGACCACCGCCCCCTCGATGGGGCGCTCGCCTGCGTGCACCAGCATCGTCGCGAGCCCCCGTTCCTCACCGTCCACGCGAGACCTCCGGATTCCGAACGGCACCGTTCGGCGTACGACCTGGGTTCCGCGGGATGCGGCGTTGGCCGTCACCCGCCGCGGCCTTATGTTGTAGCATGACCGCGACCGCGGCCCGGCCCCCGGGTGGAGGATCCGCTGGCACACGATGACGATCTGACGCCGCGCGAGCGTCGTCGCCGCAAGGCGGGGCTCGCCGAACCCCTCGAGGAGGGCTTCGACGAGGTGGGGGCGTCCGACCCGGAAGATCTCCTGGGTCCGGTCGACGAGTTCACGCTGAGCCTGTCGGAGGAGGTGGTGGCCGCCGCGATGGCGTCGACGTCGGCGTCGCGTCCGGCGGTCGGCGCCGTGCCGGTCGAGGCCGTGCCGGTGCGCGCCGCCGCCGCCGAGTCGGTCCCGGCGTCGTCGTTCGCGAAGCCCACCGATCCGCGCTTCGCCCGCTCGCGGCCGGGCTCGCGCTCGCTGCCGGCGCCCCGCCCCGCGCCCCAGGCGCTCGACCCGCTGACCACCGGCGTCGTGCCCGGCGGCGGCGGCGTGAGCGCCGCGGAGTTCCGCGACCTCCGCCCGCCGAAGCCGGGCCAGCAGGCGCCGGGGCAGCACACCTCCGAGCTCATGCTCGACGGGCTCGACGAGGCCCCGCGCGAGCCCGACCAGTGGCGCGGCGGCCGCGGGGGCGACAACCCGCGGTCGGAGCGGCTGCCCGAGGTCCCGATGCCGCAGGAGGACACGGCGCGGGC
>JAWKRQ010000037.1:0-97691 GCA_041389545.1 Myxococcota bacterium | reverse complement strand
CCCGCCACAGCCCGCGCGCCAGCGCCTCGATGTCGTCGACGAGCAGCCGCGCGCCGGCGTCGCGCAGGGGCCACGCCCGCTCGGCCTCGGGCGCGCGGTCGTTCAGCGGCAGCACCGTGGC
Source organism: Myxococcota bacterium (assembly GCA_041389545.1). GTDB lineage: Bacteria > Myxococcota_A > UBA796 > UBA796 > JACKER01. Next base: position 97,570 of record JAWKRQ010000037.1, on the reverse strand, counting down.
GCCGAGCCGCATGGCGCCGAGCACCAGCACGAGCCAGTCCGGCGCCTTGGGCAGCGACAGCCCCACCACGTCGCCGGGGCCGACGCCCTGCGCCGCGAGCCAGCCGCTCGCCCGCCGCGCCCGCTCGTGCAGCCCGGTGAAGTCGAGCACGGCGCCGTCGTCGCCGATCAGCGCCGGCCCGGCGCCCCACCCCGCGCGCCACCGGTCGTACAGGCCCAGCGTGCCTCCCCCGGCGACCCTACCAGCAGCGAGGCCCCGCCAGCAACGGCGCCGCCAGGGTCACGACCTCCACCAGCTCGGCGTCCTCGGGGTACTCCGCGCGCTGCGCCGACGCGGCGAGCGCCACGAGGTCCGGCGCGCGCTCCGCCGGCCGCGTCCCGACGATGAGCTCGCCGAGCTCGGTGGCCACGAGCGCGAGCCGCGCCGACGGGGAGGCCTCGGCGTACGGGGCGCGGCCGTCGGGCAGCTGCAGCGCCTCCACCCGCGGCACGCCGTCCCGCACCGACGTCGACCGCACGCGCACCCGCCCGAGCGACAGCCCCTGCGCCCCCGGCGCGAGCTTCACCTCGTAGACGACGACGGCGGTGCGCCCCGCGCCGAGCTCCCGCCCGGCCGGCGTCGCGGGGCCGAGGTCCGACAGCCGCTCCTGGTGGTTGCCCATCCGGTGGACCCCCACCACGGCGGGCCCCCAGTCCACGACCAGCCGCACGTCGGTGACCACGGGCTCCACCACCGAGGAGACGAAGTCCCCCAGCATCCGCTGCGCGTCGTCTCCGTCCCGCAGCCCGAGGTAGGTGCCGCCCGCGGCGCGCGCGAGCCCCTCCAGGCTCTCGTCGCGGCCGTGCAGCGTGCCGATCCCCACCGCCGTGAGCCCCACGCCGACCCCGGCACGCGACGAGGCCAGCGCCCCCAGCGCGTCGAACTGCTCGACCAGCCCCACGTCGCCGTCCGACAGGAGCACGACCCGGCTCGGCCCCGTGCCGCCCGCCAGCGCCGCGTAGCCGCGGATCAGCGCGCCAGGCAGGTCGTGGTCGCGCTCCACCGCGACGAGCCCGTCCGCCGCAGCCAGCAGCGCCGCCCCGTCGCCGACGGGCGCGGCCGGCGCGACGATCCCGCGCGCCGAGTCGACGAGCGTGACGGTGTCGTCGGGCCGCAGCCCCTGCGCCAGGGCGCGGATCGCGCGCCGCGCCGTCCGCAGACCGCTGTCGCCGTCGGTCCGCGCGTCGACGACCACGGCGACCCGCACCGGCGCCCGGTCGAGCGGCCGCGGTCGCCGGGTGGTGACGGCGATCCGCAGCACCGCCTCGTCGGCGCTCCAGGGGCTCGCCACGGCCTCGGCGCGCACGACGACGTCCTCACCGGGCGGCGGCGGCGGATCGTCGGGCGGCAGCATCTGGACGATCTCCTCCGGCCGCACCGCGCCGCTCGGCGGCAACGATCCGCTGCGCACGGCGTCGGCGATCCGCGCCCACGCCGCCGCGCTGGCCCCCGGCGTGACCCCGGGCCAGGGGTCGGCGTCGGGCGGATCGAACCGATCGTCTGACGGCGGCACGGAGCGCGCCCAGCGCAGGCGCCCGTCCACGTCGCAGTGATCGACCGTCACGGGCCCCGCCAGCGGTCCCCCCCACGCGAGCGCGCCCACCATCGCGAGCCACATCGGTCCTCCCTGGTTCGTGTGTTCGGTGGACCGACCGCGGTCCGCGGGCGAGGTTCCCTCGCCACGATGACACGCGCGCCGGCACGGGCCAAAATCCCCCCCACCGGACGAGGGAGGGGGCGTGCGACTGCCGGAGCGGTACCGGCCCGACGGAGCGGGTGCGTCGACGGAGGGGCCCATCGGGCAGCAGATCGCTGCGCTCGACGGAGACCGCCGCGTCACGATCGAGGTCCTGCGGCCGGAGTTCGCGGCCGACCCGCAGCAGTGCGCGCTGTTCCGCTGGTCCGTGGGCCGCTGCCTCGGGGTGTCGCACCCCGCCGTCCTGCCGATCCACGACGTGGGGATCACGCCGGACGGCCTGCCCTACGTCGCGAGCCCCACGCCCGAGGCCATCGTGGCCGAGCTGCGCGACCCGCCGCGCTGGAGCGAGCTCGCCGCCTGGCTCGACCAGCTGCTCGAAGCGCTGGCGCACCTCCACGCCCGGGGCTTCGTCCACGGCGCGCGGGCCCCCGATCGCCTGTGGCTGTACCGCGAGGGCGCCGGCGCCCCGCGCTCGGTGTGGCTCGTCGACCCGGGCCGCGCGAACGTCGCGAACGTCCTCGGCTTCCGGTCGGTCCACCCGCGCTACCTCGCGCCCGAGCAGCTCACCGACCGCGGCAACGAGTTCGGGCCCGCCAGCGACCTGTACGCCGTGGGGGTGGTCGCCTGGGAGCTCGTCACGGGCCGCTCGCCGTTCACCGGCCGCTCGAGCGCGCTCGACGCGGAGCTCCCGCCGTACGAGCCGCGCCTGGCCGCGCCCCCCAAGCTCGAGACGCTCCTCGCGAACCTCCTGCGCGCCGATCCGATGAGCCGCTACGATCTCGCGGCCGACGTGCGCACCGAGCTGGCCGCCGCCCAGCACGCCACCGGCTCCCGCCCGCCCGGCCGCGACGGCACGGTGGCGCCGGGGGCGAGCTTCCGCGCGGCGGCGGACCCGATCACCGAGCTCGACGAGGTCGCGCTGGAGCCCGTGCTCGACGAGTCCCCGGGCGCGGGGCCGCCACGCTGGAACCGCCCGTTCCCCCCGCGGATCACGGAGTACCCGCCCGAGCCGCCCGACGCCGGCTGGCTCCCCGCGCACCCGGGCATCCTCATCCGCCGCGAGACCGAGCTGTTCGGCCGCGATGCGGCCTGCCGCGCGCTGTGGGACGCCGCCCGCCGCGTGGTCGGCGCGGGCAAGCCGCAGATCGTCGTCGTCGCGGGGCCGCGCGGCAGCGGCCGCACCGCGCTGGTGCAGTGGCTGGTGCGGTGCCTCGAGGAGCGCGGCACGGCCGAGTCCGTGACCGTCGCCTACCGCGATCCACCCACGGGCGGCGACGGGACCGCCGGCGCCGCCATGGCGCTGCTCCAGCCGTGGGGCGAGTCCCGCACGTCGCTGCAGGCGCGGATCCGGCGCCGGCTGCACCGCGAGTCGCGCGCCGAGCCGATCGCGGGCGGGGCGGGCCCGGGCTGGATCCGCGCCGACACCGACGCCGCCGCGCTCGCCGCCTGGTGCGGCCTGCGCGAGCCCGACGAGCCGCCGGCCGCGGCGGGGGTCGGCATGGCCGAGGTGGTGCGCCAGGTCGAGGCGCGCGCCTGGCGCGGGCTGTCGCTGCTGGTGGTGGAGGACGTGGAGTGCGCCCCGGCCGGCGACGACACCGAGGGGCTCGCGCTCGCCGAGCTCTACGCGCGCCGCCTCGCCGACGAGGCGGCCACGCCCGTGCTGGTCGTCACCACCGTCGACAGCGACGTCTTCGAGGAGCGCCCCTCCCTCGAGGACCGCATCGGCGCGCTCACGGCGCAGGGGGCCGTGCGCATCGACCTGCCCCCGCTCTCCGGCACCGAGACCGCCGATCTGGTGCGCGCGCTGGTGCCGATCGCCGACACGCCGGCGGAGCAGCTCGCCTTCCACCACCAGGGGCTGCCCGGGGTGGTCCGCCAGGCGCTGCTCGACTGGGTCGAGCGTGACTGGCTGGTGGAGGACGCCGACTCCGGGATCCTCACGGTGCTTCCGCGCGAAGACACCGACCACACCGATCCGGGGCGGGCGCGGCCCGTCCCCGAGGACCTGCAGGCGGTCGTCCGGCGGCGGATCGCCGGCCTGGCGCGCCGCTCCGCCGCCGGCGAGGGCGACGCCGCGGCGCGGGGCAAGCGCTTCGTCGATCTCGTCCACCTCACGGCGCTCGCCGGGTGCACGCCGCCCGCGATGTACGAGGCGTTCGCCGGCACCGGCCTCGCCTCCGCGCTGTCGACGGGCTTGTGGACGGAGCGCGCCGACGGCTTCGTCATCATCGAGGGCGCGGTGGCGCGGGTGGCCGCGGCCGACGCCTCCGCGCGCCCCGACCACGTCGACCTCCACCGGCGCCTCGGCCGGGCGTTCGGCCGCACCGCCAACGACGTGGGCGGCATCTCCGGGGCGCTCGAGGCCGGGATCCACGCCGTCGCCGGCGGCGACGCCGCGTTCGGCGTGCCGTGGCTGCTGCGCGCTGCGGAGCGCGCTGCCGCCACGGGCCGGGTGGAGGACCTGCTCCGCGCGTCGCGCCTGGCCCTGCGCGCCACCGAGGAGGACCCGACGCTGGCCTCGTTCCGCCCGAGCGCGCTGCTGTGGCTGGCCCGCGCCCACGACGCCCGCGGCGCCTGGTCCGAGGCGGGCGAGCACTACCGGCGGGCCGCCGCGGCGCTGGTGGAGGCGGGGGAGCTCGTCCCCGCGCTCGACGCCGTGCTCGGCCTCGGCTGGACGCGCCTGCGCGACCACGACCCCGAGGACGCCGACGGGCGCTTCTCCGAGGTGCTGGCCCACGCCACGAAGCACGGCCTGCACGCGCACGAGGCCCGCGCCATCGGCGGCCGGGCGGCGGTCGCGCTGCGCCAGCGCCAGCTCGAGGACGCCGACCTGCGCTTCGCCCGCGCGCTGGCCCGCTCGACCGAGCTCGACGACGCGCGCGGGATCGGCGACGGCCTGTGCGGGCAGGGCCGGGTGGCGCGCGACTTCGGGCGGTTCGACGAGGCCGAGGCCCTGTACCACGGCGCCGTCGACGCCTACCGCCGCGGGCGCGACCCGATCGGCGAGGTGCGCGCGCGCCTGCTGCTCGCCGAGAACCGCTGGCAGCGCAGCCCCGACGATCTCGCGTACCGGATGTGCGTGTGGTGCGCCGAGCGGGCCGGGGACTTCGGCGCCGTGGCGCTGGAGATCGACGCGCGCCTCGCCATCGCCGACGTGTCGCGGCTGCGCGGCGACTACGGCCGCGCGCTGCGCACCTACGAGGCCTGCGCCGCCTGGGCCGACCGCACCGACGCCATCGACGCCGGCATCGGCTCGAGCCTCGGCCTGGCGCGCCTCGCGCTGGTGCAGGGCGCCGTGAACGCCGCCTACGACCACACGCGCCGCGCCGCGGACTGGCTCGGGCGGGAGCCGGGCCACCCGCAGTGGGGCGCCTATCGGCTCGTGGTGGCCGCGCTCGTCGCGCGCCGGGGCGACCACACGCAGACCTGGCAGTGGCTGTGGTCGGCGCAGGAGGTGGGGGTCATCGGCACCGTCGACCGCGACACGGCGACCTGCCTCACGATCATCACCGACGCCGCGGCGTCGTCGGGGTGGGCGAACGTGCTGCGGCTCGCGGGCAAGCACGGCGCCGAGCTCCTCGAGCGCCTGTCGGACGAGGCCGGCGCCATCCGCGTGAAGCAGCAGATGGCTTCCGCGCTCGGATGAACGCCAGGGCGCGCAACTCACGGTAGACTGGCGGGCGACGGAGGGTGGCTTGCGCGGGAGCCTGCGAGCGACGGGTGCGCTGTGGCTGGCGCTGCCGGGGACGGCGGCGGCCCAGTCGGTGACGGTGCAGAGCACGGGGAACGCGTACAGCACGCTGGGCGAGGCCGTGGCGAACGCCGCGGCGGGCGACACGCTCGAGGTCGACGGCGTGGTCACCGGGCCGAGCGCCGACGTCGACCGCGACGTGACCGTGGTGGGGCTGCCGGGCGCGGTGCTGCGCTCCAGCGACGCCGAGATCCTCCTCGTCCGCGCGAACGTCGACCTCACCGTGGAGGGGCTGACGCTCGAGGGCCTCGGCGCGACCCGCGCCATCCGCGCGACGGAGGGCAACAGCGCGGTCGTGGTGCGCGACAGCGTCATCGACGCGCGCATCGGGGCGGGGACCGGCAACTTCGGCGGTGCGGTGTACCTCGAGGAGGCCACGGGCACGTTCGAGCGGGTCACGTTCGTGGGGATCCCCGGCCAGCCGCAGTCGCAGTACGGCGGCGCGATCTACGCCTACGCGCTGGCTCCGCTCCCGCTCGACCTCACCGACGTCGTGTTCGACCACGTCGAGGCCACCGCCAACGGCGGCGCGGTGTGGACCACGAGCATGGCCGTCACCTGTCTGCGCTGCACCTTCGACCACACCGATGGCTCGTTCGGCGGCGGGGTGTACGCCGCGTTCGGCTCGCTCGACATCCAGCAGGGGCTGTTCTGCGCGCCCCACGCGGGGCTCGGCGCCGCCGTGTTCGCGTCGAGCGACACCGACATCCGCGCCACCGTGTTCCAGGAGGGCACCGCCACCGCCAACGGCGGCGCGCTGTACGCCAACGGCGGCGCCTGGGTGGTGGAGAACGACCACTTCGTCGGCAATGCCGGGAGCGACGCCGTCTACGCCAACGGGCTCACCGACTCCATCTCCGTCGTCAACAACCTGTTCCTGTCGAACCTGACGACGGCGCTGGCGCTCAACGCCAACAGCGGCCCGAGCACGGGCTACAACTGGTTCCACGGCAACACGACCGACGCGAGCGGCGGCCTGTCGGCGACCGACATCACCGGGGCAGGCGATCCCGGCCTCGTAGCGTGGACGCGCGACGGCAACTGCGCCAACGACACGCTCTACCCGACCCCCATCACGAGCCCGCTGCTCGACGTGGGCGATCCGGCCATCGCCGACCCCGACGGCAGCCGCTCCGACATCGGCGCCTTCGGCGGGGCGTCCGCCGATCCCGACCTGCACACCGACCACGACGGCGACGGCCCGCCGTTCCTGCACGACTGCGACGACGACGACGGCGCCAACTTCCCCGGCAACGACGAGCGCTGCGACGCCGCAGACAACGACTGCGACACCCTCGTCGACGAGGAGCCCATCGACATCGACGAGTTCTTCGAGGACTGCGACCTCGACGGCCAGGGCGTGCCCGGCACGGGCGTCGTGCAGTGCTTCGCGCCCCCGGCGCCGGCCTGCGGGGGCGGCTGGGCGTCGAGCAACGACCTCGGCAGCGACGCCTGGGGCGACTGCGACGACAGCGACCCCACCATCTACCTCGGCGCCTTCGAGTACTGCGACGTGGTCGACCACGACTGCGACGGCGACGCGAGCGAGGGCGCGGTCGACGCCACCACCTACTTCGAGGACCTCGACGGCGACGGCTTCGGCACCACCTCGTTCGAGGAGTGCTCCGACACCGTCCCCGACGGCGCGGCGCTCGTGGGCGGCGACTGCCAGGACCAGGACGCCGACGTGTTCCCGGCGCCGACGACCCCTGCGGCGACGGGGTCGACTCCGACTGCAACGGCGCCGACGGCACCGACGCCACCGTCCGCGTCTGGTTCTTCGACAGCGACGGCGACGGCTACGGCGACCCCGACCGCGCCCCGGTGCTCGACTGCCGCGACGGCGCAGGCGCCAACCTCGTCGCCGACGCCACCGACTGCGACGACACGACCCCCGAGGTCCACCCGGGCGCCACCGAGGCCTGCAACGGGGTCGACGACGACTGCGACGGCCGGGTCGACGACGTGGGCGAGGACCAGACCTGGTACCTCGACCTCGACGGCGACGGGCGCGGCCAGACGGGCTCCGCCACCGACTCGCCCTGCGCGCCGGGCGCCGACTGGGTCGGGGTCGGCGGCGACTGCGACGACGACGACCCGGTGCGGGCCGACGACTGCTCGGTGGGCGACATCCTGGTGGAGCCGCTGAGCACCGACAAGGCCCAGGGCTGCGGCTGCGCCTCGGGCGGGGCAGCGGCGCGCTGCCGCTCGGCTGGCTCGCGGTGCTGCGGCTGCGCCGGCGTCAGCGGCGCGGGTGCGACCGCTCGTAGACCGACATCCCGAGGGTGGGGCGGTGGACGAGGCCGAGCAGCACGGCCAGGCGGCCGCTCGGCGCGTCGAGCAGGCGGTTCCACTCGCGGTAGGCCTCGCTGGCGGAGCGCCGGGCGCTGTTCGCCGGGCCGAGCATCACCGTGAGCGTGTTGTCGGTGCTGCCGGAGCGGCTGCGGGCCTCGATGCTCTGGTCGACGAGCACGCCGAGGTAGGTGTCGGCCATGCGGCGCGCTTCGTCGCCCTCGGCGTCGTCGAAGGCGAAGTACACGACCTGGATCTGGTCGCTCGGCGCGCCCTCCGCCTCGAGCTGCGCGAGGATGGGCTGCGAGTTGTGCAGCGCCTGGTGGTAGGCCTGCTCGCTCGCGATGAGCTCGCCGCGGGCCTTGTTGATCGGCGGCAGCGCCGTGACCACGAACATGGTCAGGGTGGCGCCGATGGCGATGGTGCCCGGGACGATGGCGAGCAGGGCGGCGCGCGTGAGGTGGTACAGGAACTCGCGCAGGACGTTGAACCGCAGCCCCTTGTTGGGGACGCGCTGGCCGGCCGCGGCGCGGTCGCCCGGCAGCCCCTGGAGCCGGGTGCGGGCTCCGCCCAGGTCCTCTTCGCCCGCGTCCTGCTGCGCGTCCATGTGGTCAACCCCGCCGTTCGCGACACTGTACCTCGGGGCGCCGCCCCGTGGGCTCGCGCCACCGACGCCGGTTGCGTCGGGCGATCCTCGCACCCGGAAGGGACCGCCGGGGCCGCCGCCGCGCCGGGTTCGTGGCGCGCGCGGAGCGGATGTGACCCCGATGTGGGTCGGCCCGTCGTACGATGGGTCGATGGGTGTGGAACAGCTGCCGCCGGAGTCGGCGCGACTCGGAGAGGGTCGCTACGCCCTGGTGTCGAAGATCGGCGAAGGCGGGATGTCCGCCGTCTATCGCGCGCTCGATCGCAAGCTGCGCGTGTGGCGGGCGATCAAGGTCCTCCAGCCGCGAGCGGCGCAGATCCCCGAGATCCGCGCCAACTTCAACCGCGAAGCGCAGACCATGGCGCTGCTCGAGCACCCGCACCTGGTGCGAGTCTACGACGTGGGCGAGCTCGAGGCGCACGACGACACGCCGCCGCTGCCGTTCCTGGTGATGGAGCTCGTCGAGGGCGGCACCCTCGACCAGTGGGTGGAGCGGCACGGCAAGATGCCGCCGCGGATGGCGGTCGACGCGACGCGGCAGGTGGCCCGTGCGCTGGCCGCGGTGCACGCGTTCGGCGTCGTCCACCGCGACGTGAAGCCGAACAACGTCCTCGTCACGCCGGCGGGGCTCTGCAAGCTCACCGACTTCGGCGTGGCGCGCACCGAAGCCGAGGGCGCCACGCGGCTGCGCGTCGGCACCCGCGGCTACATGGCGCCCGAGCAGCGCAACGCGCCGGAGACGGTGGATGCGCGGGCCGACCTGTACGGCCTCGGCGCCACGCTGTGGCGCCTGCTGCGCGCGGAGCCGCCGCAGGACCTGTTCCTCGTCGACACCCAGCCGCTGCTCCTGCGCGGGATCCCGCCGCGGCTGCACCCCCTGCTCGTGCGGTGCCTGGCGCACAAGCGGGAGCGCCGGTTCCCCTCCGCCGCGGCCGTCGCGGCGGCGCTCGACGAGGTGATCGAGCAGCTGCCGGAGGTGGCGGCCGGGGTGCCGCCGCTCGCGCAGCCGATCGAGCAGCTCGACCGGCCGAACAGCGGCGCGTCCACGTTCGACACCGACAGCGAGCGGTCGTACGCGTCGAGCCTGTCGACGGCGGACCTCGTCACCCCGCTGCCGCGCACCGGGCCGGAGGTCGCGGGGCGCTCGGGGACGTCGGGCACGCCGGTCTCGGCGTCGGATCCGGCGTGGATGGTCCGGGGGAGCACGCCGCGGCCGCGCGAGCCCGTCGTCATCGGCGGGCAGGGGCCCGCGGCGAGCCAGGCCGTGGGCCTGTCGGGCGGCATCCCCGGGAAGGCGCTGGTGGAGGGCCCGCCGCCCGCCCCGGTGGTGCAGGCGCGGGATCCCTGGCGGATCGCGGTCGTCGCGCTCGGCGCCGGCTTCGCGGTGATGCTGGCCATCCTCTTCGTGTTGGTGTTCTCGGTCGCCAGCAGCAGGAGCCGGCTGGCGACCGCCCGCGACGAGACGCACCGCACCGAGGACGCGCTGGTCCAGGTGGTGCGCGACCAGCAGGGCCTCATCGAGGACCTGCCGGCCGGTGCGCAGAAGCGGGCGCTGGAGCAGCGCTACCTCGACCTGGTCGACGCCCGGGGCGCGGATCGCTACGTCGCGGCGGAGCGGCTCGTGCCCGACCTGGAGCTGCTGATCGGCAACAACCTCGATCTGCACAGCCGCGATGTCGATGCGTTCCAGCTGTCGGAGCGGCTCAAGGCGCTGCGCGGGGCGCGGCGGGAGCACGATCGGGCGCTGCGTGAGTGGCACATGGCGTCGAACACGCTCGGCGGGCGCCTGGTGGTCTGGATCCACCTGGCGGACCCCGCGCCCTAGCCTCGATCACGATCACGACCACGACCACGACCACGACCACGACCACGACCACGACCACGACCACCACCACGCCGAGCGAGCCCGGCGCCGAGGGCGTGGTGGTGGGGGGTCGTGGGGTGGTCGTGCGGGCGCGTCAGAGGCCGAGAGGCGTCTGATAGACGGGCAACGGGGCCCCCTGCGGTCCGGCGACCGGATCGTGCCCCGCGACGTAGTGGTCGTGCATGCCTCGGCCCGCGCCGCGACCTGACGCAGCGAGCGCTTGAGCGTGCCCACCGCCCAGGCCTGGGCGATGGACGCCGGCACCATCCCGCCGAGCACGGTGCGCACCGAGAAGACGGCGAGCGTGCCCTCGTCGGTGCGCAGCAGGGTCCACGCGCCGCGGCACTCGGTGATCCAGGTCGCGTCGACGGCGGTGCGGGCGAGCGCGGGGTCGCCGAGGTCCCACCGCCGCTGCCAGATCGTCGCCGGCGGTCGCCGTGTACACGTCGCGCGCGGTCCGACCTCTGCGATCCACTGCCGGTCGGCGAGCGGGAAGGGGAGGTCGAGCGTCATGTGGACCCGCCGCAGGTCCGCGGGCGCGGGCAGGCGCTCGGTGGTGATGCGGCCGGGCGGGTCGTGCGGCGCGTCGTGGAGCACGACCCAGACGTCCTGGACCGGCGCGTCGATCCACACGGCGCCGACGGCGAAGGCGCCGTCGGCCGTGTCGAAGCGCCGCCCGGCCACGTCGCCCGCTGCCAGGGCGGCGGCGTCGGCGGCCTCGAACGACACGGGGACGGGGCTCGCGGCCGAGACCTGGGCGGCGTGGGCCTGCCAGCGGGCGAGCAGATCGGGACGGCGCGCGCCGCGGCGGACAGGGCGAGGAGAGCGGAGCATGGCGTCCTTGGCCCGAGATCTCCCACCGGGCGAGTGTCACCCGGTGACAGGGCGAGGGGTGCGCGCAGGGCCGAAATGACGCGGATCGTGCTCGACGCCTTTCCGTCATTCGACGGAAAGGCGTCGGGCGCGATCGCGTCATTTCAGTCGGGCGAACGTCACGGCTCGGAGCCCATCGCTCCCGTTCGCACGTTCGGGTGCCTGGCGCCGAGCACACCCCCATGATGACGACATCGCCGCAGCGGCCCTGCCGAGCCTGCTGCGCGCGGGGCCGGGGTGCGCGCAGGGCCGGGGGGCGGGCGGGCGAACGTCACGGATGCGTGCTCATCGCTCCCGTCCGCACGTTCGGGTGCCCGGCCCCCGGCCTGAGCACACCCCCATGATGACGGTGCCCGGCCCCCGGCCCGAGCACACCCCCATGATGACGGTGCCCGGCCCCGGCCCGAGCACACCCCCATGATGACGACATCGCCGCAGCGGCCCTGCCGAGCCTGCTGCGGGCGGGGCTGGGGTGCGCGCAGGGCCGGGGGGCGGGCGGGCGACCGTCACGGATGCGTGCTCATCGCTCCCGTTCGCACGTTCGGGTGCCCGGCCCCCGGCCCGAGCACACCCCCATGATGATGACAGCGGGTGACAACTGGGGCGGTGCGCGAAAGTACGTTGGAGAGACCGACGCGACGAGGAGGTCCGAATGCGGTTGGCGGCGCTGGCGATGATCGGAGCGGTGGTGGTGGCGCCGGGCCGCCACGGTTGCGGATCGGACCCCGTCGCGGTCCACTGGGCCGTCCCCGACGGGCCGGGCACGCGCGGCGTGGACCTGGTGGGCTGCCTCGACTGGCGCGTGGCCTCCTTCGAGGCGGCGGCCGAGGGCGGCGGCCGGGCCGACGTGGTGCCGGGGTGGACGGCCTGCGGCGTCCAGGGCTGGCGGCAGGACGGCGCGCTGCGCGTGGTCGGCCCCGTCGTCCCCATCGACGGCGGCGCGCCGAGCCAGGTCCTGGACCTCGGCCTGCCGTGGGGGCCCATCGGCGGGATCGGCGCGCGGATCTACGCCGACGGGCGCGGCATCCGCATCGACCAGGTCGTCCCCGGCGGCCCCGCCGACCAGGCGGGCCTCGCCCCCGGCGACCGGATCACCGAGGTCGGCGGGCAGCCGACCTGGGGCCTGACCACCACCGAGTTCGTCCGCGCCTCGACGGGCGAGCCCGGCACCGACGTGGAGCTGGCGGTGCGGCCGCGCGGCGGCGACGGCGAGCGGGAGGTGACCCTGTCGCGCACCCGCATCCCGGCGGACTGGCGCTCGCGGACCCCCTGCGGCGGCTGGTAGTCACCAGCGGTCGAGGAGATCCGGGCACAGCACGTAGGGGTTCGGCGCGCCCTGCCGCGCGGAGATGGCGAGGGTGCGGTCGATCTCGGCCTGATCGGGCGGGTCGAGCAGCGACCAGCTCTGGTACAGCGCCACATCGGACGCCGACAGGGTGTAGCCGTAGTGCATCGCGAAGTACGCCATCGAGCGGGCGACGTTCCCCTTGTGCACGTCGCGCGGCTCGAACACGGTGCGGGCCGCCAGATCGAGGCCGAGCAGCGAGCCGCCGTCGAAGCTCTCGTCGACGATGTTGACCTCGCCGAAGGGGTAGTTCGCCCGGGCGTTGTTCGTGTCGGCGTCGGCCGGGTAGAGGTGGTGCAGGTCGCACTGGGCGGGCGGGCTGCCGGCGCCCTGGCTCTGCGGCCAGCTGTGCTCGGTGTTCATGTCGGTCGGGTCGGGCTTCTGGCCGCCGACGATCGGGGTGCGCCGCCCCGTGTAGACACACTCGACCTCGCCGTTGTCGTTGTCGAGGTCGACGAACATGAACGTGGTCTCGGTCGAGTAGTCCGAGCAGGTGTGGGCGGCGGTCAAGGCGACGAGCTCGGTGCGCAGCGGGTCGCCCGACAGCTCGCGGGTCGACAGCCACAGCCCCGCGGCGTCGCAGGCGGCGCAGGCGGGGCCCTCGTCGGGCAGCGGGCTGCCGTCGCAGTCGTTGTCGCGCTCGTCGCAGCGCTCGGGCGCGCCCGGCCAGGTCTCGGGGTCGGCGTCGTCGCAGTCGGTGCAGGCGTCGACGCCGTCGCCGTCGGCGTCGATCCCGGCACAGCCGGCAGTGCCCGTGTCGCTGCCGGCGGTGCCCGTCTCGGGCGGCGTCGTCGGGGTGTCGGTGACGGTGTCGGTGTCCGTGTCGGTCACGGTGTCGGTGTCGGTGTCGGTGACGACGCCGTCGGTGACGGTGTCCTTCGCCGGGCCGTCGGTGTCGGGCGGCGGACGGCGGCAGGCGAGGGCGAGGAGCAGCAGCGGGAGGGATCGCATCGCGGGATGGTGCCCGAAAACGCGCCCGTCCGCCAGCGCGGCGCTCGCCGCCCCCCGCGGGCCGAGCTACGACCCACGGGCCGGCGGAGCCTGCGATGGACGAGGTGGGGCGGATCGCCCGGCTGGCCTGGCCCGTGGTCCTGGGCCAGCTCGGCATGGTCGGGATGGGGGTGGTGGACCTGCTCATGGTCGCGCCGCTCGGCACGTCCGCCACGGCCGGGGTGGGGATCGGCAACACCCTGGTGTTCGGCTGCCTGGTGATGGTCCTCGGCGTGTCCGCGGGCCTCGACCCGCTGATCACCCAGGCGTACGGCGCCGGAGACCCCGGCCGCGCCGGCACCGCCGCCGCCCGCGGCGCCTGGGTGGCGCTCGCCACCTGCGTGCCGGTGGTGGCCTATCCTGCTGTCGGCGGAGCCGATCCTGCTGGCGCTGCGCCAGCCGCCGGCCGCCATGCCCGACGCCGTGGCGTTCTGCCACATCGGCGCGGCAGGGGTCGTGCCGTTCGCCCTGTTCGCGGTCCTGCGCCAGCTGCTCCAGGGCGACGGGCAGATGCGCCCCGCGATGTGGGTGGTCGGGCTGGCCAACCTGGTCAACCTGGCCGGCGACTGGCTGCTCGTGCGCCACGTCGGGCTCGGCGTGGCGGGGGTCGCCTGGTGCACGGTGGTGGTGCGGTGGGTGATGCTCGTCGCGCTGCTGGCGCTGAGCGCGCCCATCGTGCGGCGGGCGCGCCCGACCGGGCCGGTGCGCGATCTGCGCCAGCTCTTCGCCGTGGTCGCTGTCTCGGTGCCGGTCGCGCTGCAGCTCGGCCTCGAGGTGTGGGCCTTCGAGTTCTGCTCCTTCGTGGCCGGCGCGCTCGGCGACACCGAGGCCGCCGCCCACACCGCGGCCCTCAGCGCGGCGTCGGTGGGCTTCATGGTGCCGCTCGGCGTCTCCGCGGCGGCGGCCACCCGCGTGGGCAACCAGGTCGGCCGGCGCGAGGACTGGCGCCGGTCGGGCGCCACGTCCGTCGCGGTCGGCGCCGCGGCGATGACCCTGTCCGCCGTGCTGTTCCTGGTGTTCCCCGAGGAGATCGGGCGCCTGTACAACCCGGACCCGGGCGTGATCGCGCTCGTGGCGGCGATCCTGCCCCTCGCCGCCGCGTTCGGGTGGTTCGACGGCACCCAGGTCGTCGCCTTCGGCGTCCTCCGCGGGCTCGGCGACACCCGCGTGCCCATGCTGTTCAACCTGGTCGGCTACTGGCTGGTCGGCCTGCCGGTCGGCGCCTGGCTGGCGTTCGAGGCGGACTACGGGCTGGTGGGCGTGTGGATGGGGCTCACGCTGGGGCTCGGCGTCGTCGCCGTGCTGCTCGTGGCCCGCCTGATCGGCCACGCCCGCTCGCCCGCGCTGCCGTCCGCCACCCCCGACGTGAGGAGCCCGTGACGACCTGCACCTACCGCTCGGCACTCGACGCCACCGCGCGAGAGCTGTTCGACTGGCACGCCCAGCCCGCCGCGTTCGAGCGCCTGATGCCGCCGTGGGACCCCGTCCGGGTGATCGCGCGCACCGGCACCGGCCTCGACGTGGGCAACACGCTCACCTTCGAGGCGAAGGTCGGCCCCGCGACGGTCCGCTGGGAGGCGCGCCACGTGGCGTGCGACCCGCCCCACGGCTTCGCCGACGAGCAGGTCCGCGGCCCCTTCGCGAGCTGGCGCCACGATCACCGCTTCGCCGACGGCGAGCTCACCGACGTGGTGACCTACGAGGTGCCGCTGGGGCCGCTGGGCCGCGGGGTCGCCGGCGGCGCCGTGCAGCGGCGGGTCGACGCGATCTTCGGGTTCCGCCACCGGCGCACCCGCGACGACCTCGGCTGGCTGCAGCCGGTGCGGGGCCAGGAGCGCCCGCGGGTGGCCATCACGGGCGCCACGGGCTTCGTCGGCGGGCAGCTGGCGTCGCTGCTCGGCGTCGGCGGCTACGAGGTGGTGCCCGTGTCGGTGCGCGACGGGGTGGCGCCCGGCGCGCTGCAGGGGGCGCGCGCGGTGGTGCACCTCGCGGGAGAGCCCATCGCCGGCCACCGCTGGACGGACGCCCACAAGGAGCGCGTGCTGCGGTCGCGCATCGAGGGGACCCGCGCGGTGGTCGACCGCCTGCTGGCGCAGGACCCCCGCCCCGAGGTGCTCGTCTGCGCCTCCGCCATCGGGTGGTACGGCGACCGCGGCGACACCCTCGTCGAGGAGGAGGAGCCGCCCGGCGAGGGCTTCCTCGCCGAGGTCTGCCGCGCCTGGGAGGGCGCGACGGCGCCGGCGCGAGAGGCCGGGATCCGCGTGGTCAACGTGCGCATCGGGCTCGTGCTGGGCGCGCAGGGCGGCATGCTGTCCACCGTGCTGCCGGCGTTCCGCGCCGGCGCCGGCGGCCCGATGGGCTCCGGCGACCAGTGGATGTCGTGGATCGCGGTCGACGATCTCGTCGGCGTGCTCCACCGCGCGATCTGGGACCCCAGCTTGTCGGGGCCGGTCAACGCGGTGGCGCCCGAGCCGGTGCGCCAGCGCGACTTCGCCCACACCCTCGGTGCGGTGTTGCGCCGTCCGGCGATCGTGCCGACCCCGCGGGCGGCGCTGGTGCTCGCGCTCGGCGCGCAGGCCGCCGACGAGCTGTTGCTGGCCAGCCAGCGGGTGGCCCCCGCTGCGCTCGTCGCCGCGGACTTCCCGTTCCGGTATCCTGCGCTCGAGGGCGCGCTGCGGCACCAGCTCGGGCGCGAGGCCTAGGAGGCGCATGGGCGAGGCGGAGGATCGGGCGGTCGCGGCGCTGCGGGCGGCGCTCGGCGAGCGCCTCGTCAGCCTGACGGCCTACGGCGCCGCGCCGAGCGAGCGCGACCCGCTCCGGCTGTGCATCGAGCTCGACCCCTGCGATCCCGACACGCTCCGGCGGGCGGGCCAGGCCCTGGCCGGGCGCACGAGCACGGTCCGGCCGTACTTCGTGGCCCGCGGCGAGCTCGCGCGCCTGGCCGACGTCTCGCCGCTGCGCATCTTCGGCATGCGGGCGCGCCACCGCGTGCTGGTCGGCGCCGATCCGCTGGCCGACGTGACCGTCGAGCCCGAGCACCTGCGCCTCGGCGTGGAGCAGGGGCTGCGCAACCACCTGGTGCGCCTGCGCGCCCACGTCGCGCTGCGCAGCGGCCACGGCCCGGCGACGCGGGCGGCGCTGCTCGCCGTGGCCGAGGGCCTCGACGACGAGGGCCTCGCCGCTGGGCGCGCTGCCGGTCCTGGTCGCCGACGGCGTGCCCGCCGACCTCGCCGGGCGCCTCGCCGCGATCCGCGACGGCGCCGAGCCCGACGACGCGCTGCTGGTCGACGCGCTCGCCTGGCTCGAGGGGGCCGTCGCCGCCGTGGACGCGCTGGGGTAGCGCTCAGGGCGCCGCCGAAGGCCTCGAGCGCGGCGCGGGCGACCTGCGCGCCCGCCGACTCCTCGCACGAAGTGCCCGGCGTCGGGCAGCACGAGCGGGGCCGGGGCGGCGGCGATCAGGCGCTGCAGCCGCTCGGCGTGGGGCACGCCCAGCACCGGATCCTGCGCCCCCACGGCCAGGAAGGTGGGGCCGCGCCACTGATCGCGCCACCAGGCCGCGGCGCGCTGGCCGAGCTCGGCGCCGGGCATCTCGGGCCGCACCGGCACGAGCTCCGGGAAGGTGCGGACGCCGGCCTTGTAGCGGGCGCTCGGGAAGGGGGCGTCGTAGGCGCGGACGGCGGCCTCGTCGAGGCCGGGGACGGAGCGCGCGAGCAGCCGCCCCACGTCGAGGTCGGGCTGGGTGCGCGCGAACGCCTTCCAGGCGTCGAAGCCCGCGCCGGGGGCGGTGCCGTCGGCGATGGTTGTGTTCATCGCGACGAGCCGGGCGACGAGCGCGGGCCGGTCCACCGGCAGGGTCAGGCCGAGCACCCCGCCCCAGTCCTGGCACACGAGGGTGACGCCCTGCAGCTCGAGGCGGTCGACCAGCGCCAGCACGGCCCGGCGGTGGAGCTTCATCGAGTACTCGCGGTCGTCGACGAGCTTGTCGGAGCGGCCGAAGCCGATCAGGTCGGGCGCGATCACGCGGCCGCCGGCCGCGGTGAACACGGGGATCATCTTGCGGTAGACGAACGACCAGGTCGGCTCGCCGTGGAGGCAGAGGAACACGGGGCCGTCGGCCGGGCCCTCGTCGATCCAGGCCAGCCGGAGGCCCTCGAACCCCGGCAGATCGTCGGCGTAGCGCGGGGGGTAGGGGAACTCGGGCAGATCGGCGAAGCGATCGTCGGGGGTGCGCAGCGGCGTCCATCGGGCCTCCGCCCCCGTCGTAAGCAAGCGGGGCGGCGGCGTCACGCGGTCAGACGCGCAGGCCCTGCCTGCCCACCAGGCGGCCGCGGTAGGCCGCCAGCGCGGGCTCCACCTCGCCCTCGAGGAACGCGGCGACCTGCTGGGGCGCGCGCCCGACGTGGCGGCGGGGATCGAGCATGGCGTCGAGCCGATCGTGGACCGGCGCGAACTGGGGGTCGCGCCGCAGCCGCTCGACGAGGTCGTTCGGCCGGCCCTGGAGCTTGACCTCGGCCCCTGCCGCCTGGGCGTGGACCCGGATGGCCTCGTGGACCTCCTGGCGGTCGCCGCCGGCGCGCACCATCTCCATGAGCACCTCCTCGGTGACCAGGAACGGCAGCTCCTCGGCGAGGCGCCGCTCGATCACCGCGGGGTACACGACGAGGCCGCTCGACACGTCGAGCAGCGCCTCGAGCACGCCGTCGGCGCACAGGAAGCCCTCGGCGAGCGCCAGGCGGCGGTTCGCGCTGTCGTCGAGCGTGCGCTCCATCCACTGGGTCGCGGCGGTGTGGGCGGTGTCGGCCGGCAGCGCCATCAGGTGGCGGGCCAGCGCGCAGATGCGCTCGGAGCGCATCGGGTTGCGCTTGTAGGCCATGGCCGAGCTGCCGATCTGGTGCGCGCCGAAGGGCTCCTCGACCTCCTTGAGGTGGGCCAGCAGGCGCAGGTCGGTGGCCAGCTTGTGGGCGGTGGCCCCGAGCGAGCCGAGCGCAGCGAGCACGTCGTGGTCGACCTTGCGGGGTAGGTCTGGCCGGTGACGGCATAGCTGCGGGCGAAGCCGAAGGTGCGGCGAGGCGCGCGTCGAGGGCCTCGACCTTGTCGTGGTCGCCGTCGAACAGGGCCAGGAACGACGCCTGGGTGCCCGTGGTGCCCTTCGCCCCGCGGAAGCGCAGCAGATCGCGCTGCCGCTGCAGCGAGTCGAGGTCGGCCAGGAGGTCCTGGATCCACAGGCAGGCCCGCTTGCCCACGGTGACGGGCTGCGCGGGCTGCAGGTGCGTGAAGCCGAGGGTGGGCTGGTCGGCCCACTGCCGGGCGAAGTGCGCGAGCCGGTCGACGACCGAGGCGAGCTTGACCACGACGAGATCGAGTGAGGCGCGCATGGCGAGCAGATCGGCGTTGTCGCCCACGAAGCACGAGGTGGCGCCGAGGTGGATGATGCCGCGCGCGAGCGGCGCGGCGTCTCCGAGCGTCTTCACGTGGGCCATCACGTCGTGGCGCAGGTCGCGCTCGTAGGCGGCGGCGCGCTCGTAGTCGATGTCGTCGAGGTGCTCGCGGATCTCGGCCAGCTGCGCGTCGTCGATCTTCAGCCCGAGCGCCTGCTCGGCCTCGGCGAGCGCGAGCCACAGGCGCCGCCAGGTGTGGAACTTGTGGTCGTCGCTCCACAGGAACGACATCTCGCGCGTGGCGTAGCGGGCCCCGAGGGGGCTGTGCCAGGCGTCGTGGCGCTCGCTCATCGGCGCAGCGAGCGCCGCGAGCAGGCCATGCTGTGGCCGTGCTCGCAGGCCTGGTTGTAGAGCGAGTCGATCTCGCCCTCCTTGTTGGCGACGCGGCCCTCCTCCATCAGCTGCGCCGCCTCGAAGCAGCCCTGCGACGCGTCGATGGCGCAGGCCTTCTTGTAGAAGGTGCCCGCCAGCTCGTCGTCGGCCCCCGGCCAGGCCTTCTTCTCGTGCAGCCGGGCGAGCTCCATGCAGCCGAAGCGCGGGTTCAGCTCGCAGGCCTGCTCGTAGAAGCCAGCGGCTTCCTCGATCTTCGTGCGCTGGTGCGTCGCGACGAGGACGTCGCCGATGTGGACGCAGCCCTCGGGGATCCGCGCCGCGCACCCCTTGCGGTACAGCTCCTCGGCCTTGACGATGTCCTTGCGCGGCGGCTCCACGCCGATGCCGCTCTCGTAGGCCTGGCCGAGCGAGACGCAGCTCTCGCCGAGCGGCGCGGGGCCCTGCTTGGGGAGGTTGTTGGTGTCGACCTTGTCGCAGGCCTGGCCGAACAGCACCACGGCGCGCACGGCGTCGTCGGCGAGCTCGGGGTCGTCGGTGTAGAGCAGCTCGGCCAGATCGAGGCAGGCCTCGCCGATGCCATCCTTGCAGGCGATGCCGAACAGGTCGATGGCGCGCGGGACGTCCTTCGGGCCGCCCTTGGCGTCGCGCACCAGCGTGGCGAGCTCGTTGCAGGCCTCGGGGACGTGCTTCGACACGGAGCTCTCGGCGCCGCGCGCCGTCACGCTCGGGCGGCAGGCGGAGGCGAAGGCCTTGCGCGCGTCGCTGAACCGCGGCTTCGCGGCCGACATGGCCGCCACGCCGTCGTCGTAGCAGGCCCGCGTGTTGCCGCCGGCACAGGTCCGCAGCCGCTCGGCCGCTCCCGAGTCGCAGCCAGCGATGAGCAGCAGCGTCACCAGGGTCATCTCCCGCCTCCGCAGGGCGACCGCCGGGTCCGGCCCCCGCCCAGGGCCCGAGCTTACCGGAGTCCGCGCGGCGCGTCATCCTGCTCGGGCCAGCGACGGGCAGACCAGCGGCGCATCGCAGCTCGGGAGGGTAGAGTGACCACCGAGGTCCGCCCTGCTCGTCCGCCCGCCGCTCGCGCTCGCTGCGCTGTCCGCCTGCACGGCCTCCGGGCCTGCCCCGGATCCCGTCGACGTGCCCGACGCCAGCGGCGTCCCGGTCGAGGTGATCGCGCAGCGCGAGGCGAGCTGCACCGACCCGTCGGCGCGCGACGCCACCAAGTTCGAGGCCACCGAGCTGCCCGCCGAGCCCGACAAGCGCCCGTGGTTCTGGGGCGCGGGCGTCGTGGGCGGCGACTTCGACGGCGACGGCTTCCTCGACGTGGTCCTGCCCGGCGCCTGGCAGACCACGATGTTCCGCGGCGGCCTGTTCGGCTTCGTCGACAGCACCGACCAGCTCCCGGCGCCCTTCGCGCTGTCGTCGGGCGGCTCGGCCGCCGACTTCGACGGCGACGGCGACCTCGACCTGCTCCTGACCCGCTTCCTCGCGCCGAACGTGCTCCTGCGCAACGACGACGGTTGGTTCGTCGACGTGACCGCCGAGGCCGGCCTGTCCGACGAGGCGCGGCGCAGCGTGGTCTCGTCCTGGGGCGACATCGACCACGACGGCGATCTCGACCTGTACGTCGGCTGCTACGGGTTCATCGACGAGTCGGGCTCCGACCCGAACCACGACGGACTTCTCGCCCGCCGAGCCCGACTGGCTCTACCTCAACGACGGCGACGGCACCTTCACCGACCGCAGCGACCTCGTGCCGCAGTCGGTCCACGACGGCTACGCCCTGGCCGGCGGCCTGCAAGACGTGGACGGCGACGGCTGGCTCGACCTGTACGCCGTCAACGACTTCGGGGCGTCCTTCCCGAACCAGCTGTCGCTCAACCAGGGCGGCACCTTCGCGCTCGACCACAACGCCCACGGGCTCGACGTGGGCGTGACCGGCATGGGCTTCGGGATCGGCGACCTCAACGCCGACGGCATCGACGACATGGTGATCTCCGCCTGGGACGGCAACGCCGTGCTGATGTCGGGGGCGGGCGGGCGCGCCTGGTTCGAGTCGCGCGAGCTGGTGGGGCTGCAGAACGACAAGTCGCGCGGGCAGAAGATCGCCTGGGGGGTCGAGCTCGTCGACATGGACGACGACGGCGACCTCGACGCGCCGATGTCCTACGGCTTCCTCGAGTCAGAACTACCCGGCCGCGGAGCTGCAGCCCGACGCGCTGTACCTGCAGCAGCCCGACGGCACCTTCGTCGACGAGGGGGCGGCATGGGGCACCAACCAGCCCTGGGTCGGGCGCGGCTTCCTGGCGGTCGACCTCAACGACGACGGCTTCCTCGACCTGGTCAAGCGCTACCTCGACGCGCCCGCGCTCGTGCTGACCTCCACCTGCGGCGAGGGCGCCTGGCTGCGGGTCCGGCTGCACCAGGGCGGGATGAACCGCTTCGCCGTGGGCGCGCGGGTCGAGGCGCGGTCGGGCGACCGCGTGGGCCGCCACGGTGCGCGCCGGCGGCACCAACCACGCCACCGGCGGGCCGCCCGAGGTCCACCTCGGCCTCGGCGACCGCGACATCATCGACGAGCTGCGGATCCGCTGGCCGGACGGCGAGCAGAGCCGGCTGTTCCGCGTGCCCACCCGGCGGATCCTGGACCTGGGCCGCCTCGAGGATCCTCTGTGAACCTGGCCTTCTTCCTCACGCCGCTCGACGACGTCTCGTGGCTGCCCGTCACCGCCTCCGTCGCCGACGCGATGGTGCAGCTGCGCCGGCACTCCTACACCGCCGTGCCGCTGCTCGACGCCCAGCGGCGCTACGTCGGCACGCTGACGGAGGGCGACCTGCTGTTCTGGCTGGCCGACCACGAGGGCGGCGCCGAGGGAGCGCGCCTGGCGGCCGTGCCGCGGCGGTTCGACGTGCGGGCGGTGGCGGTCGACACCGACGTCCGCGGGCTGCTCGGGGTCGCGGCCGACCAGAACTTCGTGCCGGTGGTGGACTCGCGGGGGGTGCTGATGGGCATCGTCACCCGGCGGGCCATCCTCGTGCACCTCGAGTCCCTGCTGCCGCGCAGAGCCGGGCGGGCATGGGCGTCCGAAGGGGGGCTGATGGTGTGGGCATTGCTCGGGTGCGGCGGCGGCGCCGTGCTCGACCAGGCGCCGGTCGAAGCGGGCGAGATCGTCGCCGTGTTCCCGCCGGACGGCGCGCTGCGGGTGTGGGGCGACGTGCCCGTGCAGGTGGTGCTCGGCGAGGCGGCCGACCCGGAGCACGCTGAAGGTGACGCTGCGTCAGGGTGACGTGTCGGTGCCGCTCCCGTGCATGGTCAACCTGGCGGGCACGGTCGCCACCTGCGGCACCTTGCCCGGAGTCGAGCCCGACGAGGAGCTGTCGCTCGACGTCCGCGTGGGCAAGTCGCGCTACCGCAGCGCCACGGAGCCGCGGCTGCCGGCGCCGGGCGTCGGCTGGTCGCTGCTGCAGGGGGTCCAGATCACGCAGCTCGGCAGCGGCTCGTCGGCGGCCAACCTGGCGAACGATCAGCTCACGCGCGGCTTCGCCTTCGCCGCGCTCGACGGCTACGACGGCACGCCGGGGAGCTGGCTCCTTCGTGGCGAGCCCGAGCGGCGTGCTGGAGGACGGCTCCATGGCGATCGCGCCGTGGGGCTTCGGGTTCCTGCTGCCGGTCACCGTCGCGAGCGACGGGCGGCTGTGGGGCCGGGCCGACACCGCCTGGCTCACCACCCAGGTGGGCGCCAACCCCGTGCTGATGCTGCTCCTCGACGTGCGGCTCGACGCGCGGATGGTGGACGACCAGCTCGTCGACCTCTCGCTCGAGGCCGTGATCCCGACGATGTCGATCGAGGCGCTCGCGTCGGCGCTCGGCGGGCTGTCGGGGCTCGTCGACCTGGTGAAGCTCGACGTCGACCGCAACAGCGACGGCGTGGCCGACGCCGCCTCGATCCGGCTCGAGGGGGCGCCGCTGCCGGCCTCGCTGCGCGCCTGGCAGTGACCGTCAGGGCGCGTCGCTGCCGGTGCCCGGCTCGCCGAACCGCGCGGCGATCCGCGCCTCCAGCGCCGCCCGCTCGCCCTCGGTGAGCGCCACCTGGTCGAGGATCGCCTGCGCCTCGCGCAGCAGCCCGTCGAGCGGGGTCGGCTGGTCGACGGCCAGGCAGTAGGGGAAGGCGTCGGGCACGGGCTTGAGGATGTCGGCCAGCACCGCCTCCCGGATCTGCGCGGCGGCCGGCGCCGCGGGCGGCACCTTCGCGAGCGCGTCGGTGCGCAGCAGCAGCTGCAGGTGCAGGTCGTCGCCGCTGCCGAAGGTGGAGCAGCCGCCGTAGTCCCAGTTCTGCTGCTGCCAGCGGGCCCAGCCGCGCGCGCTCGCCGTCTCGTAGGCGGCGGTGACGAGCTCGAACAGCGCGTCGTCCCAGGCCTCCGGGGTGCGCGCGGCGGCCGTCAGCCAGGGCTCGGGGGCGAGCTCCAGCGCGGGCTGCGTGCCCCCGGCGTAGACGGCGATCTGCGCCCATGGCATGCGCTCGGCCAGCATGGCCCGCGGGTCGCCCTCGGCGAAGCCCTGGCCGGGGTCGAACAGCGCGGCCAGCGGCTCCGACATGGCGAGCGTGACCACGCGGGCGCGCTCCCACAGGGCCACGAGCGGCTCGGCGTGGTCGACGGTGGCGAGGGCGGCGCCGATCTCGTCCGCCTGGGCCGCCTCGGCGCCGAACCAGCGGTCGAAGCGGTCGGCCTCGCCGGTGCGGAGGATCCCCTCGACGCGCGCGGCGTCGTCGGGGCGGTCGGCGGCGCGGTAGGCCTCGACCAGGCCGCCGAGCCGCTCGGGGTCGGTGGGCGCCAGCGCCGCGGCGCGCTCGGCCCAGGTCACGCGGGACGCGGGATCGGCGGCCCGGCCGAGCTCGCCGTCGATGTCGGCCAGGCTCAGCGGCGTGTCGCCCAGGAAGTCGCGGTGGACGAAGCCCGTCCGCCCGTCCGGCGCGACGATGCGCACCCACTCGCCCTCGCGACCGACCACGCGGACGCGGGTGTTGATGGCCAGCGCGGACCAGGCGGCCTCGGGCTCGGGGCGCTGGCGCAGCCGGAGCATCGAGGCGCGCACGTAGCGCAGCTCGGGCTCGGCAGTGGACGGCACGGCGGGGGCGGGCTCGGGTGCGGTCGTGGTCGGTTCGCGGGACCACAGGCCACAGCCCGTCGCCAGCAGCAGCAGCGCGAGCATCGGTTCGACCTCCGCCCCACCGCCTATCAGGTTCTCCTACAGCTGGACGCGCAGCCCCATGCCCACGCCGCGCTGGCTCTCGGGGGCTCGCGGGGTGAGGAACAGGTACTGACCGTAGGCGTGGATCGACTCGAAGATCTTGTAGCCGACGGTGAGCTCGTTCTCGGTCAGCGCGCCCGGCACCCGCCCGGTGTCGACCGCGGCGATGAACCGGTACTTCCCGAACAGCCGCTCGCCCTCGTAGCCGATGCCGAGCTCGCCGCCGCCGACCGGCGCGGCGTACATCACGGCGCTGTTGCGCTCGCGATCCCAGATGCCGGCCGCGCCGAGGAACACGCCGAGGGTGAGGTCCCAGTCGCTGTCGCCGAGGACGTCGAAGCCCGCACCGGCCCGCGAGACCCACCGCACGTCGGAGCCCGGCATGTAGCGGAGCTCGACGTTGAAGTAGGAGTCGTCGTCGCCGACGAGCTTCCCGGCGAGGTTGTGCCCCGGCATGTCGGGCAGGAACTGCATCCCGTACTGCAGGATCACGTCGTCGTGGCCCGCGCCCTTCTTCTCGGGCCGCGGCGCTTCGTCGACGCTGGGGCGGATCACCGGCGGCGGGACCGGCTCGGCTGTGTCGCGGACCCAGCAGTTGTGGACCACGACTTCGCTGCCGTCGACATCGACCTCGACTTCCACGCGGTCGCAGGCCCACGCATCGGCAGCGAACAGAGCCAGTGCGGTGATCGTCACGTTCCCTCCCCAGGATCCGTCTCGGACGTCGTCTCTTCGTTCGACCTAAGGACACCGTAGTCCGCCGCGACCGCAACCGTCATCGTCCGAGATGGATCCCCATGCCGATCGTCGTCGTGGCGCCCTGCCAATCCCCTGCGTCCTCCCATCGGCCCTCGGCCTGCAGGAAATACCTCGGGACCACATAGTATCTCAGGCCCCCGCCCGCGGAGACGACCATCCGCGTCAACCGAGAGTCTTCCTGCGGTTTCTTCCCGTACCGGGCACCGAGCGCGATGAGCGCGTGGGGGCGGAACCGCCGACCTTCTGCCGCGATCATCAGCCGGGAGCCCACCTGCGCGTCCCATCCGCCGGGGTAGGGGGTGATCCCCACCCGATCGAGCCCGATGGAGACGCCCTTGCGCAGCATCAGATCGGCCGACACCCCCACGTGGAACGGCCAGTCGTCGCCGCCCATCACGGTGTCCCAGCTCACGGGCACGCCGAGCACGGGCCGCTGGCTCTCGCGGCGGTGCACGTTGTAGGCGGCGTCGGCGATGGAGGCGCCCCACACCGCCGCGCCGAGCGTGGGCCAGAGCCCGTTGCCGAGGTCGGTGCTGGCGGGATCGAACACCACCCCGGCGAGCATCGAGCTCGTCACGGCGAAGTAGCCGATGCCCTTCCAGAACTGCCCGTTGTAGAGCTGGCCCGCGCCGGGGATCATCATCGACGCGCTGCCCGCGACGACGGGCGAGTCCCCGAGGTGGAGCCGGTCCTGGTAGGCGAGGCTCTCGTCGACCAGCGCGTCGACCCGCTCGCCGCGCGCCACGCCGAGCTCCATCACCGGCCGGCCCCACTCCTCGACCTTGAACTGCGCGCCCTCGCGCACGCCGAGCGTGGCCTCGTAGGTGGCGTCCTGGTAGCGGCGGCGGACCAGGTAGGTGCCCGGCGGCACCGCGATCTGCATCTGCCGGTCCTCGGCCTTGCTGAACTCGGCGAGCTGCGTCTTCTCGGGCAGCTTGAAGATGCCGACCTGGCCGGCCTCGCCGGCGGGGAGCACCAGCAGCGCGCTGGCGTTGCGGATGTCGGTGAGCCCGAGCACGCCGGTGCCCGCCAGCTGGTAGTCGAAGCGGGGGTGCTGCGCGCCGGCGCCGGTGCGGCCGGTGCTGTCGACGACCCGGTCGAAGGTGTAGCGGTAGAGCTCGTTGAGGTCGACCACGCCGTCGCCCGTGTCGGCGGCGCCGCGCATGCCCGACAGCAGGTAGTGCGTGAAGAAGCCCCCGCGCAGATCCTCGGACTCCTGCGCGAGCTCGTCGGCCGCCGACGCCGTGAGCCAGGCCTCGCCCTCGGCGAGCCCCGACTGCACCGAGAACAGCGAGTCGCTGACGGTGGCGCCCTTGAGGCGGATCACGCTGCCCGAGCGGCAGGCGTCGAGGATGCCGAGGCGCACGTCGCTGTCGACGGCGGACAGGTCGTGCTCGAGCACCTCGAAGTAGTAGCGCTGGTCGCCGAGGCGCAGCCCGGTGCCGTCGGCGTGGCCCGAGTAGTAGAACAGGAACAGGTCGTCGTCGTACTGCTCGGCGATGGCGGCGTGCTGCGCCAGGGCCTTGCGCAGCTGGTCGGCGGTGGGGCGGAACAGCACGGTCACGAGCTGATCGTCGAAGTCACCGAGCTCGACGAGCACCCGCGCCATGCGCTCGGCGTCGCTCTCGGCGTAGCGCAGGGGCTCGAGCACGCCCCCGCCGTCGTTGGCGCCCACGACCAGCGCGTGGCGGACCTGCCCCGCCTGCGCCGCGACCGTCAGCCCCACCGCCAGCGCGAACGTGGGCACGGCTCACTCCTTGCGGACGGCCAGCCGGGCCACCCGCACGCCAGGGACGTCACTCGCGACCGCCGCCTTCACCGTGCCCGGATCGAGCGGGCGGTCGGCGGTGACCACGAACAGCTCCTGCACTCCGGGCGCGTCGTCGAGGGTGAGCGCGAACGGCGCCTGGACCAGGCCGACGCCGGTGGGCGCATCGGTGGTGAACACGTCGACGACGCCGGTGTGGTCGCGGCCCGCGATGGCGACGAACGAGGCGCCGCGCGGGTCGTACGACAGCTGGACGCGATCGCCGGCGCCGAGCACGTCCTCGGCGTGGAGCGGGCGGGTCGCACCGTCGACGGCGATCCAGGCCTCGATGGCGGGCACGCTCCCGCGGGTCTGGGTGAGGCCCGTGCCCGGCCCGATCTGCGCCACCCGCGACGAGGGCAGCGCCACGATCACGAGCAGCGCGGCCGCCGCGGCGAGCGCGAACGGCGCGAGCTCGCGGAAGAGCCGCTGCCACCACGGCCGCGGCGGCGCCTCGGCGGCGAGCGCGCGGATCGCCGGCGGCACGGGGCGGAGCACGAACGCGGCGCGCTCCTGCTCCTGGACCTGCAGGCGGCCCCGGCAGGCCTCGCAGGCCTCGAGGTGGTCGCGCAGCGCGGCCAGGGGCGGGCCGTCGAGCTCGCCGTACCGGTAGCGGTGCAGGGTGAGGGTGGAGGGGTGCGCGGAGGCTCCGCGGCCCTCGTGGCGGTGTGGCAGGGTCATGGCTCGTCCTCGAGCGCGAACGTCAGGTCCGTGCGCCCTGCGACGCGGGCCCGGAACTGGGCGATGCGCTTGCGGATGGCGGCGCCGGTGACGCCGAGCAGGGCGCCGACCTCGTCGTGCGTCATGCCGTCGGCGTAGTGGTAGACGACGGCCGAGACCGTGCGCTCGTCCTCGTTCTGCAGGACCAGATCGAGCAGCTGGCGGAGCTCGGCGGTGCGCAGCGCGGTGTCGTTCGGGGACACGTCGAGGGGCTGCGGCAGCTCCTCCACCGGGTCCTCGGGGCGACGCCGGCGGGTGCGCAGGCGGTTGAGGCAGGTCGTGGTGGTGACCTTGAACAGGTAGGTCGACGGGCTCGCGTCGCCGCGGAAGCCGTCCCGGTAGCGCCACACGCGGAGGAACACCTCCTGCATGGCCTCCTGGGCGTCGGCCTCGTTGCCGAGCAGGCTCCGGCAGCGTCCGTAGACCAGGTCGCCGTACTTGCGGTACAGCGCCTCGATGTCGAGCGACGGGGTCGCCATGGCTCTCCGCTTCGCGTCCGCCTCCGCCTCGTACCCCGATCCGTGGTCGAGGCGCGGGCTCCGCACCGCGGCGAGCCACGCCATCAGGTGCCCGTGTCGGCGGAGTCGCCGGTGCTGACGGTGGTCGTGCCGGTGCTGGTCGTCCCGCCCGTGCCCGTGGTCCCGGTGGTCGACGTCCCGGTCGTCGAGGTGCCGGTGGTCGACGTCCCGGTGGACGTCCCGCCGGTCGACGTCCCGGACGTGGACGTCCCGCTGGTACCCGTCGTCCCAGTGGTCCCGGTCGTGCCGGTGGTCCCGGTCGTGCCGGTGGTCGCCCCGGTGTCGCCCGTCTCGGTGGTCGTGCCCCCGAGGATGCGGAACGGGTCGGCCAGCAGGTGCAGGTGGTCGTCGTCGGTGCGCAGGATGACCTCGACGTCGCCCGGCGCGGCGTCGTCCGCGATGCTCAGCAGCAGCGCGATCTCGGTCTGGCGGTCCTGCGAGTCCTCGACGGTGACGTCACGCTCGAACTCGATCGAGACCACGCGGCCCACGTCGGCCGTGGGCGTGGTCGGCACGAGGATGCTGAGCACGGGCTCGCCCGGCCACCCCTCGGTGGTGGTCAGCGCGAACTCGCGCGTGACCTCGGGCTGCTCGTCGGGGACGGTCGTCGCCGTGGTCTCCGTCTCGGTGGTGCAGTCGGCGTCGACGCACTCCTTGTCGGTCCAGTAGTGCTCCTCGTAGATGATGCAGCCCGTCAGGCTCGGGGCGAGCAGCACGACGAGCGGAGCAAGACGTGGCCAGAGGGTGGGCCGGAGAGGGGTAGCGCGCATGCGGATCCTCCTTGGACCAGGGGGAACGCCTGTCCAATGGACACCGTACCCCTCCGCGACCGCTACCGGCTCGACGAACCTTCTGCGACCGCGGAGACGGCCCCGAAACCAGGCGGGTTACGCCAGGTCTCACCGGCGCCGCCGAGGCCGCGCACCACCACGGCCTCGCCGCTATTCGCCGACGCTCGCGTAGTACCGCAGCGTGCCGTCGTGGCGCTGGTACGGCCGGCGCTGGTCGGCGAGCTTCACCCGCTCCCCGAAGCGGGCCACGAGCTCGGCCTGCACGGGCTCGGTCAGGTAGCAGCGCGACAGGTCGAGCCCTTCGAGGTGGTCGAGCGCGTCGGCGATGGCGAGCAGCGCGCGCCCGCCGTCGTCGGTGAGCGCCGAGCCCCAGAGCGAGAGCTCGCGGACGCGCGGCAGCCAGGGCGCGGTCGGCAGCAGCGGGACCAGGGCGTCGGCGAACTCCGAGTTCGCGAGCCCCATGCGCCGCAGCGCGGGGAAGTCGCGCTCCACGAGCCGCTGGGCGTCGGCGAGGGTGCACTCGGCGCCGTAGTCGGAGGAGCCGAACCACACCTCGAGGTCCTCGAGCGCGGGGAGCTCCGCGGTGGCGAGCGCGTGGACGGGCTCCTGCGGCAGGCCCCCGGAGACGAGGTGCAGCTTGCGGAGCTTCGGGTGCGACGGGTCGCCGATCTGGATCTGCGAGCCCTCCAGCATCGCCTCCTCGAGGTCGGGCGCGGCGGCCCACAGCGTGCGCGCGTCGGGCACGACGGTCCACGACAGCTGGTCGTCGTCGCCGGCGTAGAAGCGCCGCACGGCGAGCGGGGCGTGGGCGGTGACGGCCTCGACCATCCCGGCGTAGTCGAAGTCCTCGTACGGCGTGGCCCGCAGCTCGATGTCGACCACGACCTGGCCCACGGGGTGGCTCAGGATCCGGTCGATCAGCGGGTAGCTCCACTCCTGGCCCCAGTCCTCGCGGTCGCCGTCCCAGTTCGTGGTGACGACGAGCTTGCGCACGTGCCCGTGCTGGAAGACGAGCTCGACGGACGGCCCCTCGTCGGGGTCGCCGTCGTCGCCCGCGAAGCGGACCCCCACGTCCTGCTCGGTCACGAGGTGCCGGCGCACGCCCCAGCCCCCGGCCGCCGCGAGCGGGTGGACCTCCCGCTCGAACCAGGCGGGGAGCAGCTCCGTCAGCTTCGCGACCAGCGCGTCGCCCTCGAGCTGCGCCAGCGCGCCGCGCGGATCCTCGTGGGCGAGGAGCCAGTCTTGCAGCACCCCCCACGCAGCAGCGTCGTCCGGATCGCGGCGCACGGCCGCCAACAGCGCATCGTACTGGGACATCCTTCCTCCCCGGGAGCTACTCTCCCACGCTCACGAAGTACTCGAGCGGCCCGTCCTCGTACTGGTACGGCTCCCGCTGCCCGTCGAGGCGCACCCGGTCCCCGAACCGCTCCCGCAGCTGCTGCTGCAGCGCATTGCCGAGGAAGCAGGCGCTCAGGTCGAGCTCGTCGAGGTGCTCGAGGCGGTCGGCGATGCCGAGCAGCGCGCGGCCGCCCTCGTCGCTCAGCGTCGAGCCGTGCAGGCTCAGCGCCGACAGCTTGCGGCAGCCAGGCCGCGTTCGGCAGCAGCGGGACGAGGTCGTCCGCGAAGTCGTTGTTCGACAGGCCCATCCGGCGCAGCGCGGGCAGCTCGAGGGCGAGCAGGCGCCGGGCGTCGGCCAGGCCGCACTCGGCGCCGTAGGCCGGGTCGCCGAACCAGACGTCGAGGTCTTCGAGGGCGGGGAGGCGGGCGTAGTACACCAGCGCGTCGACGGCCCCTTCGGCAGCCCGCCCGTGAGCAGGTGGAGCCTGCGGAGGCGGTCGTGGCGGGGCTTGCCGAGCCGGATGTCGGCGCCCTGCAGGACGACCTCCTCGAGGTCCGGAGCGGCCTCCCACAGCGCCGCGACGCTCGGCGCGAGGCTCCACGAGATCTGGTCGTCGTCGCCGGCGTAGACCCGCCGGACGCACAGCGGGGCCGCAGCGGCGACGGCCTCGGCCAGGCCGGCGGTAGTCGAACTCGTCCCACGGCGTCGCCCGGAGCTCCACGTCGACGACGGCCCGGCCGATCGGGTGCGTCAGCACGGCGGTGATCAGCGGGTACATCCAGGACTGGCCCCAGTCCCGGCGGTTGCCGTCCCAGGTGGTGGTCGCGATCAGCCGCTGGACGTGACCCCGCGCGAACACGAGGCTCCAGGCTCGGCCCCTGGTCGTTCCGGTCGTCGGCGTCGTGGACGAAGCGCACCCCCACGTCGCCGGCCTGCCGCAGCCGCCGCCGCCGCCCGGCCCACGCTCCCAGCGCCGGCAGATCGAACACCGGCCGGCCGAACCAGCGCGGGAGCAGCCCTTCAGCGCGGCGACCAGCTCGTCGCCCTGCAGCGCGGCGAGGCCGGCGTGCGGCGCGTCGTGGGCGAGCAGCCAGTCCTGGAGGACGCCCCAGGCCGCTTCGTCGTCGGGGTCCCGCCGGACCGCTTCGAGCAGTGCGTCGTCGTGGCTCATGGCGCCCTCCTGGTGATCCGGTCCGAGCGAGCGCGCCCGCGGCGCTCACCGACCCTCACACGCGGAAGCGCTGTCGCGCCAGCCCACCCGGTCGCGGGTGGGATCGTCACACCGTCGGAGGCGCTACGGCGAGGGCAGGCGCAGGTCGTGGCGGACGGGGATCCCCATGAGCTCCTCCTGCGGCGCCTCCTGCGCCTGCGCCGGCGGAGCGAGGGTGCCGGCTCAGGGCGAACAGCGTGACCCCGCGGCGGCCACCGCGAACACCGCCAGCGCGCCCGCCGCGACGAGCAGCGCCACAGTGGGGTTCGGCCCCGTGCGCTGGTCCTCCTCCTCCTCCTCGAGCGCCTCGGCGACCTCGTCGGCGCTCTTGATCGCCCGCCGCAGGTTCGGCAGCGCCACGTCGCGGCGCCGATCCGCCGCGGGGGGCTCGGTCGGGGGCGGCACGTTCGGCGTGCCGAGGGTGAACAGCTCGTCCGGCGTCATGCCCGGCATCGGCGTGAGGCGGCTGAACGCCGCGGCATCGGCGACGGGGCCGACCTCGTTGGGCTGGTAGGCGCGCTCCTGCACGCGCAGCTCCTGCTCGGTCTGCCGCAGGTCCAGCAGATCGTCGTAGCCGCCGCCGTCGTCCGGTCCGTCGCCCTCGCTGAGCTCGTCCATCGGCCACTCCGCGGCTCGCCGTGGCGCGTCGAGCCCTCCCCTGGATCGTAGCCGCGCCTCAGCCGCCGCGAGCGAGCAGGGCAGCCACCGAGGCCTCCATCGAGGGCCGGTCGTGCCAGGTGTGCTGGGCCTCCACCGTGCCGTCGCGGCGAATCAGCCACGAGCAGCTCGGGCAGGTGCCGTAGGTGCACCACACCGGGTTCGCGCCGTCGCCGTCGAGCCCGTCGACCAGCACCGGGATCGTGGTGTCGCGAGCGATGTCGCGGGCGTTGCGCAGCCGCTCGGCGTAGGTGTCGGGCTGGCCCCGGTCGCTGAACTCGCGCGGGTCCGGCCGGCCCTTGTACGGGCCCGGATCCTTGCCGGCCGGGTGAGCCTCGACCGAGCAGACGATGACCACGTGCAGGTCGTTACGGAAGCGTTTCGCGGTCTGCTCGAGCCCCGCGCGCTCCGCCTGGAAGCGGGGGCAGGTCCAGGATCCCTGCACCAGCAGGACGGGTGCGTCGGCGAGGAGATCGGCCAGGTGGACCGCCTCGCCGGAGGTGTCGGTCAGGGTGAAGTCCACGGCCCGATCGCCGGGGCCGATCCGCGCCGAGACCTCGGCGTGGCGGTTGCGCGCGAAGTCCCGCGCCGGCCAGCCCAGGCAGTCCCGCTGCAGGGCGGACGGGGGCCACAGGCCGACCGGCTGCGGCGCAGGCGCGGGCGGGGCCGTGCTCGACAGGGTGCAGGCGAGGCTCGTGCCCAGCACGGCGAGGCACGACAGGAGCGTCGGGGTTCGGGGGGCGCGCATGCCCCCGAGTGTACAGCCGGTTAGGGCGACGGGATGCTGGGGATGTGGATCGCCGCCGCCTGGGCGCAGGACCTGTCGTTCGACGCGGTCCGCCAGGTGCCCGTGGGCAGCGCGCCCTCGGTCACGTTCCACGCTGCGGTCGAGGGCTTCGTCGCGGCCGCGCTCGACTGCGGCGGGCGGCGCTTCTCGCTGAAACAGCGCGTCGCCGCGGGCGCGTCCGTCACGCTGCCGCTCGAGGGCCTCCCGGCGGGCCGCCACCGGTGCGCCGGCCAGGTGCGGCTCGAGCGGCCGGGCGGCGACTGGGCCGAGGCGCCGCTCGCGCTCGACGTGGCCGTGCTCGAGGCGCTCGGGTGGCAGGTGTCGCCCGAAGACCTCGACCTGGCCGCGCACACGCTGGTGGTGCACCCCTCGCGGCCGCTGCGGGAGGCGGTCGTCGAGGTGCGCGGCGTGGGCGGCGAGATCGTGGCCACCGAGACGGCCGTGCTGGTCGACCCGCTCGCGCCCACCTTCTCGTGGACGGCCGACGACGAGGTGCTGGCGCTGACGGTCACCGGCGTCGACGAGGCGGGCATCTCGGGCACGCTCGCGCTGTCGCCCTGGCACTACGCGATCCCGCACGACGACGTGGTCTTCCCCACGGGCCAGCACACCATCCCCGCCGCCGAGGTCGCCAAGCTCGACCGCTGCTGGAGCGACGTGGCGCGGGTCCTCGACAAGTACGGCGACGTGGTCGAGATCCAGCTGTTCGTGGCGGGCTACACCGACACCGTGGGCGACGCCGCGTCGAACCAGGCGCTGTCGGAGCGGCGGGCGCGCGCCATCGCGACGTGGTTCGTCCAGCGGGGCTTCCCGGGCCCGGTGTGGTTCCAGGGCTTCGGCGAGAGCGCGCTGGCCGTGGCCACCGCCGACGAGACCGAGAGCGCGGCGAACCGGCGCGCGCTGTACCTGCTCGCGGCGCAGCGGCCCGCGACGAGCCGCGATCTGCCGCGCGACGCCTGGCAGGCCGCCCGATGATCGAGCGGCGCACCCCGGGCCAGCGGCGGCGCCGCAGCCGGCGCGAAGACGAGCTGGCCCAGGTCGAGGCGCTCGACCCCGAGCAGGCCGAGGCGCTGCGCGCGCTGCGGGGGAGCAACCCGCAGGCCTACCGCAAGGCGCTCCGCAAGCTGATCCGCGCCGGCACCATCCACCGGGGCCGCGGCTTCGACATGGCGCAGGACGTGCTCGCGCTGCTCGAGCCGGACAAGGCGCGGGCGGCGATCGACGGGCTCGCGAAGGCGCTCGAGGCCGGCAGCCTCGGCTTCCGCGAGCTCGCCGGGCTGCGCGAGGCGGAGCGGATGGGGGCGGCGCGCGGCGACGTGCTCGGCTGGCTCGACGCGCAGTACGACGGGCTGCTCGACCGCGACAACCGGACGGTCCCGCAGGTTACCCAGCGGTGAACGCGGCGCCGACAGCGCCCGTGGAGGGGAGCGTGAGCGACGAGGTCGAACCCACCGAGGCGGAGCTCCGCCAGGTGCTGGCCCACCGCACGGGTGGGGCCACGGCACTGCAGCAGGGCCTCGCCCTCGCGGGCCGCACCGCGGCGATCGGCCTGCCGGCCGCGCTCGTCTACGGGATCGTCAGCGGCGGCGTGGGCTACGCGGTGCAGCAGCTCGCGCTCGACGCCCTGGAGACCGACCCCGGGCGGCTCCAGTCCGCGGCGCAGATCTTCCTGATCGCGGGCGGTCTCGCCGCCGTCTACACCGTCATCCAGTTCACCAAGCGCAAGACGGCGTCGCGGGCGAGCTGGGCGCCGGCGCTGTTCACGGCCCCGCTGCTGATGGGCTGGGGGTCGCTGTGGCTGATGTCCAGCACCCAGGCGTCGCAGATGCGGCCGATGGCCGTGCAGCTGATGGTCATCGGCTGGTCGCTGCTGTGGATGTCGTTCGGCGGCGCGGCGGTGGCCATCGCCTGGCTGCGCTCGGGGCGGGGGCGCTCCTCGGCGAGCCCGTCGACACCGCGCGCGTGCTCGACGAGGTGCGCAGCCGCACGATCGAGGTCGCCGGGCCCCACGGTGCGCGCATCCACGCCGTCACCATCGGCATGCAGCTGCTGCTCCCCGGCATCTTCTACGCGCTACAGCTCGCGTTCACCGACATGATCGCGGTGCTCGACCCCGAGCGGGCGGCGCTGTCGCGCTCCGGCGGGCTCACGGCCGGCATGCGCGGGCGGCTGTTCCGGATGATGGCGGGCTGGTGGATCCTCGGGATGGTGCTCACGCTCGGGGCCGACTTCGTCTACGACGCCGCCGTGCCCCCGCCCGAGTTCGCCGCGCTCGACACGAACCAGGACAACTTCGTCGACCACACCGAGGCCCACGCCAACGAGACGGTGCGGCGCGCCTTCGCGGCGATCGATGCCGACCGGAGCGACCGCATCACGCCGGCCGAGCTCGAGGCCTGGGCGAACGACCCGAGCAACGACGTGTTCAGCGTCGAGGGCGCGGGCCGGCGCATCACCGAGATGCTGTTCGACCCCACCTCCACCCCGCTGGTGCCCTACCTGGTCAGCGAGGTGCTCTGGGGGCTGCTCACCTGGTGGCTCACGCTCGCCCTGCTCGTGCTCTACGAGGAGCGCGAGGGCCAGGTGCGCGCCAAGGCGGCGCTGCGCAAGCTCGAGCGCGAGGGTGCCGCGGCCGAGGCGCAGGGGTGAGCTCCGCGGCCCTGCCGCCGGGGCGCACCGCGCTCCTCGACCAGGGCCCGGCGCTGCTCCAGCGCGGACACCCGCTCGCGGGCCTCGGCGGCGACGCGCTCGCCTTCGTGCTCGCGCGCGCCATCCTGGCCGAGCCGGCCGGCGAGCGCCGCTGGCTGGTGGTCGTCGACGGCGACGACCGCGCCGACGCGCTGCGGCGCGGCCTCCGGTTCTTCCTCGCCGGCGCCGACAAGGCCGACGAGGCCGTCGAGCCGTTCCCGGGCGACGACAACCGGCCCTACGACGGGTTCAGCCCCGACCCCGCGCTGGTGCGCCAGCGCATCCGCGCCCTCCACAAGGTGGGGCGCGGCGGCGACGTGGTGGTGGTCGCGACGGCGGCGGCGCTGCTGCAGCGGATCCCCGACGCCGAGACGCTGGCGCGCGGCACCCGCGTGGTCGAGGTGGGCGGCACCGTCGACCGCGACGCGCTCGCCGCCGGCCTGGCCGACGCCGGCTACCTCGCCACGGCGCGGGCCGACGAGCCCGGCCGGTTCGCCGTCCGCGGCGACATCGTCGACGTGTGGCCGGTGGGGAACCGCTCGCCCATCCGCATCGACCTGTTCGACGACGAGGTGGAGCGCCTGCGCCGCCTCGACCCGCAGACGCTCGCGCCGGGCAAGGGCGGCAAGCGGGTCACGCTGCTGCCGGCGGCCGAGACGCGCATCGATCCGCCGGCGCTGGAGCGCGCCCTGTCGGAGCTCGCGCGCTGGGCCGCCGAGCAGGGCGGCGGCGAGCTCACCGTGCGCCGGCGCCAGGTCGTGGAGGAGCTGCGCGCCGGCATCCGCTTCAGCGGCCTCGGCGACTGGCTGCCCGCGCTGGTCCCCACCGTCGCGCCGCTCGAGGCCTTCGCCGGGCTGCGCACCGTGGTGATGCTGCCCGACGACGTGCACGCCGCGCTGCGCGACCTCGAGGCCACGATCCTGCAGCGCTTCGGCGCGCTGGAGCCCGACGAGCGCCCCATCGTCCCGCCGCACGGCCGCTACGAGCGCGCAGCCGACGTGATCCGGGCGCTGGAGCCCGCCACCGAGGTGCTGGAGCTGGCCTCCGACCGCGCCCCCGACCTCGGGGCGACCGGCACCGAGGCGCTGGCCGTGCGCGGCAGCGAGCTCGGCCCCGCCGTGGGGCGGCTGCTGGAGCTCGCCGCGAACGACGTGCGCGTGGCGCTGGTGGTCAAGGACGACGGGCGAGGGGAGCGCCTGACCGAGCTGCTCGCGCCCCATGGGCTCGTCCCGGTGGCCGTCTCCGGCTCGCCCTTCGACGTCGACGCCGGCAAGGTCTCGCTGCTCACGGGCGACCTGCCGCGGGGCTTCGTCGCCGAGGCGTCGGGCTGGGCGTTCGTCCCCATCTCGGCGCTGTTCGGCGTCCCCCGCCGCGCCGCCGCCGACCGCGCGGCCGCCCTGTGGGACCAGAGCGTCACCAGCACCGCCCAGCTGCGGGTCAACGGCCCGTCGTGCACCGCCACCACGGCGTGGGGCTGTACCGCGGGCTCGTGCGCCTCGAGGTGCAGCCCGGCATCGCGCAGGACTTCGTCAAGCTCGAGTACAAGGGCGGCGACATCCTGTTCCTGCCCGTCGCCGCGCTCGACCAGGTCTCGCGCTACACCGCGTCCAACGCCGAGGCCGCGCCCGCACTCGACAAGCTCGGCGGCCAGACCTGGGCGCGGCGCAAGGGCAAGGTCCGCGACAACCTGCTCGCCATGGCGCAGGACCTCGTGCGGCTGCACGCCCGGCGCGAGGTCGCCGTCCGCCCGCCCCACACCGTGCCGAAGGGCCGCCCGGGGTCCGGCAAGGCGATGGGCCCGCGCTACATGGCCTTCGAGCAGCACTTCCCGCACCAGGAGACCCACGACCAGGCCGTGGCCATCGACGCCATCATGGACGACCTGTCGCGGCCCTACCCGATGGACCGCCTGGTGTGTGGCGACGTGGGCTTCGGCAAGACCGAGGTGGCGATGCGCGCCGCCATGCGGGTCGTCGAGGCGGGGCACCAGGTGGCCGTGCTCTGCCCCACCACCGTGCTCGCGCACCAGCACCTGCACACCTTCCGCGACCGCTTCGCCCACGACCCCGACGTGCGCATCGGCATGTGGTCGCGCTTCACCACGCCGAAGGAGCTGGCCGAGGCTCAGGACGGCCTGGCCGACGGCTCGGTCGACATCGTCGTCGGCACCACCTCGCTGCTGGGCCGGCAGGCGCAGTTCGCCGACCTCGCGATGGTCGTCATCGACGAGGAGCACCGCTTCGGGGTCAAGCAGAAGGACCGGCTCAAGCGCATGCGCGCCGAGGTCGACGTGCTCGCGCTGTCGGCCACGCCCATCCCGCGCACGCTGCAGCTCGCGCTCACCGGCGTGCGCGAGATGTCGATCATCGCGACCCCGCCGCCCGAGCGGCTGTCGGTGCGCACCACGGTGGCCCGCAGCAGCGAGAGTCGCGTGCGCGACGCCATCGTCACGGAGATCGAGCGCGGCGGGCAGGCGTGGTTCGTCCACAACCGCATCAGGTCCATCGGGCGGGCCGCGGGCAGCTGCAGGGTGGATCCCGCAGGCGCGCATCGCCGTGGCGCACGGGCAGATGCAGGCGGAGGACCTCGAGCAGGTGCTCGTCGACTTCGTCGAGCAGCGCTACGACGTGCTCGTGTGCACGGCCATCGTCGAGAGCGGCGTGCACCTGCCGAACGTCAACACGATGGTGGTCGACCGGGCGGATCTGCTCGGGCTGGCCCAGCTCTACCAGCTCCGCGGGCGGGTCGGGCGCGGCGATCGGCGCGCGACCTGCCTGCTGCTGACCCCCGAGGAGCTCACCGCCGACGCGCGCAAGCGGATGCGCGTGCTCGTCGAGAACCAGTCGCTCGGCTCGGGCTTCCGCGTCGCCTCGGCCGACCTCGAGCTGCAGGGCGGCGGCAACCTGCTCAGGGCCGCGCAGAGCGGCAACATCGACCAGGTGGGCTACGACACCTGGGTGGAGCTGGTCGAGGAGGCCGTCCACCACG
Organism: Myxococcota bacterium; assembly: GCA_041389545.1. Taxonomy (GTDB): domain Bacteria; phylum Myxococcota_A; class UBA796; order UBA796; genus JACKER01. The sequence continues at coordinate 58,788 of JAWKRQ010000037.1, read as the reverse complement.
CGCGCGGCGAGCTCGATCGCGACCAGATCGAGCCCGAGGTGGAGGTGCCCGTCCGGCGTTCCTGCCCGACGTGCTGGTCAAGGACACCGACGAGCGGCTGATGTGGTACCGCCGGCTGTCCACCTCGCGCACGCCGTCGCAGATCGAGCGGGTGCTCGACGAGCTCGAGGGGGAGCACGGCGAGCTGCCCGATCAGGCGCGCAACCTCGGCGACCTGCTGTCGGTGCGCCTCAAGTGCCGCGAGCTCGGCGTGGTGCGCTGCGCCTGGCTCAAGGTGCGGGTGGTGGTCCAGCTGCACGAGAAGAGCCCGCTGCTCGACGCCACCTCCGGGCCGAGCCGGGTCGAGGCCACCGTGGCCAGGCACCCGAAGCGGTTCGCGCTGAAGGCGGAGGGCGGGAAGACCTCGCTCGACGTGCGGTTCACCCCCCAGGAGGCCGAGCGGCCGCTGCGCTATCTGCGCTGGGTACTCGCGCAGCTCGAGCGGAGGGAGTCGTGACCTCGCCCACCGACCTGCACGCGCCCACGGCCGACGAGGACGAGCTGCGCCCCACGCGGCTGGAGGTCGATCTGGGCCGCCTGCGGGCGAACTACCGGGCCATCGGCGCGCACGTCGGCGCGGGCGTGCAGGTGATGCCCATCCTCAAGGCCAACGCCTACGGCCACGGGCTGGTCGCCGTCGCGCGGGCGATGGAGGCCGAGGGCGCCGCGTGCATCGGGCTCGCCTTCGTGGAGGAGGGCATCGCCGTGCGCCGCGCGGGCGTGCAGACGCCCATCCTGGTGCTGGGCGGCATCCTCGGCGACCAGATCCCGCGCTTCCTGGAGCACGGGCTGTGGCTCGCCGCGTCGTCGGTCGACAAGCTGCGCGCCGTCGACGCCGCCGCCGCGGCGATGGGGGTGCGCGCCGGCGTGCACCTCAAGATCGACACGGGCATGGAGCGCATCGGCGTGCACTGGTACCACGCCGCGTCGCTGCTCGAGGCGGCGCTCCAGTGCCGCCACGTCGACGTGCTCGGCGTCTTCAGCCACCTGGCGTCGAGCGACGAGGCGGATGCCGCCTACACGCGACTGCAGCTCGAGCGCTTCCTCGAGGTCACCGCGTTCTACGAGCGCCGGTCGCTGCCCACGCCGATGCGGCACCTCGCGAACTCGGGGGCCGTGCTGCAGCACCCCGACACCTGGCTCGACGCCGTGCGGCCGGGGATCCTGCTGTTCGGCGTGCGCCCGTCGACCGCGGTGCCGCTGTCGGTGCCCGTCGCGCCGGCCATGACGTGGACGAGCCGCGTCGTCTACTTCAAGGTGGTGGAGGCCGGCAACCCCGTCAGCTACGGCTCCACCTGGGCCCCCGACCGCCAGACGCGGCTCGTGACCGTCCCCGTGGGCTACGGCGACGGCTACCCGCGCGCCCTGTCGAACCGCAGCGAGGTCCTGCTCGGCGGGCGCCGCTACCCGGTGCGCGGCCGGGTCTGCATGGACCAGGTGATGGTCGACATCGGCTGGGACAGCGCCTACAACGGCGACGAGGTGGTCCTGCTCGGGCGGCAGGGCGACGCCGAGATCACCGCCGAGGACCTCGCGGCGTGGGCGGGGACCATCCCCTACGAGATCCTGACGGGGATCAACACGCGCGTGCCGCGGCTGTACCGGACGGCGTGAGCGCGCGGCGGCTGTGGGTCGTCCGCGGGACGCCCGAGCAGACGGCGGCGGCCGCGCGGGCCGCAGTGGGCGACGCCGCGGTGCTGTGGGTCGACGACGCCGCCAGCGCCCGGGCCGCGCTCGGCACCACCGTCGACGCGGCGGTGGTGAGCCTGCACGAGGCGCTGGACCCCGACCTGCTCGGCCAGGTGCAGGGGGCCGTGGTGGCGGGCGGGGCGCTGGTGCTGCGGCTGCCGCCCGCGGGGGCGCCGGCGCCGGGCCGGGCGCGGCTGGCGGCGTGGCCCTACGGCCCCGACGACGTGGGGCAGCGCTTCTGGGCGCGGCTGCAGCGCTGGGCCGCGCAGGCGGACCCGTGGCCCGCGGCGCCGCTGCGGCCCCAGCCGCGCCCGGCGGGCGGGACGGCCGAGCAGGCCCGCCTGGTGGACGCGCTGGCGGCGACGCTCGGCGGCGAGGCGCCGGCGCGGGTGGTGGTGACGGCCGACCGCGGCCGGGGCAAGTCGAGCGCGCTGGGGCTCGCGCTGGCGCGGTGCGCGGGACGCCGCGCGATCACGGCGGCCTCGCCCGCGGCGGCGGCGGAGGGGGTGCGCTTCGGCGGCGTGCCCTACCTCGAGCCGGAGGCGGCGCTGGCGGAGGACCTCGACGTGCTCGTCGTCGACGAGGCGGCGCAGCTGTCGGTGCCGCTGCTGCAGCGCCTCGTCGCGCGGCACCCGCGGGCGCGGCTGGCGTTCGCCACCACCGTGCGCGGCTACGAGGGCACCGGCCGCGGCTTCGCGCTGCGGTTCTGCGCCTGGCTCGCCGAGCAGCCCGTCGCCCTGCAGGTGCACGCGCTGACGGCGCCGATCCGCTTCGACCCCGACGACCCGCTGGAGCGGGCCCTGTATTCGCTCCTCGCGCTGGATGCCGAGCCGGGGCCGGCCGGGCAGGGGGCGGGGCAGGGCGCCACCCTCGACCGCGACCGGCTGGCCGCCGACGAGGCCCAGCTGCGCGCGCTGTTCGGGCTGCTGGTCCACGCCCACTACCGCACCACCCCCGCCGACCTGCACCGCCTGCTCGACGCGCCCAACCTGGCGGTGCACGCGCTGCTCGACGGGCCGCACCCCGTGGCGGCGTCGCTGGTGGCCGCGGAGGGCGGGCTGCCCCGCGAGCTCGCCGAGCGCCTGGTCCGCGGGGAGCGCCTCGTCGGCCACGCCCTGCCCGAGACGCTCGCCGTGCACCTCGGGCACCCCGACGCCGCGACGCTGCGGATGTGGCGCAGCGTCCGCACCGCCGCGCACCCCGACCGGCGGGGGGAGGGGCTCGGGTCGGCGCTCGTCGCCCACGTCCACGCCGCCGCGACGGCCGCCGACCCCCCGCTCGACCTGCTCGGCACCGTGTTCGGGGCGACGCCGGCCCTGCTGCGCTGGCGCCGCGCTCAGGGCTACGCGCTCGTGCGGGTGGGCGTCTCGCGGGGCAGCCGCACCGGCGAGCCCGCTGCGGTGATGCTCCGCCCGCTGTCGCCGCCCGCCCACGCGCTCCTGGCCACGCTGCGGGCCGAGCTCGCCCGCGACCTGCCCGACCAGCTGGCCCTCTTCGACGGCGACGGCCTCGACCCCGCCCTCCGCGCCGCCCTCGTCGACGGCCTCCCGCCGCCCGCGCCGTTCACCGAGGCCGCCGTCCGCGACGCCGTCGAGGGCTACGTCTTCGGCGCGCGCCCGCTCGACGCGGCCGTCGCCGCGGTGCGCCACGTCGTCCTGGCCCACCCCGAGGCGCTGGACCGGCTGCCGCCGAGCGACCGCGCGCTGATCCGCGACCGCGTGGTGGACGGGTGGACTGGCGGGCGCTGGCGCTGCGCCACGGGGCCGGACGCAGCAGCGCCGACCGTGCCCGCGGTGATGCGGGCCCTGCGTCGGGCGGGCGGGCCGTGTGGCGCGAGCTGGCGGGCTAGCCGCCCTGCTGGACCTGCTCGGCCGACAGCAGCGTGTAGCGGATCACGACCGTGGACAGCGCGTTCGGGATGTAGGTCGGAGACGTGATGCTGTTGCGGGTCGGGAGTCGTAGGTACAGGTCGCCGTCTTCCAGGCCGGTGCACGTCGACGGGCTCGCCCGTCTCCTCGTCGAGGGTGGTCTCGAAGAACTCGCGCTCGACGCCCTGGTCGACCACGGCCACCGAGATGGTGCCCGGCACCGGCCGCTGCGACAGGTGGTACTCGCGCTTCAGGCCGATGGCTGGATGCCGAGGCGCTCGAGGACCTCGCTCCAGTCGTCGTCGGTGATGTCCCAGCTGATGCCGCCGATGGCCGCCGTGGTGTTCAGGTAGGCGGTGCCGCGGTCGAAGCCGCTCATCGTGACGATGCAGGAGAAGGTGCGGTCGTCGTTGCTGCGCTTGAGCCCGTCGTACCAGTCGATGAACTCGTTGGCCGAGATGATGTTCGACGGCGTCTGGTCGCGCTCGTCGGAGATGACGACCGTGTGGATCGACGCGTCGTCGCGGTAGAAGCCGACGTTGGCGGTGTCGCGCTTCTCTTCGAGCGCCTTGAAGGTGGCGCCGAGGCCCTTCTCGCTGCCCGACCCGCTGGTGCCCATCCGCGCCATCGACGAGAACACGTCCTCCGCGAGGGGGGTGTGGTTGTCGATGAAGGTGACGCCGCCGGCCATGCGCAGCTTGCCGTCGTTGCCGTTGCCGGTCTTGCGGTCGATGTCGGTCGAGGTGACGCCGATGTGGTAGTCGAGGCCCGATCCGACGAAGTAGTTGATGAACAGCGGGAAGTTCTCGGCGAGCTCGTCCTGCTCGTCGGCCATCGAGCAGCTGTTGTCGATGGTCCACATCACGTCGACCTGCGGGGTCGTCACCTGCAGGATCCGGTCTTCCTGCTGGGTGGGCTCGAGCGGCGCCACCAGGGAGTCCGGGTACTCCTTGATGTTGTTGTCGTAGCCGTAGTCGAGACAGCCGACCCCGACGAGGGGAACGAGGAGGACGAGCTTGCGCATGTGGTTCTCCGCTCACGGGGACGAGAGGGACCGACTCCCTCTCGACCCCCGTACTTATCGCACCAGGTTCGCGCTCCGCCACCCCCCCGGGATACGGCGAGGGCGCGTTGCAGGGGTCGACCGCCGGGTCTCGCGAGGGAGATCCGGCCTCACGACCGCTCATGCCCCCTCGGCGGTGGGGCCTTCACAAGATCTTCACCGGTCGACGGACCGCCCCCGGAGCGGCGCGCCCGGAACCGTTGTGATCCATTCGGGGATGAGCCAACCTATAGGGGTGTGGGGCACACGACCCGGGGGCGACATGCCGAGGACACTCACGCCGACCCTCACCCTGCTGCTGGCGGGTGGCCTCGCGGGCTGCGTCGAGTACGAGCTGCCGCAGGATCTGCCGGTCTACCCCGCCTCCGATGCGCCCCCGCTCGCCGCCCGCGAGCAGACCGACGCCTTCCTGCAGAGCACCACGCCGGTCGTCGACATCCTGTTCACCATCGACAACTCGTGCTCGATGGAGGACGAGCAGGCCGCGCTCGCCGCCAACTTCCCCTCGTTCATCCAGTACTTCGAGGGCTCGGGCCTCGACTACCACATCGGCGTCGTCTCGACCGACCTGTTCGACCCGTCCCACTCCGGCCGGCTGCGCACGGCGCAGGGCGTGAACTTCATCGCGCCCGACACCCCCGACGCCGAGGGCGTGTTCACCGAGATGGCGTCGATGAGCACCGAGGGGGCGGGGGTCGAGCGCGGGCTCGGCGCCACCTGGCTCGCCCTCGAGGGGCTCAAGAACACGTTCAACGCCGGGTTCCGCCGCGACAACGCCGAGATGCACACCATCGTCATCAGCGACGAGGAGGACCAGACCCTCGACACGCTGATCAGCGAGGACGAGTTCATCTCCTGGTACGGCGGGCTCACGGTCGACGCCCGCGACCGCAGCTTCTCCTCCATCGTCAAGCTCACCGGCCTGCGCCGCGGCACCACCTACCTCGAGGTGACCGACGCCATCGGCGGCATCACCTGGAGCATCGACGCCGGGGAGTGGGGCCAGGTGCTCGACATGCTCGGCGTGCAGGCGAGCGGGGTCAAGCACGAGTTCTTCCTGTCGCAGCTGCCGCTCGAGGGCACCATCGAGGTCGAGGTGGAGGACCCGACGGGCACGGTCCGCCCGTTCTACGAGTCGACCGACGAACCGCCGGTCGACGGGTGGACCTACGACCGGCAGCGCAACAGCGTGTCCTTCGTGAGCTACATCCCGGAGGACGGCGCGCGCATCGTCATCCGCTACACGCTCCTGTCGAGCCTGGTGCTGGGCGGGGACTAGCGCCGGCGCCGCACCAGCAGGAGCGGCAGCAGCAGGAGCTCGCCGAGCGCGCCGCCCCCGGGCGCGGCGTCGCAGCCGCAGCCCTTCCCGCCGCCGTCTTCGGTCGGCGGGGTGTCGGGGCCGGTGTCGCCCGTCTCGTCGGTGGTGCCGTCGAGCGGGCAGCCGAAGCTGTCGACGGCGACGCCGGGCGGCGTGTTGCTGCAGGCGTCGCGGCAGCCCACCACGCCGTCGCCGTCGGTGTCGTTGTCGGGGGCGTCGCAGCCGCACTCGCCCACGTCGTCGGCCTTGTCGGGGTTCTCGGGGCAGCGGTCGTCGCAGTCGAAGGTGCCGTCGAGGTCGGTGTCGTCGTCGGGCTCGCCGCAGCCGCAGATGCCGGGCTCGGTCTTGCCCGGGTCGCTCGGGCAGTCCTCCTGGCAGTTGTAGGCGCCGTCGCCGTCGGTGTCGACGTCGGGGACGTTGCACCCGCAGACGCCCGTGTCGGCGGCCTTGTCGGGGTCGTCGGGGCAGGCGTCGACGGCGTCGGCCACGCCGTCCTCGTCGAGGTCCTGGTCGAGCAGCGTGACGGCGAAGTCGGGGCCGGTGCCGTCGTCGATCACGCCGGAGATGGCGACCCGCCCGCCCACGACGGCCACGCCGGTGACCCAGGCGTCGCCGAGCCAGGCCGGGCCGATCCACTCGTCGACGAGCGTGCCGTCGTAGGCCGACAGCCGCGCGACCCGCCAGCGCCGCAGCGCCGTGACGGCGTCGATGGTCCAGCCGCCGACGAGCACGTCGCCGTTGGTGTCGATGGCGACCGAGGTGGCGGCCTCGCTGGCGCCGGGCGCGCTCTCGTAGGTCGCCGTCCAGACCACGTCGGGCGCCTGGTTGCCGTCCAGGTCGAGCTCGTCGTAGCGGTAGACGACCCAGTCGAGGTCCTGCAGCACGGAGTTGTCGTCGCCGGCGTTGAGGTAGCCGACGGCGACGACGTCGCGGGTGAGCCCGTCGATGGCGACGCCCAGGAACTGGTCGTCGAGGTCCTGCGCGCCCGCCACGGTGGCGCTCCACACGAGGGTGTGGGCGGCGTCGTAGTAGCGGTCGTGGGCGTCGGTGTCGTTGAGCAGGCCGCCGGCAGCCCCGAGGCCGCGCGCCCGACGAGGCCGAAGCCAGAGGGTCCTGTACGGCCAGGGCGCGCGTCGGGGACGGCCTCGAACAGGCTGTACTCGTAGGTGACGGGCGGGCTGTCGGGGGTGCCCGTGGCCTCGGGCAGGTCCCAGCCGACCCAGCGGCCCACGTCGGTGCCGTGGTCGGCCCAGCCGGCGGCGACGACGCGGCCGATGCCCCGACGGACGCCCTCGCAGGCCTGGTCGGGGCTCGCGGCGCCATCCGTGTAGACGCAGGTCCAGTCGACGGTGGGCGGCGCGCCGCGGCCGGGGTGAGCCCTCCACGAGCAGCCGGGTGGCGGCGTCGGTGGCGATCGTCGGCCCGGTGGCGCCGCACAGCGCGAGCCCGCCGAAGCTGCGGTCGACGGCGACCGACGTGTAGCGATCCTCGCTCGTGGCGCGGTCGGCGCCGACCTCGCCGGCGTCGAGCGTGAGGTCCCAGGGCCACGGTGCCGTTCGGCGCGTAGGCGACGGCGTACCCGTCGTGCCCGTGGCCCACGGGCCCGTCGATGAAGCCGGCGGCGACGATGTTGTCGCTGGCGTCGATGGCGACCGATAGCGCCTCGTCGACGCCGTCGCCCCCGCCCGCACCCGTGGTGGTGAGGGTCCACGCCTCGACCAGGTCGCCGAGGTCCACCGCGCGGGCGTCCTGCGCCGTCAGCAGCGCCAGGCAGATCATCCCGTGAATTCCCACGTTCCCCTCCGTCGGACGGCCACCTATCGGATCAGGGCGCGCAGCGGAAGGTGGCCTGGTAGCCCTTGGCGTAGTCGACGTCGCCGGCGATGAGCGTGCCGTCGGCGCCGAACATGGTGTGCTTGACCGCGCCCGACGCGTCGGTGCGCAGCTCGATCACCGCCTCGCCCCGCGGCTCGGCCATCGTGCCGAGCAGGTGGCTGCCGCGCGCCTTGCAGTAGGCGACCGCGAGGAGCGGCGAGACGCCCACCGCCGCGCGGTTTCGCGGCCGGCCGGCGGGCTGCCGCCCGTCCAGCCCTTCAGGTAGGTGCCGGCGGCGGGCGCGGCGCTCCCGCCGGGCAGGTAGTCCGGTGCGCTGAGGAAGAAGCCGGACCGGGTCGGCGTTGGTGACCCGCGCGGCGCGCGGGCGACGGGGCGCGGCGCCTGGCGCTGGGCATCGGGCGCCACTGTGAGGTCGAAGCGGTCGGCAGCCGCCTGGCCGTCGGCGGCGACGGCCACCTCGGCCTGGAGGACGGTGCAGCCGGGCCGGCGCAGGCCCGCCGAGGCCCTCGGGCGCCTCGATCGCCGCCGCGCAGGGGCCGGCCGCGATGCGCAGCGGGTGCGTGCCCGGCGGGACGCAGGTCCGCAGGCCTCCGGCGTGCGCTCGCCGGCGGCGTCGCTGAGCCAGCCCACGACGGGCTCTCGGCCGACAGGTCGGGCAGGGCGAAGCGCCACCGCGCGCGGCGGGAGGGTGATCGCCACGCGGAGCGAGTCCACCTCGGCCTCGACGGTCTGCTCCCCGGTGGCGCAGCCCGCCGGGCACGCGCCGGCGCTGCAGTCGGCGACGGTGCAGCCGGGGCCTGCCGCCCACTGCAGCTGGAGCGGCAGGTCGGGGCGATCCGGCGAAGGTGAGGTGGTGCCCTCGGTGGCGGTGGGCGCGGCGTCGCCCAGCCGCGCGTCGACCGGCAGGTCGCCCACGTCGGCCGGGAGGTCGAGGGTGACGGTCACGTCGCGGCCTGCCTGCCAGCTCGCGGGCAGGAAGCGGTCGGGCGCCACCTTGTGCGGGGCCGCCACCGCGGCGATGGCGACCGTCCCGAGCACCACCGCGACGGCGACCCCGACGAGGCCCGTGGCCACGAGCACGGCGCCGACGCGCGACGGCGGGCTCGTCATCATCGGCGTGGTGGACAGGGCGTTGCGGCGGGCCGGGAGCCGCGGCGCCGACTCCGTCAGCGTCGACGGCGGGTCGGTGTCGACGAAGGGGTTGCCCAGCCCCGGCGGCGCGAGCGTCACCCCCACCGCGCGGCGCGGCTCGGGGTTCAGCGCGCCGAGCCGCTCCACCACGGCGGCGGCGCTGATCGTGCGCTCGTCGGGGTCGGCGCGGGTCATCTCGCCGATCAGCCTGCGGACGTCGTCGTGGTAGGCGTCTCCCGGGTCGAGCGGCGGGTGGCCCTGCTTGGCGACGATGACCTGCATGGCCTGCTGGCGGGCGGTGCCCTGGCCCGAGACCGGGAAGGCGACCCGGCCCGTGAGCAGCTCCCAGAACACCACGCCGAGGCCGTAGACGTCCCAGCGCGCCGGATCGAGCCGCTCGGGCGTGATCCACTCGGGCGGGGCGTAGCTCACGGTGCCGAACGCCACGCCCTGCTGGGTGATGCGCGAGGCGTCCTGCTCGACGGCGAGGCCGAAGTCGACGAGCTTGGCGCGGTCGCGGTCGACGAGGAGGTTCGCCGGCTTGATGTCGCGGTGGAAGATGCCCATGCGGTGCAGGTAGGCGACGGCGTCGGCGAACTGGCGCATCAGGGCGAGCGCCTCGCCGAAGGTGACCGAGCCGCGGCGGAGCACGTCCTCCAGGCTCTCGCCGGCGGCGAACTCCATCTCGATGTAGGGCGGGTCGGCGTCGGGCCGGACGTTCCGCACCTTGACGATGTTCGGGTGGTCGAGCTGGCCGAGGATGTCGGCCTCGCGCACGAAGCGGGCCTCGGCCTCGGGGAAGCGCTTCAACGTGCCGTCGAGCACCTTGACGGCGGCGAGGATGCGCTTGGCGGCGCGGTTGTGGCACCGGTAGACGGAGCCCATGCCGCCGCGGCCGAGGGCCTGCTCCACCACCCAGATGTCGATCTCGTCGCCGGGCTGGTACATCACGTCGGGCGCCCTCGGCGGGGGGCGAGGAGCGCCTGCGGACAGGTTGGCGGCCACGGGCGACCTCCTCGCCCCCCCCTGCGAGGAGCGGGCGTGCGTCCGGTCCCGACACCGGAGGAGGACCGCAGCGTCCCTCGAGCTTCACTCGTGTTCGCACCCAGGAGCACGGTCCCGCCTCCCCGCCAGGCTATCCGGATCCGCGGTGGATCCCAACCGCGACGGGGGGGACCCGCCGGGTAGACAGGGGGGATGCTCCGCCGGCTCGGGTGCTGGCTCACCTCCGCCCTCCACCCGCGCGGGGGCGCGGCCGCCCTGTGGGTGGCGACCTGGGTGTCGATCCTCCCGCTCGCCCTGCCCGCGGCCGCGCAGGAGACGCGGGTGGACCTGCACGGCCTCCTGCCGGCGGCCCCCACGGGCGACGCCGCGCAGGGCCTCACCGTCTGGTCGCCGCCGCCGCTCGCCCGCGCCTGGGCGTTCCACGCGCTGGGCGAGGTGGGGGTGCAGCCGCTGGCCCTGGAGGTCACGACCTACAACCGGCAGGAGTACTACACCATCCTGTCGCAGGTGGCGGGGGTGAACCTGTCGGGCTGGGTGTCGCCCGTCCCGCGCCTCGGTCTGGCGCTCACGGTGCCGGTCTTCGCGCGCGTCGCGACGGGCGACCTCCCCCAGGTCGCCGCGGACTACCTCACCCCGGGCACGCTCGGCGACGGCGCCGCGCTCGGCACCGTGCGCGCCGCGCTGACGATCGCGGTCGCCGGCACGCCGACCGGCCGGGGCTTCGGCCTCGCGCTCGTCCCCTGGGTCGCCGCGCCGGGCGCGGGCCACCCGCTGGCCACCGACCGCGCGCCGTCGCTCGGGGGGCTGCTCACCACCGGCTACCGCGCCGATCGGGTCGCCCTCGCGGCCCAGATCGGCTCCTCGTTCGGGCCGGGCGGCACGCTCGGGCCCCTGCTGGTCCGCGGCCGCTGGGAGGCCGAGGCCGGGGCGTCGCTCGGGCTCCGCACCGTGGGGCAGACCTGGGCCCACGCCGAGCTCCGCACGCGCACCAACGTGCTCGCGGGCGGCGATGCGGCGCCCGCACCGCTCGTCGAGCTGCTGGGCTCGGTCACCGCGCGCTTCGGCCGCGCACCGCCGGCGGACGCCGCCGACGAGGGGCCGCCCGGCGGGCCCGTCTGGGCCGGCGCCTCGGGCGGCAGCCACCTCGGCCAGGGGCCCGGCGCCGCGCTGTTCCGCGGCTTCGTCGGCGTGGGCGCGGCGGGGGCCTTCGGCAGCAGCGGCGCGCGGCGCGCCGAGCCCGAGATCCCCGAGTTCACCTTCCAGGTCGTCGACCCGCACGGGCCCGTCCGCGGCGCCGAGGTCGTCGTCGGCGACCGGGTGGCCGCCACCACCGGGGCCGGCGGCGAGGCCGTCGTGCAGGGCGAGATCCCGTGGGAGGACGGCGTGCAGGTGCGCACCGACCGCCACGAGCCGGTCACCGTGCCGAAGCCGGCCCGCGGCCAGACGAGCCGCACCGTCGAGCTCGCGTTCCGCCCCGTGCCGGTCCGGGCGACGGTCACCGACCTCGAGGGGCAGCCCGTGGAGGCCACGCTCGCGCTCACGCCCGTCGACGGCGGCGACGAGGTGCGCGGGGCGCCGGGCGAGGTGCGCGTGGTCCCGGGCCGCTACCGCGTCGCGGTGGAGGCGCCCGGGCTGGCCACGCAGGTCCGCGAGATCGACGTCCCGCGCACGGGGACGCCGCCCGCCCCGCTCGACGTGGTGATGGCGCCCGCCGCCGGCGACGGCGCGCTCGGCATGCGGATCCTGGACCCCGAGGGCCAGCCGGTGGTCGGGGCGCGGGTCCTGGTGGAGGGCGTCCCCGTGGGCCTCACGGCGGACGGCGGGTGGATCGAGCTGCGCGGGCTGCCCGAGGGCGTGCGCCAGGTCGAGGTCCAGCACCCCGCGTTCACCGCCATGGTCGACGTGATGGGGATCGACGCCGAGCCGGGCGCGGCCGAGGTGGTGATGAACCGCGTCCCGGGCTCGGTGCGGGTGCGGGCGCGCACCCCCGACGGCGCCGTCGTCTCCGACGCCACGGTCCGCTTCATCGGCCCCGCGCGCCTCGCCGCCGCCGCGCTCGGGCCCGACGGCGAGCGCACGATGGTGCTGTCGCCGGGCCACTGGACGGCCATCGTGTCGTCGCCCACGCTCGGGGTGCAGGAGCGCGACGTCGACGTGGAGGAGGGCCGCTTCGAGCTCATCCGGGTCGACGTGGTGTTCCGCGAGGTCGCGCCGGGCACGGCCGAGCTCGGCGTCCGCGTGGTCGACCCGAGCGGGGCGCCGATCGAGGGCGCCGAGGTCACGGTCGACGGCGGGGCCGTCGGCACCACCTCCACCGCGGGCACGGTGCGGGTGCGCGGCCTGCAGCCGGGGCCGCTGGCGCTCGGCGTCGACGGGCCCGACCTCGAGCCCGTGTCGCGCAGCCTCACCCTGCTGCCGGGGCTGCAGGAGGAGCTCGTCGCGGTGGCCTTCCGCGAGGGCACGGTCGACGTCACTGTCCGCGGCCCGGACGGCCCCGCGCCCGACGCCACCGTGCGCTTCGTCGGCGACGAGGTCCTGCCGCCGCTGCCGCTCGGGCCCACGGGCCGGGTGCGCACGCAGGTGCCGCCCGGCGACTGGACGGTCGTGGCGACGAGCACCGACCTCGGCGTGCAGGAGCGGGCCGTGCGGGTGCCGGCGGGGCCGGGGGCGCTGGCGCGCGTGGCGTTCGTGCTCGTGCCCGTCGAGGGCGGCGTCGCGAGCCTCACCGTCTCGGCCGAGGACGCCGACGGCGCGCCCATCGGGCAGGCCGTCGTCCTCGTCGGCGGGGTGCAGGTCGGCGCCACGGCCAACGCGGGCACCGTCCGCCTGACCGGGCTCGACGTGGGCCGCCGCGAGGTCGAGGTCCGCGCGACGGGCTACCAGCCCGCCACCGAGCGCATCCGCCTGCTGGAGGGCGACCAGGACCTGCAGGTCGTGCTGCAGGCGTCGACGGGCATCGCCGTGCGCGTCCACCACGACGAGGCGCCCGTGGCCGACGCCACCGTGCGCGCGCTGGGCCCCGAGATGGGGCCGCCCACGCCCGTCGACCCGTCGGGCCGCGCGCAGCTGCCGGTCGAGCCCGGCTTCTGGCTCGCGCTCGTGTCGTCGCCGACGATGGGCGTGGCCCAGCAGGACGTCGAGGTCGGCAGCCACGGCTACACGCCCGTCGACGTGGCGCTGCACCCGCCCGACACCGGGCGCACCGACCTCGTGGTGACCGTGATCGATCCCATCGGCGACGCCGTGGAGCACGCCCGCGTCTGGCTCGACGACGCCACCGTCGACCAGACGGCGCAGGGCGGCACGGTCATGGTGCGCGGCCTGTCGCCGGGCCCCGCCTCGATGCGGGTGGAGGCGCCCGACTTCGTCCCGTCGGAGCCGCTGCCGGTGCAGCTCGTCCCGGGCGTGTCGCACTACACCGTGCGGCTCGCCTGGGCCGCCGTGCCCGTCGTCGTCCGCGTGGTCGACGACGCCGGCAAGCCCGTCGACGCCGAGGTCCAGTGGACCGGCGGGCCGCTCGACGTGGCCGCCATCCGCTCCGGCGCCGACGGCCTCGCCGAGACCTCGCTGCGGCCGGGCGACTGGCGGGTCTTCGTCACCGCCGACGGCGTCGACGGCGCCGCCGCGCTGTCCCTCGCGCTCGGCGACACGCCGCGGCCGGTGCAGGTCGTGCTGTCGCCCACCAACGCGCGGATGGCCGGCGACGTGGTGCGCATCGCGGAGCACGTCCAGTTCGACTTCGCCAAGGCCACGCTGCGCGACGACTCGGGGCCGCTGCTCGACCAGGTCGCGCGCGTGGTGCAGGCGCACCCGGAGATCGTGACCGTCGAGGTCCAGGGGCACACCGACAACGTGGGCACCGTGGCGGCCAACCAGGCGCTGTCGCAGGCCCGGGCCGACGCCGTGCTGGCCGCGCTCGTGGCCCGCGGGGTGCCGCCCGAGAAGCTCACCGCCCGCGGCTACGGCCCCACGCGCCCCGTCGCGGCCAACGACAGCGACGAGGGCCGCGCCGAGAACCGGCGGGTGCAGTTCGTGGTGCTGGAGCGCGGCGTCGAGTGAGCCGGAGGGCGATCAGGCCTGGGCGACGGCCTTCGCCCAGGCCGCGCGGGTGCGCGCGAGCTCGTCGGGGTCGCCGGCGGGCGCGAACACGGCGTCCTCGTGCCAGGCCCGGGCCACCTCGTCGGTGCTCGACCACGTGCCCACCGCGAGGCCGGCCAGCAGCGCGCTGCCCAGCGCGGTCGTCTCGATGACGGTGGGGCGGACGCAGCGCACGCCGAGCAGGTCGGCCTGGCGCTGCATGAGCAGGGCGTTGGCGGAGGCGCCGCCGTCGACCCGCAGCTCGGCCAGCGGCGCGCCGAGATCGGCCGTCATGGCGCGCAGGATGTCGTCGATCTGCAGGGCGATGCCGTCGAGCGTGGCGCGGGCGACGTGCGCCCGGGTGGTGCCGCGGGTGATGCCGCGGAGGAGCCCCTGCGCCTCGGGGCGCCAGTGCGGCGCGCCGAGCCCGGTGAGCGCGGGGACGAACACCACGCCGTCCGACGACGGCACCGACGCCGCCAGGGCCTCGATCTCGGCGGCGTCGCGGATGATGCCGAGGCCGTCGCGCAGCCACTGCACCGCCGCGCCGGCGACGAAGGCGCTGCCCTCGAGCGCGTAGGTCGTGGTGTCGCCGAGGCGCCAGCCCACGGTGGTGAGCATGCCGTGGCCCGAGCGGACGGGGGTGGGGCCCGTGTTGAGCAGGATGAAGGCGCCCGTCCCGTAGGTCGTCTTCGCCATGCCGCGCGCGAAGCAGGCCTGGCCGAACAGGGCGCCCTGCTGGTCGCCGACGAGCCCGGCCACGGGGATGCCGTCGGGCAGGAAGCCCACGCCCTTCGTCTTCCCGTAGACCTCGGAGTTGCTGCCCACGCGGGGCAGGCAGGCCATGGGCACCCGCAGCGTCTCGCAGAGCTCCTCGTCCCACCGCAGGCGGCGCAGGTCGAACAGCAGCGTGCGCGAGGCGTTGGACGGGTCGGTCACGTGCTCGCCGGTGAGCTTGTAGGCGACCCAGGTGTCGACGGTGCCGAAGGCGAGCTCCCCGCGCGCCGCGCGCTCCCGCGAGCCCTCGACGTGGTCGAGCGTCCACTCGGCCTTGGTGCCGCTGAAGTAGGGGTCGAGGACGAGGCCGGTGCGCTCGCGGAACAGCGCCTCGTGGCCCGAGCGCTGCAGCTGGGCGCAGCGGTCGGCCGTGCGCCGGTCCTGCCACACGAGCGCGCGGTGGATGGGCTCGCCGGTGGCGCGGTCCCAGAACAGGCTCGTCTCGCGCTGGTTGGTGACGCCCACGGCGCGGATGCGCGAGGCGTCGGCCCCGGCGCCCTGGAGCGCGGCGCGCACCGCGGCCCCGCAGGACGCCCAGATCTCGTTCCCGTCGTGCTCGACGAGGCCGGGCGACGGAAAGTGGTTCGGGAGCTCCACGTTCGCGCGCCCCACGACCTCGACCCGCTCGTCGACCAGCAGCGCGGTCGTGCCGGTGGTCCCTTGATCGATTGCCAGCACCAGGTCGCCCATCTCGCGCTCCTCCCTCGACGGTGGGGCGCCAGATAACCGGAGTGACACCGAACCGCGGACGCCCCAGGCGAACGCGGGAGCTGCCACGCGGTCGACAACTTGGACTTGCGGGGCGGGGCGAGAGACCGCATATGGGTGTCCGGGTGGCCTGTAGCGGGACCCCGACGGGCATACCGACGGTGTGGGTGGTGAAGCTCACCCGGCCGGCCTACCCCCCCTCCTCGTTCCCCCCGGAGCGACGACAGATGGCTTTCAAGATGCGGTGCCCGAAGTGCTTCGGGCTGGATTACAGTGTAGAGCGCGACAATCGGACGTTCGGGGCGGTCGCCCAGGCCTTCGAGCTCGTGTTCCACTGCAGGTGCGGGAAGCAGCTGTTCGGCGAGCAGCTGCTCAAGGAATACGAGCAGCAGAAGAAGGACTTCGAGGCGCGCGGCGAGACCGACACCGAGGAGCCGAGCACCCCGGCGCGCCGCCGCGCCGACGAGGAGCTGGCCGGGGCGCTGGCCCGCCGGGCCGCGGCGCAGGCGCCGGCTTCGTCCGACGACGACGACGACGAGGACGAGGACCGCAAGCCGCAGGACAAGCGGTGGAAGCAGCGGATGGCGGCGCTCGAGGCCGACGACAGCGACGACGACGATGTCGACGACGACTCGCCCGACCCCGCGCCGACCCGCGGCCGCTCGCGCACGTCCACGCCGGCGCCGGCGGCCGACGCCGCGCCGAAGGCGAGCCGGGCGAAGAAGTCCACGCCGAGCCGGGCGAAGGCCACGAAGGCGCCGAAGTCGGCGGCTCCGGAGCCCGAGGACGAGGGCGAGGACGAGGACGAGAGCGACGACGACGTGCCCGAGAAGGACGACCCGGCGATCTGCGCCTGGCCCGGCTGCACCAACCCGCGCCGGCCGAACTCGAAGTACTGCTCGCGGGCTTGCAGCAACAAGAACGCGCGGAACCGACACAAGTCGCGCAACAAGAAGGTCAAGAAGGGCGACCTGGCCGCCTGATCGGGGCCGCGGGAGCGACATGGAGCGCGGCAACTGGCTGCTCGAGCACCGCCGCACGGTGGTGGTGCTCGCCCACCTCGCCATCTGGGCGGCGTGCTACGCCGGGGCGTTCCTCGTCCGCTTCGACTTCGCCGTCCCGGAGTTCTTCCTCGCGCCGAAGTACCTGTGGTGGGTCGTCCCGCTGCTGGTGCTGCGGGTCGGCGCGTTCGCCTTCTTCGGGCTGTTCCAGGGGATGTGGCGCTACACCGGGCAGCGCGACCTCGAGAGCCTGGTGAAGGCCACCGCGCTGTCGACGGGCGTGTTCGCGCTGCTCACGCTCGGCTTCGGCATCCGGCCGTTCCCGCGGACGGTCTTCCTGGTCGAGCCGCTGCTGTCGGTCGCCTGCGCCGCGGGGCTGCGGCTCGCCGTGCGGGGCTTCGCGCGCACCGCGCAGACCATCGAGCACGGGGAGCGGCGCCGGCTGCTCATCGTCGGCGCGGGCGACGCCGGCGAGACGCTGCTGCGCGAGGTCATCCGCTCGATGCCGTCGGTCGAGCCCGTGGGCCTGCTCGACGACGACGCGCGCAAGCACGGCATGACCGTCCACGGGGTGCGGGTGCTCGGCGGCATCGACATGGCCGGCGACGTCATCGCGTCGATGTCGGTGGGCGAGGTGGTCATCGCCATCCCCACGGCGTCGGGGCAGGCGATGCGGCGCATCGTCGAGACGGTGAGCGCGGCGGGGGTCAGCGTGCGCACGCTGCCGGGCCTCGACCACCTCATCGACGGGCGGGTCACCGTGCAGCAGCTGCGCGACGTGGCCATCGAGGACCTGCTGGGGCGCGACCCCGTCGAGCTCGACAACGCTCAGATCTCCGACATGATCCGCAACAACGTCGTGCTGGTCACGGGCGCGGGCGGGTCCATCGGCAGCGAGCTGTGCCGGCAGGTCTGCCGGTTCCAGCCGCGGCGGCTGGTGCTGGTGGAGCAGGCCGAGAACGCGCTGTACCACGTCCACGCCGAGCTGCGGGAGCGCTTCCCCGACGTGGAGCTCGCGCCGCGCATCGCCGACATCTGCGACGAGCGGCGGCTCGACGCCATCTTCGGCGAGTTCACGCCGGGGCTCGTGCTCCACGCCGCGGCGCACAAGCACGTGCCGATGATGGAGTGGAACCCCGGCGAGGCCGTCAAGAACAACATCGGCGGCACGGTGCGGGTCACCGAGGCGGCGCTGCGGCACGGCGTGCGCCGGTTCGTGATGATCTCGACCGACAAGGCGGTGAACCCGACCTCGGTGATGGGCTGCACCAAGCGCGTGGCCGAGCTGGTGGTGCAGGGGCAGGCCGAGCGCGGGCAGACCACGTTCGTCACGGTGCGGTTCGGGAACGTGCTCGGGTCGAACGGCTCGGTCATCCCCCGGTTCCGCGAACAGATCGCCCGGGGCGGGCCCGTGACGGTGACGCACCCCGAGATGGTGCGGTACTTCATGACCATCCCCGAGGCGAGCCAGCTCGTGCTGCAGGCGGGCGCGATGGGGCGGTCGGGCGAGATCTACATCCTCGACATGGGCGAGCCGGTGCGGATCGTGAGCCTGGCCGAGGACCTCATCCGGCTGTCGGGGCTCAAGCCGCACAAGGACATCGAGATCGTCTACTCGGGCATCCGGCCGGGCGAGAAGCTGTTCGAGGAGATCTCGGTCGACGGGGAGGGGGCGGCGAAGACGCGCCACCCGAAGATCTACATCGGGCGGGGGCGCCGCGGGCGTGGGCGGAGGTCTCGGCGGCGTGCGAGGGGCTGCTGGCGCTGGCCGACGACGACCCGGGCGGGGTGCAGGGGGCGCTGCGGCGGCTCGTGCCGACCTACCAGATCGACGCGACGCCGCCGGGGACGACCGCGGCGCAGGTCATCCCGCTGCGGAAGTAGGCGCTCCTCCTGCTCCTGCTCAGAGGCCGAGGCTGCAGACGAGGCCGGCTTCGCCGGTGAGCGACACGTCGAGGCCCGGCGACCACACGGGCCGGCGGCGAGGCGCGGGCCGAGGCGCAGCCAGCGCTTGCCGAAGGTGGCCACGGCCTCGCCCAGGACCGGGAGCCGGACGGCGCCCGCGCCCTCGAAGCCCGGCGCCACCGCGAGCGGGGCGACGAGGCGCAGGCCGAGGCCCGTGCGGGGCCGGACCAGGCGAGGCCGCCCCAGGGCGTCAGCGTGACGGCGACGCCGCGCGCGACCGGCAGGACGGCGAGGCCGCCGGAGAGGCCGCCCTCGAGGCCGAAGCGGCCGCCGAGGCCGTGGGTGCCGGCGGTGCCGGCGGCGAGCTCGACGGCGCCGCCGTCCAGCGCCACGTCGACGGCGATGCGCAGGCCGTCCTGCGGGGCGCCGGCCATGGCGGCGGAGAGCGAGCGGGTCGACAGGGCGACGGCCGCGTGGTCGCCCGTGGCGCCGGGGCGCGCATCGCGACGGGGTCGGCCAGCGCGGGGAGGGCGAGGAGCCAGGCGATCCGGCGTCTCCCAGGTCAGGCCGGGGAGGTCGGCGTCGAGGGCTTCGGCCGGGTCGCGGCCGGCGAGGACGGCGTCGAGGTAGCGGTCCATGGCGCGCTGGGCGTCGCGGCGGTGGGTGGCGCGGTCGCCGGCCGTGGGGCCGTCGCGGCCGAGCTCGCCCGGGCGCGGGTCGTCGGTCCAGGAGAAGTGGTTGATGCCGTCGACGAGGCCGAAGAACACGGGGCCGCCGAAGCGCTCGAGCTCGGTGGCGACGGTGTCGGGCGGGGCGACCTCGTCGCGGGCGCCCACCAGGGCCAGGACGGGGCGGCGCGTCTCGCCGACGGGGTCGCTGCCGGCGGCGTAGGAGGCGAGCAGGACGAGGCCGTCGACGGTGGGGTCGTCGAGCCAGGCGCGGGCGGCGACGACGCCGCCGAGGGAGTGGCCGGCGAAGGCGGTCGGGGCGTCGTCGTGGACGAGGTCGGGGAGGGGACCGGCCGGCGCAGAGGCGTCGCGGAGGGCCTCGCGGGCGACCTCGACGTCGCCGGGGGCGAGCAGGGCGAGGTCGAGGGGGTGTGGGGCAGGGCGACGGCGATGCCGCGGCTCGCGAGGTGGGCCGCGAGCCAGCGGTAGCGGTCGGGGGCGACGAAGCCGCCGTGGACGAAGACGACCACCGGGGCGTCGCGGACGGCCGGGGCGAGGTCGTCGGCGCTGGTGGGGTAGACGACGTCGACGGGGACGACCTCCGTGACGCGGGCGGGGGCGCGGAGGGGAGGACGGCGGCGCCGTAGGGGCCGTCGTCGCCGTCGAGGCCGGTGCGCTCGGGGTCGGGGGCGAGGAGGGGCTCGGGGGCGGGCTCGGCGGCGCAGCCGAGGGCCAGGAGCAGGGCGAGGGCGCTGCGCATGGGGGCAGGTATCCCGCCGGAAGCGGTTCGGGTCGGGCCTGACTTCATGGTCGTGTGCTCGGGCCGGGCGCCGGGCACCTCGAACGTGCGGACGGGCGCGATGGCGTCGCGCCGGAGTGACAGTTCATGCCCGCCCGCCGCCGGCCCTGCGCGCCTCAGCCCCACGGGCGAGAGGCTCGGCGGCCGCTCCGGCGCGTGCAATTCATCCTGGGCGGAATCGTGGAGGGTGGAGCGGGGTCGTTGCGCCCCCGGAAGCGGTTCGGGTCGGGCCGGATCCGCTTCCGGTCCGGAGGCAGAGCGGTCCCGGGCCCCGCTCGCCCCGTCCAGCGGCCCCTCCGCGCGCCTTCGGCTCGATCCCGCCTCGTTCCAGCCGAACCCGTCTCCGGCCGGGTACCCTCCGGTGGCAGCGCCCTCCCTGCGCCGATAGAACCCCCGTGAAGGAGCGGCCCGCTTGACCACCATCCTCCTCGCCACGCTGGCGAACGCCGCCGCCGCCAGCGCGCCCGCCGCCAGCCCGGCCGACTACCACATCGGCGCCGGCGACATCCTGCAGGTCGAGGTCTACGGCGAGGACATCGGCGGCAAGTTCGTCGTCGGCAGCAACGGCGAGATCCGCTTCCCGTTCTGCGACCTCGTCCCGCTGGGCCAGCTCACCGTCTTCGAGGCCGAGCAGTCGCTCAAGACCTGCCTGTCCGACGGCTACATCAACAACCCGCAGGTCTCCGTCCGCATCGACGAGTACCGCTCCCACCGCGTCGAGGTCCTGGGCGCCGTCGGCAAGCCGGGCCCCTACTACCTGCAGGGCGAGACCACCCTGCGCGCCGTCATCGGCCAGGCGGGCGGCATCCAGGCCGACAAGACCACCGGCCGCGTCGTCGTCACCCGCCAGGGCGGCGAGCGCCTCGTGGTCCTCGAGACCGAGGTCGACGGCGCCGGCGGCGACCTCCGCCTGGAGCGCGGCGACGTGGTCTCGGTCGAAGAGGGCGCCGTCGTCTACGTGGGCGGCGAGGTCGAGAAGCCGGGCGCCGTCAACTTCACCGACGGCCTCACCGTCACCCAGGCCCTGATGCGCGCGGGCGGCCCCACCGGCATCGCCCGCCTCCGCGGCGCCTACCTGCTGCGCGAGGGCGAAGACGACCGCATCTCGGTCAACCTCCGCCGCATGCTCCGCGGCAAGGACGCCGACCTGGTCATGCGCCCCGGCGATCGCCTCGTCATCCAGGAGTCCCCGCTCTGACGAAGAAGGCCGCGAGCCGATCGCGGGCCGTCTTCGACAGCGGGAGCGCCGCCACCGCCGCCAGGTGGCCGGCCACGTCGTACTCAAGCGTCTCGATCTCGACGTCCAGCGGGTCCTCGAGCCCGCCCAGCGTCACGCAGCACACCGTCGAGCGCCCGGCGAGGTTCCGCGGCTGCCCCACGGAGCCCGCGTTGAGCACCAGCGTGTCGTCCTCGTGCTCGGGGCGGAAGCCGACGAGCGCCGGGCAGACCTCGTCGTGGACGCCCGTGGCGGCGGGCCAACGCACGATGCGCGGCCGGTGCGTGTGGCCGAACATCCCGGCCCACACGCCGCGGGCCTGCAGCGCGGCGGCGGCGAGGCTGTAGTCCTCGGCGTGGTTGAGGTAGCGCCAGTCGGGCACGGTGCGCTCGGCGCCCGCCCCGGAGACGGTGAACGGCCCCGACCGCGGCAGCACCTCGTCGCCGAACGGGTTGGCGTGGGCGATGTAGAGCGGCCCCAAGGTGATGGCGCGCTCGAACGGCAGGTCGAGCAGGCGCTCGGGCGGGCCGGCGGCCAGCTGCGCGAAGGTGTGGTCGACGGTCTCGCCGAGCCAGGGCGGGAGCCGGTCGCGGTAGGAGCGCTCGCCCTGGAGCAGGTCGCGGTAGAGCAGGTCGTGGTTGCCGAGCACGAGCCGCGCGCCGTCGGCCACGGCGCCGGCGACCAGGTCGAGGACCTCGTCGACGTCGGGGCCGTAGCTCAGCAGGTCGCCCAGGAAGACGACGCCGTCGGGCGACGCCTCGCGGACGCGCGCCAGCGCCGCCCGCAGCGCGCGGGCGTTGCCGTGGACGTCGCCCAGGATGGCGAGGCGCTGCCTCACGGCGCGCCCAGCAGGGTGCGCAGCCCGTCGCGCAGCGGGCGCGGCGCGAAGCCGAGGTCGGCCCGCGCCCGCGCGATGTCGAGCGCCACGAAGCCCGGCGGGTCGCCCGCGGGCGGCGCCACCTCGATGCGGTCGGGGCCCGCGCCCACCAGCGCGGCGATCTCGCGCGCCAGCGCCAGCGCGGTGGTCGGCGCGCCGGAGCCGAGGTTGTAGGCCGGCGCGCGCCCGCGGGTCAGCACGGCCACGGTCGCCTCGGCGACGTCGTCGACGTGCACCAGATCGGCCTGGTAGCGCCCGCCGTCGGCGACGGTGACGGCCTCGCCGGCCCCGAGGCGCGCCACGAAGGTGGAGACGAGCCCGGGCGGCATCCCCGGGCCGTAGAGCGCGGCGGGGCGCACGGCGGTGACCCGCGCGGGGCCGGCCGCGGCCGCGAACCACTCGCCGCACACCTTGCTCCCGAGGTAGTACGGCGCGCGCTCGCCCACCTCGATGGGGTCGTCCTCGGTCGCGGGGCGGCCTGGGTCGCGGTAGACGTTGCCGGCCGAGACGTAGACCAGGTGGGCGACGCCGGCCGCCGCGGCGTCGGCGGCGAGCGTGGCCGTGCCCGCGGCGTTCGCGGCGAGGCACGCCGACGCCTCCGCCGGGTCGCCGAAGCGCGCGGGGCGGTGGGCCGCGGCGTGGATGAGGGCCTCGATCCCGTCGAGCGGCGCGGGCGCACCGAGCTGCCAGGCCACCGCCGACGCCGTCGCCCGCGCCGGGTCGCGCACCAGCGCGAGCACGTCGTGGCCACCGGCCTGCAGCGCCGCCACCAGCCGCCGCCCGAGGACCCCGCTCGCGCCCGTGACGGCGACCCTCACGGGCGCAGGAGCTCGTCGGGGCGCACCACCGTCTCCGTCCAGGACCGCAGGAGCGTGAGCCGCTCCACGGCCGGCTGCGTCACGGGCTCGCCGAGCACCACCCTGCGCAGCACCATCTCCACCTCGTTGAAGCCGGCGTGGCGGCGCAGCGGGGTGGTCCCCGAGAAGCGGGCGTTGATCTCGAAGACCTTGGCGACGCCGTCGGCCAGCCGGAACTGGAAGTTCGCCGGCCCGTACGCGCCGAGCGCCTCGGCCATGCGCCGCACCTGGTCGTTGAGCTCGGGGAAGTCCTCGACGAACGCCCGGTAGGTGTTGCCGTCGCGCAGGTCGCGGCGCATCACGATGGACGCGTCGCAGCGGCCGTCGAAGGTGAGGGTGCCGGCGGTGTACTCGTCGGCGTCGGTCGCGACGCACTCCTGGATGACGGGCGCCGGCAGCGACGCCACGGCGCGGGCCAGCGCGTCGCGGTCGCGCACGACCGACATGCCGACGGAGCGGGCGCCCACCCGGGGCTTGACCACCAGCGGGAAGCCCACCTGCTCGAGCAGGGCGTCCTCGCCGCCCGGCAGCGCGGAGGCGGGCGCGGCGAACCCGTGCTCGCGGAGGAACTGGAACGTGAGCCACTTGTCGTCGGCGATGGCGACGGCCTGCGGCGGGGCGACGACGATGTGCGTGCGGTACTCGGCCTCGAGCGCCTCGCGGTGGGCGGCGAACACGCCGAGCTCGACGTCGGTGCCGATGAGCACGGCGTCGGGCCGGTGCTCGGCCAGCAGGCGCCGCACCACGTCGAGGTAGGCCGGGTCGGCCGCCATGGGCACGAGCGCGCGGTGGGGCACCCAGTACAGCGCCTGGTCGAGCGGGCTCGGGCCGACGGCCAGCACCTCGGGCTGCAGCGCCGACTCGAGCAGCGAGCGGACGATGCCCTGCCCGAGCAGGGCGCCCGCCCCCGTCACCATCACCTTCATCCGCGCACCTCGTTGCCGTGAGGTTATCGCAGGGGGCCCGCGGGGGGCGACGTCGGAGGGGGAGCGATACGCTGGTCCGCGAGGGTGCACCATGTCGCAGGCCGATTCGCTCATCGAGACCATCCGCAACGCGATCATCGGCGACGATCTCGCGATGGAGGGGCCGTTCGGGTCGCGGCGGATCACCTACGCCGACTACACGGCCTCGGGGCGGTCGCTCGCGTTCATCGAGGACTTCATCCGCACGCAGGTGCTGCCGTCCTACGCGAACATCCACACCGAGACGTCGTTCACGGGCAGCCAGACGACCCGGTTCCGCGAGGGCGCGCGGCGCATCATCAAGGAGGCCGTGGGCGCCACCGACGAGGACGCCGTCATCTTCTGCGGCTCGGGCGCCACGGGCGCCGTCAACCGCCTGATCGACGTGATGAACTTGCGGATCCCGGCCGACCTCGACCGTCGCTACCACCTGGCCGACCAGATCCCGCCCGACGAGCGCCCGGTCGTGTTCGTCGGGCCGTACGAGCACCACAGCAACGAGCTGCCGTGGCGCGAGTCCATCGCCGAGGTCGTCATCATCGACGAGGACACCGACGGCCTCATCGACCTGCAGATGCTCGAGGCCGAGCTCGTGCGCTATGCGAAGCGGCCGCTCGTCATCGGCAGCTTCTCGGCAGCGAGCAACGTGACCGGCATCGGCAGCAAGACCTACGAGGTCACGTCGCTGCTGCACCGCTACGGCGCGCTGTCGTTCTGGGACTTCGCCGCGGCGGGGCCCTACGTGCGCATCGACACCAACGCGCGGCGCGAGGGGCCCGACGGCCACCTCATCTACAAGGATGCCATCTTCCTGTCGCCGCACAAGTTCATCGGCGGCCCGGGCACGCCCGGCCTCCTCGTCTGCAAGAAGAAGCTGCTGCGCAACTCGGTGCCGTCGGTGCCGGGCGGGGGGACGGTCTGCTACGTCTCGGCGCGGCGCCACGCCTACGTCCGCGACCCGGAGAGCCGGGAGGAGGGCGGCACGCCGGCCATCGTGGAGTCGATCCGCGCGGGGCTCGTGTTCCAGCTCAAGGAGGCCGTGGGCATCGAGACCATCCAGCAGCGGGAGGAGTCGTTCATCCGCCGCGCGATCGAGCGGTGGGACGCCGACCCGAACCTGCGGGTGCTCGGCAACACCGACGCCTGGCGGCTGTCGATCGTGTCGTTCATGGTGCACCACGGCGACCGCTACCTGCACCACAGCTACGTGGTGGCGCTGCTCAACGACCTGTTCGGCATCCAGGCGCGCGGCGGCTGGTCGTGTGCGGGGCCCTACGGCCACCGGCTGCTCGGCATCGACATCACCACGTCCGACGAGTTCGAGCGGGTCATCGACTGCGGCTACGAGGGGATCAAGCCCGGCTGGGTGCGGGTGAACTTCAACTACTTCATCAACGAGCCCGTGTTCCAGTTCCTGCTCGAGGCGGTGCAGTTCGTGGCGGCCGAGGGGTGGAAGCTGCTGCCGCTGTACACGTTCGACCCGCGCAACGCGCGGTGGACGCACCGGAGCCGGCCGCCGGCGGACCCGATGCGGCTGTCGGAGATCAGCTACGCGTCGGGGCGGATGGAGTTCGAGTCGCGGCGCGTGACGGCGCCGATGTCGGCGCTGCCGCGGTACCTGGCGGACGCGCGGCGGGTGGTCGACGAGGCGGTGGCGTCGTACGCGGCGTCGCCGCCCGAGCTCGACCCGCCGCTGGCGCCGGAGATCGAGGCGCTGCGATGGTTCCCGACGGCGGCCGAGGCGCTGGAGGAGCTGCGGGGCCAGGTGGTGGCCTGCCCGCAGCGGCAGCCGCTCCGCCTCCGGAGCTGATGACGCAGACGCGTCGGGCGCGTTTGCGTCATCGCCCGGCGTGGGCGGCCGTGGTGCAGGCGTCCACGAGCTGGCGGGCCACCGGGCCGAAGCGCTTGCTGGCCAGCAGCCCCGCCGACTCGACGATGGCCGCGCACCCGGCGTAGTCGCCCGCCCGGCGGCGCAGGCGCGCGACCTCGAGCACGGCCAGGCCGTCGAGGTCGCCCTCGAGGTGCATCCGGTCGGCCCGGCGCAGGGCGGCCTCGGGCCCCTCGGCCTCGGCGAGCGCCTTCAGCCCGCGCGCGACGGCGCCCGGACGCTCCGGCCCGAGCGCGAACCAGGCCTCCGCGGCCTCGGCCCACGCCCCGCGCGCCTCCTGCACCTCCGCCGCCGCCGCCCGCAGCGACGGATCGTCGGGGTGCGCGGCGAGGGCGCGCGCGAGGTAGGCCGCGGCCTCGTCGGTGTGGTCGAGGCGCAGCAGCAGCGCGGCGTAGCCCGGGGGGAAGCGGTCGGGGTCGACGAGGTGCACCTGCTCCCACGCGAGCAGCGCGCTGTCGGGGTCTCCCCGGGCGTCCAGGAACGCGGCCAGCTTCTCGAGGAACGCGGGCTCCCGCTCCGACGCCGCGTCGAGCCACACGAGCCCCTCGGGGATGGCCGCCCAGGCGGCGGGCAGCATGGTGGCGGGCGCGCCGTGGGCGATGGCGTCCTGCCAGTCGGCCAGGCGCTGATCGGGCGGGGCGTCGACGGCGCGGGCCACGCGCGTGCGCCAGTCGCCGGGGAAGTGCGCGACGGCGGCGTCGTACAGCGCGTGCGCCCCGGCTCGGTCGCCCGTCCGCGCGAGCACGCGGGCCGCGGCGCGCAGCACGCGCGCGTCGTCGGGGTGGGCCGCGGCGACGTGGCGGGCGCGCTCCACGGCGGTGGCCTGGTCGCCGCGCTGCAGCGCGCTCCAGGCCTGCAGCAGCGGCCCCTCGGCGCGCCAGGGCGCGAGCCGAGCCGGGGTGGGCCCCGCCGTGGCGGCCGGCCCGGGCCCAGACCTGGTCGGCGGCGCGCGTCACGGCGGCGGTGCAGGCCTCCCAGCCCGCCGCGAGGAGTCGACGGTGAGCACGACGGCCAGGACGGTGCGCACCGTCCGCGGCGCCGCTGCCGAGCGCGGGGCGAAGGCCGTGCGCCGCAGCGCGTAGAGCCCGGCGGCGGTCATCGCCAGCGCCGGGATCTGCAGCGGGAAGTCGACGAGGGCGTGCACCAGCACGGCCAGCACCGCGAGGCCCAGCACGTCGCCGCGCTCGGTGCGCCGGTCGGCGCCGCCCGCGGTGGTGTCCTCGTCGTCGGGCGGCGCCGCCGGGCGCGGCCGCAGGCACCAGGCGGCGACCCCAGCGCGGCCACGCCGAGCATCCCGTGCTCGGTGACCCACTCCACCAGCTCGTTGTGGGCGTGTCCCCAGCGCACGAAGTCGTGGACGCCAGGCTGCACGGCCCGCTCGAACGTGCCCCCGCCGGTGCCGGCCAGCCAGTGCCCGGGCACCGTGGCGAGGCCGGCGCGCCAGGCGTCGGCGCGCTGGTGGAACGTCGCGCCGGCGCCGCGGTCGGCGAGGCCGAGCCCTGCGCGCCCGCGCCGCCGAGCGCACGCCGCCGCCGCGAGCCAGCGCCGGGCGCCGAGCCGCAGCCACAGGAGCCGCCACGGCGACGCCCGCGCCGAGCAGCGCCCCGCTCGAGCGGACGGCGGAGCGTGCCCAGGCCGAGCGCCGCCGCCAGGCCCAGCCGAAGCGATCCGCGCGGCGCGTCCGCCGGTCGAGCGCGGCGGCGAGCGCCGCCGGGAGCAGCATCGCGAGCGCCGTGCCGGTGTGGTTCGGGTCGATGAACGGCGCCCAGAAGGTCTGGTGCGCGGCGAGGCTCGTGGGCACCACGCCGAACAGCCGGGTCTGGTGGGTGAGGACGTGGCCCCAGGCCACCGCCGCCACGGCGAGCCCCCGAACCGCATCGCCCGCTCGATCCCCGTGCGCCGCCACCACGCCGCCCCCCAGGTCGCGGCCAGCAGCCCCATCCCGAGCGGCAGCGCCAGGTCGCACAGCTCGCCCACGGTGGCCTCGGGGTCGAGCGACAGCGTCCACCAGCCGGTGGGGCGGTCGGCGAGCTGCGCCGGCGCGAGCAGGAGCCGCGCGAGGCGGGGCAGGGGGAGCAGGCCCAGCGCGCAGCAGCCCCACAGCGCCGCCGCCGCGCCCGCCAGCGGCAGCATGCGGCCGGCGTGGCCGAGGGGGCGGTCGCCGAGCGCGAGCGTCGCCGCTGCGGCGGCTGCGAGGCCCAGGTGCAGCGCCGCGCGCGTGCCCGGGTGGACGCCGCCGAACGCGAGCCACGCGGCCGCCTGCAGCAGCAGCAGCCCGACCCCGAGCCAGCCCACCGCCCGGCGGTGGGCCGGGCGGCGACGCTCACGTCGCGGGCGACGGCTCTTCGGCATCGTCCGCCGGATCCCCGTAGTAGCCGTCGTGGTAGCGGTACCGGTAGCCGTACCCGTACCCGTAGGCGTACTTGTACGAGGTCCGACGCTTGGTCACGTCGACGTTGTTGACGATGACGCCGAGGATCCGCGCGCCGATCTGCTCGAGCCCCACGAGGCCCTCGCGCACCAGCACCCGCGAGGTGGTCTGCTCGCGCACCACGACGATGACGCCGTCGACGTGCCGCGACAGGATCCGCGCGTCGGACAGCAGCACCGACGGCGGCGAGTCGATGATCACCACGTCGTAGTCCTGCTCGAGGCGCTCGAGCAGCTCGGGGAACGCGTTCGAGGCGAGCAGCTCGTTCGGGTGCTCGGCGCGGCCGCTGGCCATCACGAACAGGTTCGGCACGGGGGTGGCCCGCACCACGTCGGCCACCGGCGTCCCCGTGAGGACCGACGCCAGGCCGACCTTGCGGTCGAGGGCGAAGATCTTGTGCAGGCGCGGGCGGCGCAGGTCGCCGTCGATCATGAGGACGCGCTTGTCGAGCCCCGCGAACGCCACCCCGAGCCGCACGACCGTGCTCGTCTTGCCCTCGGACGAGACCGCGGACGTGACGAGCAGCCGCCGCGGCGGCCCCTGCCGGTCGAGCTCGAGGACGGTGCGGATCTCGCGCAGCGCCTCCGCCACGCTCGAGCGCGGGTGGAGGTTGCCGAACAGCGCGAGCTCGGTCTCGTCGGCCGTCTCGGTGATCTTCGGGATCATGCCCAGGTGGGGGACCTTGAGGAAGGTCTGCACGTCGAGCGGCGAGCTGATGGTGTCGTCGACGTATTCCCGGGCGAAGCCGAGGATCATCCCGCCCGCGAGGCCCGCGACCAGCGCGATGAGCAGGTCGAGGATCAGGTTCGGCTCGACGCGGCGCGGGTTCGGCAGCGCCCAGTCGACGATGCGGACGTTGTTCATCTTCGTCTGGCTGACCAGATCGAGCTCGTCGTTGCGCTCGTTGAGCCGCTTGTAGAACTCCTTCGCGCGCTCGAGGTCGATCTGGAGCTTCTGGAAGTCCTCCCGCTTGCCCGACACGTCGAGGATCTCGCCCTTGCCGAGGTCGAGCTCGCCCTCGAGGTTGGCCTCCTTGTTGCGGAGCTGGCGCAGGCGCTCGCGCTCGGCCTTCAGGGTCACGTCGACCTCGGCCTGCAGCTCGGTCTGGATGCGCGCGAGGTGCGCCTCGGCCTGGACGCGCTCGGGCCACTTCTCGCCGTAGTTCGCGACGAGCTGGGAGGCGCGGGTCACGGCGGTGGCGTAGTCGGTGAGGAGCGTGGTGATGAGCGGGCTGTCGAGCTCCTTGGCGAGCTCCGGGTACTGGCCCTCGCGGGCCATCCGCTCGTGGGCCCACACCTCGGTCTCGAGCAGGACGCGCTGGGTCTTCGACTCGGCGTAGGCCGCGTTGAGCGAGTCCATGCGGGCGCCGAGCGAGGTGACCTGCTCCGTCACGTCGGCGAGGTCGTTCGCGCCCTGGTAGGCGATGAGCTTGCGCGTGGCTTCGTCGATGCGGTCGCGGTAGAGCGTGATCTGCTGCTGCAGCCAGTCCTTGGCGTGCTTCGCGTCTTGCTGCTGGGCGACGAGGTTGTAGCGCTCGTAGGTCTGGCTGATGAGGTTGGCCAGGCGCGCCGACTTGTCGAGGTTGTCGCTCGTGATCGACAGGTCGATGAGCTCGGTGCCCTGGCGCGGGGTGACCTCGAGCATCTCGGAGAGCGCGTTCACGCCGCGGGTGCCGGGGGCGAGGTCGGTGAAGCCGAGGTCGGCGTAGCGCTGGAGCGCCTCGTCGAGCAGCTTGCGGCTGCGGATGATCTCGAGCTGCGTCTGCACGAACATCTGCCGGTTCCAGCGGTTGTACTGGTCGGCGTCGACGACGCGCTCGAGCTTGAGCTCCTGGCCGGCCATCGGCGAGAGGTGGATGACCGCGGTGGAGCGGTACATCGAGGTGGCCAGCAGGCCGTGCAGCAGGGCGAGGACCAGGGCCGCGACCGTGCACCCGGCGACCACGCGCCACTGCATCTGGGCGATCGCCACGAGATCGCGCAGCTGCAGGCCGGTGGCGGGGGACTCCTGCGGCGCTTCTTCCATCGGGTGGGGCTCCACCGGCGCACTTTAGCGCGTGGCAAGGTCGGCGGCGACCCGCGGACACTGCCGCGAGACGGGTCAGGACACGGCGTCCAGCTCGCGCAGCACGGGATCGACCACCGCGCGCAGCTCGGCCTGGAGCGCCTCGGGGAGCTGCTTGTGGCGGCCGCGGCCGTCTTCGATGCGCCAGGTCGAGGAGACGACGTGGTCTTCGATGCCGCTGCCGTGGTCGAAGCGGTTGAAGTCGAGGACGTCGGGCTCCCAGGCCTCGCCGAGGAAGGCGAACGCGCGGCGGAGGGTGGCCTCGGGGTCGACCACCAGCTGCTCGTAGCGGAGGACGTGCGTGCGGTCGGGGACGGCGGCGCGGAAGGCGAGCAGGGCGCGGTTGCGCTCGACCCAGAAGTGGGCGGCGGCGAGGTAGGGGTCGTCGTGGTCCTGGAGGTGGCGGCCGAGGACCTCCCAGCGGCCCTTGCCGAGGGACCAGGCGACATCGGCGCCGTCGCGGGCGACCAGCAGGAAGCGGGCGCGGTGGCCGAACATGCGGTCGATGGGTCGGCAGGACGGTGACGTTGTCGGGGGACTTCTCGGCCCAGCGGGCTGCCGCGCGGCGGGCGTGGTCGGACAGCCAGCGGTCGGCCGGGCGCCGAGGTCGGCGGCGGCGGTGTCGAGGTCGACGTCCACGGCGGCGAGGCCGGCCTCGGCGTTGGGCCGGTCGAGGACGGTGGCGAGGGCCTCGAACAGCTGGAGCTCGGCCGGGCAGGCGATGCGGGTGTGGGAGTCGAGGATGCGGCGGAGGAGGGGTGCCGGGCGGTGGCAGCCGGCGACGATGATGGGGGCGGCGCTGTCGTCGGTGGCGACCGGGGCGGTGCGGGCCGGGCGGCTGACCGCGCGCGGCGGAGCTGGACGCGGCGGCCGAGGCGCAGGCGCGCAGGGAGGTGCGCAGGCGATCGGTCCAGTCCATGGGGTCCTCCGTGGGGTGGGGCCACGTGACCCGGCGGGGCGGCGCCGGCCAGCCGCCGGAGTACACGGGAGGCCCGGAGGGCGGATGATCACGCTGTACGGGTTCCGGCGCATCTTCGAGGCGGGGTGGGGGAGACGAAGGACCTGCAGGCGCAGTGGGCGCCGAGGGAGGTGGGGCTGCCGTACCGGGTCGTCGGGCTCGACCACACGGCCGGGGACCTCGACAGCGAGGGCGTACGGGCGGATCAGCCCGTTTCCGGCAGGTG
Source organism: Myxococcota bacterium (assembly GCA_041389545.1). Lineage (GTDB taxonomy): Bacteria > Myxococcota_A > UBA796 > UBA796 > JACKER01. The sequence continues at coordinate 27,422 of JAWKRQ010000037.1, read as the reverse complement.
CCGGTGATCGAGGACGACGGGTTCGTGGTGTCCGGAGTCGCCCGGCGATCCTGCAGCACCTGGCGGAGAAGGCGGGGAAGCTCATCCCCGACGACGCGGCGGGGCGGACGCGGGTGACGCAGTGGTGCTTCTCGGCGGTGAGCAGCGTGGAGCCGACGCTCACCTGCCTGGCGATGATCGAGATCTTCGGGGCGGCGGGGATGCGCCCGCAGCTGAAGGCGGGGGTCGAGCAGATCGCGCACCGGTGGCTCGGGCACGTGGGGCGGCGGCTGGCGGGGCGGGAGTGGATCGCGTGCGACGCGTTCACGGTGGCGGACATCCTGATGGCCGACGTGCTGCGGGGTGCGGCAGACGGACCTGCTGGTGCCGCACCCCGAGGTGGCGGCCTACGTGGCGCGGTGCCACGCGCGGCCGGCGCGTGGGAGCGGACGCTGCGGGCGTACGCCGAGCGGTTCCGGGTGGACGTGGAGACGCTGCGCTGAGGGGACCGGGCTGGGACCGGCGCCCGATGACGCGATCGCGCCCGACGCATTTCCGTCCGATGACGCGATCACGCCCGACGCATTTCCGTCCGATGACGCGATCACGCCCGACGCGTTTCCGTCGCAGGCGTGGGGCGGACGATGTCGGGGGACCGAGGCGACGGTCGGCCCGGTACGTCCGTGGGGCGGACGATGTCGGGGGACCGAGCCGCCGGTCCGGCCGGTACGTCCGTGGGGCGGACGATGTCGGGGACCGAGGCGACGGTCGGGCCGGTACGTCCGTGGGGCGGACGATGTCGGGGGACCGAGCCGCCGGTCCGGCCGGTACGTCCGTGGGGCGGACGATGTCGGGGGACCGAGCCGCCGGTCCGGCCGGTACGTCCGTGGGACCGAGCCGCCGGTCCGGCCGGTACGTCCTGGGGCGGACGATGTCGGGGACCGAGGCGTCGGTCCAGCCGGTACGTCCGTGGGGCGGACGATATCGGGGGGACCGGGCGTCGGTCAGGCCGATACGTCCGTGGGGCGGACGATGTCGGGGACCGAGGCGACGGTCGGGCCGGTACGTCCGTGGGGCGGACGATGTCGGGGGACGAGCTGCCGGTCCGGCCGGTACAGTGGGGCGGACATTCGTCGCGTCTGCCCGAAGCTGCACAGCCTCCCCCGCACCGCGTAGATGCTGCAGACCAGCGCCCGGAGCGGGAGGCCACCCCGGCCGGGTCCCCTGCAGGAGCCGTCCGGGCTTGCCGGACGGGTGCGAAGGGTGGCCGGGGTGGCCGGACGCGTGGAGGGCGTGGTACGAGCCCCGGCGCGGTGCGGGGAGGCCCACCCGGGCCTCGTCCTGGCGGCTCGCGTCCAGCCGGCCGGATGGATTCCCCGCCGTGCAGCAATTGTGCTGACGGGCGGGGGACTATTGGCGGGCAGAGCGCTGAGCCGATCTGGCGACGATGCCCGCTGGCTGAGCCTGACCGACAGGGTCCCCCGCCCGGCGGCACCGGAGCAGTGTCCGCCCGGCGTCGCACAGGCAACGACAATTCCCGTCAGCATGGCGCGTGCTCGCACGACGGAAGCGCCGTGCGGCCGCGAGTTCTTGGCGGTTGAACCTCGGTAGCCGGCGCCGCATCGCGCTCCCGCCGGCGCTGTCGTCCGCCCGGCTTCGCTCGGGCGAACACAATTCCCACAACCCTTCGACCGCGCGCTCCTGGCGGTCGAACCTCGCCAGGCGACCGCCTCGCCACGACGACCGCCCCGCCGGGCCGATCGGCGGGGCGCGACGCGCCCGAGGCGCTATGAGGCGCCATGCTCCGCCGGGCCCTCCTCTTCGCCATCGGCCTCGTCCTCCTCGACCGCGCCGTCGGCGCAGCCTCGACGCCCTGTTCCGCACCACCCGCACCGGCGAGGGTGCCGGCCGGGTCGCGCCGTCCTCGACCACGTCGACGCCCCGCTCCTCGTCTTCGGCAGCTCCCGCGCCCGCAGCACTTCGACCCCGCCCGCATCGACGCCGCCTACGGCCTCCCCGGCTACGACGCCGGCGCCAACGGCCAGGGCCTCCCCTACGCCCGCGCCGTCCAGTCCCTGGTCCTCGCCCGGCGCGCCCCCGACGCCCCGCCCCAGTGCCAGCTCCTCCACCTCGACGTCGTCGACCTCGTCGACCCCAAGCTCGAGCGCGTCGCCGTCCTGCTGCCCTACACCCCCCACGCCCCCGTCGTCAGCGCCCTCGTCCGCCGCGCCGACCCCTGGGCCCGGGTCAAGGCCCTGTCGTCGATGTGGCGCTACAACGGCGTGGCCCTGTCGGTGTTCTGGAACCTCGGCCGCCACCCCCCGCCGGGCGACACGGGCTTCACCCCCAACGATCACCGCCGCCAGGGCATGGCCGACGACCGCGAGACCTCGGGCGACCTCACCGCCCCGCCCGACGCCCCCGACCCCGAGGCCGTGGCCCTCCTCCGCGACTTCGTCGCCGACGCCCGCGCCCACCACGTCGACGTCGCCTGGGTGACCTCCCCCATGGACCGCGGCGCCCCCCTCGACGCCGACCCCCTCCGCCGCTGGGCCCGCGACACCTACGTGGCACTCGCCGCCGAGCTCGGCGTGCCCTACCTCTCCCTCGACGAGAGCGCCGTCCCCGCCTTCCAGCGCGCCGACCTGTTCGTCGACAGCGCCCACCTCGGCAGCCAGGGCGCAGCGCTGCTGTCCGACCTCACCGCCAAGCGGCTGCGCGGCTGCGGGGCCCTCCGCTAGTGCTCTTCAACAGCGTCGAGTTCTGGCTCTTCTTCGCCGTGGTCAGCGCGGTCGCGCTGTCGCTGCCGGCGCGCTTCCGCCTGTGGTGGCTCCTCGCCGCGAGCTGCACCTTCTACATGCGGTGGAACGCGAGCTACATCGTGCTCGTCGCGTTCTCCGCCGTCGTGGACTACACCGCGGGCCTGCTGCTCACGCGCCCGGGCGCCACGCCGCTGCAGCGCCGCGCCGTCCTCGCGGTGAGCCTGCTCACCAACCTCGGCCTGCTCTTCACCTTCAAGTACTGGGCGTTCTTCCACGACAGCGTCGCCGTCGTCGCCGGCTGGTTCGGTTGGGTCTATCACCCCCGGCTGTCGCTGCTGCTGCCCGTCGGCATCAGCTTCTACACCTTCCAGACGATGAGCTACACCATCGACCTGTACCGGGGCACGCTGCCGCGCCCGACGGCGCTTCGGGGTGTTCGCGCTGTACGTCACGTTCTTCCCGCTCGTGGCCGGCCCCATCGAGCGCGCGCCGGGCGCCTGCTCGAGCAGCTCCAGCGCCCCGAGCCGACGGACGCCGCGCGCATCACGAGCGGCCTGCAGCTCGCCGCCTGGGGCCGCCGAAGGTCGTCGTGGCCGACCGGCTGTCGGTGTACTCCGACCTCGTCTACTCGGACGTCCACGCCCACAACGCCACCACGCTCCTCCTCGCGACCTACGCCTTCGCCTTCCAGATCTACGCCGACTTCTCCGGGTACTCCGACATCGCCATCGGCACCGCCCGCGTGCTGGGCATCGATCTGATGCGCAACTTCGAGCGCCCGTACTGGGCCACCGACGTGCGTGACTTCTGGCGTCGCTGGCACATCTCCCTGTCGACCTGGCTGCGCGACTACGTCTACATCCCGCTCGGCGGCAGCCGCGACGGCCGCTGGGCCACGCGCCGCAACCTCCTGATCCACGATGCTCGTGGGCGGGTTGTGGCAGCGCCAGCTGGAACTTCGTCGTGTGGGGCGGGCTGCACGGCCTGCTGCTCGTCGTCGCGCACGCCGCCGCGCGGCTGCGGCTGCCGCGCCTGCCCGCGCCGCTCGCGCGCATCGTGTGCTTCCACCTCGTGTGCCTGGGCTGGGTGTTCTTCCGGGCGCAGACGCTGCCCGACGCCGCCTACGTCGTCGGCTCCATCGGCGCGCTGCGGTTCGGCCCGCCGGTGGTCGACGTGGTGACCTTCGGGCACGCCGCGATGGGCTCGCCGTCCTGCTCGCGTTCGACTGGGTGGAGGAGCGGCGGGGGTCGGTGTTCGAGATCCTGGGACCGTCAGCCGGTGTGGGCGCGGTGGGCGGTGGGGTACGCGCTGGCGGTGGCGATCGTGCTGTTCGGTGTGCAGTCCGGCGCCCAGTTCATCTATTTCCAGTTCTGACGGTCGAGCGGAGGTCCCGATGCTGCGTCGTCTCCTGTCTGCCTCACTCCTCGCCGGGGTCGTCCTGCTCGGCGTCCTCGCCCTGCCGGGCCGATCGGCGCCGACCGATCCGCGCGCCACCGCCTCCACCGCCGCGGCCGCCGCCTACGACGACGCCGCCACCCGCCGCGCCCAGGGCGCCGGCACCGGCGAGGAGGTCTACCGCTGGTCCGTCCGCTGGATGGAGGCGGCGGCGCCCACCGATCCCGGGGCGCCCGCCGCCCACCTCGCGCGGATGCAGGAGCTGCCGGCGGGCGGTCGCGGCGCAGGTCGCCAGCGGCACAGCGCGCGCCGCCGACGCCCGCGCGGCCGGTGACGTCGCCGACGCCGAGCTGCGCATCCGCCGCTGAGCGCTCGGTTCGCGCGCCCACCGCGCGTCCGAGCGGACCGCGCGCCCCCGCATCCGCCGCGCCCCGCACCCCGCCGGTGGCACGCACCCTGCTCCTCAGCCGCCGGACCGGAGGACACCATGCGCAGCGGATGGATCGCCGCGCTGTGGCTCGCGTACGCCTGCCACGGCGAGGACACGACACCCGAAGGACACCGACACCGACGCGGACGCCGACGCCCGACGCGGACGCGGACGCCGACGCGGACGCGGACGCCGACGCCGACACCGGCACCACCGACACCGGCACCCCCGAGACCGCCGACACCGGCACCCCGCCCGACACCGGCCCCCGCCGCTCACCTGCGGCGGCCGCCCTCGGCGCCCCCGCTGAGCGTGTCGGCACCGTCGCCGGCGACGACCAGCCCGTCCCCACCCTGCAGCTTCCGCCATCGGCACCTCCGACGACTACGCCTTCGAGTTCGTCGCCCCACGAACAGGACCTACGCCTTCGACACCGACGGCACCAGCTTCGACAGCATCCTCGGCGTCTACGACGGCTCGGCGGCCCCGAGCTCGGCTGCGACGACGCCTTCGTGAACGGCGGCGAGCTCGTCGTCGTGGACCTGCTCGCCGGTCAGCTCGCGGTGGTGGTGATCGACGCCTTCGCGGGGCCGGGCGACTTCGTCCTCAACGTCCACGAGGTCCCGCCGGCCGAGCTCGCCTGCGCCGACGGCGTCGACGACGACTTCGACGGCCTCGCCGACTGCATCGACCCCGACTGCGCCGCGGCGCCGAACTGCGCCCCGGCCTGCCCCGACGTGCCGAGCCTCGGCCTCGGCACGACCTCCGGCACCACGCTGGGCTTCCCCAACGAGAGCACCGGCAGCTGCGCGTCGTCCCTGCCCGAGGACCAGGCGCCCGACGTGTCCCTCGCGTTCACGGCGCCCGCCGACGGCCGCTACAGCTTCGCCCTGACCGGGGCGACGGCCTTCGACTCAGTCCTGTACGCCCTCGACGGCTGCGGCGGCGCCCAGCTCGGCGACTGCAGCGACGTGTTCGGCGCGGGCGGCGAGCTCGTCCTGCTCGACCTGCTCGCGGGCCAGACGGCCGTCGTCGTCGTCGACGGGTACCACGGCGAGGCCGGCGCGTTCGAGCTCGTCGTCGCCGAGGTGCCGATCACCGAGGTCACCTGCGACGACGGACTGGACGACGACCTGGACGGGGACATCGACTGCTACGACGCAGACTGCGCCACGGCGCCGAACTGCGCCCCGGCCTGCCCGGACGCCACCGGCGTCGGCCTCGGGACGACCACCGGCACCACCGTGGGCCTGCCCGACGAGAGCATCGGCAGCTGCGCGCTGCCCATCGGCGGCAACGACGCGCCCGACCGCTCCCTGTCGTTCGTCGCCCCCGCCGACGCCACCTACGCCTTCACGCTGACGGCGGACACGACCTTCCCCTCGACCGTGTACGTCCTCGACGGCTGCGGCGGCAGCGAGTTCCCCGGCGCCTGCAACGACCATGGCGGCTACGGCCTCGATCAGGTCACCGTGGACCTCGTGGCGGGCCAGGAGGCGATCGTCGTCGTGGACGGGTTCCTCGGCGCCGCCGGCGACTACACGCTGCAGATCTCCGAGGTCACCGCCGACGAGGCCGGGCTGTGCACCAACGGCGTCGACGACGACCTCGACGGGAACACCGACTGCGAGGACGCCGCGTGCGCCGCGGCGCCGGAGTGCCTGGGCGACGAGGTCGTGACCTGGAGCAACGAGGCGGTCACGGCCGGCTGCTCGACCTTCTCGAGCCCCACGGACCTCGGCCCGAACGCCTTCTGGACCGACGACGGCACCACCGCCAGCCTCGACTTCACGCTGCCCTGGAGCTGGCCCGCGACCTTCACCGGCACCTGGTCGGGCGCCGACCTCGTCCTCACCTCGGTGAACGACTTCCCCTGGGTGGGCACCCGCTGGCAGACCACGGAGACGATGACGGCGACGCTGTCGGGCACCACGGTGACGGGGACGTACCTGTACACCGAGTGCAGCCTCACCGACGCCCCCGGCAGCTGCCCGGCGGACGGCCACTGCGAGGTCACCGCCGACTTCACCTTCGAGGTGCCCTGACCGGCGCGAGACATCCTGGGACACGGGCGAGCCGGGGCGGGACATCGCGCGAGCGAGATAGAACCAGGAGGTTCGCATGTCTCGCTCCATCCTGCCCCTGCTCGCCCTCGCCGCCTGCTCGCCGAACGTCCTCGTCGAGCAGATCCTGGAGCGACAGGCCCGCCGCGGCCTCGAGCGCTCCCCCGACCTCTGGGCGCGCGGCACGGTCTACGAGATCCTGGCCGATCCGCTGCGCCGGACGCGCGGCACGCGCCTCGGCTCGCCACCGCCCGAGCTCCGCGCCGCCGCCGCCGCGCTCGCCGGCTGCGGGCAGCGCGACGACGACTGGCTCGAGTTCCGCATCCTGGTGTACGGGGACTGGCCGTGGACCACCCGGGTCCAGCAGGCCACCCCGGGCGCCGAGGCGTGCGACCGCGCCGTGCTGTCGCAGCTCCCCCTCGACGCCCAGGCGGGCGATGGCGCCGCGCGCTACGTCGTCGGCCACACGACGCTCGCGCAGCTGCGCCAGCCGCCCCCGGCCGCGTCCCGCGACTGCGGCCTCGGCAGGCCGATCCTGGGGACGGCGCGGGCGACGATGCACGCCGACCTCACGAACCTCGACGAGCTCGCCCTCGCCGTGACCTGCCCGGCCGAGGACCCGCTGACCACGCTGACCGTCCGCTACGACGACGGCGTGCTGGCGGCGGTGGCCACCACGCCCGAGGTGCCGTGCGTCGAGGCGCGAGCGCGCGAGGTGCTCGCCGACGTGGGCGCCCTGCGCTTCGCCGAGGTCGCCCCGGCGTCCATGGGCGACTGGGACGAGGTGACGTGCACGCTGGCCGTCCCGTTGCGGGCCCCCGAGTGAGGCGGACGCTGCTGTGGCTGGGCGTCCGGGTGGCGCTCCTCGCGTGGTCCACCGTCGACGTCCTCGACCGGCAGCGGATCGCGCACACCGAGCACGTCCGCCGCGCGCTCGCCGCCGCCGAGCGCCGCATCTACGACCTGCTCGCCGAGCCCGAGTCCCGCTGGGCGCCGCTCGCGCGCCCGCCCCAGCGGCACCCCTTCGGCGTCGCCGCCGACCGGCCCGTCGCGCTCGAGCGGGCGCGGGACGAGCTCGCCTGGGCCGCGGCGTCGGCGGCGCCGGCGGACGTCGCGGTGGTCGAGGCGGGCGGCGAGCCGTGGCTGGTCCAGCGGGTCGGCGGGGCGGCGCGGGTGCGGCCGTGGGGCCGCGTCGTGGCCGACATCGCCGAGGAGACCGGCGTGCAGCTTGCCGTCGGCGGCACGGGGACGCCGTTCCTCCCGGGGATCCTGCGGGCGCCGCAGGGGATGGTCACGGCGACCGCGCCCGAGCCGCCCGGTGCCGCGCCGTGGTGGGGGCTGGGGCGCGTGGTGCTCGCGATCGTCGCGGCGGGGGCGGTGGTGCGGGAAGGCCTCCGCTTGCGCCACGCCCGCCAGCAGGACGAGGCGCGCGAGCGCCTGCTCAGCCGCGTGTCCCACGAGCTGCGCACCCCGGCGGCGTCGATCCGCAGCCTGACGGACGCGCTCGGGACGGGCGCGGTGCGCGATGCGGACGAGCAGCAGCAGTTCCTCGCGCTGCTCGGCGCCGAGGCGGAGCGGCTGGGGCAGGGGATAGACCGGCTGATCCGCGCGGCCCGGGGCGAGGCGCCGTCCGTCGCCGTCGTGCGCCTGGACCTCGCGGCGTGGGCGCGCGAGGTCGTCGAGCGCTGGCGTCCGCGGCTGGCGGGGCTGCGCCTCGAGGCGCCCGAGACGCTGGCCGCCGTCGCTGATCCGGAGCGCCTGGACGAGGCGGTCGAGGCGCTGCTGGACAACGCCCTCAAGTACGGCGGGCCGACGGTGGTCCTCGGGGTCCGCGCGGTCGCTGGCGGCGTGGAGGTGTCGGTGGCGGACGACGGGCCGGGCGTCCCGGAGGCTGGGCGGACGCGGATCTTCGACCGCCTGCAGCGCCTGGAGCGCCCGGGCGACCCCGGCGGGTTCGGGCTGGGCCTGTGGGCGGCGTCCGAGGTCGCGCGGGCCCACGGCGGGACGCTGCGCCTCGCGGGGCGGTCGCGCTTCGTGCTGACCTTGCCGGAGGCCTCGTGAGCGTCCGGATCCTGCTCGTGGAGGACCACCTGCCGCTGCGGCTTTCGCTCGCGGCGTCGCTGCGGCAGGCCGGGTACGAGGTCACCGCGGTCTGCACGGGCGAGGAGGCGGACCAGGTGCTCGCGGCCGAGGCGCCCGGGCTCGTCGTGCTGGACTGGATGCTGCCGACGCGGTCGGGGCCGGAGGTGCTGGCGGCGTGGCGGGCGCGGGGGCTGCAGGTGCCCGTGATCCTGCTGACGGCGCGCGACGCCGTGGGCGACCGGGTGCGGGGGCTGCGCAGCGGCGCGCAGGACTACGTGGTGAAGCCGTTCGCCACGGAGGAGCTGCTGGCGCGGATCGAGGTGCAGCTGCGGGACCGGGGGATCGGGCGGCAGCTGCTCACGCTGGCGGACCGGGTGGTGGACCTCGCGCGGCACGAGGTGCGGCGGGGGGACGCGCTGCTGGGCTCGCTGACGACGAAGGAGGCGCAGCTGCTGCAGTGGCTCGCGGACCGGCCGGGGCGGGTGGTCGGGCGGGACGACCTGCTGCGGGAGGTCTGGGGGTACCGAGCGGCAGGGGTGACGCGGACGGTGGACAACACGGTGCTGCGGCTGCGGGGGAAGATCGAGGTCGACCCGGCGCGACCGCGGCACGTCGTGACGGTGCACGGCGCGGGGTACCGGTTCGAGCCGTGATCAGCGGGTCCCCAACGGCGTCCACGTGACGGCGTCGCCGTCGAAGTCTGCGAGGTAGGCGGTGCGGTCGACGAAGAACGGGTTGACGGGCTCGGTGCACCCGTCGCCGATGGGGAGCCAGCCGCCCGGCTCGTCGCCGTCCGCGCTCCACAGGTACCGCCAGTGCCAGGTGCTGCCGTCGATCCAGATCATCTGGCGGGCGAGGTAGGGGCCGCCGTCGTAGCCGTCGACCGGCTCGAGGCCACCGTACAGCGGCGGGACCAGGGTAGTGACGGGTGGGAGGGGCGGTGCGGCGTCGGGACGCCCGTCGGAGAGCGCACCGGTCGCGCGCTCGACGGACCATAGGTCCGGCGGGCCGTCGCTCGTGGCCGCGTGACGGTGAGCACGGCGGGGTCGGCCGTGGGCGAGACGTCCGCCTCGGTCCACCGGGTGGCAGAGGAGGGGGCGGGAGCGTGAAGGTGACGCTTCGGCCGAGCGGTGCCTCGGGCTGGGGTCGAAGTGGGTCCAGACGACCGCCTCGATCCAAGAGGCGATCTCGTTGACCAGTGGATCGTCGCCAGGGCACGCGGTCAGGAGGAGGTGGTTGGTGTACGGGTCCCGCTCGCAAGACTTGGCGAACGCCTCGCCGCGCCAGCGAGCGTCGTCCCACGGCCGGTCGTAGCGGTTTGCCGCTTCGAGGCGGGCGCCGAGCTCGGCGAGCCCGGGCTGATCTCGGAGCCCCTCGGCGTGCTCCAGGGCATGGCAGAGTTCGTGCCGGACGACCTCGCGGACGTGGCCAGCGGGCAGGTCACGCAGGAGCTGAATGCCAGCACCATCGTAGTTCCCATCCCGGTCGTCGAATTCGGTGAACCCCACGCTGGTGACTTCGACCCGGCCGGTTCCCACCCACTGATCGAAGGCCGCGAGCTCGGTGAACACGGCCTCTCGTTGCGCAGCGGTGCCTCCTGGACCGGCACTTCGGAGAGAGGGAGGAGCGGGTCGGCGGTGCACCCCGCAGACCAGAACAGGATTGCCAGGGGAGCGGTCGGGTCACGGGGCAGCCTCGAAGTCGCCTTCCATGTCCCCCTATACGTTCCAGCCGACGGTGGTTGCACGAGCAGAGCCGATGGGCTTGTCCGAAGCCTGCTCCGTTCACGAGGTCGATCGGGCATGACCAGGAATCGTGAAGCCATCTCGGCGCACGCGCCCGTAGGAAATGACGCGATCGCGCCCGACGCCTTTCCGTCAATTGACGGAAAGGCGTGGGCGATCGCGTCATTTGTCGAGCCACCAGGGCGCCCGAGCCCAGTCGCCTCCGTCCGCCCCGGCACACACCTGCGCTACACTCGACCTGCCGCGTCCTCGGCCCCCAACCGCCGGATCCCCCATGCCGCGCCCCGCCCCCTGGCTCGCCACCGTCGCCCTCGGCGCCCTCGGCGCCTGGCTCGCCGCCGCCGTCCTCCTCGGCACCGCCCTCCACCTCGGCCACGGCCTCGCCGGCGCCGACAGCTGGCTCACCGCCGTCGCCTACGCCGGGCGCACCCTCGTCACCGCCGACACCGGCGCCGTCGGCCCGGCGGCGCCCTGGGCCGACCTGCTCGCCGCCCTCGCCGCCTGGGCCGGCCCCGTCGCCTGCCTGCTCACCACCGTCTGGCTGTGGGGCGGCGCCGCCCGCCGCCCCGACGAGCGCCGCGCCCACGCCCGCCACCGCCTCGCGAGCCCCGTCCCCGCCCTGTTCGGCCCGCCCGGCCGCTCCGGCACCGCCGGCCGCCTGATCGACGTGAGCGAGGGCGGCGCCCGCATCGCCGCCCCCCCGGGCACGGCCGCGGGCTTCGGCGAGATCCTGCTCGTCAGCGTCGCCCTGCGCGACGCCGCCGGCGAGAGCCTGGCCGGCTTCTCGCTGCCGGCCCAGGTCGTCCGCTCCGTCGCCGACGCCGACGGCACGCGGATCCAGGTGCGCTTCGATCGCCGCGACGGCGAGTGGGAGGAGCTGCGCCGCTGGCTCGAGCGCCTCCGCGCCTGACGAGCGTTACCTGCCTCGCCCTGGAGGCGAGTTGCGCTGCGCCGTCGTGGTGGGGACCCGACCCGAGATCGTCAAGATGGCTCCCGTGGTGCGCGGCCTGCGCGACGCGGGCGTCCCGTTCTACCTGCTCAACACCGGCCAGCACTACGACCGCGTCATGAGCGGCGCCTTCTTCGAGGCGCTGCAGCTGCCCGCGCCCGCCCACGACCTCGGCGTCGGCTCGGGCTCCCACGGCGCGCAGACGGCCCGCATCCTCGAGGGCGCCGAGCGCGTCTTCCAGCAGGAGCCGACGGGCATGGTGCTCGTCCAGGGCGACACCAACTCGGTCGTCGCGGCGGCGCTGGCCGCGGTCAAGCTCCACCTGCCGGTCGGCCACGTCGAGGCCGGCCTGCGCAGCTTCGACCGCAAGATGCCCGAGGAGATCAACCGGGTCGTCGCCGACCACGTCTGCACGGCCCTGTACGCCCCGACCGAGACCTCCCGCGGCCTGCTGCTGGCCGAGGGCCTGCCCGACGAGCGCATCCTCGTCACGGGCAACACCATCGCCGACGTCGTCCTCGGCTTCCGCGACGCCGGCCGCCTCGATCCGCACGAGCTGGCGCCGTTCGGGGTGGAGCCCGACCGCTACGTGCTCGTGACGGCCCACCGCGCCGAGAACGTCGACCAGCGCGAGCGCCTGGCGATGCTCCTCGACAGCGTCGCGCAGGTCTGCCGGAAGACGGGCCTGCCGGCGCTGTACCCGTCCCACCCGCGCACGCGCGCGCGCCTGGAGGCCTTCGGGCTCGCGCTGCCGCCGGAGCTGCGGCTGTGCGAGCCGGCGCCGCTGGTGCCGTTCCTCGCGCTCGAGCGCCACGCCGCGCTGGTGCTCACCGACTCGGGCGGCGTGCAGGAGGAGTGCTGCATCCTGCGCACGCCGTGCGTCACGCTGCGCGACAGCACCGAGCGCCCCGAGACGGTCGACGTGGGCGGCAACCTCGTCGCCGGCCTGGTGCCCGCCGACGTGCTGCGCGCCGCCGACGAGGTGCTGGCGCACCCGCGCACCTGGTCCAACCCGTTCGGCGACGGCACGGCCGGGCGCCGCATCGCCGAGCACGTGCTCGCGCAGGGGTGGTGAGCCGTGCGCGTGCTGTTCGCCAGCGTCTACCCGCCGAGCGACACCGGCGACGCCTACGAGCACCGGCTCGACAGCCTCCGGCGCGAGCTCACCGCCGCCGGCGCCGTCACCGACAAGGTGCACCTCGACCTGAACAGCCGGCGGCTGGGCGCCGTCGGGCAGCTGTCGGCGGCGTGGAGCCGGGTCCCGTGGCGGGACTGGGACTGGGTCCACGTCGGCGGCTCGGTCGCGCCCGGGCTGCTGGGGCTGCAGCGGCGCGGGCGCACGGGCCTCGTGTTCGACGCGCACGGCCTCGCGCACGCCGAGAAGGCCATGAGCGGCCCGACGGGCCTGCAGAAGCTGCGGGTGCCGGCGTTCCGGGCGCTGGGGGCGCTGTCGGCGCGGCAGGCCGACCTGTGCGTGACGGTGTCGCGGCCGATGGTCGACGTCCTGGCCGACCTGCGCAACGGGTACGACGGCATCCACCTCGTGCGCAACGGCGTCGACATCGCGCGGTTCGCGCCGGCGCCGATGCCCGACGGCGTCTTCCGGGTGGGCTACGCGGGCGGCTTCCAGCCCTGGCAGGCCGTGGACCTGCTGGTCGACGCCATGCCGCACCTGCGCGATCTCGTCGACGCCGGGCGGCTGCGGCTGCGGCTCGTGGGGTTCCGGCCCGAGGAGGCCGCGCTGAAGGCGTCGCTCGCGCGGCGGCTGCCCGAGGGCACCGAGCTGATGGACCGCGTGCCGCAGGAGGAGCTGGTGGGGCTGCTCCACGCCTGCCACCTGCTGGCGATCCCGCGGCGGCCGCACCCGGCGACGCGCGTGGCGCTGCCGACGAAGTTCGCGGAGTACCTGGCCTTGCAGCGGCCGGTGCTGGTGAACCGGGTGGACGAGTCGGAGCTGATCGTGCGGGAGGAGCGCTGCGGGTTCGTCGCCGACAGCGCGCCGGAGGCGGTGGCGCGGGCGATCCGCGAGGCGGTGGAGACGCCGGTGGGCGAGCTCGCCGCGATGGGCGAGCGGGGGCGGCGGTTCGTGGCCACGGAGCTCGACTGGCGGCGGATCGGCGAGGGGTACCACCGGGTGCTGACCGAGGCGCTGGCGGCTCGGGCGTAGCGTACGGCGAGTCCGAGCCCTGCTCAGCAGCCGTGCGGCTTCGGCTTGGGCGCGCAGGCGCACATCTGCTCCCGACCGCCTGACCGCAGCCGGTGACCGGGAAGTTGCCGCACACCGCGATCACCTTCAGCGTGGCGATCTCGCAGTCCCAGTTGATCGTGACGCCGGGCGGCTCGTCGGACGTGAAGGTGTAGTCGCCCGGGCGCTCGTCGTAGTCCACCACCGACGCCTCGAGCGCCTCGGCGTCGAGCTGCACCAGCTCCGGCGAGAGCGTGTCCCGCGTGACGACGTCGTCGACCAGCGTGCGCACCCCGCGCGTGCGCGGCCCGCTGATGTCCAGCGTCACCACGCCGGCCCGGTCGTCGGACACCACCGTGACGCTGTGCGTCTCTCCGGCCAGGTCGGCGGTGACTTGCATCTCGTAGACGCCCGTCGACACCTCGTCGAAGCTGCGCGTCCAGACGTCGCGCTCGCTGGCGGTGGAGGTGACCGTCACCGTCCGCGCCGCCCCGACGGTCTCGGTCTGGTCCCCGCCCACCCCCGCGAGCGCCGTCGTCCCGACGAGGCCCGCGATCAGCCCATACGGTCGCATTCGTCCTCCTGTGCCGGTGGAGACTGCACGGACCGGGCCAGGGGCTCGCCGGCCGCGCGCCGCGCTGTCCTTCGCTCGTTCCGCGCGGCCCGCGCGCGCGGTGAGCGAGGCGGCGGGCGTACGGGTCGGAGCGCGGGCTCCGAATGCCTCCAGCGGTGTACGCGGAGGTGTGATGAGACTTCGACACAGAGGAGTGGTGCTGCTGGCGGGCCTGACGGGGGTGTTCGTCGCGCTCGCGGCCTGCGGCCCGACCAACGCCGAGTGCATCGACGTGGGGGCGTCCACCACCCACACGGTGACCCTGGACTGCACGCAGTCCACCGAACCGTGCCACTTCGACATCTACGCGACCGGCGGCGCGTTCGGGGTGAACAACTACGTCGACGTCTCGCCGTCGTCCCGGGATCTGCGGGCCGGCGAGTACGTGACCGAGACGGTGACGATCACCGGGCGGAACCCGGTGAGTCAGCTCTGGCTCGAGGTCCGCGCCGAGCCCTGCGACCAGCCCGTCGACTGTGTCTTCGCCATCGCCCCGTACCAGGTCGCGTCGATGTGTGGGGGGGCGCCGTGACCCGCCTCGTGGTGCTCAGCGCGCTGATGCTGTCGGCGACGGCCTTGTCGGCACCCGTGCCGACGTGTCGGTTCGTCGACATCGTGTCCGAGGAGCTCCGGACGTGCGAGGAGGGCCCGTCGCCCGACTCGCTGCCGTACCTCGAGCGCACCGACGACGACCGGTACACGATCGCCGAGCCGTTCGCCGAGAAGTTCGGGACGGCGTTCGTGTTCGAGGCGCCCCACGAGGAGCTCGTCGACTGGGGAGACCCCCCGTACGACGAGGCCGACGACGGCGACGCCGGCACGGACTGGGCCGAGTGGATCCGCGCCTTCCTGAAGATCCTGGTCGAGCTCGCGGAGAGCCAGGAGGCGCTGTACCAGAGCATCGGCTTCACCGGGACCTACGACGGCTACGTGACCGTGAACGGCACGTCGGTGCCGGTGCGCCTCGACCTGCACGAGACGGGCAGCACGGTCCTGGGGACGGGGATGGTCCTCGCGCCGGTCCCGCTGAACGGCGGCGTGTGCGGGTTCGTCGACATCCCGGCGATGACCCGGTTCCCGGTCCACGCCACGACCGGGACGCCGCAGCCGGGCCATGCGTTCCATGCCGCGGGGAGCAGCGTCCGCCACTTCGAGATCGTCCCGATCCTGCTGGAGGGGGACGCCACGGTGGGCTTCGACTTCAGTCTGCGCGACGACTACCGCACGCTCAACGGCAATCTCACGCTGACCACACCGCAGTGCCCGACGGTGAGGGGGACGGGCACGATGTCCCGCCGCGACCCGTGGGTGGAGTACCACCCGCCACCGACGCCGACCTGCCCCACCGGGGAGCGGACGTGCGGCGGGGTGTGCATCGACGTAGCGTACGACGACGCCAACTGCGGCTGCTGCGGCCACGTCTGTGGGACCAACGAGCGGTGCACCTCGGGGCGCTGCGAGAACACGACCTTCTGAGCCGAGGGGGGGCCCCTCGTCGGAGGGGTGGGGACCCCTCGTCGGAGGGGAGGGGACCCCTCGTCGGAGGGGTGGGGACCCCTCCTCGGACTCGTCCCCACCGACGTCCATGCCGTCCGCGCCCGCCTGGAACTGCTGCCGAGCCCGACGCCTCGAGGACACCGACGACGACCGGGCGAGGATGTACGCCGACGTTCCAGGGGTCATCGTCGCCTCGCGCGCGCTGGACGGCCTCCCTGCCCTGACCGCCTCCTCTCCGTCCCAACCACCCGGCCCCACCCGTCGGTGACCACCGCCCGGATCCCGGTGACCCGATACACGAGGCCATGGACCCGCACGACACCTTCACCGTCTCCGGCCGCCTCCTCCACGCCGGCGCCCCCGCCCCCGCCTGGCTCGAGGTCCACGACGACGACGGCGTCCTCCACGACTACCTCGCCGCCGGCCGCTGCCGCCCCGACGGCACCTTCGACCTCCGCTTCTCCCGCCACGCCTTCAACCAGCAGGCCTGGGAGCGCGAGGACGCGCCCGACCTCGTCCTGTTCGCCTGGCACCCCGTCGCCCCCGACGCCCGCCCCGACGTCGACGACCCGCCCACCCACTGCGCCCGCTTCCCGCCCACCGCCTTCCGCGACCGCGCCGCCGCCCTCGGCGACATCCCCCTCGACGGCCCGGCCCGCAGCCCCCGCGGCTGGTGGCTGCGCCAGGCCAACACCTCCTACCGCCCCGGCACCCACTGGACGCTCGAGCAGGTCACCGCCCGGTCCGACCAGGTCCGCGGCTGGGTCCTCGACACCGTCCGCACCCGACACCCGCCCCGCGTCACCCTCCGCCTCGGCCCCCTCCAGAGCGACGACGCCGTCGGCGCCTACCTCCCGGAGACCCGCGAGATCGTCTTGGACCCCGTCTTCCTGACGCAGCTCGACCAGGACGCCGTCCTCCGCCTCCTCGCCCACGAGTGGGCCCACGCCACGGCCCACGACGCCATGGGCACCCTCGACGGCGCCGTCAACATCGACGGCTCCGCCGAGCTCGCCGCCTGGGCCGTCGCGCTCGCCGACCACACCCCGCTGTCGGCCGAAGACCTCGGCGCCGCCCTCCTCGTCCAGGCCGCCACCGCCAACCACGAGGGCTACGCGCACTACGTCGAGCAGCGCGTCGTCCGCCGCCACCTCCCGCTGTCGGCCTACCCCGCCGAGGGCCGCTGGGCGCAGGCCCGCACCGAGGTCCTCGACCGCCAGCTGCAGCCGGCCGCCTTCCGCCTGTGGCTCGCCCAGCACGACGCCCTCGCTCTGCGCCACCTCGGCCTCGCCTGGTACCGCCACCGCTACGGCGAAGGCCACCGCCGCGTCCGCTTCCACCGCGCCGCCGGCAGCGAGCTGCTGCGCGCCTGCATGGACCGCTTCGAGCGCCTCGTCCGGGGCGAGGGCCGCGCTCAGCGCGCGCCGCGCCTGACCCCGTAGCCGAGCAGCCCCAGCAGCCCCAGCAGCCACCCGCCCGGCGCCGCCGTCTCGCAGCCGCACCCCGCGCCGTCGCCGCCGGGGCCGCCCGTCCCCGGGGTCGTCCCCGAGGTCCCCGACGTCCCCGGGGCCGTCTCCGACGGGCCCGTGGTCCCCGTCGGCGGCGGGAACGCCCCGAACGCGCCGAGGTCAGCGGGGCTGCCGTCGGGATCGGGCTCGGCCGGGTCCCCGCCGTCGACGAGCGGCGAGCCGGGCGCCCGCGCCCAGTCGTCGTTGGTGCAGTCGCCGTCGAGCGAGACGCCAGGCAGCAGCGGGTCGGCGAACACGTCGTGCGCCCCGGGCTGCAGCACGCCGGCCACGTCGGCGGCGAGGTTGCTCCACCACGCGTCGTAGTCCCAGTCGTCGACGGTCACGCCGAACTGCGCCCAGACGCCGTCGCCCGTGCGCGTCCACGCGACGAGGTTGTGCCGGAACGTGAGCGCAGCGTCCTTGTAGGCGAGCGCCCCGCCGCGCTCCCCGCCGGTGTTGCCCAGGAAGTCGTTGTGCACGAGCGCGGGCACGCCGTTCAGCGCGAACACGCCGCCGCCCTGGCCCGCCTCCGACACGTTCTCCTGCACGACGTTGTAGGCGAAGGTGCCGTCGGCCGGCCACGACTCGACGTAGACGCCGCCGCCGCGATCGGCGGACGTGTTCCCGCAGATCACGTTCTCGCGGATGTCGTACTGCGGCATGCCGATGAGGAACATGGCGCCGCCGCGATCGGCGGCCACGTTGCCCACGAACGTGTTGCGCGCGAGCACGAGCGACTGCGTGCCGTCGTTGGCGGTGCCGTCGGGGAAGACGGTGGGGCGGCCGTCGGCGTAGAACGCGCCGCCGTCGTCGGCCGCGGCGTTGCCCTCGAACCAGTTGTCCTCGATGACGTTGTCGCCGCCGATGACCATGACGCCGCCGCAGTCGCCCTCGGACTCGCCGCCCGAGAACGTGCTGTTGCGCACCTCGAGCCGGTCGCCCCGCGCGTAGATGTGCGGCGCCCGCGCGCCGATCGTGAAGTGCGCGCGGTTGTCGTAGAACCGGCAGCCGTCGACGAACGCGGAGGTGCCCACGTCGGTGCGCAGGCCGCCGCCGAGGCCGTCGTAGGCGTCGCAGCCGTGGATGACGTCGTCGCGCAGCGTGACCGAGCCGACCCGCACCCGCACGCAGTGCTTGATGTCGGCGCTGGTGATGTCGAAGCCCTCGACCACGGCGTCGGCGCCGTCGACGAGGATGAGCGAGTTCTGCCACCCGTCGCGGATGGTGGTGACCTCGGGCCCGTCGGTGCTGCGCAGCGTGAGGTCCTTGCCGCGGAGGATGAGCCGCTCGGGGTACACGCCGGGCTTCACGAGCAGCGTGTCGCCCGAGGCGGCGCGGTCGATGCCCTGCTCGATGGTGAGGTAGTCGCCGCCGCCGCTCGGGTCGACGACCCAGTCGGTGGCGAAGGCGGGCAGGGCGAACCACAGCATCTGCGCAGTCTACCCCACCGTCCGCAGGCCGCGGGCGAACGCGATGCTGCTCGCGACGACGTAGCCCAGCACGCCGATGGCGATGACCCGCGTGAAGCCGAGGTTGATGATGGCGGTCATGGCGAACGACGAGCCCAGCACCGACGCGAGCGTGGTCAGCCCGTAGCTCATGGGCACGGCGTCGGCGCGGCCCTCGCCGACGAGGCGCGCCACGCAGTAGGGGTAGAACGCGCCGAGCGCCATCCCGGGCGGGAACACGGCCAGCGCCAGCGCCAGCGCCTTGACCGGCAGCGGCACCCCGATGAGCCAGGTGTTGCAGGCGCGCGCGGCCAGCAGGCCCCACACCACGCCGCCGACGGCGAGCGCGGCGAGCACGGCGGGCGTGGTCCGCTCGCGGTAGCGGTCCTGCAGCGCGGCCCCGCAGGCGCTGGCGACGAGGAACGTCGCCAGGTTGAGCGCCACGGCGTAGAGCGGGTTGCCGACGAAGAGCTCGGTCTTCGCGATGAGCCCGATCTCGACGCACATGTAGCCGATGCCCGAGGCGAACAGGTACCCGATCCAGGCGAGCGGGACGCGGCGGTGCGCGCCGCCGGCGAGGTGCGCGACGCTGGCGATGCCCGTGCAGACCACGAGGAAGAAGGCGACGGTGAACAGCTTGAGCCAGGCGGCGACGTACTCGGGGTCGCGCAGCGAGGCCTCGGTCGGGAACAGGTCGAGCTTCGACAGCACGATGGGGCGCGTGAACGGCCGGTCGTCGGTGACGAGCCGCAGCGTGTCGAGGTCGGCGGTCATCAGGTGGTGGATGCGCGGGGGGCCGCGGCGGACGAGCGGGTCCCACAGGATCTGCTCGCCCGTGTCCCAGCTGCCGATGATGCCGCGCAGCGTGGCGACGTCGGCCTGCGACAGGCCCTGGGGCGCCACGACCAGCGAGTCGATGACGTCGTTGCGCGGCCAGCCGAACACGAACATGGCGTCGGTGGCGTCGCCGAGGCCGCGCTCGGCGAAGAGCTTGCGGAAGCAGGGGATCTTCTCGTCGATCGGCTGGACGACGAAGACCATGAGCCCGCCGGGGGCGAGGTGGTCGAGGTACTCGCCCATGGCGTCGCAGGTGTCGAGGAACTTGCGCGAGTGGCCCGTCCGGTTGACCGACAGCGCGCCGTTGTTGGCGACGTACATCAGGTCGTAGGTGCCGCGGTCGACGTCCAGGAAGTGGCGACCCTCCTGGTTGACGAGCGTGCGGCCGGGCTGCGCGAGGTAGGCCTCGATGCCGAGGCGCTTCGCGGCCGGGTGGTGCTGGTAGTTCACCACGTCGGGGTTCAGCTCGACGCCGGTGAGCGTCGCCTCGCCCTCTGCCAGCGTGTCGAGCACCATCAGGTCGCGGCCGATGCCGGCGAACATGACGAGGATGCTCTTCGGCGATCGCCCGAGCTTCCAGGCGAGCGCGTGGTGGTGGGCCGTGGCGAGGGCCTCCTCGGCGGTGGCCTCGCGGTCCCACGGGCGCAGGATGACGTTGCTGACGCCGTTGTCCTGCACGATGGCGTACGGCCCGTTCGGGCGGGCCTTCATCAGCGCCGTGCGCGCGATCTGGTTCCAGCGGACGGCGACCTCGACGATGCCGTTGTCGCTGTACTGGCGCAGGACGGAGCGCGCGAGCAGCTCGGGGTTCGGGTGGTCGCGGAAGGCGAGGCCCGCGGCGGCCAGGACGGCCAGCACCCCCCACGCGGCGACGGCCCCGGCGAGCGCGGCCCGGCTGCGCGGCGCGACCGCGAACAGGCCGACGCAGCAGGCGAGGAGCAGCACCAGGGTGGGCCACAGGTCGGTCCAGGTCCGCATCAGCGGGACGATCGCGCAGCCGAGGCCCGCGCCGGCGAGATCGAAGAAGTACAGGCGGCCGATGCGGTCGCCGGCGCGGCCGAAGGCGGCGGCCAGCAGCGCGCCGAACGCGACGTAGGGCGGGAGGAACACGAGGCCGTAGACGCAGGTGCGCAGGGCCGCCATCCACGGGTCGGTCTGGCTCGTGTGGACGTCGGGGAACACCAGGTTCGCGATGGCGAACACGGCGAGCAGCACGCCGCCGACCAGCGGGCCCACCGCGGCCGAGAGCCGGTCGACGAGGACGTCGAGCGGGCCGCGGTAGAGGAAGTGGCAGGACATCGAGCCGATGGCGAGGCCGAGCAGCGCCACGGGGATGGCGAGGAAGTCCATCCCGTTGCCGAGGAAGAACGACAGCATCCGGACCTGGACCAGCTCGAACGCGAGGCTGATCAGGCCCACCAGGAAGACGGTGAGCAGAGCGCGGCGGTCCATGGGTCCTCGCGGTGAACCCGACAGGTACCCGGACCCGGGGCGTTACGCACCCCTCGAAGCGGGGGCGCTACGACGGAAGCGCTTGCGCGTGCGCTCGTTGAGCACGCCGTACAGCAGGACCGCACCGAAGGGCAGGCAGCCCGACGGGGCGTAGATCCCGCCGACGATGAGCGTCAGCACCCAGGCCCACATCCGCCCGCGCACCAGACCCCAGGCCGCGGCGAAGTTGACGGCGGCGATACCACCGCACACGACCAGCATGACGCCCCCGCCCACCGCACCCGCGACGAGCGCGATCTCGGGCGGGGCCTTCGTCTCGGGGTCGACCATGGTGGCGAACCCGAACAGCGGGCCGCTGGCCAGGCCCAGCAGCAGGTAGCAGGCGCCCGTGAACCACAGGACGCCGCGGCACGCGGTGATCCACGGGTCGCCGGTGATCCAGTGCGGGTCCTCGGGCGGGTCGAAGGGGTCCGACATGCTGCCGAGGTTAACGTGGCACGGGGGGAGCGACGCTCGATCTCGACGCCGGCGTCGTCCGCACGGACGTGGGGCCCGTCCCGCTCACCGAGACGGAGGTGGCGCTGCTGCGCTGCCTCGTCGCCGCCGGCGGGCGCCCGGTGCCGCGCGAGGAGCTGCTCCGCGAGGTCTGGGGCTACGCGCCGGGCGTGCGCTCGCGCACCGTCGACACCACCGTCCAACGCCTGCGGGCCAAGATCGAGGCCGATCCCGGGCGCCCGCGCCACCTGCTCACCGTCCGCGGCACGGGCTACGCCTGGGCCGAGGCCGACGACGTCGCGCCGCCCGCCGCGTCCCCCCCGTTCCCCCGGCTCGACCGCATCGTCGGGCGCGAGGCCGAGCTGCGCGCCCTGGTCGGCGACCTGCACGCCGGCCACCGCCTCGTCACGCTGACGGGGCCGAGCGGCGCGGGCAAGACCTGGGCCGCCCGGCGCGCGCTCACGCAGATCGCCGACCTCGGGCGCCGCGCCGTCTGGTTCGCCGAGGCGGCGCGCGCCGTCACCGCCGCCGACCTGCTCGACGCCGTGGCCGCGGCGCTGTCGCTGCCGTCGCCGCTGCTCGACCCCGACCGCCAGGTGCGCGAGGCGCTGCGCGCCGGCCCCACCGTCGGCGTCGTCGACGACGCCCAGCTGCTCGACGACGACGCCCTGCGCCTGCTGTCGGACTGGGTCCGCACCCTCCCCGAGCTGGCCGTGGTGGTCACGTCGCAGCGGGTGCTCGGGCTCGAGGGCGAGCGGCGGCAGCCCATCGAGCCGCTGCCCGCCGACCAGGCCGTGGCGCTGCTGCGCGACCGGCTCGAGGCGCTGGCCATCCCGCCGCCGCCGTCGGCGCGCCTGCAGGCGCTGGCCGAGCGGGCCGGCGGGCTGCCGCTCGCGCTGGAGCTGGCGGCGCCGCTGCTCGACACCGTCCCCGTGGACCAGCTGCTCGCCGAGGGCGACGTGCTCGGCTGGACCGCCGAGCGCCCCGACGCCGACCCGCGCCACCGCACGCTCGGCGCCGCCATCGCCGCGTCCGTCGCGCGGCTCGAGCCCCGGACGTGCGGGCGCTGGTGACCCTGTCGGTGTTCCCGGCCCCGTTCTCGCCCGAGGCCGCGGCCGCGCTGGGCGTCGCCGACGCGCTGCCCCGGCTGCGCCGCCGCTCCTTCCTCGCCCGCCGGCCCGACGGCGACCTCGCGCTGTACGACGGCATCCGCACCTGGGCCCGCGCCCGCGCCCGCGCCGACGGCGTCTGGGCCGACGCCACCCGCGCCCACGCCCGCTGGCTCGCCACCGCGCCCGACGCCGAGCGCCGCCAGGCCGACCTCGTCCAGGCGGTGCAGGAGGGGGCCGGCGAGCACCTGCGCGTGCTCGTCAGCGCGCTGCTGAAGTCGGCGGCGTACCGCGGCCCCGTCACGCGGATGCGCGACGTGTTCGAGCCGCTGCTGCGGCCGACCTGCCGCCGCGCGACCGGATGATCCTGCTGCACGCCGTCGCCGACGCGCGGATCATCGTCGGGCAGCCCGACCCCGACCCGGCGCTGCGCTGCGTGGCGCTGGCCGACCAGCTCGGCGAGGAGGACTGGGCCGTCCACGCGCTGGCGCTCGCGTCGTCGGCGTACCTGATGCGCGGCGACGAGGCGTCCGCGCTGGCGCAGGGGAACGAGGCGGTGCGCCGCTCGCGCGGGATCGAGGACTTCGTCGCGCCACCGCGCGCTGCAGGCGCTCGGGCACGCGCTGGACGCCCGGGCCGATCCGCGCGGCGCCGAGGTCCACGCCGAGCGGCTGGCGCTCGCGCTGGCGGCCGGCAAGCGCGGCGCGGCGCTGAGCTCGCGGCTCGACCTCGCCGGGTCCTACGCGCGGCTGGGGCGCACCGAGGCGGCGGTGGACGCCTACCGCGCCACGCTCGAGGAGCTGCGCGAGGAGCGCCCGCGCATGGCCGGCGCCGTGAGCATCAACCTGGGCGGCGCGCTGGTGGACCTCGGGCGGCTCGACGAGGCCGAGGCCGCGTTCGACGAGGCGCACCGCCGCCTGACGCAGGCCGGCGACCGCATGGGCCTGGCGCAGCTCGCCTTCCGGCGCACCGACGTCGACCTGTGGCGGGGGCGCACCGCGCGCCCAGCGTCGGCTGCAGGCGCTGCTCGACGAGGGCGAGCTGCTGCCGTCGATCCGCGACACCGTCGTGGTGTCGCTCGCCGTCCTGAGCGGCGACAGGTCGCAGCTGCCGCCCGACGACCACCCGTTCGTGCGGGCCGCCGCCGCCGTGCTCACCGGGGCGCCGCTGCCCGACGACCTGCCCCCGCAGTACGTCCACCGCATCGAGCTGCTCGCCCGTGCGCGCCGCGGCTCGTGACATCGTCACAACCCCGCGGGTCGGCCGCGGACCGCCGCTACCGGATCGCACACACGAGGAGGCGAGATGCGGTGGACGGTGGTGGCCCTGCTGGGGCTCGGGGTGCAGGCGCAGGCGGCGGAGCCGGGGCTCGCGGCGCCGCGGAGCAGCTGGACGGGCGGGCTCGGCGGCCCGCTGCTGCCCGTCCCGGAGGTCGCCTACGAGCGGTACCTGGGGGAGCGCGGGTCGGTGCTGGTGGAGGTGGGGCTGCTGCCGCTGCTGGCGCTCAACGTCGGGCACGTCGGGGTGGGCGGGCGGCGCTACCTGACGGGCGGGGCGCAGGCGGGCTGCACCTCGGGGTCGAGGCGCAGGCGACGGGCTGGGCGGGGCTGCTGGGCGGGTTCTCGGCGTTCGGGGCGAACGCGACGTTCGGCGGCAAGCGGATCGGCGTGGGCGGCTTCACGTTCGACCTGCGCGGCGGCGCGGGGGTGTACGCGGCGCTGCGCGAGGCCGACGTCGTCGTGGAGCCGATGCCGGTGGTGTCGCTGACGCTCGGGCACACGCGCCGCGAGCGCTGACGGCTAGAGGTGGCGCCAGGCGTGGCGCGTGGCCTGCAGCAGCCACGGGTCCGTCTCGGGGAGCGCCCAGTCGAAGCGGACCTCGTCGTCGCCGACGGCGAGGATGCCCCAGGCGTGGGGGCGCAGGCGGTGGTCGCGGAGGAACTCGAGGTGCTCGAGGCCGACGAGCAGGCCGTCGCGGGTCGGCGCCGGGCCGACCGTCAGGTGGTGGTGGCCGAAGAGGTGGGCGCGGGGGCGCCAGGCGGCGGCGAGGGTGGCGAGGCCGTCGTCGCCGTGCTGCCAGGCGGGGTGGGCGGGGCCGGCGTGGGTGAGGAGGACGTCGACCCGCGCGGGGGGCGCGGCGGAGGGCGCGCGCGAGGTCGTCGGGGCGGAAGCGGGGGCCGAGGGCCAGGCGCTCGCGGCGGACGGCCTTGCGGCGCTGCTCGCGGGCCTTGCGGCCGCGGGCCTGGGAGGGAGTGAGGGGCGGGGCGCCGCCGAACGCGGCGAGGTGGAGGGCGGGGCCGCCCGTGAGCGTGGCCCAGTCGAGGGCGGTGCCGTCGGGGAGGAACCAGAGCTTGCGCCAGGGGTCGAGGGGCGTCGGGGTGCGGAAGGCCTCGAGGTAGGCGAAGTCCTCGTGGTTGCCGCGGCAGAAGGCGACGGGCGGGGTGTCGTCGGGGGCGAGCAGGGCCAGGGCGTCGGGGGTGTCGGAGAGGAAGTCGCGGAAGCCGAGCTCGTCGGGGTCCTTGGCGGCGAAGCGGCGCGTGGCGTCGTCGAGGGCGGTGTGGTCGGGGTAGGCGGCGAGGTCGCCGACCTGGAGGATGCCGTCGAGACGGGTGTCGTGCTCGCGCTGCCAGCGGCGGGCGAGGGTGAGCATGAGGGCGAGGCGGCCGTGGACGTCGCCGAAGACGGCGAAGCGGTGGACGTGGGACAAGGGGGACCTCGAGGGCGCTGGTGGCGCCGGGGCGAGCGGGGAGGGGAGGGAGGAGCCGCTGCGGGGTGGGCGGTGACGCGATCGCGTCAGTTCATCCGGACGCCCGACGAGGCGGGGACGTGCGGGACGAACGCGCGATCGGCGGCCGAGGCTGCTTCCGAGCCCCGCGGCCGATCTGCTCCCGGTCGCGCGCGAGCTCGGGCGGTCGGGGCGGAGGCTCCGACCTGCAGCGGCTCAGCGGATGTCGTGGTCCGGTGTCGACATGACACACCCCGGTCCGAGGTCCACCCAGGCCATAGCCGGCCGGCCCCGCCCTGTCACAGCCGCCGCGGCCGCGGCGCGTGCAGCGCCAGGATCGCCGCCCGCACGAACGCCGCCAGGCCCGGCGCCATCCCGTCGTACGTCGCCGCGAACCGCGGATCCGCCACGTACATCTCCGCCAGCCCCACGTGCATCTCCGGCGTCACCTCGTAGAACCACCGGCTGATGTGCGCCCGGTGCGCCTCGGCCGCGGCCCGCGCCTCGGCACCGTCCGCCGGCGCCCCCTCCGCGAGCAGCGCCACGAACTGCTCGTTCACCGCCGCCACCTCGGCCTGGATCGCCGTCCACTCGGCCTTGCCGTACCGCTTCGTCCGCCGCCGCGACTCCCGGTACGGCTCGGTGTCGCCCCAGCGCTGCTCGACCTCCTCAGCGTAGTCGTCGGGGTCGAAGCCGTCGAACAGCGCGACGAGGTCGTCGTGCGACAGCGGCTCCGACGCCCCGGCCCGCGCGATCGCCGCGTCCAGCGCCGCGATGCGCTCGCTCAGCGCGCCGACCTCGGCCGCGAGCCGCTCTCGGTGCAGGCGCATCGCCTCGAGCGGGTCGTGGGCGGGGTCGTCGAGGAGCGCGCGCACCTCGTCGAGCGGGAAGCCGAGCCCGCGCCACAGCAGGATGTCGTGCAGGCGCGCCAGGTCGGCGTCGTCGTACAGGCGGTAGCCCGCGTCGGTGCGCTCGCGCGGGTGCAGCAGGCCGATCTCGTCGTAGTGGTGCAGGGCGCGGACGGTGACGCCGGCCAGCGCCGCCACCTCGCTCACGGTCCGGGACACGCTCGCCTCCCACCCCCAATGTGCGCCCTCACGCGGCGTCAGGGTCAAGCTGAATCCCACTGAACCGTCGTTGCCCCGGCGCGCTGCGTCGGCCAGGATGGGCCGAGGAGGTCCCATGCGCTCGATCGGCTGGCTCGCGTGGCTCGTCTGGCTCGCCTGCAGCGGCGACAAGGCGACCCCGGACACCGACACGTCCACGACCGACGCGGACGCGGACGCCGACGCCGACGCGGACGCCGACGCCGACGTCGACACCGACCAGGACGCCGACGCCGACACCGGCTACCGCCGGATCCCCTGGCTCGACACGCGGGGGAACGAGATCCTGCGCGACGACGAGGTCTGGCAGGGGCGCGGGGCCAACCTCCAGGACACGCGCGGCTGCAACGCCTGCACCTGGGAGCCGCCCAACGTCGACGAGGTCAACCGCCGGGTCGACGTCCTCATCGACGACTGGGGCGCCGACTTCGTCCGCCTCACCCTCGAGAGCTACGCGAGCAGCGAGGGCCGCGTCCACTGGGAGGGCGTGCTCGACGACCCCGCCTACCTCGACGACGTCGTCGCCATCGTCGACCACATCGCCGCGAAGGACGCCTACGTCCTGCTGTCGCTGTGGGTCGACCCCAGCTTCGACGGCCTGGGCTGGCCCACCGAGGCCACCGGCGACCGCTGGGACCTGCTCGCCCACACCTTCGCGCACGAGCCGCACGTGCTGTTCGGCCTCGTCAACGAGCCGCAGTACAACTTCGACGGCGCGCTCGACGCCGACGTGTGGAACGCCATGAACGACACAGTCCAGCGCATCCGCGACGCCGAGCGCGACGCGGGCGGCCCGCGGCACCTCATCTCGGTGCAGGGGACGGGCGGCTGGGCGCGTCGGCTCGACTACTACGTCGACCACCCGATCACCGCCGACGGCGGCTTCCGCATCGTGTACGAGACGCACGTGTACGACCCCGCCGCCAACTTCGCCGACCTCTTCGAGATCCCGAAGGCGACGCTGCCGGTCATCATCGGCGAGTTCGGCGAGGAGGACGCCGTGGAGCTGATGGACCGCGCCGACGCGCTGCGGGTGCCGTACC
>JAWKRQ010000036.1:0-99880 GCA_041389545.1 Myxococcota bacterium | reverse complement strand
CGAGGCGCAGTTCGCGCGCCACCCGCAGCTGCGCAAGGTGGAGGGGCGCGACCGCGTCATCCTCGTGGCGGTGACGGTCGACGATCCGGCGCGGGCGCGGCGGGGGCTGCGCGAGCTCGGGCGGCTGGCCGAGACGGCCGGGCTGCAGGTGGTCGACCGCGTGCTCCAGACGCGCCGCAAGCTCGACGGCCGCACCGTCATCGGGCAGGGCAAGCTGCAGGAGCTGATCGTCCGCTCGATGCACCTGGGCGCCGAGGCGCTGATCTTCGACCGCGAGCTGTCGCCGTCGCAGCTGCGCAACATCGCGACGCTCACCGACATGAAGGTGCTCGACCGCACCCAGCTCATCCTCGACATCTTCGCGCAGCACGCGCGGACCCGCGAGGGCAAGCTGCAGGTCGAGCTCGCCCAGCTGCGCTACCGCGCGCCGCGGCTCGCCATCATGCCCACGGCGATGAGCCGGCTCACGGGCGGCATCGGCGGGCGCGGGCCCGGCGAGACCAAGCTCGAGATCAACCGGCGGCGGGCCGGGGAGCGCGCCACGCGGCTCGAGCGGGAGCTCGAGGCCCTCGCCGGGCACCGGGCCACGCGCCGGTCGCGGCGGGAGCGCAGCGGCATCCCCGTGGTCAGCATCGTGGGCTACACGAACGCCGGGAAGTCCACGCTGCTCAACCGGATGACGCAGTCCGAGGTGGTGGCCGAGGACAAGCTGTTCGCCACGCTCGACCCGACCACGCGGCGGCTGCGTTTCCCCGACGAGCGCGAGATCGTGCTCGCCGACACGGTCGGCTTCATCGAGGACCTGCCCGAGACGCTCGTGGCGGCGTTCAAGAGCACGCTCGAGGAGCTCGAGGAGGCCGACCTGCTGCTGCAGGTGCTCGACGCCGCCGACCCCGACGTGCAGCACCAGCTCGACGCCGTGCGGGTCGTGCTCGAGGAGCTCGGCCTGCAGGACACGCCGCACCTGCTCGTGTGGAACAAGGCCGACGCCGCGCCGCCCGACGTGCTGGCGCGCCTGCTCGACACCTTCGGCGGCATCGCCGTGAGCGCGCTGACGGGCGAGGGCTTCGAGGCGCTGCTGCAGCAGATCGAGCGGCGGCTCTTCCAGGCGGCGGCGGTGCAGCGGCGGGCGATGGGCGAGCCGAGCGCGCCGGCGCCGCGGTCGGTGCACGAGGTGCTCGACGCGATCGAGGCGCTGTCGGGGCGCGAGGTCGACGTGGCCGGGGTGCTCACGCGCACCGACGGCGACGAGCTGCGGCTGGTACACTTCCCGAGCGCCGAGCAGCGGGCGGACCTGCGGGCGTCGAGCCTCGGGGCCACCCTCGAGGACGAGGCGTCGCTCGGGGAGCTCGAGCGGCCGGTGGTGGTCCACGGGGTGGTCGACGCCGGGAGCGAGGGGAGGATCCATGTCACGCGGATCTCCAGGGCCGAGCTGGGCTAGCCTGCTGCTGCTCGCGGGGTGCGGGCCCGGGTTCCTGGCCGGGTCGCACCCGCAGGTCGTGCTGGCGCCGCCGACGATCGCGTCGTTCCGGTGGGACTGCGACCTCGACGCGGGGACGTGGACGCTCACGGCCGAGGCGACATCGTGGACGGGGGGCGGGGAGGCCGTGATCACGCGGGACCTGACGTATGTGGAGCTGCACGACGTGCGGGCGACGGAGTCGGCGCCGGACGGCTCGGCCGAGACGCTGCAGCTCGTGCTGAGCATCGTGAGCGACTGGCGGGCGCAGGCGTCGGGCCGGTCGACGGTGTTCACGTGCGGGCAGGACCCGACGGTGGCGTTCACGCTGCTCGACACGTCGGGCGAGCCGGTGGACTGCGTGGTGGAGGGGCCGGTGGCGGAGCGGCTGGCGAAGCGGCCCGAGGTGCAGTGCGGGCCGGCGACGCCGACGGACACGGGCGCGTCGGCCGAGACCGGGGACACGGCCGCGCGCTGAAGCCCGCCGGGACGCGGACGCCCGGATGACGCGAACGCGCCCGGATGACGCGAACGCGCCCGACGCCTTGCCGTCAAATGACGGAAAGGCGTCGGGCGCGTTTGCGTCATCGCGTGGGGTGGACGATCGGTTCCGGTATGCGTTAACTATTCCGTGAACCAACAATCATCTGGAGGACCCCGATGAAGCCCACCCCGGAAGGCTGGCCCCGCCTGTCCGTCTCGATGTTCTACGACGACCCCAGGGCCGCCATCGACTTCCTCTGCGCCGCCTTCGGCTTCGAGGTCCGCCTCCTCGTCGAGGGCGAGGGCGGCACCGTCGAGCACTCCGAGATCACCTTCGGCGAGGCCCTCGTCATGGTCGGCCAGGCCGACAGCGGCCGCCCCGGCCGCGAGTGGGCCCGCTCCCCCCGGACCCTCGGCGCCGCCACCGGCGCCCCCTGCCTGTTCGTCGACGACGTCGACGCGCACTGCGAGCGCGCCCGCAAGGCCGGCGCCCGCATCGCCACGGAGCCCAAGACCAGCGACTACGGCGACGACTACTGGTCCGACCGCTCCTACGGCTGCTTCGACCCCGAGGGCCACCACTGGTGGTTCATGCAGCGCCTGAAGACGGGCGGCAAGACCGCGTGACCCCCATCGACCAGGCGCTGGCCGCCCTCGCCGAGCCCCGCCGCCGCGCCCTCGTCGAGCGCCTCCGCGGCGGCGAGCAGCGCCCGAGCGAGCTCGCCGACGCGCTCGCCCTCTCCCGGCCCGCCGTCAGCCGCCACCTCAAGGTCTTGCGCGACGCCGGGCTCGTCGAGGAGCGCATCGCCCCGGGCGACGCCCGCGAGCGCCTGGTCCGCCTGCAGCCCCGCGCCCTGGCGCCGCTGCAGGCCTGGCTCGAAGACCTCGCCGCGATGTGGGACGATCAGCTCGAGTCCTTCGCAGCCCACGTCGAGGAGCGCCACCGTGAGCGGTGACCCGGCAGACAGCGTCCAGATCTGCGTGACCGTCCGCGTCCCGCCCGCCGTCGCGTTCCGCGCGTTCACCGAGGAGATCGACCAGTGGTGGCGCGCCGGGCGCCGCTACCGGCACCTCCGCGTCGGCGCGCTGAGCCTCGAGCCGCGCCTCGGCGGCCGCCTCGTCGAGTCCGACGGCGAGCGCACCGTGCAGATCGGCGAGGTCCTCGCCTTCGAGCCCCCCGACCGCCTGCTCCTGTCGTGGCGCAACGCCACCTTCGCCCCCGACGAGGCCACCGAGGTCGAGGTCCGCTTCGAGCCGTCGGGCCCCGACGCCACGATGGTCCGCCTCGTGCACCGCGGCTGGTCCGCGATCCGCGCCGACCACCCCGCCCGACACGGCAAGCCGCCCCGGGACTTCCTCCGCGAGCTCGGCCTGTGGTGGGGCGACCTCGCCACGTCCTTCCGGCTGCACGCCCGCTGAGCGCCTGTAACCGCGCCGTCTCCGGCGACCGTGACGCGGCGGCGCGCCAGCTGGTATGGTCCGGAGAGCGCCGCCCGGACGGGGTCGACGGCGCGCGAGGTCGCGATGGGCAGCCGCAGCGCACAGCGACGCAGCTCGGGCGGGGTCGCCCTGGCCGATCCGCCCGACGCGGTGTCTGCCGAGGTGGCAGACATCCTGGCCGATCTCCGCGGCGTCCGCGCGCTGCCCGATCGCCTCGACCGCGTCTCGGCGCGCTTCCTCGGCCGGCCGTACCTGTCCTTCCCGCTGATCGGCGGGCCGTCGACCGACGAGGTCCTCGTCACGCGCATCGACCAGTTCGACTGCGTGACCTACGGCGAGAGCGTCCTGGCGCTCGCCACGTCGCGCCGCCTCGCGCAGTTCCCGCGCCGCCTGGCCGACCTGCGCTACCTCGGCGGCCGCATCCGCTGGATCGACCGCAACCACTACATGAGCCGCTGGGTCGCCCGCAACGTCCGCGCGGGGCTCGTCGCCCGCGTGCTGCCGCACCGGTGGGCCTGGGCCGATCCGGCGCGCGAGCTGTCGGTCCTGCCCGACTACCCCGTCCGCACCTGGCGCCCCCGCTACCTGCCGAACGCCGCGCTCGACGAGCTCGACGTCCACGCCGAGCCGGGCGATCTGGTCGCCTTCGTCTCGAACAAGCCCGACCTCGACACGTTCCACGTCGGCCTGCTGGTGCCGCGCGCCGGGCAGCCGCTCGCCGTGCGCCACGCCGGGCGCTCCGCCGGAGCGGTCCTCGAACAGGACCTCCGCGACTTCCTGCGGGCCAACGAGGTGCCCGGCATGCTCGTCGTCCGCCCGCTGTGGCCCTCGCCCTGAACCGCCTCGGAGGCTCCTTGAAGGACATCACCGTCGTCACCGCCGATCCCGTGGAACGCTCGCTCGCTGCGGTGGCGGCGTCGGGCCGCGTCGCGGCCTTCGTGATCGTCGTGCCGGACGGCGCGCCCACCGACGGCGCGCCGATCGCCGGCGTCCCCACCCGCCGCGTCGCAACCGCGCAGCCGGGCAGCGCCGAGGTGGTGGGCGAGCTCCTCTCCGGCTGCGACACGCCGCTGCTGCTCGAGGTCCACGGCGACTTCGACCCGCACCCGACCGCCATCGCGCGCCTGGCCAACGCCGTGCGGCAGACGGGCGCGGCCATGGCCTACGGCGACTACCTCGACGACGGCGAGCCGCCCACCGCGCACCCCCTCGCGCCCTACCAGGCCGGCAGCCTCGAGGACGCCTTCGCCTTCGGCCCGCTGCGGATGTGGTCGACCGAGGTGGCGCGCCGCGCGCTCGAGGACCACGGCGGCCTCGACGGCCTGCAGCACCACGCCTGGTACGACCTGCGCCTCAAGGCGGCCCAGACCGCCCCCATCGTCCACCTGCCCGAGCCGCTCGGCGTCCTGGTGCCCACCGACGTGCGCGCGTCCGGCCAGCGCGTGTTCGACTACCTGACCGCCGCCCGCGAGCGCCAGGTCGAGGCCGAGCAGGTGTGCACCGCGCACCTCGGCCGCATCGGCGCCCTGCTGCGCGGCCCCTTCGCGCCCTACGAGGCCGCGGGCGAGTTCCCGGTGCAGGCGACCGTGTTCATCCCGGTCCGCAACCGCGCCCGCACCGTGCTCGACGCCGTGAACAGCGCGCTGTCGCAGGTGACCGACTTCCCGTTCAACGTCATCGTCGTCGACAACCACTCGACCGACGGCTCGACCGACCTGCTGGCGGCGAAGGCCGCCGAGGATCCTCGGCTGGTGCACGTGCGTCCCACCCGCCAGGACCTCGGCATCGGCGGGTGCTGGAACGAGGGGGCGAACCACCCGCAGTGCGGCCGCTACATCGTCCAGCTCGACAGCGACGACATCTACGCCGGCACCGACACGCTGCAGCGGATGGTGCACGTCCTCGCGGAGCAGCGCTGCGGGCTGGCCGTCGGCGCCTACACGCTGGTGAACATGAAGCTCGAGCCCATCCCGCCCGGCCTCATCGACCACCGCGAGTGGACCGACGACAACGGCCCGAACAACGCGCTGCGCATCGGCGGGCTCGGCGCCCCGCGGGCCTACGCCACGCAGCTGCTGCGCGACAACCCGTTCCCGAACGCGAGCTACGGCGAGGACTACGCCGCCGTGCTGCGCGTCTGCCGGCAGTACCGGGTGGGCCGCGTCTACGACTCGCTCTACCTGTGCCGGCGCTGGGAGGACAACTCCGACGCCGACCTCAAGCCCGACGTGAAGGCGCGCTACCAGACCTTCAAGGACCGCGTGCGGACGCTGGAGATCGCCGCGCGCCAGCACTGGAACGCGCACCGTGGCTGACGGCTGGGCGAGCCACCTCGTCGGGGCCGACGTGCTGGGGGAGGGGACGCTCCCCGGGCAGCTCGACCGCTTCCTCACGTGGCAGACGGCGCAGTGGCCGCGGCTGGCCGAGGCCCTCGCCGCGCTGGGGGGCGCCGAGCAGCGTCCCCTCACGGTCGGCGACCGCACGCTGACGCTGCAGTGGAACCCGGGCCGCACCACCAGCTCCACGGCGAAGGTCGACGCGGCGTCGGTGCAGCAGCGCAAGTGCTTCCTGTGCGCCGACAGCCTGCCGCCCGAGGAGCACGGCGTGGCGTTCGGCGACGACCTCGTCGTGCTGCCGAACCCGGCGCCCATCCTGCCCGGCCACCTCGTGGCGGCCCACCGCGAGCACGTGCCGCAGGCCGTCCGCGAGGCGCTGGAGCCCGCTGCCGCGCTTCGCCGTCGCCACGGAGGGGCGCTACACCGTCGTCTACAACGGGCCGAAGTGCGGGGCGTCGGCGCCCGACCCTGCACCTGCAGGCGGTGCACCCGGGCGGCTCCCCGAGGAGCAGGTGGCCTTCGAGGCGCTGTCGCGCGGAGCGGTGCCCGGCGAGCTCCTCCACGAGCGCCGGAGGTCCAGGTCTGGTCGGCGCGCGGCGCGGGCCGAGGCGGTGATCGGGGTCCACGGGGCGCCGGCTCGGGTGGAGGCGGCGGTGCGCGTCGTCCTGGACGCGCTGGGAGGCGAGAGCCCATGGTCAACGTCCTGGCCACCGCCCGCGGGTCGGGGGTCGTGGCGATGCTGTTCCGCGCGCGGCGCACCGCCCGGCCTGCTTCTTCGCCGAGGGGGACGCGCAGCGGGTGGTGAGCCCGGGCGTCATCGACATGGCGGGCATCGTGGTCGCCGTGCGCGAGCAGGACTTCCGGGTGCTCGACAGCGCGGCGGTGCAGGGCATCTTCGACGAGGTGTCGGTGCGCGGCGAGGCGCTGGCGCACCTCGAGAGCGAGCTGTCGCGGAGGCTTCGGGATGAGTGAGCCGAGTGAGCCGAGGTTGCGGGTCGGGCTGGCGTCGGGGCGGGAGCGCGCCGTGCTGTCGCTGCGAGGGGACTTCCGGCTGGGCGAGGGCACCGTCGCCGCCGCCGAGCGGCTGGAGGTGGTCGCCGAGCCCGGGCTGGTGCGGCTGCTGCGCCCGGACGGCAGCGAGATCGCGCGCGGCGTGGAGCTGCGGCTCGAACCGCTCGAGGACGACGGCGCCTTCACGCTGCACGACATGACCGTCGGCGTGGCGTTCCACTGGCAGCACGAGCAGGACCTGACGTTCCGCGGCGCGTGCAGCCTCGAGTCGCGCGGCGCGAAGTTCGACGTGATCGACGAGGTCGGCCTCGAGACGTACCTCGAGAGCGTGATCTCGTCGGAGATGAGCGCCCGGTGCCCGCCGGCGCTGCTGCGGGCGCACGCCGTGATCTCGCGCAGCTGGCTGCTGGCCCAACTCGAGGGCCGCGACGACGACCCGCCGCGGCCGCCGGGGGTGACGCAGGAGGGCGACGTCACGCGGATCGTGCGTTGGTACGACCGCGAGGACCACGCGCACTTCGACGTGTGCGCCGACGACCACTGCCAGCGCTACCAGGGCATCACCCGCACCTTCACCGACGAGGCGGTGGCCGCCGTCCGCGACACCCGCGGCGTGGTGCTCGTGTCGGGGAAGCGCACCTGCGACGCGCGATTCTCGAAGAGCTGCGGCGGGATGACCGAGGTGTTCTCGGCCGCGTGGGCCGACGTGGACGTGCCGTACCTGCAGGCGTTCGCCGACGACGACCAGCCCGCGCAGTTCGCCCTCCCGTTGACCGACGAGGCGAACGCGGAGGCGTTCATCCGGGGTGCGCCGCCCGCTTTCTGCAACCACGCCGACAAGGAGCTGCTCCAGAAGCTCCTCCCCGAGCTCGACCACGCGACGGCCGACGACTTCTACCGGTGGGAGGAGCGGGTCACCGCCGCCCAGATCCGGGAGTACGTGCGGCAGAAGGTGGAGATCGAGCTCGGCACCGTCCAGGCGCTGGTGCCGGTGGCCCGCGGGCCGTCGGGGCGCCTCGTGGCGCTGCGCATCGAGGGCAGCGAGGCCACGCTCGAGGTGGGCAAGGAGCTCGAGATCCGGCGGCTGCTGTCGAAGACGCACCTGTACAGCTCGGCCATCGTGGTGACGGCGACGGAGGGCGAGGGCGAGGACCGCGTCTTCGTGCTGCGCGGGGCCGGCTGGGGCCACGGGGTGGGGCTGTGCCAGATCGGTGCGGCTGTGATGGCCGACCGCGGGTACGACCACGAGGGCATCCTGGCGCACTACTACCGCGGCGCGGGGCTCGAGCGCCGCTACTGAGCCCGCCGCGCCGGGGCGCGCGGGGATCCCGCGAGGCAGGCGATCGCGGACGTTTGCCTCCGGGGTCATGCCGCCGCGACCGTGCGCGGGTGGTCAGGAGCGGTTGCCCCCTCCCCACGCAAATGTGGATCGCGGGTTTGCGCGGGATCCGCCGGTCGGTCATCCTGCCTTCCCCTGGGCGGGTGCCCCACAGCGAGTGGATGGATGCGGCGGTTCGAGCATCGAGGGCAGCGGTCATTCTGGGAAGGGTGGATCAAGGACGGCGCCCTGCTCTGCACCCGGAGCGGACCGCTCGGCACGCCGGGCCACGTCGAGATCGAGCGCTTCGCGAGCCAGGGGGAGGCCGAGGTCGAGCTGCTGGGCCGGATCCAGGAGCTTGTGCAGCAGGGTTGGAGCGAGATCGGCGGCCCGGCCGCGAAGGCCGCGCCGGCGCCGATGCCGGCCGCGGGCCAGTTCGACGAGGCGCCGCTGCCGTTCGACCTCGACGAGTTCGACGACGCGTCGGAGGAGGTCACGGTGTCGACCGACCGGCCGCCGCAGCCGCCCGAGGCCGGCCCGCCCGCGTGGACGGGCGCGCAGACGGTGTCGCCGCCCAGCGTGCCCGGTGACGACGCCGAGGCGTTCGCCCTGCCGCGCACCCCGCCGCCGCCGCCGGCGCCGCCCCCGCCGCCGCCGCTCCAGCAGGACGCGCGGAACGCGCCGGAGCTGCTGTCGGGAGAGCACCTCGTGCTGCTGCGACTCGTCGACGAGCTCGAGCTGTCGGTGCGGTCGGCGAACTGCCTGCAGAACGCCGACATCAAGTACCTGTTCGAGCTGGTCGTGCGCACCGAGCTGGACCTGCTGAAGACGAAGAACTTCGGGCGGAAGTCGCTGCGGGAGATCCGCGACATCCTCGAAGACCTCGGGCTGCGGCTCGGGATGGCGTTGCCGGCCGACCTCGAGGCGGCGGCGGCGCAGCGGACGCGCTCGCCGAGCGACCACGACCTCGGGCCGCGGCTGACGGCCGCGCTGGCGCGGGTGCGGCCGCAGGGCGGGGCGCTCGGGTTCGACGAGGACGAGGGCGACGACGAGGACGGCTACGAGGACGAGGACGAGGGCTACGAGGACGAGGACGACGGCGACGACGCCCACGAGGACGAGGACGAGGACGACGAGGACGAGGACCTCGACGAGGACGAGGACGAGGACCTCGACGACGACGAGGACCTCGACGACGACGAGGACGAAGACGAAGAGGACTTCGGCGACGACGACGACGACACGGACTTCGACGAGGTCGTCCCCGAAGCCCCCGCAGCGGTGGAGGACCCCCACGAGGCCTACGCCGCGACCTTCGCCGCCGCCCCCGAGCCGCCTGCCCCGCGCCCCGTGACCCCCGAGGCCGTCGAGCGGGCCCGGGTGGCCCTCGCCGCGCTCGCCGCGAGCGCTGGCCGCCGCAGCTGGCAGGTCCGCCGCGCCAGCCGCCGCGCTCGCCGCGCCCTCGAGCGGCTGCACGGCGGCGACCTCGAGGAGCTTGGCCTCACCGACGCCGTCCAGGGCGTGATCGAGGCGGTGGGCGACCCCGCGTCGCGCCAGCTGCCCCTGAGTGTGGGCCTGGACCTCGTCCGCACCGTCCCGGCGGTGACCGACCGCGCTGTCGCCCGCTGGGAGGGCGTCACGCTGCGCCCCCGCGACGCCGCGGCCCTGGAGGCCGTCCGCGCCTCGCTGCGCGCCCTGGCCCCGCCGGACGACGCCGAGGCGGCGGACCCCGCCCTCGCCATCGAGCTGTCGACCACGCTGGTCGACCGCACCCACGGCCGCCAGACCTTCCGGCACCGCTGGTCGCGCCTGCGGACCCGACTCGAGCCCGCCCTCGCGGCGCGCGGCTCGTCGATCGACTCGCTGCTGGGCGCGCTGTCCCCCAGCGACCCCACCCTCGCCGAGCGGATCGCGGAGGCGCGCGCATGAGCACCGAGCAAGACCGGGACGTGGCCGAGGTCGAGCGCCTGATCGACATCGAGGCGCCCGACGCGATGGCCGCGATCGTCGCCTTCCTCGACCAGCCCGACGACACGCTGCAGATGTCCCCGCAGGCGATGGACATCGCCCGCCTGGGGAACGCGCTGCGGCAGGCCCGCGCCCAGCGGTCCAAGAAGCGTCGGATCGAGAAGGCGCGCGAGGTCTGGACCCGGTACCTCGAGCAGGAGCACACGGCGCCGCAGCTGCAGCTCGCCGAGGTCGTCACCCGGCTGTACCAGCGGTCCGGGGGGCCGGCGCGCCAGATCCTCCGCACGCTCATCCGCGAGGCGCCGCTGCGCTGGGGCCTGTGGGGCGGGCTCAAGCGCACCTACAAGCAGGTCGAGGTCGATCTCGACGCCGAGCTGTTCGGCGCGTTCGCCGCGCGGTTCGACGTGGAGCTGTCGCGCGGGCCGTACAACCGCGACGTGTCGGTGGGCACGCTCAAGTACCTGAGCCGGCGCACCTGGCGCTTCCTGCGGCAGCTCGGCAAGGCCTCGCCGGAGCTCTACGTCACCTTCGCCGTGGAGGTGCTCCGCAACTACCCCGCCGAGACGCGCGGCTGGTCGGCCTGGTGCGGGCGGCACATCCGCAACCACTGGAGCGTCAAGTGGGGGCGCGACCCCGAGGCCGCCGGAAAGCCGTTCGGGAACGTGCCCTACCGCCAGGCCTGGGCGCGCAGCCCCGACCCGCTGATGCTGCTGCTCGAGACCTGCGAGTGGAACGACGCCGCGGGCTTCGCCATCGAGGGCCTCCAGGCGCTCCACCCCGAGGCGCTGCGCCAGGTCACCCCCGAGTGGCTCGCGCGCCTGTGCTTCCGCAGCGTGGCGCGGGCGCACGAGCTCGTCGTCGACACGCTCGAGGGCAACCCCGAGTACCACACGGCGCGCCTGCAGCAGCTCGGGCTGCACGACGCCGTGATGGCGCTGCTGCGCTCCCCGTCGGCGCGCGCCCGCACCTACGCCATCGCCTACGCCCGGGGCCACGCCGAGGCGATGTCGGTGGAGCAGCTGGCCGAGCTGCTCGACGACGACGGCTACCGCGACGTGACGGCGTTCGCCGCCGAGGTCCTCGCGACCCGCCCGCCGCGCACGGTGGGGCTGCCGATGGTCGTCCGGCTGCTGCAGTACGACGCGTCGCGCGCCTGGGCGCAGCAGGCGCTCAACACCGCGTTCGAGCCGAACGAGCTGACCGACGAGCTGCTCACCCGGATGCTGCTCGTCGACGACTACTACGCCTGGCAGTTCGCGCGGAAGTTCGTCGCGGAGCGCCTGCCGAAGGGCCAGCTCGGCCCCGCCTTCTGGATCGCACTCCTCGAG
The DNA here is from genome assembly GCA_041389545.1 of Myxococcota bacterium. Lineage (GTDB taxonomy): Bacteria > Myxococcota_A > UBA796 > UBA796 > JACKER01. Next base: position 88,537 of record JAWKRQ010000036.1, on the reverse strand, counting down.
CGGCGCGACGACCCGAACGCGCCGTACGACCTGGCGGACTACGTCTTCGAGCGCCTGGGCGAGCTGCCGCTGTCGGCGCTCCCGGCCGACTGGGTCCTCGAGATGCTCGCCGACGACGACTTCGGCTACCGCATCTCGAGCTGGCTCGCCCGGGCGGGCACGCTCCCGGCCGGCCTCGACGTGGAGCGGATCAAGGGCCTGGCCTTCGACCCGAAGACCCGGTCGCTCGCCTTCACGCTCCTCGACAACCCGAAGCTCGTGTCGCCGGGCGACGTGGGCATCGACTGGCTGCTGGCCCTGGCGCGTCGCGCCGACCCGTCGCTGCACCAGTGGGCGCACAAGTACCTGCTGCAGCACGTCGGGCCCGCGGAGATGGGCGACGGCTCGGTCGAAGCCGGCGTGGCCCGCATGTTCTCCATGGCCAAGGCCCGCAAGGAGTCCGAGGCCGCGCGCCACCTGGCGCAGACCTGGCTGCTGTGCCGCCACCCGCGGCTCGGGCCGCAGCAGCGCGAGTCGCAGGAGCTGTCGATCCCGGCCGACCTGCCGCACGAGGCCTACACGGCCGACCTCGTCTGGCCGACGCTGTGGGACGATCGCGGCGACGTGCGCCGCTTCGGCGTCGCCGTGGCGCGGGCCGAGCTGGCGCACTGGGGCGAGCCGCACCGGGTGTACGAGCTCGCCGACAGCCCGCACCGCGAGGTGCGCAACATCGCGTACGACGCGCTGACGCAGGCGGGCAAGCCCACGGCCGATCCGGCCATGGCGCTGTCGCTCGACGACCTCGACCCCGCGCTCGTGTTCTCCATGACCGAGAGCACCGTGCCCGCCACGCGCGACGTGGCGATGGCGCTCATCCGCGAGCACTACCGCCGCCTCGGCGGCGCCGAGCGGCTCGGCTGGCTCATGCAGAGCGCCGACCGCGAGGTGCGGATGTTCGCCGTCAAGCTGCTGTGGGAGCGCCACCGGCCGACGCGCATCCCTCAGGGCTGGGTCCCGCAGACGGTGCGCGGCAACGGCGGCGGGCCGGGCTTCGCGCTGCCCTCCGGCGGCTTCGACGACGGTGAGGCGCTGCGCGGGCTGCTCCGCCGGCTGCTGTTCGCCGTGCCGCCCGCGCGCGGCGGCGAGAAGGGCGAGCGGCGCGGCGGGCGCCGGGTGCCCGCCAACCAGGCCAAGCGGCGCATCGTCGAGGTCGTCCGCGACTTCGGGCTGCAGGATCCCGCGTTCGCAGCGCTGATCGCCCCGGTCCTGGCCGAGTTCACCGGCTCCGTGGCCAAGGGCGAGTGGCAGGCCTGCCTGGCGGCGCTGATGTCGCTGCGCGCGGCCCACGGCGACCTCGGCGTCGACCTTCTGACCCAGTCGGCGGGCCAGCCGACGGTGGAGACCCACTGATGGCGCTGCCGATCGGGCACCTCGAGCGGGTACGAGCCCTCGCCCTGTCCGGGCGCATGCTGCTGCTCGGCGGCACGCGGGCGCACGCGGGCAGCGCGCTCCACGTGTACGACCTGGTGGACGGCAAGCCGGTGCACACGGTCGAGCTGCCGTGCCACGTCCACGGCCTCGCCACCACGCCGGCCGGCGTCGCCGCGGCCTGCGCCGACGGCGCGATCCGCCTGGTGGACGTGCAGGCCGGCACCGTCACCGCCACGATCCCGGCCCACGAGGGCGCGATCCTGGCGCTGGCCGCCTCGCCCGACGGCATCGTCTCGGTCGGGCACGACGGCGCGGTGCGCACCTTCGCGACCGACGGCCGGCGCCTCGCCGAGCACCGCGTCTCCAGCGCGCCGCTGCGGTCGGTGGCGGTGGAGCTCACCTCCGGCGCGATCGCGGTCGGCGGCGAAGACGGCGTGATCCGCGTGCTGCCGCGCGGCGGGACCCCCCGCGAGATGCCCGGCCACGACGGCCCCGTCCTGGCGCTCGCGTTCACGCCGGCGGGCGACCGCCTGCTGTCCGGCGGCGACGACGGCACGCTGCGGATCTGGTACCTCGTCGGGCCGGTGGAGTCCGACGTCCGCGGCTCCGGCGAGACGGGCCACGCCGGCGGCGCGTTCGCCGTCGTGTTCCTGCCGGGCAGCACCGAGGTGGGGGCCGAGCGCTTCGCCTCCGCCGGGGCGGACGGCAAGGTCCGCGTCTGGCGGCTCTCCGACAAGCGGCGCCCCAAGACCCTCGACGCGGGCTCGGCGCCGCTGCGCGCCCTGGTGTTCCGCGAGGACGACCGCCAGGGCGGGACCCTGCTGGTGGCGGGCGACGATCGGCGCGTGCGCGGCTTCGCCTTCACGGCCGAGGGCGCGAGCGACGCGCGTCCCGCCGTGTGGAACCACGGCTTCGACGTCTTCGAGGAGGCGCTCAAGTCGCGCGCCCAGCCCGCGCCGGGTGGAGGCCGTGCAGACGCTCGCCGCCGTGCCCAGGCGAGGCGCTCGAGTACCGCGCTGCGGGGCCTCGCCGGCGACGGTGACGCCGGTGCGCATCGCCGCGGCGAAGCTCGCCGCTCACGCCCGCCGGGGCGCGGTCGAGGGCTGCGCGCGCGGCCGACGACCAGGCGACCGCCGCCGCCTTCGACGCTGCGCTCGCTGCGGTCCGACACGCCGCTGTCGCCGCTGCGGGCCGCGCTGCGGGCCAACGCCGCCGACATGCGCCGCGCCGCGGTGCAGGCGCTCCCGCCGCTGGCGTCCACCTCTCCGCTGGTGGCCGGGCTCGTGTTCGAGCGCCTGGGCGACGCCGACGCGTCCGGTGCGCCGCGCGGCCTACGCCGCGGTGGTGGCGCTTCGAGCCGTCGGGCAGCCCCGTGCCGCTGCGGGCGGCGTTCGAGCGCGGCACGCCCGACGTCCGCGCCGAAGCCATCGCCCACGTCGCGACCGACGGCCGCACGGCCTCGCCGGAGGTGGCGCCGACCGTGGCGAGCGCCCTCGACGACGGCGACGGCTTCGTCCGCCGGGTGGCGTTCACCGCGCTCGTGCTGACGCGCCCCACGCTCGCCCGCTGGCTCGTCGCCCGGGACGAGTGGTTCTCGCGCGCGCTCGACGACCTCGCGCGGCAGGCTTGCTGCGGGGAGGAGAGCCCCACCGACGACCAGGTGAAGGCGGCGCGTGCCGCGCTCCTCCCGGATGGCGCCGCGAGCGACGCCACGCCGGGCGAGGCCGACCGCGAGCCGCTGCTCGCGGCGCTCGCCTGCCGCACCCCCGACACCGCGCTGCGCGGCGCCCGCGGGCTGGCGCTGATGGGCGACATGCGCGCGCTCGGCGCGCTGCTCACCCTGTCCCGCGACCCGTCCACCGACCTGCGGCGCGACGCCGCGCTGGCGCTGGCCTCCCTCGACGATCCGCGCTCCCGGCGCCGGCTCGCCTGGATGCTCAACGACGCCGAGACCTCCGTGCGCGACACCGCGCTGCAGTGCCTGCAGCGCCTCGAACCACGCCGCTCGACCTGGCCACGCGCGCGCTGCAGGCCGGCCAGCAGGACATCCGGACCCGCGGGCTCGGCGTCCTCGTGGAGGTACGGCAAGGAGCACCGACCAGGGCTCCACGCTGCTCGGCGACGCCCTCGACGACGAGGCGGGGCCGTCCGCAACGAGGTGACCTTCCGCACCTTCTGGGCCTGGCACACGGGCGATCCGCTGGCCGCCATCGACCGCGCGCTCGAGGGCCGCTTCCCCGACGTGCGCCGCCGCGCCGTGCAGGAGCTCGCGAACCTGGCCAAGCCGGTCGCGCTGCGCGGCAGGCGCTGCAGCAGCTGGGCAACGCCATCGCCGACCGCGACCCGAGCGTGGCGCAGGCGGCGTTCGCGGCGGTGGTCGACGTGGTGGGCAAGGCCGAGGCCGACCCGCCGCTGCGCGCCATGGCGTCGTCGCTGGCGCAGATCAAGCTGCTCGGGGCCGCGCCGCGCGTTTCCGAGGTCCCGGCCGACCGGGTCCGCGAGGCGCTGGTCAAGCTGCTCGAAGACGACGACCCGGGCGTGCGCCGCGCGTCCGTCGACACGATGGCCACGCTGTGGTCGCCCGACCGGCCGCGCGCCGAGGGGCCGCTGCACGCCGGGCTCGCGAGCTCGCACCTCGACGTGCGCGTCCGCGCGGCCGAGCACCTCGCCGCCCGGCGCGATCCGGCGCTGGTCGACCCGATGCTCGCGCTGCTGCGCGACGACACGCTGAAGCACCGCTTCGACCCGGCAACCGTGGCCGACCTGCGCCGCCGCGCGGCCTCGGCCCTGGCCACGCTGGCCGAGCACCGCCTGCTGCGCACCTACCTCGACGAGATCGTGGCCGACGAGGACGGCTTCGTCCGCGAGCAGGGCGCCCGCGGCCTGGCCAACGCCTGCCGCCGCGACGACGCGCAGCTGCTCGTCGGCCTGCTCGGCCACGACGACGTGGCGGTGCGCTCCTGGGCGGCGGAGGGCCTGGCGCGGCTGGGCGACCCCCGCGGGGTGCCCGTGCTGACGGGCACGCTCCGCCACGACCACCCGCCGCTGCGCATCGGCGCCATCCTGGCGTTCGCGGCGCTCGGCCCCGAGGGCTACGGCGGGCTGCTGCAGGGCCTCGAGGACCCGTCAGCCGACGTGCAGCGCATCCTGCTGTCGGTCGTGCTGGCGCGCGACCTGCGCGCGTTCCGTCGGGGCGAGCCGCCCGAGCTGCTGTCGAGCGCGCTCGCGTCGACCCGGCCCGAGGTCCGCTTCGCTGCGGCGCGCTCCCTCGAGCCGCGCACCGACCCGGGCGCCTACCTGGCGCACCTCGTCGAGGAGGTGCTGCTGCCCGAGAAGCCGGAGAAGCCGGCGGATCTCGCCACCTGGCCCGACGAGGACGACCGCGCGCGGCGCATGGTCGGGCTCGCCGGCGCGCTCGCAGGCGACGTGCCCGAGCAGCGCTACGCCGCGCTGCAGGCCCTGCGCCTGCGCGGAGCGCGACGTACTTCCCGCGAGGCCGCGCGCGTGGTCGCCGCGTCCGTCGACGCGGGCTGGGTGCCCGAGACCACGCCGCACGCGAGCGTCCCGAGCGCGGGCAGCCCCCGACGCCGTGGCGCGCCTGCGCCGGCTGTTCGCGACCGCCGGCGAGGGCGAGCCCCGCGAGGCGACCCCCGAGGAGCACGCGACCACCTCTACCGGCTCGCCTTCGGCGCCTACGTCGGGCTCATCCGCCAGGTCGCGCCCGACGACCTTACGAGGCCACCGGGTCCGCCGCGACGCCGTCGACCGCATCGTGGAGCTGGTGCAGCGCGACCGCATGGCGCGGTCGAGCGCGGTGCCGGCGCTGTCGCGCGCGCTCGACGACCCGCACCACCTGGTGCGGCGCCAGGCGTTCGCGGCGCTGGAAGCAGCATGTTCCCGTCGAGCCCGACACCCCGCTGCAGATCGCGCTGCTGTCGTCCACGGCGGACGTGCTCAAGGCCGCGCTCGACGACCTCGCGGCCGGGGCGGCACCGAGGAGGAGCGCTTCCGCCGCGTGGCGTCCGCGCTCGACTCGCACGTGCCCGACGCCCGCAAGTACGCCTTCGAGGTGCTCGAGCGGATCTCGCCCAAGGGCAGCCTCGAGCCGCTGCTGGCCGCGCTCCGCAGCCAGCACGCCGACCTGCGCATCGGCGTGCTCGTCCGGCTGCAGACCTCGAGCGACCCGCGGGTCGCGCAGGCCCTCGAGAAGGCGCTGCTCAACGACCACGAGGACCTCCGGCTGCGCGCGGCGGGATCTCGCCGGCCGCCAGCGGGACCTCGCCGTCGACGTGCTCGACGCCGCCCAGCGCTCCGAGACCGACAGCTTCCGCGACCGGGCGCGCACCGCCCTCGTGCAGCTCGGCACGTCGGCCGCCGTCGCGCGCTGGCCAGGCGCCTCTCAAGGAGGGCGCCGAGGGCGACCGGTACCCGACGAATCAACGCGCTGTCGCGGTTCCGCGGCGAGGCGCGGGTGCCCACCGTCCGGGCGCTGATCGAGCTGCTGGCGAGCGAGGACACCACCGTCCGCCGCACTGCGTTCGACGCCGCGCTGCAGGCGCTCGGCACCCGCGAAGACGCCGAGAAGCTGCGCCGGCCGAATTCCGCCGCTGGCGCACCCGCCCGAGGTGCGCCCGGCAAGAACTGACCTGGAGCTGCTCAGCGCCGCGGCGCTCGCGCTACCCGGAGGCTCCGCGTGCTGGCGGCGAACCAGCTCGACGTGCTGGCCCACCCCGAGGCCGACGAGCTGCTGCGCGGCCTGTTCAACGACCGCGAGCGCGACGTGCGCATGCCGTCGCCGCCTACGCCCGCCGCGTCATCGACGGCGCCTCCGACGCCGCGCCGCTGCGCGACGTGCTCCGCGGCGGTGCCCGCGAGACGCTGCTGTCGGCCGCGCGCGGGCTCGCCGCCGCTGGCGACCGCGACGCCTTCCGCCCGCTGCTGCTGTTCGTGCGCGCCGGCGCCGACGGCGAGCGCGAGCGAGGCGCTGCTGTCCCTCGGCGTCCTCGGCGACCTGCGCGCCCTCGAGGGCGCCGAGGAGATCGCGGCCAGGGGGCACCGAGGAGGCGCCCGTCGAGCCGCCGATGCAGGCGGCTGCGGTCAGGCCCTCGGCCGGATGTACCGCCACGTCGAGGACGGCGACGTCCGCGAGCGGATCCGCGACCGGGTGGACGCCTCGCTGGCGAACCGCATGCTGTCGGCGTCGGCGGTGCAGGCGCTCGCCCAGATGGGCGGGGAGCGGTCGCGCTCGCGCCTCGAGGGCATCGTCGCGACGCCGTCGAGCAACGACCGCGTGGCCGCGGCGATCGCGCTGCGCGAGTTCGCCGACCCTGCCTCCGAGAAGCCGCTGGCCGGCGTGCTCGGCGACTGGTACAGCGAGCTGCGCTGGGCGGCCTACGAGGCCCTCCGAGCCATCTTCCCCGCGGATCGCACCCGGGTCCGAGCTCCACGCCGTGCAGTCCTACCAGGACGACCTCGCGGAGCCCGCGGCGACCTACCTCGCCGCCGAGGGCGCGCCCGCGGCACGCCTGCTCACCATCCTCGGCACGCTCACCGACGACGACCTCCGCGAGCGACTGCGGATCGGCCTCGCCCGCCGCGAGCACGTTCCCGCGGGCGACGTGGCGGCGCTGCTGCGCTCCGACAACCCGGTCGCGCGCGCCGACGCCGCCTGGGTGTGCGGCATCGGGCCGAGCGGCTCGACCCGGCGGAGCGCGAGCAGCTGGGGAGCGCCCTCGTCGACCGCGAGCGGCGCCAGCGGGGCTGGCAGCAGGCCCTGGCTCGCCGGCGACACCGAGCGCGCCGACAGCGAGGTCGCCGCCTGGGTGATGGCGCTGTGGGCCGGCCGCCGAGGTGGCGCCGGAACGCATCGCGGCGGCGGCCACCGAGGCCGTGCGGATGGCCGACGCGCCCGCCGAGGTGCGGGTCCTGGCGCCCACGCGCTGCCCGACGCGCCGAGCGCCGTCGAGGCGGCGCTGCGTGCGCCGTCGATCGAGGTGCGCTACGCCGCGGCGTCGGCGATGCCGCGGGTGGTGCTGCAGGCCGACCTGAAGCCGCGCGACCCGGCGGTTGTGGCGCGGGCGGTGCTCGGGCAGGGGTGCCCGCGGGCGCCCTCGGCGCTCGCAGCGCACGGCGGTGCTGCCGAGGCGCTGCGTCCGGCGCGGCAGGGCCACCCCCGAGCAGGCCACGCTGGCGCCGCTCGTGGCGCTGGCTCGCGGCAGGGGCTCCGAGCAGGAGCGCCTCGACGCCGTCGGGGCGCTGTCGCTGTCGGCGGCGCCCGAGATCCTGAAGTGCTGGGCGAGCTCGCGTTCGCCGAGGGCGAGTCGGAGGCCATCTGCAAGGCGGCCTTCCGGGCGCGCCGGCGGGTGGCGCGGGCGATGGAGGCCAGGGCATGAGCGCGCGCATCGTCCAGCTGCGGTACCCCACCGCCAGCGAGGTCACCTCGTCACCGACGGCGTCGGTGGTCCGGCTCGCCCTCGACTCGGCGCGGGCCGAGGTAGGGCTGTCGGGGCGGGTCAAGGACCGGAGATGCTGCGCGACGCGCTGCTGTGCCGTCGAGCTGCGCGACAGCGACCTGCGCTACCGCGGGCGCGACCACACCGCCTACCTCGCCTACCTGATGAAGCAGGGGAAGAAGGCCAGCGCCGCCATCTGGGAGGCGCAGAAGGCGTTCCTCGACATGCAGTACGGCGAGACGCGCGGCGGCGCGCGGCGCCTCGACCCGATCTCACCGTCGACCCCGACGAGGTCTCCTTTCGAGGTGTTCTCGCGCGACGAGAGCGCCTGGGCCCGCCTCGCCTTCGACAACGACGCGTTCGAAGACCGCACCGCCGCGACCGGCACGGCCGCCTGCGACCTGTCCAAGCCGCTGGTGGACCGCCTGCTGCGCGTCCGCACCTACCAGCCGCTCCAGCTCGACGTAGGCACCAGCCTCGGCGGCGCCGCCGAAGACCGCGAGGTCGAGCTGCCCGACGACTGGCTGCGGGAGCTTCTGCGGGTCCAGTCCGCCGCCACGCTCCCCGCGGCGGTGGCCGGCCTGCGGCCGTCGACCTGTACAACATCCTGTTCTCGCTGCGGACGCGGCGGGCGAAGAAGGCGCCGCGCGCGCTGCGCTTCGAGCTCGTCCCCGACGCGCGGCCGCAGGTGGTGATCGAGCCGTGGGAGACCGCGCTCGAGTCCCACGGCGCCGTCTACACCGGCTCCCGGCCCGCGTGGTCCGGATGTACGGCCGGCAGCGGCTGCTCGCGCTGTCGCGGGTCCTGCCGCACGTGCGGGGCGCCCGGGTGCACCTGCTCGGCCCCGGCCTGCCGAGCTTCTGGGTCCTCGACCTCGGCGGCGCACGGCTCACCGTCGCGCTGACGAGCTGGTCAGGCAAGTGGGCGTCGACGGCGAGCTTCGACGCGCTGATGCCCGGCGAGGGCGCCTCCGAGGACGCCGAGCGGGCCGTCCTCGCGCCACGCCCGCGGTCCGCTGCCGCTGGCCGACCTGGCGCGCGAGCTCGACCTCACGCCGGAGGAGACCCGCACCGCCCTGCAGCGGGCGTGTCTGCGCGGCCAGGTGCTCGCTGACATCGACCGCGGGCGGTACCGCCCCCGGTCGCTGCTCCCGAGCCCGTCGACGACGGCACGATCCGCTACGGCTCGCCGCGCGAGGCCCTGGCGCACCGCCTGCTCGGCGATCCGGCGGGCGGCGCGGAGCCGATGGGCGAGGTGAAGGTCACCAAGCTGCACGCGGTGGTGGGCGAGGGGCAGGAGGTCGAGGGCGAGGTCCTCGACCGGCAGCTCCAGCGCACCTTCTCGCCGCGCTTCACCCTCGATCTCGAGGGTCAAGTGACGGACGCCTGGTGCAACTGTCCGGTACCTCCGCTCCAGAAGCCGCGAGGGGCCGGCGAGCACGCCCAGTCGCTTCGTTCGTCCACTCGCGGCGCAGGTCGCCGAGCCGAGCGGCTGCGGCAGACGCCGGGGCGGCTGCTCGTCCGCGCCGAGACCGCGTGCTCACGCGGCGAGAGAGGACGGTCGTCGCACTGCCTGCCGGGTGTCGCTGGACGACAACCTGGTGCGGATCGCGGTCCAGACGGCGGATCCGGGGAGCGCTGGGCGATCCCCGGCACGCGAGGACCTGGTACGACACGGTTGGAGGCGCGCAGAAGCCTACTTCGCGCGGTTGGATCGTTTGGCTGCCGGGGTTCATCGACACCGGGCAGCGAGCAGCTAAGTAAACGCCTGGCAGGGAGGTTCCGGGGACCCCGAACGAGGCCATCGAAGCACCAGCCTTGCGCCTAGAGCGCAGGGGCGGCGTTGCGCCGTCTGGAGAATCGCCCGACATCCTTCGCAAGGTAGCCTGTTCTTGGCTCTCTCCCGTAGAGGCCCCCGCGGGTGTAGAGCTGAGACAACATCGCGTACGGTGTTTCTACACCCGGGGAGCCCCCTGCGGGGAGAGCCGGTGAGGCTACCGTGCACCCTCGGTATGAAGGTGATGTTTCTTCCGCCTCGTTTCGACCTCCGAACCCCTCCCGGCCAGGCGTCCCTAACCCACTGTGAGGATCGCCTGGCATGGAGTGCCCCCAGCGAGCGGACCGTCGACGCCACCCCCTGGTGGTCCTGCCCCCCCGTCGTCTCGGTCGACGGCCAGCCAGGTCAAGCCGAACGGCAAGGCCGAGAGCCACATTAACCGAGGTCGATCGGCGCGCCCTCGCCACGCAGCGCGCGGCCGACGCCGCCCGGTGGCGGGCGATCGTCGAGGCGGGCGGCGCGGAGGCGTGGATCGCCGCCGAGATGCGCGCGCAGGGCCTGACCGTCGACGACGACCCGTCCAGCCTGACCGACGCCACCGAAGCGGCCTACAAGGAGCGCAAGAAGGCCGAGGCGGCCGGCCGGCGGGCGCTGCACGGCGCGCGGCCTGGGCGGCTTCTGCGCCACCGTGGTCCGCATGGGCGCACCGGACGTGTTCTTCCGCGATGAGATCGATCTCCCGCGAGGCCGAGGCCGCGCGCCAGGTCCGCGCCTCGCGCAACGACCTGGCCGCGCTCGACTCCGTCGACGCGCTGGCGACCGGGCTCGGCCTCACCGCGCCCGAGCTGCGCGCGCTGTGCTGCCACCATTGAGGTCGAAACTCGAGCCACTACCGTCCGCTGGGAGATCCCCAAGCGCGACGGCACCGCCCGCGTCTCTCCGCCCCGAAGGAGCGGCTGAAGGCGCAGCGCTGGCTCGTGCGCAACGTCTTCGAGAAGCTGCCCGTCCACCAGGCGGCCCACGGCTTCCTGCCCGAGCGCTCCATCGTCAGCAACGCCGCGCTGCACGCCGGCGCCGACGTGGTGGTGAAGGTCGACCTGCTCGACTTCTTCCCGAGCGTCACCTTCGCGCGGGTGAAGGGCCTGCTGCGCTCGGCCGGGCTGCCCGAGGCCGTCGCGATCTACCGCGCTGCTGTGCACCGAGCCGCCGCGCGAGATGGTGAAGTTCCGCAACCGCACGCTGTGGGTGGCCACCGGCCCGCGGGCCTGCCGCAGGGCGCGCCGACCTCGCCGAGCATCACCAACGCGCTGTGCCGCAAGCTCGACCGCCGGCTGTCGGGCCTCGGCCGCACCTTCGGCTTCACCTACACCCGCTACGCCGACGACCTCACCTTCAGCTGGCGCCGCCCCTTGACGATCCGCGCGCCTCGGCGCCCATCGGCATGCTGCTGCGCGGCATCCGCCAGGTGGTCGAGGGCGAGGGCTCCGCATCCACCAGAAGAAGACCGCCGTGATGCGTCCCGGCAGGACAGCGCGTGATGGCCTCGTCGTGAACGAGGCGGAGGCGCGCCGCCCGTCCCGCATTCCGCGCGACCTGCTGCGCCGGCTGCGCGCCGCGCTGCACAACCGCAGGCGCGGACGCGAGGGCCAGGGAGACGCTCGAGCAGCTCGCGGGCATGGCGGCGTTCGTCTACATGGTGGACCCGGCGAAGGGCCGGGCCCTGCAGGAGCGCATCGCCGCCCTGTCGTGACCGCGCGGCGCGCTCACCGGGCGGCGCGCTCGCGCCAACATTGTGCTGACGGGCGAAAGGGGACTATTGGCGGGCAGGCGCTGAGCAGATCTGGCGACGATGCCGGCTGGCTGCGCCTGACCGACAGGGTCCCCCGCCCGGCGGCACCGTAGTAATTGTACACGCCGGAGCGGCCGTGCCGAGCCTCTCGCCCGTGGGGCTGGAGTGCGCGCAGGGCCGGGCGGCGGGCGGGCGAACGTCACTCCGTCTCGGACGGCGTCGCTCCCGTCCGCACGTTCGGGTGCCCGGCGCCCGGCCCGACTACACTCCCATGAATTGCGCGAGCAAAGCCGATGGGGCTTCCCCGATTCCTGCTCCGTTCACGAGGTTGCTCCTCCGTAGACAGGAATCGGGAAGCCATTTCGGCGCGCACGCGCCAGTAGAATCAGTGCAGGACGGCCTCGGCCCCCGAGACCACGGTGCCCGGCAGGATCACGCCGGGGCCGCTGGTCGGCGCGTGCACCCGCGCGGTCCACCCCGCCGGCAGCAGCCGGTCGAGCAGCACCACCCCGCCCGGCACGTGATCGTACGGCGTGTACGCGCCGTCGACCCGGCCCGCCGGCTGCCCCGCGGCGTCCGTCAGGTCGACGTCCACCCGGAGGGCCCCGAGCAGGGGATCCCCGACCCGCATGGGCCCCAGCACCTCGGTGAGGTCTGCGCCGTCGGTGAACAGGCGGGTGACCTCGCGCATCGGCTGGCGGGCCCCCTCCTCGATCTGCCGCAGGGCGTCGATCCGCTCCCAGAGGTTGAAGTAGGTGTAGTTGCTGACCCAGACGGGCTCGCAGTACCCCATGATGTCGGTCATCACCGTGGGGTCCTTCAGCGTGCCGTCGAGCAGGTCGTAGCCCCAGGTGCCGATCAGCGCGCCGTCGTACGGGTAGTTCGGGTCGGCCCCGGCCGCGCCGCCGCAGGGCGCGTGGAACCGGCCGTGGGCGTGGCCGATCTCGTGCACCATGGTGGTGGCGGCGTACTCCTCGTAGCCGACCCCAATGGAGGTGCGCAGCGACGGGTTCGTGGTGTTGATGCCCGGGTTCGACAGGCCGAGGATGCAGCCCTGCGCGCAGTACTCGTAGAACGAGTCCATCGGCTCGAACATGGCGTAGTAGTAGGTGTTCTCGGGCTCGTCGGCGTACCCCCGGAGGTCGGAGGCGGCGTTGAGGAGCCGCGACCAGCCGAGCGGGTTCATGGCCGTGATCGTCTGGTCCCACACGAGCGTCTCGCCGACCCGCACCGTGACCGACTGCGCCGGGTAGATGCGGTACATCGCGTCGCGGAACTCGTCGAGGCGCGCCTGGCTCAGGTCGGGCAGGCGGCCGCTGCCGTCGGCGTCGTACTGGACCGGGAGGATGACGACCTCGAGGTGGTCGCTGTCGCCGGTGGGTACGCCGCTCGGGAGCTCGTCGGAGCTCCACACCACGGTGTCGTCGGCGGCGCCGCCGTCGGCGCGCAGCGTGACCCGGAAGGCCAGGTCCTGCGTGATGGAGTCGCCGTCGAGGGTGAAGTTGAGCGTGGTCGCGAGGTCGTCGTCGATCGACTCGTCGCCGAGCGTGACGGAGACGGTGTCGACGAGCTGCTCGGCGCCGCCCGTGGTCAGGGTCAGCTCGCCCGTGACGGTGGTGCCGGCGAGCGCGGCGTCGGGCCGCAGGAACACGCGCACGGCGGCGTCGCGCCCCATCACGACCGGCGCCTGCATCTGCGTGGGCGGGCCGCTCCCGGCCCACAGCACGACCTCGACGCCCTGGTAGACGCTCAGCTTGCCGATGGCGAGCTGGTCGGCGAGGGACGGCGCCCCCGGCGTGGTGGGCGAGGTCGTGCCCGGGTCGGTGCCCTTCGGCCCGTCCTTGGCGTCGGGATCGCCGCTGCAGCCGAGCAGCAGCGTGAAGATGAGCGAGGTCGCGCGCATGTGTGCCCCCAGGAAGCCGCGTGGCGGGGCCCGGCAGGCCCCGGCGGGGCGCATGATGCCTCGAATGCAACGGAGTGTCGCGTCGAGAGACGGTGAAGCGCCGCCGACGCCGTCGTCGTGGGGCTACCCGGCGGGGTCGCGCGGGATCGCGAGCGCCGCGCGGAGCACGCCGCCGGTGAGATCCGCCAGGAGCTCGCGGTACACGTCGTCCACCGGACGGTCGGCGGCGAAGACGCGCACCTCCGGCAGCTCGCGGGCGAGCGCGAGGAACGTCTCGCGGCACCGGCGGAGGTCCTCCAGGCCCTCGAACGCGTTCTCGACGGTGTCCCGCTCGCGGACACGCGCCACGCCGGCCTCGGGCGGCAGATCGAGCAGCAGCGTGCGGTCGGGGACGGGCGCGAAGGCGTTGCGGCGCAGGATGTCGTGCGGATCGAGGCCGCGGGCGCCCTGGTAGGCCGCCGTCGACAGGGTGTAGCGGTCGAGCACGACCACCGCACCCCGCGCCAGCGCCGGCGCGATGACCTGGTCGACGTGCTCGCGGCGGTCGGCCAGGAACAGCGCGAGCTCCTCCTCGGGTGGCAGGCGCCCCGTGCGGGCCGACGCGCGCAGCCGCTGGCCGTGCGGCCCGTCGGTGGGCTCCTTCTCGAGCAGCACCTCGAGCCCGGCGCGCCGCAGCGCGGCGACCAGCCGCCGGGCCTGGGTGGTCTTGCCGGCGCCGTCGATGCCTTCGACCGTGATCAGCGCACCGCGCATGGGCCTCCCGAGCACCCGCCGTGGGGCGCGATATCCTCACCTGCGTGACCCCCGCGCGCTACCTGTGGCTGACCGAGCCCGTGCCCTACGCCCGGGGCCACGCCCTGCAGCGCGAGCTCCTCGAGCAGCGGATCCGCGGCGACATCCCCGACACGGTGCTCCTCCTGCAGCACGAGGAGACGATCACCGTCGGGCGCGCCCGCGGGGCCGCCGACAGCGTGATCGCGCCCGGCGACGTGCCCGTGGTGCGGGTCGAGCGCGGGGGCGACGCCACCTGGCACGGCCCGGGGCAGCTCGTCGCGTACCCCATCGTGGCGCTGGCCGGCCCGCGCGCCGACCTCCACGACCACCTGCGCCGCCTGGAGGACGCCGTGATCGCGGTCCTGGCGGCGCGCGGCGTCCGCTCGGGGCGCGACCCGCGCAACACCGGGGTCTGGATCGGCGACGGCGAGGCCGCCCGCAAGGTCTGCGCCATCGGCATCGCCTGTCGCCGGTGGGTCACCTGGCACGGCCTCGCGCTCAACGTCGCGCCGGAGCTCGCGCGCTTCGCCCGCATCCGGCCCTGCGGCTTCGCGCCCGACACGGTCACGCGGGTCTGCGATCACCTCGCCCCGTGTCCCCCCGTGGAGGGCTGGGTCGAGCCCCTGGCGGGGGCGCTCGCCCAGGCGTTGGATCTCGCGCCGGGATCGCCCCGGGCGGTGGCGCTCCGAGAAGTCTCCAGCGAACCCTGATCCCCGGTGTTCTGTCAGGGTCTGCTCGTCGCCGGGCGATCGGTGTTGTAAGGTCGCTCGCGATGGCGACCGACGAGACGACCGCGGAAGACCCATATCGGGCGTTGCGCGAGCATTGGCAGCGAGGCGGATACGTCCGCCGGCCGAACCCCGATCGCCGGGGCGAGGGGCACCAGGCCTACAAGAAGGGCTGGGAGCTGCGCTTCGTCACGTTCTCGCCCGACGACGCGTTCGTGATCCTGGAGCTGCTGCAGCGCGCGGGCGTCCCGAACGGCCGGGCGTTCCGGAAGAACGGGCGGATCGTGCTGCCGGTGTACGGGCGGAAGGCGGTGAGCGACCTGCTGGAGCGGCTCGAGACCGACTGAGGCCGCCGGTGCCTCAGCGTCACAGGGCCAGCGCCGCGCGGCAGCGCGTGACGCCGGCGGTGTCGACCCAGGCCGCGCCCCAGGCGCCCTCGGCCGTGCGCCAGCGGCGCAGGACGGCCTCGTCACCACAGAAGAACGGCTTGCGCCACGCGATCTCGCACCGGCGGGGGGAGCCCGCGGGGGCCTCGCCGGCCAGCGCGTCGGTGAGCTGCCGGAGGTAGACGAGCGAGTTCACGTGCTGGTTGCTGTCGGTGTGGGTGCGCCCGAAGCGCAGGGGCAGGTCGGGCAGCGGCTCGCCGGCGCCCCCGACGGCCTCGAGGTCGCGCACGGGGCCCTCGTCGCGGGGCGCGCCGCCCGGGAGGTCGCGCACCCGCCGCTCGCCGGCCGGCGCGAACAGGCGGGTGAAGACGTGCTCGGCGTGGACCCGGCCGACGGGGGCGGCGGGCGCGCCGGTGGGGCCGCCGAAGGTGGTGGCGGGCGTGCCGTGCAGGTCGAGCCACATCGAGAGGTAGATCCTCGCGACGTGGCCGCCGTCGTCCCGGGCGGTCCAGCGGTGCCAGGTGGCGGTGCCGCTCAGGCGCGAGCTCGCGGCCACCGGCGTGTCGTCGCGCTCGAGCTGGAGGCGGACCAGCACCGGCACGATGCCCGCGGCGGACAGCGGCTGCGCGCGTGGGTCGCCGAGCACGCGGGGCCAGGCGATCGCGCCCAGGCCGTGCGCGAGCGCGACGAGGGCCACGGTCGCGTCCTCGTAGACGTCGTCGTAGCGGAGGGGGAGGTGCTGTCGGTGGTGCCGCCGTCGAGGCGGGGGGGGGGGGGGGCAGGGCAGGGACCATGCTCCGCGTTAGCACGAGTGCGGAGGACGTGATGATCGACCCGAACCGGATCGCCGACGATCCGAGCCCCGTGCGCACCAACCTCGAGCGGCGGCACGCCGACCCGTCCACCCTGGCGGACGTGGAGCGGATCGTGTCCCTGTCGAGTCGGCGCCGGGAGCTGATCGTCGCCCGGGACGGGGCGCGGGCCGAGCGCAACGCGCTGTCGCAGCAGATCGGCGGCCTGTACAAGGCCGGCAAGGCCGACGAGGCGGCCGCGCTCAAGGAGCGGGTCGCCGCGGAGGCCGCGCGCATCACCGAGGCCGAGGGCGAGCTCGAGCAGGTCGAGGCTGAGCGCACGCGGCTCGCGATGGGCCTGCCCAACCTGCTGCACCCCGACGTGCCGCCCGGGAAGGGCGACGACGACAACGTCGAGGTGCGCAGCTGGGGCGAGCCCGCCGTCGCCGCTGGCAGCGGCGAGAGCCACGTCGAGATCGGCACGCGGCTCGGCATCCTCGACCTCGAGCGGGCGGTGAAGCTCACGGGCTCGCGGTTCTGGGTGCTCAAGGGCCCCGGCGCGCGGCTCGAGCGTGCGCTCATCAACTTCTTCCTCGACGTCCACACCGAGGAGCACGGCTACACCGAGGTCATGGTGCCCTACCTGGTGCACCGCGAGATGGCCGAGGGCACGGGCCAGCTGCCGAAGTTCGAGCAGGACATGTTCCGGCTGGCCGAGCCGCTCAACGGCAGCGACGCGTTCCTCATCCCGACCGCCGAGGTGCCGGTCACGAACCTGCACCGCGAGGAGATCCTCGACGAGGCCTCGCTCCCGCTGAAGTACGTCGCGTTCACCCCGTGCTTCCGCAGCGAGGCCGGCAGCGCCGGGCGCGACGTGCGCGGGCTCATCCGGGTGCACCAGTTCCACAAGGTCGAGCTCGTGTGGTTCACCACGCCCGAGCGGGCCGAGCAGGACCACCAGCAGCTCGTCGCCGACGCCGAGACCGTGCTGCGGCGCCTCGAGCTGCCGTACCGGGTGATGGCGCTGTGCGCCGGCGACGTCGGGTTCGGCGCCGCGCGCTGCTACGACGTGGAGGTGTTCCTGCCGAGCCAGGGCTACCGCGAGATCTCGTCCTGCAGCCACTACGGCGACTTCCAGGCCCGGCGGATGGCCTGCCGCTACCGCCCGGCGGCGGGGGGCAAGCCGCACCTCGTCCACACGCTGAACGGCTCGGGGCTGGCGGTCGGGCGCACGCTCGTGGCCATCCTGGAGAACAACGTGCAGCCCGATGGCTCGGTGAGGATCCCCGAGGCGCTCCGCCCGTACATGGGGGCCAGGCCGAGATCACGGCTGTCGCGCCCGGCGCTTGATACGCTCCGCGGGTCCCGGCATAACCAAGCCGAGCCACGCGCGAACGGAGGCGTGGCCGAGCGGTCGAAGGCAGCGGTCTTGAAAACCGCAGGCCCGCAAGGGTCCGGGGGTTCGAATCCCTCCGCCTCCGCTGCTGCCAACGCCGAATCAACTGGAGTCGTGACCGAGTGGCCGAAGGTGCGTGATTGCTAATCACGTGTGGGGCCAAAACCCCACCGAGGGTTCAAATCCCTCCGACTCCGCCAGCACTGTTCCTGCACCCATAGCTCAATTGGATAGAGCGTCGGACTACGGATCCGAAGGTTAGGGGTTCGACTCCTCTTGGGTGCGCCACATAGCCCCTCCTCGACATCGTCGGGGAGGGGCTTCGTGTCTCAGGCGACCGCGTCGCTGGCTACGGGGCGTGCGCGGCGAACCAGCCCACGAGCTCCGCCCGCACCGCCGCCTGCTCCGGCTCGTGCAGCAGGTCGTGCGCCGCGCCCTCCACGATGTGCAGCGTCTTGTCGGTGCTCGCGGCCCGCGCGATCAGCGCCCGGCTCCCCGCCGGGTTCGTCGCGGGATCCTCGCTGCCGTGCAGCGCCAGCACCGGCAGGCGCACCTCCGCCATCCGCGCCTGCACGGCGTCGATCCCGCGCACCAGCGCCCCGGCCGAGCGCGCCGGCAGCTTGCCGTGGTCGATCAGCGGGTCGGCGGCGAGCTCGGCCTTGGCCGCGGGCTCGCGCACGAAGGCGGTGTCGTCGATGTCCTGGACGTGCAGGCCCGGCGTGAGGCGCGACAGCAGGCGCGCGGCGCGGATCTCCACCGGCTTCACGTCGTCGGGCAGCTGCAGGGCCGGGCCGGTCAGCGCCAGGGCCGCGATCTCGTCGGGGTGGTCGAGCACGTAGGTGGTCGCGACGAGCCCGCCCATGCTGTGCCCGAACAGGAACACCGGGCGGTCCGGGGCCGCGGCGCGCGCCTGGTCCACGGCGAGGGCGACGTCGTCCTCCAGCGTGGCGATCGCGTCGAAGGACTGGCGCGGCCCGCCGGAGCGCCCGTGCCCGCGGTGATCCTGCGCGACGACGGCGAAGCCCGCAGCGGTGAGCTCGGTCGCCAGCGGTTCGTAGCGCAGCGCGTGGTCGCGGATGCCGTGGACCAGCACCACGCTCGCGCGGGGCGGGCCGTCGGGCGACCAGCGGTAGCCCTGCAGGCAGGTGCCGTCGGCGGCGGTGACGCGCCAGGCGGGCGGCGGGCCGCCGTCGAAGCAGGCGGGGTGGCGGGCGGCGCAGCCGGCGAGCAGCGCGGCGAGCAGGGCGGTGCGGACCATGGGGACCTCCTGCCCCGCAGGTAGGCCCGCCGGCGCGCCCGCCCCATGGGCCAGATGGCCTACCCGGCGAGCAGTCCGGCCCGGGCCGCGCGCAATGCGGCGCCGGCGCGGGTGCTCACGCCGAGCTTGCCGTAGATGTTCAGCGTGTGGTTCTGCACCGTCCGCGGCGAGATGCCGAGGGCGGCCGCGATCTCCTTGTTCGTCTGGCCGCGCGCGACCTCGCGCAGGACCTCGGACTCGCGCTCGGTCAGCGACGGGACGCCGACCTCGCCGGCGCGCGGGTCGCCGGCGGCCGCGAGCACGGCCTCGACGCAGTCGCGGTCGAGGGCGCCGTCGGCGGCGTCGGTGCGCAGGACGACCCGGGCGCCGGCCGCGGGGAAGGCGGCGGTGGTGCGGCCGATCGCAGCGCAGGGCGCACCAGCGGTCGGCGGCGGCGAGGATCCGCGCGGCGCGCGGCAGGCTCGTGTCGCCGGCGCCGCGGTGGTAGCCGCGGCCGTCGAGGCGCTCGTGGTGCGCCCCGGCGATGCGCGCGGCGTCGGCGAGGTCCTCGGCGCCGGCCAGCACCCGCTCGGTCAGGTACGGGTGCAGCCGCAGCCGCTCCCACCTCGCTCACGCGCGCGCGGCGCCACCAGCAGCGCGGTGGGAGAGCGACCGCCGAGATCGCGGACGGGCCGCCCGGCTGAGCGCGGCGACCTCGTGCGCGGCGGCAGTTCGACGGCCCGCCGGCGGCGCGGGCCAGCGCCGCGACGGCGCGGGAGGCGGGCCATGGCGGCTCGGCGTCTGCAGGTCGGCGAAGTCGCCGAACGTGGTGACGACGGCGTCGAGGTCGAGCGGCGCGCCGCCGTCGGGGCGGGCGGCTCGTCACCCAGCGTCGGCAGGAGCGCGAGCGCGCGCTTGGTCCACGCCGGACAGAGCACGGTGCCGCTGCCGGCGGACAGCCGCGTCTGGCCTGCCGTCGCCGCTGTCGAGCCACCCGAGGACGGCGACGCGGCTACGCCTGCGACGCGCGCCACGTCGTGGAGGGCGTCGCCTGACAGCTGTGGGCGCCGCGCCTGTCGTGGCGCTCGAAGACCTGGTCCAGCGCGGTGGTGACCGCGGGCCCGGAGGCCGAGCCCGCCGGCCAGCAGGCGCCGCCCCTGCAGGCCTCGGCGGTCCACTCGTCGCGCAGGGCGTCGCCGCTGACGGTCGCGCGCAGGACCGCCGCCGCGGCGCGGGTGGGGTGGCCCGGGTTGGCGGCGACGAGCGCGCGGAGCCGCCCGGCGGTGTCGTCGGCGCGCAGCAGGCGGCCGCGGAGGGCTACGTCGTCGGCGACGAGCTGTCGCCTCGGTGGCGGCGAAGGCGGTGCAGCCGAGGTGTCGCAGCAGCGCGGCGTGCCAGGCGGCCGCCTGGTCGGCGTCGCCGAGGGCGCCCTCGCGGGCCAGGCGGAGGGCGAAGCCCGCCGTGCGGGCGCTCTTGTCGTCCTGCAGCCCGTTGGCGAGGTCGAGGATCACGGCGAGCGCGCGGAGTACCGAGGTCGCGTCGGGCATGCTCCTACGGTAGCCGGGTCAGGGGCAGGTCCAGGTCCAACGGGCGGTGACGGCGCCGCCGGATCGCTGCTCGATGGGCCGCCCGTCGGCGTCGTAGTCGACGGTGTAGACGGCCGAGCCGCCGACGCGCTGGCTCGACGGGGTGCAGCCCGCGGCGTACGTCCAGTCCGACGTGCTCTCGAGCAGGGTGGCGCCGTCGCCGTACAGGTCGATGACCTGGCGCGTCCACAGCTCGCAGCCGTCGTAGTCGGTGGTGGTGATCGCCGCCGCGGCGCTGGTCCGCGTGACCACCTGGACCAGCCGGTCGCTGGCGTCGTGGGTGTTGGTGTAGGTCGCGTCGACGGTGCCCGCGGCGCTGACGGTGCGCGCCCGCTCGGCGTGGCCGTGGGCGTCGTACCAGACCGTGCCGCTCGTGCCCGAGGCGGTGGACCAGTCGGACTGCTGCACCACGCCGCCCACGACGTCCCAGTGGTACCGGGCGGAGTCCTCGGGACTGCCGTCGCCGTCGGCGTCGTAGGTGTAGTCGGACAGGCGGCCGTCGGCGTCGTAGTGGCTGGTGGTCACGCCGCCCGTGCTGTACGTCACGACGCTCGTGCAGTCGGCGTACGGGGAGGGCGGCGCGGCGGTCCCCGTGTCGTCGCCGGACGTCGGCTCGCCCGTGTCGGGGGTGGGCTCCGACGTGGGGTCCGTGGTGTCGTCGCCCGGGTCGGACGTGGGATCGCTCGTGCCGGTGCCGGTGTCGGCCCCGGGGGACGGCTTCGACGCCGGAGCACAGGCGAGCAGCGCGAGGAGCGGGGCGGACCAGCGCACGGGAACCTCCGCGGTCGTCATGACGCGGCGGCGCCCGTGGGGCCCGTCCCCGAAACATCCGGAAACGAGGTCAGGGCACGTCGATGCAGTACACGGTGGCGGTGGCCGTGCCGGCGCCGTCCCACCGGCCGCTGCAGACCCATCCGCCCGGCGTGTTCGGGTCGGTGACGTACTTCGCGCCGGTCTCGACGATCGCCGGGTTGGTCGCGTTGAGCTTGCAGCTGCCGTTCAGCGGGATGTCGTTGTTGTCGAGGCAGGACGCCGAGGCGTAGGCGCTGAGGAACGTGCTCAACGACGTTCGCGATTGCGAATAGATGTCGGCCTTGGTCCTCGGCAGGCCGTCGAGCCCGTCGACGCCGTCCGCGCCGTCGGCCCCCGCCGGGCCGGTGTTGCCGCGAGGCCCTTGCTGCCCGACGGCGCCATCCGCGCCGTCAGCGCCGTCAGCCCCGGCCGGGCCCCGTGGGCCGTCCATGCCCTGCGGCCCCGCGGGGCCCGGGGGGCCGGGCGGCCCCTGCGGCCCCTGCGCTCCCGGCGTGCCGTCGGCACCCGCCGGCCCCGCCGGCCCGGCCGGCCCCTCCGGTCCGGCCGGCCCCGTCGCGCCGGGAGGCCCCTGCGGCCCCTCGGGCCCCGCCGGTCCGGCCGGCCCCTGCTGCCCCTGCGGCCCGACCGGGCCCTGGTCGCCGTCGGCGCCCGCCGGCCCCTGCGCCCCCACCGGCCCCTGCGGGCCCATCGCGCCGGCGCCCGTGCCGTACCACGTCCCCGTGTCCAGCACGGCGTCCTGCTCTGTCGCGCACCCGGCCATCCCCAGCATCGCGACCAACGACCAACGCACCATGGGCTCGTCCTCCCTGCGGGGGCGGCTGATGCAAGCGGGATGCCGATGAAAGCCGAGAACGGAGGGTCCTCTCGTCCCAC
Source organism: Myxococcota bacterium (assembly GCA_041389545.1). Taxonomy (GTDB): domain Bacteria; phylum Myxococcota_A; class UBA796; order UBA796; genus JACKER01. The sequence continues at coordinate 66,623 of JAWKRQ010000036.1, read as the reverse complement.
GGGTGACGGACGTCCGGTCACCTCGCCGCCATCTCCCGCGCGCCGTCGACGTCCGTTCTGGGTGACGACGCATCCGGTCACCCGTCGAGCGGGTCGGGCCCGTACGCGTGTCCGACCGGCGTCCGACGGGACGGCGAATGCACGCCCATCCGCGGGCGTACGGCACGGTGAAGGAGGACACCTGGTATGGCTCAGGCTCACCCTTCGACGGCGGCTTCTCCGGTGATGTCACCGGCAGCGCGAGGCCGCTGTACGCCGCCATGGCCGCCCTGGGGATCGCTCGTCGCGGGACGGCGCTGGCGATGCCGCCGGCGGCGGCCGGTGGTGGAAGCTGGCGACGAGTGGGTGGCGCTCGCGCTGATCGTGGCCGGAGGCCCGGCGTTCGCGATGCTGGTGCGGTACCGCGCCCACATCCGGAGTGTACGAGCGCGGGGATCGTCGTCCGTCGGAGCTTCCTGTGGGCGCTGCCCTCCGTCCGGACCGTGTACCCGCTCCGGGATCTCGGCGCGGATGGCGCTGGAGGTGCACCACCGGCAGGAACGGGATTCCGAGACCGGGCGGAGTACACCGTCTCCGAGACGCTGATCGTGTTCACGTACACGCCTCGGCGCCCCGGGGACCTGCCGACGCGGACGCCACCTGGGAGGCTGCACCTGCCCCGCATGCCGAGACCCAGGCGTTGTTCCGGGCGCTGCGCGACGCACACGCGGCCCTGGCGCACCGCACGGTCGCCCCGCCGTCGGCGACACGGTCCCGGAGAGGTTCACGACCTCCGGGGGCGACTGCGCGCCAGCGCGATAGACCCCGGCGGTCCGGAGGCCCGATGCTGCTGTGGACCCTGCTCGCCTGTCGCTCCGACCCCACCGAGCTCACCGTCTACGGCCCCGACGACGAGGGCCTGCGCGACTTCGTCGCCTTCGTCGGCCACCCCGGCCTCGAGTACGAGGCGGGCGACCCCGGCGGCCACCGCCGCGCCATCGTCCTCACCGAGGAGCCGGACCTCGGCGCCGGCGCCTACCGCATCGACCTCGACGGGCGGCGGATCTCCGTCGCCGGCGGCGATCGCCTGGGCCAGCAGTTCGGCCTGGCGGCCACCCTCGAGGCCATGGGCGTCCGCTTCGTCCACCCCTCCTACACCCGCTTCCCCACGGAGCTCCGCGACCTCGACCCCGAAGACGTCGACGCGGGCGCGGTCGTCGTCCCCGAGGTCGAGCGCAACGGGCTGCAGATGCACACCCTGCACCCCATCGAGGGCACCTACGACTTCTGGGAGCCCTCCGACGAGGGCCTGGCCCGCGCCCGCCGCACCATCGACTGGCTGGTGAAGAACCGCGGCAACCACCTCCAGTACCCGGCCCTCGACAACATCGTGCGCTCCACCGGCGCCGCCGCGGCCTGGACCGAGCAGACCCGCCAGATCGTCGACTACGCCCACGAGCGCGGCGTCACCGTCTCCCTCGGCGTCCAGCTGTTCGGCAGCGGCAACCTGCAGCTCGCCTTCGACCTCGTCGACGGCGACTACGACGAGGCCGAGGTCGACGCCCGCCTCGCGATCCTCGCGGCCGTCGACCCCGACGGCATCGACCTGTCCTTCGGCGAGTTCAGCGGCGAGGACCCGGCGGCCTTCGTCGACGTGGCGTCGCGCGCCATCGCGCGGATGCGGGTCGCCATGCCGGACCTCGACGTCGACACCGTCATCCACGTCGGCAACTACGACGACCTGCAGGTCGAGTACCAGGGCGAGGAGCTCCAATACTACTTCCTCGCGAAGTACCTCGACGCCGTGCCGCTGGTGCACAGCGTCATGTACTACGACCTGTTCGAGGATGCCGGCGGGGCCTACCTCCACGACGAGTTCGACGAGCACCGCGCGTTCCTGCTCGACCGCCTGCAGGCCGGCGAGCCCGTCGGCTACTTCCCCGAGTCCGCCTACTGGGTCGCGTTCGACAACTCCGTGCCGACCTACCTCCCCGTCTACGTCCGCTCGCGCTGGACCGACATCGACCGGATCCGCGCGCAGGCCGGCCCGCTGCCGCGCCACGTGCTGTTCAGCTCGGGCTGGGAGTGGGGGTACTGGCAGAACGACGTGCTGACGCTGCGCATGGCGCACCACGCGCCCGCCGCCTGGGGCGACGCCGTCCACGAGCTGTTCGACGCCTGGGGGAGCGACGGGCAGACGCTGGCGGACGCCGTGGTGGCGCTGGGCGACCTGCAGCACGACGCGCTCATCGACGACCGCATGGCGCCGTTCCTCGCGGGGCGCGACACGCTCATCGACGCCGGCGACGCCATCGGCATCCTGTCGCAGCCCGACCGGCCGCGCGTCGACCAGGCGGCGGTGTGGACGGCCGACGAGCGCGCGCGGGTCGACTTCGCGGTGCCGCGGCTCGCGCGGATGAGCGAGGAGACCGAGGCCGTGCTCGCCTCCATCACCGACCTGCGCGGCGACGACCCGGTGTTCGAGGAGGTCCGCGACGGCATGGCCATCGACCAGCTGCGGGCGCGCTTCGCGTCGGAGATCTACCGGGCGGTGACGCTGCAGGTCGACGGCGACGCCGCGGGCGCCGAGGACGCCCTGTCGACGGCCGAGGCCGCCTACGCCGACGCCCGCGGGGTGGTCGACCGGCGCCACGCGGCGCTGTGGTGGTCGGGTGGCGACCGCATCGTGCAGTCGGACGACGAGAACCCGACCTTCTACCAGTTCGGGTACCTCGCGAAGGCCCAGGAGCTCTGCTACTGGGACCGCGAGCTGGCGCGGGCGGCGAACACCGTCCGCGACGCCGGGCTGTCGGTCCCGCCCTGCCTGTAGCGGCTAGTAGTCGTCGTAGCTCGGGTTCTCGAAGGCGGCCTTGGTCTCTTCGTTGCCCCAGCAGACCCACAGCGCGTACAGCCCGTAGATCGTGCCGAGCGGCAGGTTGCCGAGCGCCAGCACGCCCAGCACCGTCTGCAGGATGCGCCCGCGGCCCGCGGCCACCCGGCGGCCCGTCACGGCGTAGAGCACCGCGAGCACGACCACCAGGACCGACGCGAAGGTCATCGACACCGCCATGATCGCCAGCGAGACCATGTCGGTGCTGCTCATCAGCATCGAGCCGACGCCGAGCAGCCCCCCCAGCACCAGGAACGCGCCGGCCAGGCCGGTGAGCGCGGCGAACGCGTAGTTGATCAGGGACAGGTACTTCAGGTGCTCCATGGACGCCTCCCGCTCGTTCGGCACATGGATACGCCACCCGGTCCCCCGCTGTTGCGACGGGCGTGTGACCGGAACCGATTAGCCCGGTCCGGCCCGGGCATCCCGCGCCCGGAAGAACTTTTTCGCCCACACCGGCGCGCGCCGGCGCGAGGCTGGGCCGGCCCGCGCTATACTCCGGGCAGGGATGGTCGCATGCGCTGGGTTGCCGGTTGCGCCCTCGTTTCCATCGTCTCCGTCGCCACAGCCTGCACCGACAAGGGATCGAGCGCACCGGGGTCCCTCACGGTGGCTCCGGACGCCCTGGACTTCGGCGTCGTGGCGGTGGGTGACGAGCCGATGCGCGAGGTGACGCTCACGAACGGCGGGGGCACCGAGGTGTCGCTGCTCTCCGTCACGCTCACCGAGGGAGACCCCGACCTGTGGCGCGCCGACCACGACGAGGACGTCGTGCCGGCGCAGGGCGAGATCACCGTCTCCGTCTGGTACTCGCCCGAGGTCCCGGGCGAGCGCTCGAGCGGGCGCATCCAGATCCGGACCGACGCCGATCCGGCGAGCGCCTACGTCGCGCTGGTGGGCGTCGCCGGCCCGTCGAACGCCGACGACGACGGCGACGGCTACTCCGTGGCCGACGGCGACTGCAACGACGGCGACCCCGACGTCCACCCGGGCGCTGCCGAGCGCTGCAACGGGGTCGACGACGACTGCAACGGCATCACCCCGGGCGACGAGGCCGACGACGACGGCGACGGCTGGCGCGTCTGCGGCGGCGACTGCGACGACACGCAGGGCGCGGTGCACCCGCAGCACCCCGAGGAGTGCGACGGCCTCGACAACGACTGCGACCCGTCCACCGACGAGGACGTCGACGGCGACCTCGACGGCTACACCATCTGCACGGGCGACTGCGACGACGCCGAGCCCCGCGCCAACCCGGGCCGGGCCGAGGTGTGCGACGGCGTCGACAACGACTGCAACGGCGGCGCCGACGACCTCGACCTCGACGGCGACGGCCACTCGCTGTGCTCGGCCGGCGGCGACTGCGACGACGACGACCCGAACGCCTACCCCGTCCTCGTCGACCCCTCCGGCAGCGCCACCGGCACGGGCACCGAGGCCGACCCCTACGACACGGTCGCCACCGCGCTGCAGCACCTCGACGCCGTGTGCCGCGAGGTCGTGTTCACCCCGGGCGACCACTACGGCGTGGCCGTCGACTGGACCGGCGGCACCGTCCTGCTCCGCGGCGAGACGGGCGATCCGGCCGAGGTCGTGCTCCACGCCGCCAAGGGCGCGCGCCACCTCACCATCAGCGGCGGCGACGTGACCGTGCGCGACCTCACCCTCACCGGCGGCGACGCCGGCGGCGACGGCGGCTCGATGCGGGTGCAGAGCGCCTCGCTCACGCTCGACCACGCCGTCGTCTCGCAGAACGCCGCCGCCGCCGACGGGGGCGCCGTGGCCGCGCTGTCCTCGTCGACCGTGCGCGTGCGCGGCGGCACGCGCTTCGAGGCGAACCAGGCGGGCGACGAGGGCGGCGCGCTGGCCATCGTCGCGTCGGCGCTCGTCGACGACGACAGCGTCTACGAGGGGAACGCCGGCGCCATCGGCGGCGCGCTCTTCGTCTCCGGCGGCGACGCCGACGTGGACCAGGCCGAGTTCCGCGGCAACTACGCCTCGGTCGAGGGCGGCGGCGTCGTGCTGCTCAACGCGGGCACCTACTCGCTCGCCCACAACTGGCTCGCCGCCAACACCACCGACGGTGACGGCGGCGGCGTCCTGCTCCGCAACGTCGACGACGCGGGCGCCGGGCTCCACAACAACCGCGTCCAGGACAACACCGCCGCGGCCACGGGCGGCGGGATCGCGGCGCTCGGCACCGTCGCCGCGGTGCGCATCGCGAACAACACGCTCACGGGCAACACGTCCACCGGCGAGGGCGGTGGCGTCGAGGTCGCGCTCGTCAACGGCGCGGGCTTCGAGCTGCTGTCGAACGTCCTGCACAGCAACGACGGCGCCTCGGGCATCCACGCGGCCGCGCCCGGCGCCTTCGTCGGCTGGAACACGGGCTACCTGAACAACGCGGGCCACGACTTCGCCGGCGACCTCGTCGACGGCGGCGGCGCCCCGCTCGACCCCACGAACGTCGTGCGCGATCCGCAGCTGGTCGCGATGAGCGACAACGACAACCCGGACGACGACGATCTCACGCTCCAGGCGGGCTCCGACGAGATCGACGACGGCCCGCCGTTCGCCGAGCTGGACGACGGCGACGGATCCCAGAACGACCGCGGCTTCACGGGCGGGCCCTGATCCCCGCCCCGCCGATCCCCCCCTCTGCGAGGTCTACATGATCGAGCTGCTCCTCGTGGGCGTCCCCGCGCTCGCCGCCAGCGTGACGCTGAGCCCGGGCGACGACATCGGCTCGCTCACGTCGTCGCTGCAGCCCGGCGACGTCGTCACCTTCAACGGGGGCACCTACGAGCTCGAGGGCACCGTCTACTGGACGGGCGTGGGCTCGGAAGACGCCCCCATCACGCTCAAGGCGGCCGCCGGGGCGCCGGTCGTGCTGAAGAACAACGGCGGCGGCTGGGTCGCGCAGCTCGTCGACAGCTCCTACGTCGTCGTCAGCGGCCTCAGCTTCTCCGGCGGCGGCGGCGACGACCTGCAGGACCGCGGCCCCAGCGGCCTGTACGTCCGCGACAGCGACACCGTGCGCATCGAGGACTGCACCGTCGAGGACGTGTGGGGCACCGCCCTGCGGCTCGACGGCAACCTGAACAACCTCGTCGTCCGCCACAACGAGCTGTCGAACACGGGCGACGGCAGCGGCATCTACGTGGGCTGCGGCAGCGCCGAGTGCTGGATGCAGGACAGCCTCGTCGAGTTCAACCTGGTCCACGACATCCAGGGCTCGGGCATCTACCTGTCGCGGGGCACGCAGAACGTGCGCGTGCAGCACAACGTGGTGTTCCGGATCCGCGACGACGGGCTGGCCACGCGGGCCACGGAGTTCGGCCCGCAGAACGTCCTGTACGGGAACGCCGTCTGGCAGGTCGAGGACGACGGCATCTTCGTCGACGGGCCGGCGCTGGTGCAGAACAACCTGGTCTTCGAGGTCGGCGGCGACGGGCTGTACTCGCGCGACGAGGACGGCAGCCTGTTCGACGTGCAGATCAGCCACAACACCTTCGCTCGCACCGACGGCTGGGGCGCGCGCCTCGACGACTGGTACGACAAGGACGGGCTGGTCTTCGCCAACAACGCGATCGCCAACCCCACCGGCCTCGGCGTGTACTGGGACGACCAGCACTACGACGACAACGGCTACGGCACCACCACCACGGCCAGCGGCGAGGACACGAGCAACTACATCGCCAACAACGTGGTGACGGGCTTCGTCGACGGCTTCGAGGAGATCCTGCGCCCCACCTTCGTGGTGCCGGGCGGCGGCGTCGCCGACTTCGAGAGCATCGACGACTTCGACTTCTACCCGACCAGCAACTCCACCCTGCGCGACGCGGGCACGCCCGACGGCCAGGCCTACATCCCGCAGGAGGACTTCAACGGCACCGCGCGCGACGGCGAGTCGCCCGATGCCGGCGCCTACGAGTACGACGGCAACGGCAACCCGGGCTGGGTCGTGGCCGAGACGTTCAAGGACTACACCCCGAACGAGGGCCGCAACGCCTCGAACATCTCGGGCGGCTGCTGCGGGAACAAGAAGGGCACGCCGGACGGCTCGACGGCGGCGATGTTCCTGCCGCTCGGGCTGGGCGTCCTCGCGCGGCGGCGCCGCCGCCGCTAGCCCGGACCCTCGGCCCAGCCGAGCCACACCGCCAGGCGCCCGAGCGGGGCGTCGGCGGCGCTGGCCCAGCTCGCCTCGGCCTGGTCGAGCCGGTCGACGGCCCAGACCACGCGCTCGAGGCGCTGGCGGGCGAGCTCGTCGTCGGCGTCGTCGCGGCGGCCACCCATGCCCGAGCGCGCCGCCCGCGCCACGGCGTGGGCGAAGGCGCGCGGCTCGCCCGCCGCCAGCGCGCCCGCCTCGGCGTCCTCGATGCCCAGGCGCCGCAGGTCGGCGACCAGCTCGTCAGGCTCGTGGACCCGCTGCACCACGATGCGCTCCGCCGCCGCCGCCGACGCGGCCTCGGTCGCGACGAGCTGCCCGCCCGACGACGCCAGCAGCGCCCCCGCCACCGTCCCGATGGCGGCGATCGCCACGCCGAGCATGCCGGCCAGCGCCACCGTGCCCGCCGCCGCCGCCGCCAGCGGGCGCCCCACCGGCTCGGGCGGTGGCGTCGCCGGGGCCGGCGGCGCGTGGAGCACGCGGCGCAGCGGCGCCGGATCGGGCACCTTCGCCGCCCACACCGGCGGGCTGTACAGCGGGGTGAGTGGCGTCTCCTCGGTGTCGGGCTCCGCGGGCTTCTTCTTGCGCTTCTGCGGGATCGGCGCCTCGAGCAGCCCCTCGAGCTCGGTCAGCTCGCCCGTGGCCCCGCCGATGGGCGCGTCGTCGGTGCGGCGCCGGCCGAGCGGCGGCGTGTCGGTCGGCGCGGGCGGCAGGGCGTCGATCGCGGCCACGAGCGCCTCGTACGCCGCCGCCGCGGACGGCCAGCGGTCCTGCCGCTCGTAGGCGAGGCAGCGCCGGAGCACGTCGCGCAGGGGCGCCGGCAGGTCGTCGAGCAGCGACGGATCGTCGGAGACGCGGAACAGGTCGCGCACCGGCCGCCGCGTGACGAGCACGTACAGGCTCGCGCCGAGGCTGTAGACGTCGGAGCGCGGGTCGACGGACTTGCTGTCGGCCAGCTGCTCGGGCGCCATGTAGCCCACGGTGCCCATCGACACGTTGGTGCGGGTGCCGCCGCCGCCCTCCACCCGCGCCACGCCGAAGTCGGTCAGGCAGCAGCTGTCGTGGACGTCGACCAGGACGTTCTGAGGCTTCACGTCGCGGTGGATGACGCCGGCGGTGTGGGCCGCCTCGAGCGCCAGCGCCACCTCCGACGCGGCGCGCACCGCCAGGGCCGGGGGCATCGCGCCGTGGCGGATCACCCAGTCCTCGAGCGAGCCGCCCGGCAGCAGGTCCATCACGAGGTAGGGCAGGGCGCGATCCGCGCGCACCTCGTGCACCCGGACGAGGTTCGGGTGCCGGATCGTCATCAACGTCCGCGCCTCCCGCTCGAAGCGTCGCCGCACGCTGCGCCGCCGGGCGTGCTCCGGGAGGAGGACCTTGACGGCGCGCCACACGCGGAGCTGCGTGTCCCAGGCGCCGTAGACGACCGCCATGCCGCCCTCGCCCAGCCGCGTGAGCAGGACGTAGCGCCCGTCAGCGACCCGGGGCGCATCCGCGGGGAGGTCCGGCGTGGGCATATCCCCGGTCTACCACGGGTGGGCTCGGCGCGGTGGCCGGTGTCACGTGCCCCTCCGGCACGCTCAGCCGAGCAGCCGCTTGCGCAGGCCGCCGAACCACCCGTCGCCCTCGGGGGCCGCCTCCGGCGCCGCTGCCGGGCCGAACGGGACGGGCAGCTCGATCCGCGGCACGCCCTCGAGCAGCTCCAGCGCCGACGCGGCGACCTCGCCCGCGCCGTGGCCCCGCGCGTCGTCGACCAGCGCGGCCACGAGGCCGGGCGCGCACCCGATCATCGCCTGGCCGGAGCGCTCCGACACCGCCGCGCACTCCGACGCGACGTGCTCCCGGCGCAGCCCGCCGCGCGCCCGGGCGCCGAGCAGCCCGGGGCCACTGCGGTCGAGCTCGAAGACCGCCAGGACCGTGGCGCCGTCGGGCCGGCTGCGGGAGAACACCGCGTCGATCCGCGCGCCCGGCTCGTCCCAGCCCTCGCTCACGTAGCACTCGCCCGTGGGCCAGGTGCGCCCCTTCGACGCGCTCTCCGAGCCCACCGTGACCGGCCCGCCGACGCCGGGGCGCGAGGCGTTCGCCCGCTTCTTCTTCTTGCTCTCGGCGCGCTTCGCCTTGCGCTGCTGGCGCTGCTTGTCCTGCATGCCGGCCTCCGTATCACGTGCGCCTGTGGCGGGTTACTGCGGGCGGGTCGGAGTCGATGGAGGTCGCGAGGGCATGCGGGTCCCCCCGGAGCTGGAGCCCCTGCTGGACATGGGCGTGTTCGACGAGGTGATCCGCCCGCTGATGTCGGGGAAGGAAGCCCAGGTCTACCTCGTGGCGGCAGGCGACGACCTGCGCGTGGCGAAGGTCTACAAGGAAGCCGCGCACCGCAGCTTCAAGCACCGGGCCGACTACACCGAGGGCCGCCGCGGGCGCGACTCGCGGCGGGAGCGGGCGAAGGGCAAGCGATCGTCGTTCGGGCGGCAGGAGGTCGAGGCGGCCTGGCGCCGCGCCGAGTACGACACGCTCATGAAGGTGCGCGCGGCGGGCGTGCGCGTGCCGGAGCCGTACGACTTCGTCGACGGCGTGCTCGTCATGGAGCTCGTCCGCGGCGAAGACGGCGGGCCCGCGCCGCGCCTCATCGACGTCGACCTCGAGCAGGACGAGGCGCGCGCGCTGTACCGCCAGCTGCTCCGCGAGGTCACGCGGATGCTGTGCGCCGGCGTGGTCCACGGCGACCTGTCGGACTTCAACGTGCTGCTGTCGGGCGACGGCCCCGTCATCATCGACCTGCCCCAGGCCATCGACGCCGCGGCGAACCGCAACGCGCGGCGGATCCTGGTGCGCGACGTCGACAACCTCACCTCGTTCCTGGCGCGCTGGGTGCCCGACCTGCGCGGCAAACCCTACGGGCAGGAGCTGTGGGAGCTGTACGAGCGGGCCGAGCTGCGGCCCGACACCGAGCTCACGGGCCGCGTGCGCGCGCCGAAGCGCAAGGCCGACGTGCGTTCGGTCGTCGACGAGATCGCCGCCGCGGCCCGGGAGGAGAGCCAGCGCCGGGCGGCGCTCGGCCTGCCGCCGGTGCGGGCGCGCGCGCCGAAGCCGCGGCTCGAGGAGCCGCCGCCCAGGCCGGTGAAGCCCGCGGCGAAGCCGCCGTCGAAGCCCACCGCGAAGAAGGCGCGCCCGCCCGAGCCGCCGCGCAAGCCGGAGCCGGCGCGCAAGCCGGAGCCGAAGCGCACCGCGTCGAGGCCGCCGGAGGACCCTTTCGACGACCTCGACGCGCTGCTCGTCGTCGAGGACTGAAGGCCCCGGAAGCACGACGGCCGCAGGGTTGGGGGCCCCTGCGGCCGTGTTCCTGGCGCCTTCGGCCGAAGGCTGCCGACAGCGCCGCGACGAGGAGCAGAAGGGGGGAACGCCAACCACGCCGCGGACGCTGTCGGTCGACCCGCACCCCGGGGGGCGCCAGGTCCCTTCAGCTGGATTCACTGTACCGGGGCGGGTGTCGGGCGACGGTTACCGTCCGGTTACCGGATCGGCGGCACCGGTGTCCCGGTTATGCTCCCCGGCCGGGAAGGTGTCCGTGACGGCGTGGCTGCTCTGGATGACGGTCGGGTGCGGATCGAAGCTGCCGACGGCGACGCTCGACGTGGCGGGCAACCCCGTGCGGGTCGAGGTCGCGGCCACCGAGGCCAGCCGCCAGCAGGGCCTGATGTACCGCAAGGAGCTCGGCAGCGACGACGGCATGCTGTTCGCCTACAGCGACGAGCGGATCCGCCGCTTCTGGATGAAGAACACCTACGTCCCGCTGTCGATCGCCTTCCTCAACCGCCGCGGCGAGATCGTCCACATCTCCGACATGAAGCCCCACGACACCCGGCCGGTGTCGAGCCTCGTGCCGGCGACCTATGCGCTGGAGGTCAACCAGGGCTGGTTCACGGCCCACGGTGTGCAGAAGGGGCGAAGGTGCAGGGCATCCCGACCGACGTGCTCCCGGAGTAGCGCGGGGCGGCCGGGCGGCTATGTTCGCCTCCCGCTCGCCCGGAGGCCACGTGCTCCACCGCTCGCTCGCCCTCGCCGCCGCCCTGGCGGTGACGGGCTGCCACAAGCCCATCCCCGAGGTCACGCCGCCCATCCCGCCCGCGTCGCCCGCCGCGGCGCCCGAGGCAGCGGCCCCGGCGCGCCTCGGCGTGCTGATCGTGGTGGACCAGCTGCCGGTGCGCCTGCTCGACGCGCCGAAGGCGCTGTACATCGACGGGCTCGCGCGCCTGACCGGCGAGCAGGCGTTCGTCGCCGTGGCGCGGCACCCGCACGCCACCACGTTCACGGGCCCGGGGCACTCCACGATCAGCACCGGCACGGCACCGGCCCGCTCGGGCATCGTCAGCAACGACTGGTACGTGCCGGGCGAGCCCGAGGGCACCGACGTCTACTGCTGCGCCGACGCCTCGAAGGTGATGACGGGCACGCTCGCCGACCAGGTCGTCGCGGCCGGCGGCCAGGTCGCGTCGGTGTCGCTGAAGGACCGCGGGGCGACGCTGATGGGCGGCGCCCGCGCCCAGCTCGAGAGCTGGTACGACCGCGAGGCCCTGCACTTCACGCCGCCGCTCGACGACGTCGACGTCGACAAGTGGATGCACGAGCCGTGGACGGCGGTGCACCCCGAGGCCTACCCCGCGCTGGTGGGCGCCGACGACGACCCGAACGAGGGCGACCCCGGCTACGGCACCACCTTCCCGCACCCCGCGCCCGACACCGCGCCGAAGGGGTTCCTGGCGACCCCGTTCGCTGGTGACGCGCTCACCGACGCCGCCATCGCCGCCATCGACCGGATGGCCCTCGGGACGCACGAGACGCCCGACCTGCTCACCGTCTCGTACTCCGAGACCGACTACATCGGGCACACCTTCACGGCCGAGAGCTGGGAGGCCGTCGACGGCATGGTGCGGCTGGACAAGTCGATCGGGCGGCTGCTGCAGCACCTCGACGAGGTGGTCGGGGCCGACAACTACTTCGTGGCGCTGTCGTCCGACCACGGCTCCATCGTCGCCGAGGGCGCGATCCGCATCCCGCCGGACGCCGTGGCGAAGGCGGGCAACCAGGCGCTGAAGGCGGCGGGGCTGATGGGCGAGGTCCACTTCGAGGACCCCGGCGTGTGGCTGCCCGTGCCGGTGCGCGCCGACGAGGCGGCCCGCGCGAAGGGGGCGCGCGCCGTCGCGGCGGCGATCCGCGAGATCCCGGGCATCGGCGGCGCCTGGGCCTGGCAGCAGGACGGCGTGGACGGCCCCTACGCCGACGCCGTCCGCAACTCGCTGTACGACGACCGCTCCGGCGACGTCTACCTGCTGCTCGCCGAGCACGCGCTGTTCGACTACCCGGGCAGCGAGGGCAAGGGCACGAGCCACGGCACGCCCTACGACAACGACGCCCGCGTGCCGTTCCTGATGCTCGGCGCCGGCGTGGCGCCGGGGAAGGGCGCCCAGGACTACGACACGCGGCAGATCGCCCCCACGGTGGCGGCGATGCTCGGGGTGGCCGCGCCGAAGGACAGCACGCTGGAGCCCGTGGGCGACGCCCGCCGCTGACCGGACCCTCTCGGAATTGCACCCGACCGGGCGACTCCGGGAGCCGATATGTGCGGGAATGCGATGGTGATCCCTTGTGGACCCCCCGCCGCCGGACGATGATGGAGCCAGGAAACCGTGCGGAGGCTCCATGCGTCACCCCCTCGCCGCCCTCGCCGCGCTCGCCCTGCTCCCGGCGTGCGCCCCCGAGGAGCCCACGCCCGACGAGGTCGAGCTGCTCCCGGCCCGCGAGCAGCTCATCCGCCTGTCGATGGACCTGCGCGGGCTGCACCCGACCGAGGCGGAGCTCGTCCGCTACCAGCAGTCGCAGGTCCCCGAGCTCGACTACGCCGCGATGGTCGACGACTGGATCGAGTCGCCGGAGTTCGTCTCGCGCATCCGCGAGATCTTCAACCAGCGCTACCTCGTCCGCACCGGCGACGTCTACTTCGACCCCAGCGAGGCCGGCCTCGGCAACGTCGACGACCGGCGCATGGCCGACGTCATCTCGAACGAGGTGATGTCGCTGCTCGAGTACGTCGTCGTCAACGACCTGCCGTACTCCTACATGGTCACCGCGCCGCACACGATGGCCAACCCGGAGCTCGCGGCGTACTGGGGCATCGACTACCCGCAGGACGCCGGCGGCGCCTGGGCCCCCGCGCTGTACGAGGACGGGCGGCCGCACGCGGGCATGCTCACGATGTCCACGGTCTGGCAGCGGTACCCGTCGATGGGCGGCAACGCCAACCGGCACCGCGCCAACGCGATCAGCAAGATGTTCCTGTGCGACGACTACCTGTCGCGGCCGATCGTGCTCAACCGCGCCGCCGTCGACAAGCTGACCATCGACCCCGAGAACGCGATCAGCCAGAACACGGGCTGCCAGGGCTGCCACGCGTCGCTCGACCCGATCGCGGCGAACTTCTTCGGGTTCTTCAACTACGACCCCGAGGACGGCCTCGACAGCACGCGGTACCGCCCCGAGAACGAGGAGGAGTGGCGGTACTTCTCCGGGCGGGAGCCGGCGTACTACGGGCGGCCGACGGGCAACATCCCCGAGTTCGCCGAGGCGCTCGCCGCCGACAGCCGGTTCGCCGACTGCGCCGTGCAGACGGTGTGGGAGGGGCTGACCCAGCGCGAGCTGACCGACGAGGACTGGCCCGAGGTCTCGCAGCACGTCCAGGTCTTCCTCGACTCCGACATGAACGTCAAGGAGCTCGTGCGCAGCATCGTGAACAGCCCCGAGTTCAAGGCGCGCGGCGCCCGCGACCCGGGGCTGGCCGAGCGGCTCGCGGGGGCCAAGCTCGTGTCGCCCGAGCAGCTGTCGACCGAGTTCACGCAGCTCACGGGCTACACCTGGTTCTTCGACGGGCGCGACGGGCTGCGCAACAACAGCCTCGGCCTGCCCGTGCTCGCCGGCGGCATCGACGGGCGCTTCGTCACGCAGCGCAGCTACACGCCGACCGTCGGGATGGTCTTCGTCCAGGAGCGCCTGGCGCAGGCCGCCGCCTACTACGTGGCCGAGCACGATCTGGACCCCGACCGCACCGAGAGCGCCAAGCTCCTCGGCTACGTCACCGTCGAGGACACGCCCGAGAGCTCGCCCGACGCCTTCGAGCAGCAGATCCGGCAGCTGTACCTCGACATCACCGGCGTGCCGCTCCCCGACGACGCCACGGAGCCCGCGCAGCTGACCGCGCTGTGGAAGCACCAGTACTCGGTCGACGCCTCGCCGACGCGCGCGTGGGCCGGGGTGCTGTCCGTCGTCCTGCGCGACCCGTCCGTCATCCTGTACTGACCCCCCCCTTCCGACCGAGGACCGAGCCATGATCCGTGAAGCGACGCTCCCCGTCGGGCCCGACCCGCGCGACCCCCTCGGCCGCGGCGACGCCAAGAGCAAGCGCCAGCACCGCGCCCTTACCCGCCGCGGGTTCCTGGGCGGGGCGGCCGGCCTGTTCGGCGCCGCCGGCCTCTGGTACCCGCAGCAGGCGTTCGCCGCCGGCATCGAGCGGAAGTTCCTGTTCTTCTACGCCGGCGGCGGCTGGGACACGACGGCCGTGCTCGACCCGCACTTCGGGCCCGACGGCGCGAGCGCGGTGCCCGGCGTCGACATGGAGATGGACTCGGTCCTCGGGCAGCGCGGGCAGCTGCGCTTCACCGGCGGGCCGAACCGGCCGGCGGTCGACGCCTACATGCGCAAGTGGGGGCCGTACTCCGCCATCGTCAACGGCATCGACGCGCACTCCGTCGGCCACGACTCGGGCACGCAGTTCATGATGACGGGCACGTCCGCGTCGTCGTACGCCGACTGGCCCACGCTGCTCGCCGCGAACTCGACCCTCGAGTTCCCGCTGCCGCACGTCATCTTCGGCGGGCCGTCGTTCCCGGGGACGCAGGGCGCCTCCGTGGTGCGCGCCGGCGGGGGCACGCTGCTGTCGCTGCTCGACGGCTCCATCAACGGCCGCAGCGACGGCGCGGCGCCGCTCATCATCCCGCCGTCCGACGACATGGCCGACCAGCTCGTCTACGACCGCATCGCCGACTTCGCCTCGCAGCAGCGCGGCCTGGCCCGCGAGCGCGCCGACGGGCTGCTCGACAACCTGTACCGCGGGATGGAGCTCGAGGGCCGCGAGTTCGAGGCCGGCCTCGACGACCTCGGCAACACCATCCTCGACCAGGCGATCAAGGCCAGCGAGCTGTTCCGGCTCGGGCTGTCGCGCTGCGCGATGATCTCGATCCCCGGCGGCTACGACACCCACGGCAACAACGCGCCGCAGGGGCCGCAGCAGAACGCGTTCTTCGCCGCGATGGACGAGCTGTTCGACCACCTGTCGACCACGCCGGGCCACACCGCGAAGTGGCTCATCAACGAGGTCGTGGTCGTGGCGCTGTCGGAGTTCGGGCGGACGCCGAAGCTCAACGGCGGCGGCGGCAAGGACCACTGGCCCTACAACTCGGTGTTCGTCGCCGGGGCCGGGGTCAACGGCAACAGGGTGCTCGGCAAGACCGACGACGGGCTGATCGCCGAGCCGATCGACCTGGCGACGGGGCAGGCCGCCACGGGCGGCACGATGCTCGGCTGCGAGCACGTGGGCCTCGCGGTGCTCAAGCTCGGGGGCCTCGATCCAGCGCAGTTCCTGCCGGGGGTCGACGTGCTCGAGGGACTGATCCGGCAGTCGTGAGCTACACTCGGGACACGGGAGCTCGCTTGAGGGCTGTGCTGCTGCTGGGGCTGCTCGTCGCCTGCGACGACCACCTGATGGGCCATGGGCAGCCCATCACCTACACCTGCCTGCGCGATCCGCCGCTGACCTACGAGAGCACGGGCAAGGCGCTGATCGCGCGCCACTGCCTGTCGTGCCACTCGGTGTACCAGCGGGAGGCGCTGCGGGGCGGGGCGCCGCCGGGCAGTGACTTCGACACGTGGGACGACGTGCTCGCCTGGGCCGAGCCCATCGTCGCGCGCGCCGTCGACACCGACGGCATGCCGCCCGCGGCGACCATGACGGCCGACGAGCGGGACCTGCTCGGCGAGTGGATGCGGTGCGAGGTCATGCCGGCGCTCGGGCAGGTCGATCTGCAGGGCGACGGGCAGGGGGAGGAGCCATGAAGCGCGGGCTGTGGGTGGTGGCGCTGCTGGCGAGCTGCTCGCCCGAGTTCCAGGTGAAGTCGGGGCCGAAGGTGCCGCCGGCCGAGCCGCCCGGCAAGGACCCCAACGACCTCGGCGACCCGCCGGACTGGCAGAACTGCCCGACGGGCTGGCGGGGCGTCTACACGAACCTGTCCATCGACCACCCCGACGTGCTGCCGCGGCCGAACGACCCGGTGGCGGGCACCGATCCGCACCAGCTCGACTGGTGGGAGCGGCCGGCGTTCGAGCAGTACGATCCGTCGCTCGACTTCGGGCAGAACTGGTGGCCCGTCGACGAGGGGCTCGAGGCGGATCCGGCGTACTTCGCGGTGTACTGGCACGCGTGGGTGCGGGCGTGGTCGGGGACGACGATGTCGTTCGCGCTCGGGTCGGCCGACGACGCGTGGGTGTACCTCGACGACGTGCCGGTGGCGGAGCAGCCGGGCATCCACGCGTTCGAGCGGCAGTCGTACTCGGTGTCGCTGGACGCGGGGGTCTACCCGATCGAGGTGTGGTTCGCGCACCGGGGGTCGGTGTCGGCGGCGTTCAGCTTCCGGGTGCTGTCGGGCGACGTGTCGGTGTGCTACCCCGACTTCGACGACCCCCCAGCGCGCTGAGCGAGGTAGCTGGCGGCCGCGCGGCGGACCTCCCAGGCCGGGTCGTGCAGGGCGTCGAGGAACGCCTGGCGGAAGGCGGCGGGGCGCGCGAGGAAGGCGGCTTGCAGCGCGGCCCAGCGGAGGTCGGGGTCGGGGTCGTCGGCCAGGACGCGCAGGGCCAGCCGGGCCAGGGCGACGCTGCGGGCGTCGGTGATGCCCTGGAGGACGGGCCAGCGGGGCGCGTCGGGGTCGCGGAGGGCGGCTTCGAGGGCGGGGCGGCAGCGCTCGCCGAGGCGGCGGAGGGCGGCGGTCTCGTCGGGGAACGCGGCGGAGGGGCCGGAAGTGCGGGTCCCTCGCCGGCGGGCTTCGCGGTCGGCGAGGCGCAGGGCGGAGAGGGCCTCGGCGGCGGCGAGGAACGCGTCGAGGTCGCTGCGCCACGGGGGCGTCCACCCGGCGGGCTCGGCGAGCTCCTGCAGCAGCTGGAGGGCGAGCCAGACAGGCTGCCAGGGGCCAGCGCCGCAGGGACCGCGTAGGGCGGGTCGTGGTCGGGGACGCCCGCGACCTGCAGCCAGGCGCGCCAGGTCTTGCCCTCCCACGCGGCCGTCGGCGGGGCCCAGATCGCGGCGTCGCGGACGGCGCCGTCGGGGGCGCGCAGCGCGAAGGAGAGCAGCGGGGCGCCGAGCGCGGACGGGTCGGCGTGGTGGGCGTCGTGGGGGCCAGCGGGCGGCGACGGCGCGGGGAAGTGCGCGCTCACGGCGGCGGCGAAGCGCTCGACCTGCTGGAAGGCGAGCCACAGGGGCTGCCAGGGGCCCTCGCCGAGGACGCGACGCGGGGTGGCGAGCTCGACGTGGCGCTCGATGCGCAGCCAGGCGCGGTAGGTGTTGTGCTCCCGGGGGCGTGCGGGCCACAGGGTCACGCCCATCCGGCCCCACTTGGCGTTGGCCAGGTCGAAGGTGACGAGCGGGGGGCCCAGGGCGGCGGGGTCGGCGTGCTCGGCTTCGTGGTCGACGGGCATCGCTACTCCAGGATGGCCGGCGGGTCGAGGAAGGCGTAGGCCTCGGCCTCGATGCGGACGCGGCCGTCGGCGCTGAAGCTGATGCGCTGGCGGAGGCGCGCGATGCTGGCGGTGCCGGGACGGAGCGGCGCGTAGAGGTCCCCGGCCGACACGGTGAACGCGCCGTCGTCGCGCGCGAGGCAGTTCAGGAAGCCGTTCGTGAGCGGCAGCCAGAGGACCACGCGGTCGGTGTCGAGGCCCGGCGTCCAGGTGGCGGTGAGGCTGCCGTCGGCGTCGACCGTGATGGCCGCGTCGACCGCGTCGGGGAGCGTGATGGCGGGCTCGACCCAGAACTCCGGGACGTCGCCGCCGCTGACGGCGAGGCCCATCTCCGCGCCGGGGTCCCACCGGCGGTCGAGGAGGGTCCCGCCGTCGGAGGCGAGGACGGAGCCGTTGCGGGTGAACTGGATCGCGCCCGGATCGTCGACCCAGCCGCTGGACACCTCGGCGCTGAAGGGGACGCAGCTGTCGAGCGCGGGCTGGGGCGTCGGCGCCAGGTCGTGGGCGTCGTAGAACGAGGCGTTGCCGGGCTTCGCCGAGGGCAGGACGAGCCGGGCGACGTAGTCGGGGTCGAGCGCCGACTCGGGTGGGGTGCCGTCGTGCCGGCAGGCGGCCAGCAGGACCGTGCCGAACGAGAGAACCGGACGCATGGGTGCCTCCACGTCCTGTCGTAGCATGCCAGCGTCGGCGGGTGAGCTGCGGCGGCACCGAACCGGACGCCTCGCGCGCCGACACCGCTCCGGCTACGGATGCCCGCATGTTCACCACCTACGCGCTCCGCACCACCGATGTCCCCGGCGCCCGCCGGTTCTACGCCGAGGCCCTCGGCCTCGACCTCCCGCTCGGCGGCGCCGTCCCCGAGCCCCTCGCCGCCTGGCCGCTCCACGAGCGCGCCATCGCCCGCGGTGCGCCGCCGCACTGGCTCGGCCGGATCGCCGTCGACGACGTGGCGGCCACCGTCGACCGCCTGCAGGCGCACGGCGCCGAGCTCCTCGGCCCCGTCGTCACGGCCCAGGACGGCGTGGACGTCGCGCTGCTGCGCGACCCGCTGGGCGCCCTGTTCGGCCTGCGCCGGCGCGACGACGTCGGCTCCTGGCCCATGGCCCGGCACCAGCTCCACACCAGCGCCGTCGCCCGCGCCCGCGCCTTCTACGCCGAGGCCTTCGGCTGGACCGGCGCCGGCGGCGGCGTGAGCGAGGCTGGGCCCGGCGTCCACGTGCACTGGCTGTTCTTCTTCCCCGTCCCCGACGTCGACGCTGCGCTCGCCGCCATCGCCGCCCACGGGGGCAACGCCCTGCCGCCCGTCACCCTGCCGGACGGCACCCGCCTCGCCGCTGCCGAGGATCCACAGGGCGCCGCCTTCGGGGTGGCCGGCGCCTGACCACCAGCGCCATCGCCGGCAGCCACACCCAGCCCGCGACGCCGCCGTGGCCGCAGCCACACCCGGCCAGCGCCGGCTCGTCCGCGGTCACCGCCGCCGGGGGCCGGTCGGCGCCCGCTGCCGAGGGCACGTCCGTCCCCGGCGCCGTCGCGGTGTCGATGCTCGATGCCGTGTCGACCGCCACGCCCCTGTCTTCGTCCACGTCGCAGGTGCCGTCACCGTCGGTGTCGCCGAGGCCGAGGTCGGGCACGCACCAGCTGCTCACCAGCTCGTCGCGTCCCGCCGCGGCGTCGGCCGCGATCCAGGCGGCGCTGCGCGGCGTCGCCTCGATCCGGACCTCGTCGAGGACGCCCAGCCACTGCCGGTCGTCGGCGTCGCTGTTGTTCCCGATCCACACCTGGTCGGTGTCGACCCGCACGGGGCGCGTCTCGTCGGCGTAGGCGACGGGCACGCCGTCGACGTAGAGGTGCATCTGCGCGCGGTCGTACGTCGCGGCGACGTGGTACCACCCGCCGCCCGCCACCGGCCCCGTCGCCCCGCAGATCTCGACCTGCCCGCCCTCGACGTCCAGCGCGAACGCGAACGCGTCGTCGGAGCGACACCGCGCGATCCGCCAGGTGTGGTCGCCCTTCGCGAGCACCGCCTCGAAGCCGCTGTGCCAGGCGTCGGCGGAGACCCAGGCCGACAGCGTCATCCCGTCGACGAGATCGAGGGCCGGGTCGGTGTCGCGGATCTCCAGCCGCCGATCGAGGTTGCCCGTGCCGAGCATCCCGCGGCCCTGGGCGATCTGCGCCGGCGAGTCGATCGAGCCGTGGTCGTGGGCGGGGGCGTGCCGCCCGGTGCTGTCGGTGAGGTCGTCGCCGAGGTGCCACACCGCGGTGTACCCGTCCCACACCGCGCCCGGGTCGTCGGCCGCGGCGACCTCGGCGCCGAAGTACAGCCACAGGTGCGGATCGGCGGCGCCGGGCTCGAGGTGCGGGAGGCGCACCCACACGGTCGAGCGCCCGCCCTCGTCCCAGGACTCGATCTGGTAGGGGAGCACGGCGCCGTCGGCGTCGACGAAGCGGAGGTCGGCGCCGCCGGGCGCGGCCAGGGTGTGATCGAAGTTGCGCCCGTCCTCGAGGACGACCAGCAGCGGGAAGCCGTCGAGCGGCGCGTCGATGGCGCTGCCGTCGAGCGTGAGGCGCGCGCGGTGCGCCCAGCCGGGCAGGTCCCAGGCGGGCTGCGCGGCACCGGCCACGGACGCAGAGAACAGGAGCCAGGCGAACATTCCCACCAGCCTACCACGAGCGACCCTACGGGCGAGGGGCGTGCGGGGTGACACACTGCGGGCTACGCGTCCGAATGTCCCGTTGGCTCCTCGACGTCGAGACCTCCGATCCCGACGACTACCTCACCCTGCTGCTCCTGCTCGCGCACCCCGCCGTCGACCTCGCGGCGGTCACGGTCACGCCGGGCACCGCCCAGCAGATCGCCGTCGTGCGCCACGCCCTGGCCTCCCTCGATCGCAACGACGTGCGCGTGGGCGCCCTCGACCTGGACCGGCCGAAGGACTGCGTCTCGCGCTGGCACTACGAGGTGCTGCCGCTGCGCCCCGCCGACGTGTCGCGCCAGGCCGAGCCCGCGCCCGCGCTCCTCGGCGCGCTGATCGGCCCCGACACCACGCTCGTGACGGGCGCGCCGCTCAAGAACCTCGGCGCCGTGCTGCGGGCGCGACCCGAGCGCGATCCCGGCGCGCTCGGCCGGGTGTTCGTGCAGGGCGGCTTCGCAGGCGACGACGTCGTCCCCTTCGCCGACCGCCTCCCGAAGTTCCGCGGCCGCGTCACCTGTCCGTCCTTCAACCTCAACGGCGACCCGAAGTCCGCGCTGCTCGCCGTCGAGCGCGCCGCCTGGTTCGGCGACCTGCGCTTCGTCTCGAAGAACGTCTGCCACGGGGTCGTGTGGGACGCCGAGGTCGCCGACGCCGTCGCGGTGGGCATCGGGCGGGCCACCGGCCGCTGGAAGCGCGCGCTGCAGGAGATCGCGCGCTGCCTGGCCGGCATGGACGGCAAGGCGCTGCACGACCCGTTCGCCGCGTGTTGTGCCATCGAGCCCGCGATCGCGCGCTGGGCGCCCGTCGTGCCGTACCGGGCGAAGGGGGAGTGGGGCGGCAAGGCCCGACCCGTCCTCGCCGATCCGCATCGTCACGGGCTACGACCGGGCGTTCCTGAGGTCCTCACCGCCACCGGTAGCTGACGCGCACGGGCAGGTGGTCCGAGGCGTGCCCGCCGACGGCATCGCCGTCTCGCGGGTCAGCCGCGGGAGCGGGTCGGGCGATGGCGCCAGCGCGTCGGGCGGGATGAGCAGGTAGTCGAGCTTTGCGGCAGCGCCCGTCGATGGCGACGGTGTCCCAGGGCCGCTGCGCCCGGCAGGACAGGTCGAGCCCGCGCCTGCGCCGCCTGCAGCACGACGCCGTCGGACAGGGCGTTGAAGTCGCCGCCGACGAGGCGGGGGACGCCGGGCGCGATCGCGTCGAGGCGGTCGAGCACCTCCAGCAGCTGGCGGCGACCGAGGTGCGCGGCGTCGGGCGTGTCGCGGGGCTGCCAGCGCAGGTGCACGCTCGCGACGCGAGCCGCCGGTTCCGCGCGAGACCACCGCGATGGCGGCGACGTGGTCGCGGTCCTCCACGTTGCGCAGGTGCAGCGCCTCCCCAGCGGTCGACGGCGAACCCGCGCACGGCGACGGCGCTGCCGTCGGGGCGGTCGCGCTTGTAGGTGGCGCAGACGGTGTGCTGGGGGAGGGTCCGCGCGATGTCGGCGGCGGCGTCGGGCTCGAGCCGGAGGAGGAGCAGGTCGGCGTCGAGCGTGCGGACGCGGGCGAGGAGGCGCTCGCGGCGAGGGCCTGCGGCGAGGTCGTCGGGGCGCGAGCGCGGGTAGCGGTCGGGCAGGACGTAGGCCTGCGCGAGGACGTTCCAGGTGGCGGCGGTGAATCCAGCGTCGGTCAACGGGTCCCTCCGGGTGACCCGTTGAGGAACGCGGCGCAGCGCGCACCACCTGGACGCCGTTCCGGACAGACCCGCTCAGACCAGCCGCTGCTGCTGGGGTCCTCTCCGTCCTCCGGCACCGGCAGCCTCCATTCGATCCGCGCGCGCCCGCGCGGCGTGATGACGTGGCCCTGCGGCGTGCGGTGCAGGAAGCCCTGCTGATGAGGAAGGGCTCGTGCGTGTCCTCGATGACGTCGGGCGACCCGCCGATCGCGTGGGCGATGGTGTCGAGCCCCACCGGGCCGCCCGAGAACTTCACCGCCACGGTGTGCAGGATGCGCCGGTCCATGCCATCGAGGCTGTGCTGTCGATGTCGAGGCGGTCGAGGGCGTCGCGGGCGCGCGCGCCGTCGATGCCGTCGCCCTCGACCTCGGCGAAGTCGCGGACCCGCCGCAGCAGCCGGTTGGCGATGCGCGGGGTGCGCCGAGCGCTTCGCGAGCTCCTTGCGGCCCTCGGCGGTGAGCTTCAGCCCGAGCCGCTCGGCCGAGCGGGCCAGGATCTGCTCGAGCTCCTTCGGGGTGTAGAAGTCGAAGGTGCAGTGGATGCCGAAGCGCGCGCGCAGCGGGGCGGTGAGCATGCCGGAGCGCGTGGTGGCGCCGATGAGCGTGAACCGCGAGATGGGGACCTTGATGGACTGCGCACCGGGCCCCTGCCCGATGACGATGTCGATCTCGAAGTCCTCCATCGCCGGGTACAGCACCTCCTCGACGGCGCGCGGCAGGCGATGGATCTCGTCGACGAACAGCACGTCGCGGGGCTGCAGCCCGTTGAGGATGGCGGCCAGGTCGCCCTTGCGCTCGATGGTCGGACCCGACGCCGTGCGCACCTCGACGCCGAGCTCCTCGGCCAGGATGTAGGCCATGCTGGTCTTGCCGAGGCCCGGCGGCCCGGAGAGCAGGACGTGGTCGAGCGCCTCGCCGCGGGCCAGCGCCGCGCGGACGTAGACCCGGAGGTTCTCGCGGATGCGGTCCTGCCCGACGTACTCGTCGAGGCGGCGCGGGCGGAGCGCCGGATCCTGGGCCCCGGGCGACGGGTCGACGAGGCGGCCCTTCTTCACGCGTTGCTCGACGCGAGGGCCGTGAGGGCGGCCTTGAGGCGCTGCTCGAGCGGGGCGTCGGCGGCGATGCCCTGGGCGTCGAGGGCCTGCAGCGCCTTCTGGATCTCGGAGCGGCCGTACTCGAGCTGGGCGAGGGCGAGGGGCAGCGGATCGGCGGGTTGGGTGCGGGACGGTCGCGCTGCGGCCACCACCTCGAAGCTGACGGGGAGCTTGCCCTTGAGCTCGAGGGCGAGCCGTTGGGCCTTCTTGGCGCCGACGCCCGGGATGCGCCCCAGCGTGGCGAGGTCGTCGTGCTCGACGGCGCGGTGCAGCTCGGGGACGGTCAGCGCGTCGAGCGCGGCGAGGGCGCCCTTGGGGCCGAAGCCGCTGACCAGCAGGAGCACGCCGAAGGCCTTGCGGTCGAGGTCGGAGCCGAAGCCGTAGAGCGTGATCGCGTCCTCCCGCACCTGGGTCGAGACCCAGGCGACGATCTGGTCCTGTTCGCCCCACAGGTCGAGGGTGCGCCCGGGGGCGAAGACCTCGTACCCGACGCCCGCCACGTCGACGATCGCGCGGGTGCCCTCCCGCTCGACCAGCTGACCGCACAGCCGGGCGATCACCTCGCCCCCGCGATCCGGCGGTTCCGGGCGAAGCTGCAGTGGGTGATGGCGAGGGCCAGGGCGTCGGTGAGGTCGGAGGGGCCGTCGGGCACGTCGGGGCCGAGCAGGATGCGCACCATCCGCGCCACGGCGTCCTTGTCGGCGCGGCCGTGGGCGCCGACCGTCTGCTTGACGGTGGCGTTGTTGTACTCGTGGGGGGTGTGGCCGGCCTGGGCGGCGGCGAGCAGGGCCACGCCGCGGGCCTGGCCGAGGCGCAGGGCGCTCTCGGACGACTTGTGGCGGAAGATGCTCTCGATGCTGACGGCGTCGACGGGGTGGCGGGCCAGGGCGTCGGCCAGGCCCGCGTGGATCTGGAGGAGGCGCGCCGGGATGCCGTCGGCGACGGTGGTGCGGATGATGCCGGCGTCGAGCAGGTGCATGCGGCCGCGGTCGCTGCGGACCACGCCGAAGCCGGTGACGGTGGAGCCGGGGTCGATGCCGAAGACGACCATGGGGAGACGGGCGGGGGGAGGGGAGGGTGGTCCTACCGTACTCCTGGGTGGACAGGTGTTCAAGGGTCGGCGCCCGCCGTGGGCGGTTATCGCGGGCCCTCGGAGGTCGCGATGGGCACCTGGGACGCTGGACCGTTCGGGAACGACGCCGCCATGGACTTCGTCGGGGACGTGATCCGGTCGCTGACCGCACCGCTGGACGAGTTCCTCGCCGATCCGCAGATCGACGAGACGTTCGACCCGGCGTTCGCCGCGATCGCGCTGCTGAACGAGGTCATGACGAGGACCGTCGCGCGGCCGTGGGACCCCGCCGCCGAGGCGCCGCGCGACCCGCGGCCCATCGCCGAGGCGATGCTGCGCTGCTTCGACGAGCAGATCGCCGGGATGGCGCCGGCACCGGGCTTCGAGGCCGACCAGCGGGCGGCGCTGGTGGCGGAGCTCGACCGGTTCGTGGCGCTCGGCTCGCGCTGAGCCCCGGGCCGATCACCACAACCGCGGCGCCTCCTTGCTCGCCGCCTGGTGGGCCACCCCCATCCGGCACGGGCACGCGTCCACCAGGCTCCCCACCGTCGCGAAGCCCGGGTCCACCGTGAGCAGCGCCTCGCGGAACGCGTCCTCGTCGCGCACGGCCTGCTGCACCGTCGCGTAGCCGCACGCCGGGCCCGGCCCCCGCGACACGACGCCCTTCGCCGGCTCGTAGCGGACGTCCCCGCCGAGACGCCCGCGCACTGCCGCCACCACGGCGTGCCCCTCGGCCACGTCGCGCACGGGCACCGACAGCAGCGCCCCGTCGCACACGCGCTGCAGCGAGGCGGGCGCCGAATCGAGCGGCGGCACCGCGAGCGTCAGCTCGCAGCCGCCGAGGACGAGCAGGGCCAGGGGCGCGCGGGCGGTCATGCTGCCTCCATCCCTCGCTCGTATCCACGCTCAGGCCTCGGGCGTCAGAAACCGTGCGGCACCCGCCGGCAACCGCGCCAGCACCGTATCCAGCGCCTCCTCGTCCACGTGGCGCCGCAGCACCCTGGCCACGACGCCGATGACCCGGTCCGGCGCGAAGTTGTGCTCGGCGCGCACGGCCTGGACCTCGCGGGTCCAGCTCGCCACGTCCCCCGAGAAGTCGGCGCGCGGCTCGTCCTTCACCCAGTCCTGCAGGAAGACGTCGCTCAGCACCGGCAGCAGCACCTGCGCGAACGCGATGATCTGCGGGGGATCGAGGCGCCGCCGGAACACCCACAGCACGGCCTGGACGGCCGTGTACGTCTGGTGGCTCGTCTGCAGGTTCAGCGCGTCGCGGGCGTCGGCCATGAAGCGGTCGAACGCCTCGCCGGCGTGCGCGTAGCGGAGCGGCATCGTCACGGGAACCTCCGTGACGACTCGGTACCCTCCGCACGACCGCCCCTGCATACGCCCCTTGCAGGAGGAAGAAGATGACCGACACGCTACGCAACAAGAAGATCGCGGTGCTCATCAGCGACGGGTTCGAGGAGTCCGAGCTCGAAGTGCCCGTGCAGGCCATCCGCGACGCCGGGGGCGACCCCGTCATCATCACGCCGGACGGCCAGCGCGCGAAGGGCTGGGAGCACGACCACTGGAGCACGCCCGTCGACCCCGATCGGGCGCTCGACGGCGTGGACGCCGACGCCTTCGACGGCCTGGTGCTGCCCGGCGGCGTGATGAACCCCGACCACCTGCGCCAGAACGAAGGTGCCGTGCGCTTCGTGCGCTCGTTCTTCGAGGAGGGCAAGCCGGTCGCCGCCATCTGCCACGGGCCGTGGATGCTCGTCGAGGCAGACGTGCTGCGGGGGCGCACCGTCACGAGCTGGCCGTCGCTGCGCACCGACCTCAGGAACGCGGGCGCTTCCTGGGTGGACGAGGAGGTGGTCGTGGACCGCGGCCTCGTGACCAGCCGCAAGCCCGACGATCTGCCTGCGTTCTGCCGCAAGATGGTCGAGGAGTTCGCGGAGGGGCGCCACCGGGCGCAGCGCGCGTCGGCGTGAGCGCGTTATGCGGGGGCATGGCCCGCAATCCGCCCGAGCGCACCCGCACCGACCGCGACGCCCTGCGCGCGGCGTTCGCCTCCGGCGTGCCGCTGACGGTCCGACAGCTGTCGCAGCTCGCCGGCCTGTCGGAGGAGGCCGTGCTGCGCCACCTCGAGCACCTCGCGAAGTCGGTGAAGGCCGAGGGGGCGAAGTTCGTGGTGCACCCGGCGGAGTGCGTCGCCTGTGGCTACGTGTTCGACGACCGCAAGCGGCTGACCAAGCCATCGCGCTGTCCCGAGTGTCGGGCCACCCGGGTGGACCCGCCGTCGTTCGAGGTCGTCGAGGGCTGAGGTCGCTTCACGTTCCGAGCGCTCGTTTCACGACCGGCGCCTCGGGCGCACCGGTACGGTCGCGCTCGGAGGTTCCATGCTGCTGCTCTGGGCGCTGCCGGCCATCGCCGCCGACCATACCTACGATCTCGACCTTCGCATCTACTGTGTGGAAGGCTTCGACAACTGCGACGCCGCTGCCGCTGACCCGATCGTGTGGCACGACGCCCAACAGATCGTCGGCCGGCTCAACGTGCTCTGGGAGCCCACCAGTGTCTCCTTCCACCTCGCCTCGATCGCGTCGGTGAACGATCCGGCGTACTTCTCGTTCTTCGACCCGCTGGCGCAGCAGCTGATGCTTCAGGCGTCGCAGCAGAGCCCGGCGTCCATCGTCTTGCACTACGAACCGTACACGCTGCCGGGATACACCTCGTCCACGCCGGATCCTTACGCTCTGTCGAACCCGCCGTACGCCGTGTTCCCCGGGCCGCAGAACTCGTACGTCTGGGCCCACGCGCTGGGCCACGCGTTCTGTCTGGACGACACGGCTTCGTACCAGGACCCCGTCGACGTAGGCGGGGGCGAGCCCAACCACGACGGCGACGGCTTGACGGACACGCTGCCGGACCCGGGCAGCTGGGAGAGCCCGAACCCCGGTCACCACGTGTTCGGCGACGACAACGGACCGGGTCACGACTGGTGTGAGGTCTCGTCCTATCCGCTGGACGACACGGGAGAGGCCTACTGCGCGGCCAGCTGCGTCCGCGACTGGGCGCCCATCCCCTACACCGTCCAGCCCGAGCTGGTGATGTCCACGCTCGGACTGACCTGTGAGCCGTACGTGCTCCAGGGCCAGCTGCACCCGGCGTTCACGCCGCAGCAGGTCACCCGCGTACACGACTGCATCCAGAACGTGGACCAGCTCATCGCACTGACGGAGCACTGTGCGGGCGACGCCGACACCGACTCCGACGGCTTTTGCGGACGAGGACGCTTGTCCGTCCGTTGCGGACGCGCACAATGACCCGGCGGCCTGCCAGCTGTGCCCGGGGTCGTCGACGACACCGACCTCGACATGGACGGTATCGGTGACAGCTGCGATCCCGACATCGACGGCGACGGTGTACAACCTCGTCGATGAGGATCCTACGACGCCACCGCGCTGCTGACCGTCGTGTCGGACTGCGACGGCCACGAGCTTCGCGGATCACGGGCTTGCTGGGGCCGATCCCGACGGCGACCAGGTGCCGTCCTGCCAGGATCCCGACGACGACGACGACGGTGATCCCGATGCTGTGACCTGTGCAACGGTTCTGCACGGCCCTGCGGCGCGGGTCCCGTGCCGTGCCCGCTGCCCGCCTGCCTCGGCCCGGGCTGCGACGTGGCCTTCGAGCTTGCGCTCAGCACGGTGTCGCCCGAGGTGACGACCGTGGCGCTCGAACACTGGCAGATCGACGCGACGGTACGGTGTGGGTCGCCCTCTTGCCAGGGACGACGGCAGGCCCAGACCGCCCGGACGCTGGCGGGCCAGGTCCCGGGCTGGACGAGGTTGCACGCGTGGCGTACCGAAGCCGCGCAGCGGGGGCGCCTTCGCGTGGGCGCCAGCGGCCTCGAAGCGCGGACGGTGACGTTCGGCGCTCAGACTGGAGCGCGGTGGCCGTGTTCGAGCCCGGGCGGGCGCCGCTCGTGGGCACCGCCTGCTCGCGCCGGGGTCGCGGGTGGGCGAGGAGGGGTCGCATCGCTGCGGTGACCCGCCGTCGCGCTCTGACGCGGCCGGAGGGGAGAGAGGCGACCCCTCGAAAAAGGCTCTGTTCGGCAGCCACACACAGTGGACGGCGAGGACGCCGTGCACGAGCGGATCGCTATCGATCGGCGTTGTGTGGCTCCCGAACGGAATCGCGTTCGGGACGCGCACACGACCCGGAGCCCGGAACCGAGCTCGATCCCGAGCTCTGACCACCTGTCGTGTGCGTCTCCCGAACAGATCGTTTTTCGGGGGGTCCCACCCCCCTCCTCTCAGCCCGTCCCCCACTGCCCCGATCGCGTCCTCCCACCCCAGATTTCCGCGACACCCCGGGCCGCCCTCGCTACCTCCTCCCCATGCCCTTCGAGCTCACCGAGTCCGCCGCCATCGACCGCTTCCGGTTCCACCGCTGGCCCGACACCGGCTTCCGCTGTCGCCTCTGCCAGCACCCCCACGGCACCCCCGTGGGCAACCGACCCCGCGTCTTCCGCTGCACCGCCCGCGACTGCCGCGCCCAGAGCTCCGTCACCGCCGGCACCGCCGCCCACGGCTCCAAGCTCTCCCTCCTCCAGTGGGAGCAGCGCGGCGAGATGCACGACGCCCCCCGCGACGACCTCCCCTCCGCCCGCGAGGTCGCCCGCACCCTCGGCGTCGCCCCCTCCACCGCCTGGCTCCTCAACCAGAAGTTCGCCGCCCTCACGAGCCTGCTCCAGAAGGGCATCCAGCACTACCGCCTCCACGGCCTCACCGTCCCCATCGCCCTCCGGCCTCCCCGCACCGGCCAGCTCGGCCACACCCGCCTCGAGTTCGACAAGATCGGCTTCCGCGAGGCCCTGGTCTGCCTCCCCGACCACGGTCCCGGCTTCACCCTGTCGCACCTGCGCGCCGGCGACGCCCTGACCTACGGCCGCGCCGACCTGGTCGCCGCCGTCGACTACATGCGCCACGAGGTCGCGGGCTGGCTGCAGTCGCGCATCGAGAAGTTCCACGACAAGGTCAGCCTCCGCTGGCTCCCCCGCTGGGTCGACGCCTACCTGCACCTGTACAACGTCAACGTGCGGCCCACGAAGTGCCCGAAGATCCACTGGCGCGAGCTGCTCACCTTCGTCCACCGGCTGCCGCTGCGGCTGCTCGACCCCTGGCTCGAGCCGCGCCCACCCGACCCGCCGTCGCTCGCGTGGCTCCGCGCCAACGTCGGCAAGGCCTGAGCGTCCGGCCAAACACCCTGTATACGCCCAGCCCGCTCCCGCGCGGCTCGCCGCCCCACAACCGGCCTGCCAGCACCATCCTCCCGCAGTTGCGGGCAGGCCGCCTCCTGGACTACCCTACCCGGCCATGCTGACCCACACCCTGTCCCTGCTCCTCGCCGCCCCCGCGCTCGCCGTGCCCACCCCCGAGGTGCGCCCCGGCGTCGTCGAGGGTGACACCTTCGTCGTCCGCCTGGCGGAGCCCGTCGACGAGGCTCGCGGCCTCGCGCTCGACCCCGACGTCTACGACGAGCTCCTCGAGGACGCCGCCGGCCACGCCCCGCCCGGCGTCCGCGCCGTCGAGGTGGTCGCGACGGACGCCGCTGGCCGGGAGCGGCCCCTGCGCCAGCTCCTCCGCCAGCCCGTCCCCGCGCTCGACCCCGACGACCTCGCCGACCCGAGCGTCCTGCGCGGCGCCTCGGTCGACCTGCCGGGCGAGAGCCAGGGCTTCCTGACGGGCCGCGCCGTCTACATGAGCCAGTGCCACGGCTTCATCTGGTACGACAGCCTCGGCCGCTTCTCCACCCAGCGCGGCGTGCTGTTCTCCACGGTCGAGGACTTCCACAACCCCGAGGGCGCCGACCAGTACCTGCTGCGCTACCTCGAGAACGCCGGCGCCCGCGTGTTCACGGCCAAGGAGCGCGACATCAACCCGCTCATGGCCCTCGCCGACAACGACGGCAGCGGCTACACCGAGACGGGCTCGGGCTTCGGCAACGGCGCCGCCGGCTTCGCGAACACCGCCCCCTTCGTCGCGGGCGAGAACCCGTTCGCCAGCGGCACGACCCGCACCTTCCCGGCCGACGGTGGCGCCGTCGCGACCTGGACCCCCGACGTCCCGGCCGACGGCCACTACGCCGTCTACGTCAGCTGGGACGCCAACGGCAGCAACGCCTCCGACGCCCACTACGTCATCACGCACCCGGGCGGCACGATCGACCGGTTCTACGACCAGAAGGTCCACGGCTCGACCTGGCAGTACGTCGACACGCTGTGGCTGACCGCCGGCCAGTCGCTCACCGTCGAGCTCGTCGGCGACTCGAGCGAGGCCGGCGCGACCCTGTCGGCCGACGCCGTGCGCATCGGCGGTGGCATGGACGACGTGAGCCGCCACGGCGTCACCACGAACCGCCCGCGCTGGGAGACCGGCGCCATCCAGTACGTGCAGTACAACGGCGGCCCCGCCTCGGTCTACGACCCCTACGGCGACGGCGCCGGCTCCGACGGCGGCTCCGACCCCACCGCCCGCGCCCTGTGGACCGACTGGGAGCACCCCGCTGGCGAGGACGCCGTCTTCCTGTCGTGGCACTCCAACGCGGCGACGGGCACGGCCCGCGGCACCACCACCTACTACGGTGGCTCCTGCGCCCCCGCCGGCAGCTACGACCTCGCCGCGGCGGTGCAGGAGGAGCTCGTCGACGGCATCCGCGACGTCTACGATCCCGCCTGGTCCGACCGCGGCGTGAGCTCCGCCTGCTTCGCCGAGATCAACGTCGACTACCAGAACGAGATCCCCGCGGTGCTCGTCGAGCTCGCGTTCCACGACAACGCCGACGACACGGCCGCGCTCAAGAGCCCCCTGTTCCGCCAGGAGAGCTCCCGCGCGATGTACCGCGGCATCGTCCGCTACTTCGCCGAGCGCGACGGCATCGCGGCGCACTACCTCCCCGAGCCGCCCGAGCACGTCCGGCTCGTCCACGAGGGCGGCGAGCTCGTCGCGCACTGGGCCGCCGGCCCGTCGGGCGCGCCGCTCGGCGACCCGGCCGACAGCTACGTCCTGTTCCGCTCGGCCGACGGGCGCGCCTGGGACAGCGGCACCCCCGTGACCGGCACCTCCGCGACCGTGGCTGCCGCCGTCGACGAGACGGTCTACGTGCGCATCGCCGCGGTGAACGCCGGCGGCGCCTCGTTCCCGAGCGAGGTCGTGGCCGCGCGACGCTCCGGCAGCGGTGTGGCGCCGATCCTGGTCGTCGACGCGTTCGATCGCCTCGACGCCGGGCAGCTCGACACCGAGGCCGTCCCCAACATCGGCACCGTGGTGCGCTTCGACATCGACCGCACCAACCCGGGCGACGTGGCCGTGGCCCACGGCGCCGCCATCTCCGGCGCAGGCTGGCCGTTCGACACGATCGCCGACGAGGCGCTCGGCGACGTCGACCTCGCCAGCTACGATCTCGTCGTCTGGGCCACGGGCGAGGAGTCCACGGCCGACGAGACCTTCTCCGACGCCCAGCAGCAGACGCTGCGCGACTACGTCGCTGGCGGCGGCACCCTGTGGACGTCGGGCGCGGAGATCCTGTGGGACCTCGACGCGCGCGGCTCCGACACCGACCGCGCCTTCGCCGACGAGGTGCTGGGGGCGCTGATGGCGGCCGACGCCGCCGCCTCCGACGCGGTCGACGGCGAGGGCGCGCTGGCCGGCGTCGGCCGGATGGACTTCGGCGTGGCCGACGGCGCGCCGTACCCGGTGGAGTGGCCCGACGTGCTCGACTCCACCCGCGCCGTCGTCGCGCGATACGGCGACGGCACCGTGGCGGGCGTGCTCGAGGACGGTGTCGCCACCTTCGGCTTCCCGTTCGAGTGCATCGGCGATCCCGACGTGCGCACCGAGGTCGCCGCGGCCGTGATCGCCGCGCTGCTGCCCGGCCAGTCGCCGCCCACGGGCACCACGGGCACCACCGACACCGTCACGAGCGGCACCACCGACCCATCGGGCACCACGGATCCGGGCACCGACGGCACCGACACCGTCCCGGGCGGCGGCGACAACGCCCCCGTGCTGCCGGGGCCCACGAACGTCGTGGACGACGGCAAGGGCTGCGGCTGCAGCACTGGCAGCCTCGCGGGCGGCCTCGGATGGCTCTCGGCGCTCGCCGTGTTCTGGAGGCGCCGCCGCGACTGACCGGCCCGCCCCGGTGGATCGGATAGACGCACGGCGGGATGCCGTTGTCCGCTCGGGCGCGCAAGCTGCTCGCCACCGCCTTGCTCCTTCCCGCGGCCGCGCTCGCGGAGGGCCCCGGAGCCGGGCCCGCCCGGCCGCCGGGCGAGGTGAGCATCATCATCCTCGGCGGGGGCAAGACCCCGGCCGCGGCCGACGCGTGGCGCAAGGCCCACGCCGGCGACCTCCGCGCGCTGGCGCAGCGCGTCACGCTGCCGTCGGGCCACCCGAAGTCGCTCGCCAGCGCCTCGGTCGCCGGGCTCAACCCGGGCTTCCAGATCGTGTCCGCCGGCGTCTGCCAGCCGGCCGACGCCGAGCGCGTGCTGACCTTGATCAAGGCGGACTTCCCCGACGCCTACACGCGCATGGTCAAGGTCCCCGACGACCAGATCGCCTGCCCGTCCGTCGCGGCCACGATCCCGCTGGTGACGTTCGACGACGAGGGCGGGAAGTGCCACGTCCAGCGGACGGTCCCGGGCGAGGCGGCGCAGGACTGGGGCTCGGTGCCCGGGCCGTGCCCGAAGCGCACGTGGGACAGCGTCACCGCGACGCGCACCCCCGAGGGCCGCGTGGTGGTGGGCCTCCCGGCCGGCGCCATCGAGCGCGACTACACGGGCAAGGTGCGGACGCTGCCGGCGCTTCCCGCGCCCTGGGCGCTCGACTGGACGGGGCTGCAGGTCGACGGTACCATCCTCGCCACCGGGCGGTTCACCGGCCCCGACGCCGGCGTGGCGCCGAAGTCGCGCTGGATCATCGACGGGCGGGCCGTCGAGTTCGAGTGGGAGGCCGGCTCCGAGCGGGCCGTGCTCTGCGGCGTCTTCACCCTCGACGGCGCCGGCTGGAAGCGCACCGCGCTCCGCCCGCGCGGGTTGAAGAAGGGCGGGCCCGAGATCAGCTGCCCGGCGCAGGAGATCTCGGTCGACGCGCGGCCACCGCTGCGCCGCCCGACGGCCGGCTCGGCCACGGCGAAGTGGACGGCCCTGCCGGACGGCCCCGTCGACGGCCTCGTCGACGTGGCCGGGCCGTTCGCCGCCAAGGCGATGGGCGGCTGGCTCGAGGGCCCGCTGTACTTCACGAACGGCGGGCTGTGGCGGCGCATCGAGGGCTTCGAAGCCCGCGATCCGCTGGCCGTCCAGGCCGAGGGCGAGTTCGCCATCGCCTGCTCGCCCCGCGGCGCCGCGCTGCTCTCGGTGACCGACGGGAGCGTCGGCTGGACGGGCGCGCACTGCCCCATTGTCTGGGACCAGTAGGGGGTTACCCCCTGATCGAGGGGGACACCGACGATGCAGACGCTGCGCGACGTGATGACGCCCGATCCCATCTTCCTCGCCGCCGACACGCCGGTGCGGGAGGCGCTCGAGGTGTTGGAGGGGGGCCGGATCCGGCACCTGCCGGTCGTGGAAGACGGCCAGCTCGTGGGCATGATCTCCGACCGCACCCTGCGGCCCTGGCGGCAGGCGCTCGTCGACCTGCGCGACGGCGAGGGCGGTCCGCTCGCCGAAGAGGTCCTGGCGCGCCCGATCCGCGCCTTCATGCACGACGACGTGTTGTACCTGCAGGCCGACCGCACCGTGGTCGACGCCATCGACGTGATGCTCGACTTCAAGGTCGGCGCGGTGCCCGTGGTGCAGGACGGCTCGCTCGTCGGCATCGTGAGCTACGTCGACCTGCTTGAGCTGCTCAAGGTGCAGCTCACCGCCTGATCCGGGGGACCCGTGGAGCACGTCGACGTCCTGGTCGTGGGGGCGGGGATCTCCGGCATCTGCGCCGCCCACGCCCTGCAGCAGCGCTGCCCCGACGCGTCGTTCGCGATGGTGGAGGCGCGGGAGCGGCTCGGCGGCACCTGGGACCTCTTCCGGTACCCGGGCATCCGCTCCGACTCCGACATGTACACGCTCGGCTTCTCGTTCCGGCCGTGGCGCGACCCGAAGGCCATCGCGGACGGGCCGTCCATCCTCGCCTACCTGCAGGAGACGGCGCAGTCGCTCGGCCTCACCGAGCGCATCCGCTACGGACGCCGCGTGGAGCACGTCTCGTGGTCGTCGGCGGAGGCGCGGTGGACGGTCCGGATCCGCCACGTGGCGACGGGCGAGGCGGAGGAGCTCACGGCAGGCTTCGTGTGGATCTGCGCGGGCTACTACCGCTACGACCAGGGCTACACGCCGGACTTCCCCGGGATGGCCCGGTTCCGCGGGCGGATCGTGCACCCGCAGCGCTGGCCCGACGATCTGGCGCTCGACGGCAAGCGCGTGGTGGTCATCGGGAGCGGGGCGACCGCGGTGACGCTCGTGCCCGAGCTCGCGAAGGCCGGGGCGCAGGTCACGATGGTGCAGCGGTCGCCGACCTACATGGTGTCGATGCCCTCGGTCGACCGGACGGCGGAGCGGCTGCGGCGGGTGCTGCCCGAGCGGGCGGCCTACGGCGCCGTGCGGTGGCGGAACATCCTCGGGAGCACGGCCTTCTACAAGTTCTGCCAGCGGTTCCCGGGCGCCGCGCGGCGGTTCGTGACGCGCGGCGTGCGGCGCGAGCTCGGCGACGTGCTCGACGTCGACACGCACTTCCACCCGGCGTACGGGCCGTGGGACCAGCGGATGTGCCTCGTGCCCGACGGCGACCTGTTCGAGGCGGTGCGGTCGGGCGGGGTGCGGATCGTGACCGACCACGTCGACACCTTCACCGAGACGGGCCTGGTGCTCACCTCGGGCGAGGCGCTCGACGCCGACGTGGTGGTCACGGCGACGGGGCTGCAGCTGCAGTTCTTCGGCGGCGCGACGGCCGAGGTGGACGGCGAGCCCGTGTCGCTCGGGCAGACGCGGATGTACATGGGCGCGATGCTGTCGGACGTGCCCAACGCGGCGTTCGTGATGGGCTACACGAACGCGTCGTGGACGCTGAAGTGCGAGCTCGTGTGCGACTGGGTGGCCCGCGTGATCCGGCACCTGCGGGACCACGGGCTGCAGCGCGCGGTGCCGCGGCGGACGGACCCGGCGGTGACCGACCGGCCGGCGATCGAGATGAGCTCGGGGTACTTCCAGCGGGCGCGCGAGCTGCTGCCGCAGCAGGGGAGCGCCGAGCCGTGGCGGCTGCACCAGGACTACCTGCGCGACCGGCGCCTGTACCGCCGGCACCCCGTGGACGACGGCGTGCTGGAGCTCGGGTAGCGCTCGGCCCGCTCAGCCGGCGACGCGGAACCCGAGGTCCCCCGCTCGCTCCTCGGGCCGCCGCACCCCCCGCGCCGCGGCCCGCTCCCCGCCGCGGACCACCCGGCCCGGCCCCTCGACCCCCACCGGGTCCCGCACGGTCCGCGCCGAGAGCGCTGCGAGCGGCACCGTCCCCGGTCCGCGCACCACTCCTGCACCCCGCCGAGCAGCCCGCGCAGCGCGAAGCCGCCGCGCGCGGCGTACTCCCACTCGGCCTCGGTCGGCAGGCGCGCCGCCAGCGCCGGGAACCGCGCGGCCAGCCGCTCGCACCACGCCGCCGCCTCGTCCCAGCTCACGTCCGTCACGGGGGCGTCGCCGCCGCCGCCCGCGCCGAGCACGGCCCCGTAGAACGCCTCGCTCACCGGCGCCTCGCCGAGCCACAGCCCGCGCGACAGCAGCACCCCGTGCGGCACCTCGCGCCCGGGCTCGCCCATCACGAAGGCCCCCGCCGGCAGCCAGCGCAGCCGATGCGCCGCGCCGCCGACCTCGAGCTGCAGCCACACGCCATCGGCGTCGAGCCCGGCCGCGGCGCCGACCCAGGCGCCGAGCTCTGCCACGAGCCGCACCACGGCGGCCGCGTCGCCCTCGAGCCGCGCGTCCCCGATCACCGCCAGCCGCTGCGCCATCGCGTCCACACGGCGCCGTATCCGCCGCAGCGGCTACAGGGAACGGGAGGTGCCCTTGGACGACCCGTCGCCGGCCCGCGGCCTCCCCGCCTGGACCATCGCCTGGGCGGCCACCCTGCTCGCCGCCCTGTCGTCGGCGACGGCGCTGGGGATCGCCTCGGTCGCCGTGCTCTCCGACGCGCTCGACGTGGCGCTCGGCGACGAGCTCGGGTCGCAGGCCGGCCTGGTCGGCGCGGCCGCGGCGTCGCTGCCGCTCGACACCGTCGTCCTGCTGGGCGGCGAGCGCACCACCGCCGAGGTGCGCGCCCGCCTCGCCGCCCTGGCCACGGGCGGGCGGCTCCACGACGTGGCCCTGCTCCGCCCCACCGACGGCGCGGCCCTCGGCCCCGACCGGGCCCGCGGCTTCGTCGCCGCCGAGGCCGACGCCGACCTCGTGGCCCTGGCCGCCGCCGGCCAGCCCCAGGTCGGGCCCCAGTACCGCGGCACCGACGGCGCCTGGTACCGCGCCGCCTACGCCCCCGTCCCCGGCCACGACGGCTGGGTCGCCGCCGTAGAGGGCAGCGACGCCACGCTCGGCGCCGTCGACCGCCTCCGCCGCACCCAGATCGCCGCCGGCCTCGGCGCCCTGGTGGTCGCCGGCGGCCTCGCCACCGTCGCCGCCACGGTGGTGAGCCGCCCGCTGCGCCGCCTCGCCGCCGACCTCGGCCGCACCCCCGCCACCGCCGACGGCATCGCCGTCCAGGGGCCCCGCGAGGTGCGCACCGCCGCCGTCACCGCCCGCACGCTCCTCGACGCGCTGGCCGCCGCCCACGAAGAGCGCGTCCGGGAGATCGAGGCGCTCGCCGCCGCCGTCGCCCACGAGGTGCGCAACCCGCTCAACGCCCTGGCCATGGCGCTCGAGCGGCTCGGCCTGGCTCCGGAGTCGCGCCGCGCCGTGCTCCTCGCGCGCACCCAGGCCCGCGTCGTCGAGATCGATGGCATCGTCCAGCGCTTCCTCGACGTCTCCGCGCCGATCCACGCCGTCCTCGAAGACCTCGACCTGGCCGCAGTCGCCGCCGACGTGGCACCGGAGCTCGACGGGCTGCGCGTCACCGTCACCGGCGCGGGGCGCGCCCACGCCGACCCCGGGCTCGTGCGCCAGATCCTGCGCAACCTGCTCCGCAACGCGCACGAGGCCGGCGCCACGGCGGTCGCGATCACGGTGGCGCCGGCCGCCCTCGCCGTCCAGGACGACGGCCCGGGCGTCGATCCCGCCCTGGTGGACCGCCTGTTCGACTGGTTCGCCTCGGGCCGCGCCGCGGGCACGGGCCTCGGCCTGGCGGCGTCCCTGCGCGCGGCCCGCGCCCAGGGCGGCGACCTCACCCTGGCCTCGCCGAAGCCGGCACGATTCCTGCTCAGCTTGCGGGAGGAGGCAGCGGATGCGCGGTAGGGTGCTGGTGGTCGACGATCACGTCCCGAGCGCGGTCGAGCTCGCGGAGGGGCTCGCCGACGTGGGCTACACCACCGAGGTGGCTCACGACGGCG
The DNA here is from genome assembly GCA_041389545.1 of Myxococcota bacterium. Classification (GTDB taxonomy): domain Bacteria; phylum Myxococcota_A; class UBA796; order UBA796; genus JACKER01. The sequence continues at coordinate 28,619 of JAWKRQ010000036.1, read as the reverse complement.
CCACCGCGCTGGCCATCGTCCGCGACCGCCCCGTCGACGCCGTGGTGACGGACCTCCGCATGGAGGGCCTCGACGGCATCGAGCTGCTCGAGGCGCTCCACGCCGCCGATCCGGCGCTGCCCGTCCTGCTCGTCACCGCGCACGCCACCGTCGACCGGGCGGTGCAGGCCACCCGCGCCGGCGCGTTCTGCTTCCTCACGAAGCCGGTGCGCCTGGCCGAGGTCGCCGTCCACCTCCGCAACGCCCTGCGCCTGCGCGAGCTCCTCGACGCCCGCGCCGAGCCCGCCGACCCCGACCCCATCGTCGGGCGGTCGCCCGCGCTCCTGCGCGCCCTGGCCACCGCCGACCGCGTCGCCCGCACCGACAGCACCGTGCTCCTCATCGGCGAGACCGGCACCGGCAAGGAGCTCTTCGCCAAGCGCATCCACCGCCGCTCCACCCGCGCCGAGCGGCCGCTGGTGGCCGCCAACATGGGCGCCATCCCCGAGGCGCTCGTCGAGAGCGAGCTGTTCGGCCACGTCCGCGGCGCGTTCACCGGCGCGGTGGCCGATCGGGTGGGCCTGTTCGAGGCCGCGCACACGGGCACGCTGTTCCTCGACGAGGTCGGCGAGCTGTCCGCGGCCGCGCAGACGCGCCTGCTGCGGGCCCTGGAGGAGCGCGTCGTCCGGCGGGTGGGCGAGACCCGCGACCGCCGCGTGGACGTGCGCATCGTGGCCGCGACCCACCGCGACCTCGCCGACACCGAGCAGTTCCGCCGCGACCTGTACTACCGGCTCGCCGTGGTCACGATCGAGCTGCCGCCGCTGCGCGCGCGCCTCGAGGACGTCCCGCTGCTGTTCGGCCACGCGCTGCGGCGCGCCTGCGGCCGGGTCGGGCGCGACGTGCCCCGGGTGGACGCCGACGTCCTCGCGCGCCTGTGCGCCCACCGCTGGCCCGGAAACGTCCGCGAACTCGCCAACGCCGCCGAGCGCGTCGCCGTGCTGGCGGGGCAGGCGGTCACCCCCCACGACCTGCCGGGCACCATCGGCGACGCCATCCCCGCCGCCGACGCCGCCCCCGGCTTCCCCGAGGGCGACTTCGACCTCACGGCCTGGCTCGAGGCCGCCGAGGCCGCCGCCCTGCGCCGCGCGCTCCAGCGCTGCGACGGGGTCAAGGCCCGCGCCGCCGCGTCGCTCGGGCTCGACCGCAACACGTTCCGCTACAAGCTCGCGAAGTACGGGATCGGCCCGTGAGCTGGCTGTGGCTGCTCGCCGCCGCCCGCGCCGCGGACCCGCTGCCCCGCGAGGTCCTGGCGCTGGAGCACGAGGTGGCGACGCTGGCGGCGCAGGTCGAGGCGGCGCGCGCCGCCGGGGCGCCCCGCGGGCAGCTCGCGAAGCTCATGTCGGCCTACCGGGAGCGCGCGGAGGCGCTGCAGGCGGCCGAGGCCCCGCTGCTCGCCGATCGCCTCGACGCCGCCGCCGCGCGGCGCGCCGAGGCCACGCGCCGGCTCGCCGACGCCGTCGCGCGGGAGGCGGCGGACCCCGACGCGCGCGCCGTGCTGGTGGAGGCGCTGGGCCCGCCGGAGGCGCGGCTCGACGCGCTGCAGCGCATCGTCGCCGCCGGCAGCCCCGACCCCGAGGTCGCCGCCGCGATCGCGCTCGACGTGGCGGACCAGGCGGCGCTGCTCGCGCTGGTGTTCGACCACGACGCGGGCGCGGCGCGGGCGGCGGCGCACCGGGCCCGCACCCGCGCCGACGCCATCGCGGCGCGCGCGCGTGCGGGCGAGACGCCGACGGTGCAGGATCTGGCCGAGCAGGAGCGGTTGCGGCGCGACGCCGCGGCCCAGGACGACGCGGCGCAGCAGGCCGCAGCCCAGGCGGAGCGCGCGCGCGCCCTCCGCGATCGGGCGCAGGGAGGCGGGTGATGTGGGTGCTCTGGGCCGCAGCCGCGCAGGCGGCGGACGTGGACGGTGCGGTGGACGTGCGCTTCGGCGTGCGCACCGAGCCGCAGCTCACCGTGGAGCACGAGCACGGCGAGGTCGAGGCGCGCGAGCGCGAGGAGGAGGAGGAGGACGGCTGGGAGCCGTCGGGCCTCGTCGCGCTGGTGGCCACGGGCCGCGTGGCGTCCGGCGGCGGCTGGGCCGGCGCCACGGGCGAGGTCTGGGCCTACCCGCCCGAGGAGCACGGCACCGTGCTGCGCCTGGCCCCGGCGGCGGGCTACGGCGCCGGCGGCAGCGGCACCCCGCGCCTCGACCTCGCCGCGCGCTACGCCCTGGAGCTCGCCCCCGCCGACCCGGCCGTGGACGGCGGGCGGGCCGAGGCGACCGCGTCGCTCGGCGGCGCGCACCTGGGCCTCGCGCTCGACGCCCTCCACCACGCCTACTTCTCGCGCCCCACCTGGTCGTTCGGCGCCGCCTCGCTCGGCCCGCGCTGGCAGGTCGACCGCGGCGCCCTCCGGTTCGAGCTCCGCGCGGCCGGCCAGCTCAACGCCGGCCACGACGCCCGCGACGCGCCCGTCACCGGCGGCCAGGGCCGGCTGCGCCTCGGCGCGGGGCTCACCCACGGGCCCGTCGACCTGCGGGCCGAGGCCGAGGGCATCGTCGCCGTCGGCGGCGGCGCGCCGGCCGCGTTCCTGCCGCCGTTCACCTCGCTCGGTGCCTACGACGTCGACATCGACGCGCTGTCGGCGGGCGGCTTCACCCAGGTGCGCGCCGGGCTCGACCTCGTCGCCGCCCTCGGCCAGCGCGACGCCGTCCTGGCCTCCGCCGTCGGGCGCCTGCGCTTCCCCACGCTCCCGGCCGCCGACCTCGACGTCGCCCACGTCGCGCTCGGGCTCCGCCACGACCTCGGCGACCACGTCTCGGTCTCGGCCCTGGGCGCCGTCGACGCCTGGCGCCAGGGGCCGACCCGCGTGGTCGACCCCTACGCCTGGGTCGGCCTCGGCCTCACCCGCTGACCGTCGGGCTCAGGGCGCGACGATACGCCCCGGCGCGCCGTTCGCGCCGTCCTGCGTGTGGCAGACCATGCAGTCGGTCTCGGTCTGCGCCGACACCATCTGGCTCGTCGCGCCGTCGCGCTCCAGCTCGACCGTGTAGGGGGTGGCGATGTGGTCGCGGGTGTAGAAGTTGCCGGCGCCGTTGGTGACGAGCTCGGTCACGGCGCCGTTCGCGTCGGTGATCCGCACGGTCACGCCGTCCGCGCCGTCGCAGTTGGTCTGGTCGTCGCTGGCGCCCATGACGGTGCCGGCGACGGTGTAGTCGGGGCCCTCGCCACGGGCGTGGCAGGCGATGCAGTCGTCGCCCGGGCGCATCGTCGATCCCTCGCCGCCGTTCCACATCGTGCCCGAGGAGCAGCTGTCGAGGTTGGAGGGGACCCCGTTCGGGCCCTCCACGCACGCCGCCAGGCCGAGGAGCGCTACCCACACACGGTTCATCGAACCTCCTTGCGCAGGTCCAGTGCACGCGCCGTGCCGAGCGCGCGGGGGCCCGCAGCGCCGTCGCCTCGGGCCGGGCGACGGAGACCCGCCACCCGCGCCGCTGAAATCCCGTCGGTCAGGAATCGTCGCGCGCCTCTCTCATTCGTGTACGCGCCCGCGCCGGATCCCGGTCCCACCGCGACTCCCGCGCGGCACGCACCTTGCGTATGCTCGGGCCCGGGAGGACGAGCATGGTGGGAGCCCTGGCCTGGAGCTGCGCGGCGTGGGCCGCCAGCGTGACCCCACCCGTCGCCACCGTGCCCGGATCCGGCGAGCAGCAGGCCGTCTTCACCGTGGACACCTTCGGGCGCTACGCCGTCACCGCCACCTCGCCCCACGGCGCGGCAGTGCGGGTGATCGACGCGGCCACGGGCCCGGGGCAGCGCGCGGGCGAGCCCGGCGAGCGCGACGGCCGGGTGGACGTGTTCCTGGAGCGCGGCCGGGTCAAGGTCGAGGCCACGTCGCCGCCCGGCGCCACCGACGACGTCGCCCTGCGCGTGACGCCGTTCGCGCCCGACCCGGACCCGCGCCAGCTCGTCCCCGCGCACGCGGTCCGCGCCGAGCTGCGCGACCTGCAGACGCGCGCCTACTGGGTGGACCTCGACACCGCCCGCAGCTTCGCCCTCGAGGCGTCCGGCCGCTACCTCGCCGACCTGCGGCTGTGGCGCGACGGCAGCTGGCTCGTCGACGCGGCGCCCACCTGCCGCACCGTCGAGCCCGTGCTCGGCCAGCCCTGGCAGCGCTGCCAGCTCGTCACCTCGCTCGAGCCCGGCCTGTACCTGTTGACCGCGTACGGCGGCGAGGGCGACGCCTGGGCCGAGGCCAGCGACGACGCCCCGCTGCACCTCATGTGGGACCTGCCGCACCTCGGCACCGCCGGCGTCCACACCGAGGCCGTCGGCGCCGACGGGCTGCTGCGCTTCGCCGTGCCGCCCGGCCCCGACACCTTCGTGCTCACGCTGCCCGACGTGGCCGACGCGACGCTCGCCGTGGGCCCGGGCACCTTCGTCGACGGGGCCGGCGCGCGCATCACCACCGAGTCGCGCCGGCCCGTCGCCACCGTCCAGGCGGACGAGCGGAGCGCCTCGTCGGTCGCGATCACCGCGCCGCCCGGCACCGTCGCGACGCTGACCTGGTTCCACCGCGCCACCTCGGCCACCCTGTCGGAGCCCGGCCACTACTGGGTGAGCACGTTGTCCGCCGACGATCCCACCGACGTCTTCGAGCCCACCGCGCTCGCCTACCGCACCAACGGCGGCCGCGACGTGCAGGTCGAGGCGCAGGGCCTCCCCCTCGACGCGAGCCACCAGATCCACCGCGAGGCCACGCTCGGCCGCAGCACCCGCTTCCTGCTCGACGTGGGCGCCGCCGGCCCCTACGTCGCGCGCATCGAGGGGGTCGACGCGAAGCTGCGCATCGTCCCGTACTTCACGCGGTCGCTGCCCAAGAACTTCCAGCTGCCCGAGCCCACGCGCGGCCAGGCCCACGCCGACCTCGACCGGGCGCTGTACGTGCTCGAGGTCGAGACCGACGCGCCCGGCATCGCCACGCTCACCATCGCCCACGACTCCTGGTTCAGCCGGGCGAAGCGGCAGGTCACCACCGCGGAGGTCGCGGCCGTGCGCCCCGCGGTGCAGTTCACGGACCTCGACGTCGAGCGGGACGACGGGATCACCGTGACGATCGCCACGCCGACCCCGACCGGCGTGGTCGTCCGCTCGCTGCCGCTGGACCCGGACGACCCCCTGCCGATGGTGCTGATGCCCGGGGAGGTCGTCTCCGTGCCGATCATGGCGCGCGATCCGGGCCGGCTCACCGCCCTCGGGTTCGACGGGCAGGCCCTGCCGCTGTCGGTGGACGGCAGCCCGGAGGTGCGCAGCGTGCCGCTGCCCGTCGGCGCGCACACCGTGAAGGTGCGCAGCGACCGCGACGCGCCGGTGCGGGTGACGCTCGGGCTCGTGCCGGACGCGCGGACCCGGCCGCTGCCGGCGCTCGATCCGGCGCGCCTGCGCGAGCTCCCCGCGTTCCCCGCGCTCGACGACGGCCCGGCGCGCTTCGTGACGCTCGGTGCCGGCCGGAGCGAGACGTTCGCGCTGACCGTGCCGTCGCCGGGGCTGTACGTGGCCGAGTCGACGGGCCTGCTCGCGACGGAGGGCGCGGTGCGGACCCGCATCGTCACGGCGCTCGCGTCGGGGCGGAGCAACGGGGTCGGCCGCAACTTCGCCGTCGCGCGGTACTACGGCGCCGGCGAGTACCAGCTCACCGTCTCCACGCTGGGGCAGAGCGCGGGGCGGCTCGGCGTGCAGCTGCGCCGCACCGAGATCCGGGACGGCGGCGACCTGCCGCTCGGGAGGATGGCGCGCGCCACCGTGCCCGCCGGCGACGCCGTCCGCTACCGGTTCACGCTCGACGAGCGCGCCACGGTGCGGGTCGTGCACCGCGGGCGCACCGACCGGTTCCGCTGCCGCCTCGAGGACGACGACGGCTGGCCCGTCACCGCGCCGGAGATCGACTGCGACACGACGCTCACCCTCCCGGCCGGCAGCTACGTGATCCTCGGCCTGCCGTCGCTGGTCCAGACGCGGCGGACGACGCAGGTGCTGCCCGATCGCCTGCCCGTGGTGCGCGAGGGCCATGGCCCGTTCGCGCTGGCGGTGGGCGAGCGGGTGGACCACGTGTGGATGGAGCCCGCGGACGGCGGCGACGAGCGGCCGGCGGACCAGTGGGACGTGGCCCTCGCGGCGCCCGTCCACGCGACCGTGCAGCTGTCGCCCGAGATGGCGGGGACGCTGTCGGTCGGCGACGACGTGGTGGCGCGGCTCGTCCCGGGCGAGACCTGGCAGGGCGAGATCCCGGCGGGCACGGCGCACCTCGAGGTCCGCGGGGCGCGGAAGGGGACGGGGGTGCCGTACGCACTGGTCGTCGACACCGAGGAGCTCGTGGCCGGCGGGACGCGCCGGGTGACGGCGCCGGCGTCGGTCCCCGTGGCGATCGGGGCGCCGGGCGTCTACACGCTCGCGTCGGCGGGGCAGCTCGACGTGCGGGCGCGCCTCGTGGACGCCGGCGGGCGCACGGTCGGCGCGGCGGACGACCGGCCGGACGGGTGGAACTTCCAGCTCTCGGCGCGGCTCGATCCGGGGCGGTACACGCTGCTGGTCGAGGACGTCACCGGCGCGCCGGGCGCGGTCGGCGCGGGGGGCGGCGGGTCCGGCGAGTACGACGAGTACGACGAGTACGCATACGACGACGACGGGGGCGGGTACGGTGACGAGGACGTCGCGCCGACGTACGCCACCGACGGCGCCGTCGAGGTCTCCTGCGCGCCCCGCGCGAGGTCCCCGGCCCCGCGCTGGGCCGCGCCGCCGTCGAGGTCCGCCCGGGCGACGACGCCGTGCTGCTCGCCGTGGACGGCGGCCGCCGCGACGTGCTCTGCGCCACGGCCACCAGCGCCGAGAACGTGGGCGTGGCGGTCGAGGCAGCCGACGGCGGCGTCTGGCGCGCCCTGGCCCACGACGCCGGCCGCACCGCCGTCGCCTGCGCGCGGGCCGAGGGCGAGGCCCGCGTGCGCGTCTGGAGCGAGGACGCCGCGGGGGCGCCGCCACGGTGCAGGCCGTGGCGCTGAACGCCGGGAGCGTCGACGACGACGGCACCCGCCGCCTGGCCAGCGGCGCCGGCTTCGACGCCGCCAAGCTCCGCGGCGGCCCCGGCGCCTTCGCGGTGACCCCGCTCGCCGGCACCGTCTGGGCCTGCCCCACCGCCGGCGCCGGCTGCGACGCCATCGGCGCCCGCCCCGTCGCCGCGGGGCCGGGCGGCCTGGTGCTGGTGGGGCGCGGCGCCGAGGTGCGCACCCGGCGCGTGCGGCTCGGCCCCGAGCCCGAGCTGGTGCACGTGGGCGCCGAGCCCCGCACCGTCGACCTCGCCGACGTGGGCGGCGTGGTGGTGGTCGCGCACGGCCCGGCCGGCCGGCCCGGCCTCGCGCTGCCCGGCGTCCGCGGGATGGGCGTGGGCGAGGGCGCCTCCGTGGTGGTCGCGACCGAGCGCGTGGGCAAGGTCAGCGTCTGGAGCGGCACCGGCGCCGAGATGGACGTGCGGGTCGAGGCCCACCCGCTGAAGCTGCCCGTGCGGCGGCCCGCCCCGGACGGGCGCACATCGGTGGCGGTGCCCGCGGGCGGCGCCGTCCAGCTGTTCGTCGACGACCACCGCGACGTGCTCGCCGCGCTGGGCCGCGGGCTCGTCCTCGCCGCGCCGGACGGCCGGGTCGGCTGGGCCGAGCGCGACGGCCTCACCGTGGCCCTGCCCGACGTGTCGGGCCGGCTGGTGCTCGCCAACCCGACCGAGCAGCAGGCCCTCGCCGTGCTCGACGTCAGCGCCGAGGGCCGCGCCGACGCCGTCGCGGCCGGCGCCCCGTTCGAGCGCCTGCTCGACGAGCCCGCCACCTGGCTCGTCCCCGTGGCGGCGGGGAGGGGAGCTGGCACCTCGCTGGCGCCGCCACCGGCACCCTGCTGCGCGCCGACGGCGCCGTGGTCCCCGTGGGCGGGGAGGTCGGCGGCGGCGGCGTCCTCGCGCTCGACGCCGAGCCCGGCCCGCTGGTGGCCTGGGTCGGCGCCCACGGCCCGGTGCGCGAGGTCCGCGCCGGGCGGCCCGAGCCCGTCGCCGGGCCGGGGCGGTCCCGCTCGACGGCGCCGCCCAGGCCCTGGCGCTGTCGCTCGAGGCCGGCAGCGTGGCCCGGCTCGGGCTGCCCGTCGCCGCCATCGCCACCGTCGACGTGCCCGGCGGCTACGGGCGCACCGAGGTGGTGCGCGCCGGCGGCCACCTCGACGTGGTCCTGCCGCAGGGCCGCGCCACGGTCACGCTGCGCGCCTTCGCCGGCGCCGGGCCGCTCGCGGGCCCCGCGCTGCTCACGGTCACCGAGCCGGCGCCCTGCGCGAGGGCCTCGGCCCCGAGGTCCTGCTCGGCCCCGACGACGCCGCCTGGTTCTCCTTCGCGCTCGAAGCGCCAGGCCCCCGTCGGGATCGGCGCCCGCGCCGCCGCCGAGCGGGTCGAGGCCGTCCTCCTCGACGCCTCCGGGGCGCCGCTGGCCCGCGGCCTCGTGCTGATGCGCACCCTGCCGCCCGGTCGCTACCTCGTGGGCCTGGTGCAGGGCCCCGGCACCCGCCCCGTGAGCGTGCGCCCGGCGCTGGTCGGCGTCGCCGCGCCACCCGATCGACCCCCGCGGACGTGGTCCGCAGCTACCAGCAGCTCGCCACCGACGGAGGTGCCCCGTGACCCGCCGCCTCCTCGCGGCCCTCGCCGCCCTCGGCCTGCTCCTGGCCGGCATCACCGCCCTGGCCGGCGGCAGCGACGTGGTCCTCGACGCCCTCCTGCAGCGCCCCCGCGGCGAGAGCGGCGTCGTCGTGGTGCCCGACCGGTTCCTGCGCAGCTGGGACCCCGTCACCGTCTTCTTCCCCACCGACCAGGTCCCCGAGGCCGGGCCCGGAGACGACCCGTCCCCAAGGTCCGCCTCGATCCGCCGCAGCCGGGCGCCTGGACCTGGCTCGACCGGCGCACGCTGCAGTTCCGCCCGGCCGAGCCCTGGCCGCCGCTCGACGGCGTCACCGTCCGCGCCGGCGGCAAGACGACCTGGCTGTCGACGCTGTCGGCGCCCCCGTCGCCTCCGTCCCCGCCGACGGCGCCGAGGGCCTCGGCCCCGTCTCCACCGTCACGCTGACGTTCGCCCAGCCCGTCGACCCCGCCGTGCTCGCCAAGATGGTGCGCCTCGAGCTGCGCGCACTGCCCGGCATCGGCGCGGGCCCCGCCACCCGGCTCGGCGCCGACGCCTTCGAGGTCAAGACGCTCGATCGCGCCGACCTGCACGACCCCGCCCGCTACACGCTCGTCCTGCGCGAGCCCATCGGCCTCGGCCAGCGCGTGACCGTGCGCCTGACGCTGTCGCAGGACCAGGCCGCGCAGGAGGCCGTCGCCGAGCTGCGCTTCGCCACCGCCGAGCCGTTCCGCCCGGTGGCGCTCGGCTGCGACGGGCTCACCGTCTCCGTCTCGCCCGAGGGCACCGTCCACCCGGCGGAGCGCCCGCTCAAGTGCACCGGCCAGCGCGCCGTCCGCGTCTCGTTCACCTCCGCCCTCGGCGCCGTGTCGCCCGTGGACGGGCGCAACCTGGTGCGCTTCGAGCCCGCCGTGGACGACCTCGTGTTCCAGCCGAGCGGCACCGACCTCGTCGTGCGCGGGTCCTTCCTCGCCGAGGTGCCCTACCGGGTGTCGCTCGCGCCGAGCGCCTTCGTCGACAGCGGCGGGCGCACCCTGGAGATCGAGCACGAGAGCGCGGTGTGGCTGTACTTCGGCCGCCGCGAGCCGTTCCTGCGCTGGTCCGGCGGGCAGGGCGTGGCCGAGCGCTTCGGGCCCAAGCGGGTGCCCGCCGACGGCCGCGGCATCGGCACCGCCGACCTCCGCATCTACGCCGTCGACCCGCTCAACCGCTCGCTGTGGCCGTTCCCGGCGCAGCCGGTGCTGGTGGACGAGTCCGTCCGCCCGCCCGGCCCCGGCGAGGAGCCGCCCGCCTGGCAGAGCGCCTCCAACATCGGCGCCGGCGACCTCCAGCAGCGCCTGCAGCTGCTCGGCTCGCCCGCGTACTCCGGCATCGTCGACCTGCCGCTCGACACGGGCGCCGCCGCGACGGGCGCCCACTTCGGCGTCGACGTGAGCGCGCAGCTCGCCCGCATCTCCGGCACCGACGCGCCCGGGCACTACCTCGTCGGGCTGCGCCGCCTCGACGGCGGCCAGCAGCGGTCCTGGGTCCGCCTGCAGGTCACCGACCTCGCGCTGACCACCATCGAGGGCCCCGAGGCCGTGACGTTCGAGGTGACGTCGCTGAAGACGGGCGCCGAGGTGTCCGGGGCGCGCATCCGCCTGCAGGGCGCGTCCAGCGGCGACTGGCGCGACCTGTACCAGGGCCGCACCGACGGCGACGGGCGCCTGACCTGGGCCGCGCCCGGCACGGGCGGCGGCGCCGTCCAGCGCATCGTCGTCGACAAGGGCGACGACGTGCTGGTCATCGACCCGTCCCAGCCCCCCGACCGCTTCGCCGACGGCGCCTGGCTGCAGACCGGCGAGACCTGGCTGCAGTGGGCGTTCCGCAGCCTCGACGGGCGCAGCGAGGCGCCGCGCCTGCACGGCCACCTGTTCCCCGACCGGCCCATGGTGCGGCCCGGCGACGAGGTCCACCTCAAGGGCTACGTCCGCACGCGTCACCTCGGCCACCTCTCCGCCGTCACGGGCACGGGGACGGTGGTGGTGACAGGCCCGGGCGGCGCGTCGTGGCGGCTGCCGGTCGAGCTGTCCGGCGCCGGCAGCTACCACGCGGTCTGGCGCGAGGACGAGCCGCCCACCGGCGGCTACCGCGCGCACCTCGAGCTCGCGGACGGCCGCAGCGCGGGCCAGACGACGTTCCAGGTCGAGGCGTACCGCCTGCCCACGTTCGAGGTCCTGCTCGACGGCCCCGACGGCGACGCCACCGTCCCCAACGACCGCCCCTTCGACGTGGGCCTGTCCGCCGCCTACTACGCCGGCGGCCCCGTCGCCGCGCGCCCCGTCCGCTGGCGGGTCACGCAGTTCCCGCTGTCGTGGACCCCCGCGGGCGCCGAGCGCTACGACGGCTTCGTCTGGTCGAGCGACGACCGCTACGCGCGCGGCGGCGGCTTCCGGGCCACGCCCGCGCTGTCGTCCGAGGGCGCCACCGGCGCCGACGGCGGCGCGCAGCTGTCGCTCGATCCCGGGGTCGAGGCCGACGCGCGGCCGCGCACCTACGCCGTCGAGGCCACCGTCACCGGCGCCGACGAGCAGACCGTCACCGACACGCTGCGCATCGACGCCGTCCCGGCCTTCGTCCTGGGCCTGAAGGCGCCCCGGTACCTGCCGAAGGCGACCTCGATCCCCGTGGAGGTCGTGGCGCTCGGCCCCGACGGCCAGCCGGTGCCCGATCTGCAGCTGACGGTGCGCACCATCCAGCGGCAGTGGCACTCCGTGCTGCAGGCGACCGACTTCACGGCCGGCGAGGCGCAGTACCTCACCGACGTGGTCGACGTCCCGCGGGACGAGCAGGCCGTGCGCTCGTCGTCGAGGCCGAGCCGGGTGGCGATGCCCGTGGGCGCGCCCGGCGTGTACTGGGTCGAGGTCGAGGCGCGCGACCAGCTCGGGCGGGTGCAGGTGGTGCGGCTCGACCTGTACGCCGGCGGGGACGGCGCCGTCGGGTGGGAGAAGGCGCAGGCCGGCACCTTCGCCGTCACGCCCGACCGCGACCGCTACCGGCCCGGCCAGACCGCGACGCTGGTGCTGCGCAGCCCGTTCCAGGAGGGCCGGGCGCTGGTCGTGGTCGAGGCGCCCGAGCGCAACCTGTACCGCGAGGTCGTGGTGCGGGGCGGCCAGGGCACCGTGCAGGTGCCGATCGAGACGGGGTGGGTGCCCCGGATCCCCGTGCACGTCGTGCTGCGGCGGGGGCGGACGGGCGACGGGGTGCGCGGCAACGTCGACCTCGGCAAGCCGCAGACCGTGGCCGCGACGCAGTGGCTCGCGATCGAGCCCGTCGAGAACCGCGTCCAGGTGACGGTGACCGCGCCCGAGCGCGCGCTGCCCGGCGCCACCGTGCCCGTGACCGTCGCGCTGGCCGACCCCGACGGCAAGCCGCTGTCGGGCGAGGTCGCGCTGTGGCTCGTGGACCAGGCGGTGCTGGCGCTGGCGCCCGAGCAGCGGCTCGACCCGCTGCCCGACTTCGTCGACGACCGCGGCAGCCGGCTGTCGGTGCGCGACACGCGCAACCAGGTGCTGGGCAGCGTGCCCACCGCGCCCATGCCCGGCGGCGACGGCGGCGACGAGGAGGAGGCGTCGGTGGAGTCCACCGGGGTGCTCGACAACGTCACCGTCCGCAAGGACCTCAAGGCGGTGCCCTACTACGAGCCCGCGCTCACCGTGGGCGCCAGCGGCAAGCTGACCGTGCAGGTGAAGCTGCCCGACAACCTGACCGTGTTCAAGATCCGCGCCAAGGCCGTGTCGGGCACCGAGCGGTTCGGGGCGGGGAAGGGGCAGATCGCCGTGCGGCTGCCCGTGGTGGTGCAGCCCGCGCTGCCGCGGTTCGTGCGGCCGGGCGACCAGCTCGACGCGGCGGCGCTGGTGCGGGTCGTCGAGGGGTCGGGCGGCGCCGGGGCCGCGGAGATCGCGGTGACCGGGATGGAGCTCGGCGCGCCCGCCGCGCGCAGCGTCACGCTCGACGCCGTGGAGGCGGTGCGGGTCGGGTGGCCCGTCATCGTGGAGACGCCGCCGGCCAGCGAGGACGGCACCATGTCGGCGTCGGTGTCGGTGAAGGTCGGGGTCCGACGCACCGCCGACGGCGCCGGCGACGCCATCGACACCACCCTGCCGGTGCGCGACGACCGGCTGCCGCGCTACGTCCGCGAGATCGTGGCGCTGCCGCCCGGCGCCGAGGTGGCCGTGGACGCGCTGCCCGAGGCGGCGCGCCCGGGCAGCGTGCGCCGCACCGTCGTCGTGGGGCGCATCGAGGGCACCGTCCGCATGGCGGCGGCGCTCGACGTGATGCGGAGCCGGGCGCCGCGCGGGACCGACGAGATCCCGTCGCGGGCCCGTGGCGGTGGGGCTCGGCGCTGCGGGGGCCGCTCGGGCTCGAGGACGACGCGCAGATCCGCGGCATCGTCGCCGACGCCCAGGCCTGGCTGCCCGGGGTGCTCGACGCGCACGGGCTCGTCGCGCCGTACCCGGCACCGCGGGCGGGTCTGGCTCACGGCCGACGCGCTGCGCTCGCCGACGCCGCGGCTGCCGCTACCCCGCCGATCCGCGGGTGGAGGCCGCGCTCGAGGCGGCGCTGGTGGCGTCGCTGCGCAGCGACTACCGCTACTTCCTCGACGGGGAGTCCTGGTGGGAGCGCACCACGTCGCTGCGCGGCTGGCGGCGGCGGGGCGCTTCGACGCGTCCTACTTCAGCGAGCTGGCGCGCAACGTGAAGTACCTGGACCCCGAGGCGCAGGCGACCACGCCGCTGGCCGCGCACCGCGGCGGCAAGGGCGACAGCCCGATTGGCGCGGCAGCTCGGCGAGCGGCTGTCCGACGAGGTCCTGCTGGAGCTTTCCGCGGCGCCCCGCGCTACGCTGGCTCAAGGGGCAGCGCAACGAGCGATCGCCGTTCATCCGGCCCTCCGAGGCGCGGAGCTCGCCACCGTGGTGCAGGCGCTGCTCGCCGAGCGCCCCGACGACGACAAGGTCGACCCCGCGCTCGACGCGCTCGTGCGGCTCGGCGCCGAGGACGGCTGGGGCGACAGCGGCGCCGACGCCGCCGCGCTCCTCGCGCTGGCCGACGCCATGCCGCACCTTGGCTGCCGGCGGCGCCGCGGTGACCGTGGACGGGGAGGCGCTGTCGGTGCCGAGGTCCGAGCCGCCTGCCCGGCGCACCTCCGGGGGCCGGCGCGATCACGCTGAAGAACAACGGGTCCGCGCCCGCCGTCGCGCTGGTGGTGTCGCGGTGGATCCCGTCGGCGCCGGGGAGCGAGCAGGCGCCCGTGCAGTCGGGGTTCGTGGTCGAGCGGGAGGCGATCCTGCAGCCGGTGGGCGAGGGCGTGCCGACGCGCGAGGCGATCGGCGGCGGCGGGACGCTGTCGCTGGCGGTGGGGCAGGTGGTCGAGGAGCACGTGCGGTGGTGAACCCCGAGGAGCGCTACGACGTGATCGTGACCGTGCCGCTGGCGGCGGGGATGGAGCCGCTGAACCCGGCGCTGGCGACGTCCGGGCCCGAGGCGCGGCCGACGGGCACGTCGACGGTGTCGCCGTCGTGGACCTCGTACGGGGACGACCGGGCGCTGTACGCCTCGAGCGGCTGCCGAAGGGGACGTACGACCTGTACTTCCGGACGCGGGCGACGACGGCGGGGACGCTTCGTGTAGCCGGCGGCGTCGGCGAGATGGTGTACGACCGGGATGTGTGGGGTTTCGGGTGGGGCCCGAATCACCATCGAGTGACGACGATCGCCCACCCCCTTCTGCCCTTGCCCTGCCCTTGCCCTTGCCCCCTGTGAGCTCCGGGCCGCATCCACCTGGGAGGAGGGCCTGGCGCGCCGTCCGGCGCAGGTCGGGGACGAGTCGGGGGCAAGGGCAAGGGAAGGGCAAGGGCAGGGTAAGGTTGGGGCGCGCGACATACGCACCGGGGCAGGAGACCCCGATGCTACCCCTGCTCTTGTCCGCCGCCGCCTGCCTGACCGAGATGGTGCCCGATCCCGAGCCCGCCACCTCCGACGAGCTCATCGAGGCCCTCCCCGACGAACCCGCCCCGGCGCCCGCCCCCATGAGCCAGGTCCCGGAGGGCGCAGGCCGGGCCGACGTGTCGATGATCCAGATCCGCGGCACCCCGCCCGGCACCGAGGTCCGCGTGGACGGCTTCTACGTCGAGACCGACGACGACGGCGTCGTCATCTCGGCCGACTCCGAGGGGGCCACCTTGAAGCTCCGCTGCCTCGACGCCGCCGCGCCCGACGGGATCGATCGGCTGGAGGCCGTCGTGGTGGAGGGGGCGACCGCGGACCCGAAGTCCGAGGTGATCGCGCTGTCCGACTGTGCGATCGCGCCGAAGGAGCCGTAGCGGCCCCGCTCCCGCCGGCGGAGGCGCTCGCCGACTATTGCGCTGGCGCCTCCGACGGGGTGTAGCGCCCGTCGAAGCCCACCTGCCACGCCCCGGCCTCGTCCTGCCGCTCCAGCAGCTGCCGCACCCCGCCCCCCGGCAGCGGCGACCACGTCCCGCGGCCCGCCACCTCCGTCCCGTCCGGCGACGCCGTGCGCCCCGTCATCACGAGCGCGCCGTCCACGAAGTCCCCCTCGTACTCTACGACGTGCCCGTGCTGCTCGACCCACAGCTGGCGCCACTTCCCGCGCCCCGGGTCCCACAGCGTGTACGACTGCCCCGTGTTCCCGAGCGCGTCGGTCCAGTGCTCGACCACGACGCAGCCGTCCTGCTCCCGCGTCACCACGTTGTGCCCGACCACCCGCCCGCTCGGCTCGGCCACCTGCCAGTCGCCGACCCAGAAGTCGAGCGCGGCGTAGCGCTCCGCGCGGCAGGGGTGGCTGCGCAGCTCGGCGTCGTGCAGGAGCGCCTCGAAGCGCGCGTTCCCGGCGAGGCTGGCGAGGTCGGCGTCCTGCCGGACGCGCTCGTCGAACGGCCCCTTCTGGAGCGCGGCCTCCAGGGCGTCGAGCGCCTCGTCGGTGCGGCCCAGCCGCGCCAGCGCGCAGGCCTGGTCGTACGCGGCGACGGCGGGCCGGTAGCCGATCTCCCGCGCCCGCCCCCACGCCGCCGCGGCCTGCTTCCAGCGCGACAGGCCGTGCTCGGCGGCGCCGAGCTGGAACCACATCTCGCCGTCCTCGGGCCGCTCCTTCGCCAGCTTGCGGTACGCCTTCGCCGCGGTGTCGTAGTCCTTCGCCTCGAGCGCCGCCGCGGCCTGATCCGGGCTCGTCGCCGCGACCGCGGTCGCCACCATCCACCACATCGCTCCCTCCCAGCCCGCAGCCTACCCCGGCCGCCGCCCGGGCCGGGCCTGCGGCGACGCGCGGAGCGGGTCCTCGGGCCAGGCGTGCTTCGGGTACCGCGCCCGCAGCTCCTTGCGCACCTCGGGCCAGGTGCGCGTCCAGAACCCGCCCAGATCGTCGGTGATCTGCTGCGGACGGCCGTTGGGCGCCAGCAGGTGCAGCTTCACCCGCACCCGCCCGTCGTCGACGGTGGGCGTGTCGCGCGCTCCGAACAGCTCCTGCATCCGCACGGCGAGCACCGGCGGATCCTCGCCCCAGTCCAGCGCCACGGCCCGCCCCGACGGCACCGTCACCCGCTCCGGCGCCCGCCGCTGCAGCTCCTGCCAGGCGGCCCACCCGAGCGCGTCGCGCACGGCGCCGACCCAGTCGGCCCGCCGCAGCGCCGCCAGCGAGCGCTGCGCGCCGCACAGCCCCTCGGCCAGCGCCCGCCAGTCGAGGGCCCAGCGGTCGCCGTCGCGGGCGGCGAGGAAGCGCAGCCGCGCGCGCAGCCCGGGCAGCGGCCCCTCCGTCGGCAGCGCCCGGTCGGGGTCCGCGGCGACGACGGCGGCGAGGCACCGCGCCACGTCGGCGTCGTCGGCGGGGGCGGGGTGGCTCGCGAGCACCAGGTCGCGGTAGCGGTGGACGCGGCGGCCGCGCACGGCGTCGGCGTCGGCGTCGTAGGCGACCTCGTGGACGACGTCCTCGGCCAGCCAGCCCCGCTCCACCGCCGACGCGATGCGCACGCGCGCGTCGGGCTCGCCGGGCTCGTCCGCGACGGAGACGGCGACGAACAGCTCGTCGACGGTGACGGCCGAGCTCCGGTCGAGCCGCACGCCGCGCCCGCCCACCATCCGCCCGCGGTCGCTGTCGGGCGCGCGCCGCCGCACCACCCGGTCGGGCCAGGCCGCCAGCACGGCCTTGCCGAGCGCGTCGGCGTCTCCGCGCCCGCCGCCCGGCACCAGCCGCTGCAGCTGCCCCGCCACCCGCAGGACGGCCTGGCGCGGCCCCTCCGGCCACCGCCCGGCCCGCACGGCGTCGATCCGGTCGGCCACGTCGGAGCGGCTGGCCCCGCGCGCCGGCTCGGCCCGGTCGCGCTCGCCGAGCAGGGCCGCGGCGAGCGCGGCGTCGTCGCGCACGCCGGCCTCGGCCCCGGCCAGCAGCAGCCGCCCGAGCCGCGGGTGGAGCGGCAGCCCGGCCAGCGCCCGCCCGGTGGCCGTGAGCCCGCGCGCGTCGACCGCGCCGAGCGCGGCCAGCACGCCCAGGGCGGCGTCGACGGCCTCGGGCGGCGGCGCCTCGAACCACCCGAAGCGCTGCGGGTCGCTGCCCCACGCCAGGATCTGCAGCACCGGCCCGGCCAGGTCGACGCGGAGCACCTCCGGGGGGTCGAACGGCTCGCGCGCCAGGTGCTCCCGCTCCGTCCACAGGCGCAGCGCCCGCCCGGGGCCCGTCCGCCCCGCGCGCCCGGCCCGCTGCTCGGCGCTGGCGCGGCTGATGGCCACGGTGTCGAGCCGGTCGAGGCCGGTCGCCGGGTCCTGCCGCGGGCGCCGCACGAGCCCGCCGTCCACCACCGCGCGGATCCCCGGCACGGTCACGCTGGTCTCGGCGACGTTGGTGGCCAGCACCACCCGCCGCCGCCCGCCCGGCAGCAGCGCGCGGTCCTGCGCGTCGGGGGGCAGCTCGCCGTACAGCGGCACCACGTCGACGCCGAGCCCGGCGAGCCGGTCCTGCGCGCGCAGGATGTCGCGCACCCCGGGGAGGAACGCGAGCACGTCGCCGTCGCCCTCGGCGAGCGCCTGCCGGACCCCGTCCGCGACGAGCGCGTCCACCGGGCGCGCATCGGGCAGGCGCAGGTACGACGTCTCCACCGGGAACGTCCGCCCCGACGCCGTCACCACCGGCACGTCCCCCAGGAACGCCGCGAACGGGCCCGGCGCCACCGTCGCCGACATGGCGCCCACCACGAGCTCCGGCCGCACCTCGCGCACCTCGCGGAGCAGCGCCAGGAGCAGGTCGCCGTCGAGGCTGCGCTCGTGCACCTCGTCGAGCAGGACGGCGGCGATCCCGTCGAGCAGCGGGTCGGCCTGGAGCCGCCGGAGCAGGATCCCCTCCGTCACGACCCAGATGCGGGTGTCCGCGCCGCCGACCCGGTCGAAGCGCACCTGGTGGCCCACCGTCCGCCCGACGGGCTCGCCGCGCTCGGCCGCCATGCGCCGCGCCGCCGCCCGCGCCGCGACCCGCCGCGGCTGGACGACCCAGACCTCGCCCCGGACCGCCTCGAGCAGCGCCGGCGGCACGCGCGTGGTCTTGCCCGCGCCCGGCGGCGCCACCAGCACCACGCCTCCGTCGCAGGCGGCGCGCACCACCTCGCCCAGCACGGCGTCGATGGGCAGCTCGACCCGCGCGCTCACGTCGCGGGCAGGGCGTAGGTGATCGTGGCGTGCGCGGTCTGCGTGCCGTCTTCGCGGAAGAAGTCGACGGTGCCGACGGCGAGCCGCCGCCCCACCCGCAGCAGCCGGCAGCGGGCCGTGAGGCGGCCGGGCGGGCAGCGGTGCAGGAAGTGCACCTCGATGCTGGTGGTCACGCTGCTGGCGGCCTCGGGGCCGAGCCGGGCGAGCACGGCGGCGTACATGGCC
The DNA here is from genome assembly GCA_041389545.1 of Myxococcota bacterium. Classification (GTDB taxonomy): domain Bacteria; phylum Myxococcota_A; class UBA796; order UBA796; genus JACKER01. Next base: position 9,994 of record JAWKRQ010000036.1, on the reverse strand, counting down.
GTGTCGGTCAGCGTCATGACGGTGGGGCCGCTGATGACGTTGCCCGGGCGCAGGTGCTTGTGCTGCGCATCGAGCACGACGACCACGCCGTCGGGCTCCACGGCCTGCACGACGAAGCCCACGTCGGCGGCCTGGGGGAACGTCTCGCGGAAGAAGGCGTCGAGCGCCGCGGGGGTGTCGAGGGCCACGGCTCAGTCGGCGCGGATCAGGATGCGCGCGGTGTAGGGCGGCTGGCCGCCGGACGCGTTGTACCAGGGCATGTCGAGCCGGTAGCGCACGCCGGGGGCGAGCTCGGTGGTGAGGGACTCGTAGTCGAAGCCGATGGTGATGGCGGAGGCGAAGTTGTAGGCGCCGTCGTCGTAGAGCAGCAGGTCGACGTCGAGCGGGACGTCGGGCCAGCCGGCCTGGATCGTGTAGGTGCCCGCGGTGGGGACCTCGAAGAACACGACCTCGGTGTCGCCGTAGCCGTCGTAGGCGACGCAGAACAGCACGGGCGGGGCGAGCTCGCCGAGATCGTAGGGCTGGCTCTGCTCGGGCAGCATCCCGCGCGCGCCGACGGTGACGCTCGCCGGGAAGGGCGCGCTCTGGCGCCCGGCGAGGTCGGTGACCTGCACGTCCCAGTGGCCGTTGTAGGGGAGGTCGCAGCCGTAGAGGTCGGCGGCGTCGATGCGGGCGGTGGAGGTGCCCAGCGGGTCGAACTTCACGAGGTCGGCGGGGATCGCCAGCTCGTGGACGACGGTGCCGTCGGTGGCGGTGACGTGGCCGCCGATGAGGTCGCCGTCCTGGTCGGCGACCACGAACGACAGGCCCAGCCGGTCGACGAACGGGGCGAGGTCTGCGCCCACGAGCAGCGGCGCCAGCGGATCGGGGCCCGTGTCGGTGGGCGTGGTGCTGGTCGAGGACGTCTCGGTCGTGGAGGTGGTGTCGTCGACGGCGGTGTCGCCCCCGGCGTCGACGTGGGACAGATCGGGGCCTCCGAGGATGACGGGGCAGCCGCCCAGCGCCATCCCGGCGAGCGCCACGGTTCCGACCCGCATCCACGCGCGCGCAGCACACCTCGGCCGGTCAGTGTACCCCGGGCGGCCCCGCGAGGGCGCGGCGGACGGTCGCGAGCGAGCGCGGGTGCGTGAGCAGGCCGGCGTGGCCGATGCCCTTGAGCACCACCTGCTCCGTCTCGTCGACCAGCGCGGTGTCGACCGGGTACACCACCGTGTCGTGGTCGCCCGCGACGGTCACGATCCGCGCGTGGGGCAGCAGCTCGGGCAGCTGCGGGAGATCGCGGAGGATGGGCGAGCTGCGGCGGAGCGCGCGCACCTCGGGGAGCAGCGGGATCCCGCGGGCGGCGGCGGTGCCCCGGTGGGGGCTGCCGAGCGTGACGACGGTGCAGACGGCCTCGCGCAGCGCCGGACGCCGGTGGAGCACCATCCGCAGCACCACGCCGCCCATGGAGTGCGCGACGACGTCGAACCCGTCGGGGTGGGCGCGGGTGAAGCGCTCCAGCTGGCGCTCGAGGCGCCCGGCGTACCACGACATCGGCGCCAGCAGGTGGCCGAGCGACACGGCGGACGTGGGGTGGCCGGCGCGCGAGAGCACGCGGCGCAGGCCGAAGAAGTTGGTGCCGTTCTGCGAGTAGCCGTGGATGCAGAGGACCGGCCGCCGGACGGGCTCGGCGGCGGAGGCGGCGGGGAGCAGCCCCCGGACGTGCCACCAGCCGAGGACGCCGAAGCTCGGCAGCTCGTTGCGGAGCCACGCGCCGAAGCGGACGCCGGGCCGGTCAGCGCCCTTGTGGCGGTGGTAGCCCTCGTAGCGGCGGTGGTGGGCGAACAGGCCGAGCGCGGCGATCGGCGCGGCGGTCGACAGGGCGGCGACCCAGCCCGCGCCCTCGCGAGGCGGCCGGCGGACGGGGACGGGCAGCTGCGGGGCGTCGTCCTCGTCGTCGACGATCTCCGGGACGATCGCCTCGGGTCGGGCTTCGGACGGCGCTTCCGGCAAGGCGGGCGGGCGCCGCCACACGTAGACGCCGGCCGCCGCCGCGGCGACGCCGACGAGCACCAGCGCCAGCACGAGCTCCCAACCCACCGGACCCCATGGGGAGCGTATCATGGGCGGGGCCGGGGTCAGCGGGTGTAACCGGAGGGGAATGGAAGGGCGGCGCGGTTCGTCGAAGGGACGTGACGCGGTCGACGCGCAATCGTGCGCGCCGCGAGGCATGGTGAGGGTAGAGGACGTCATGGAGACGGTGCACGACGGGCGCGACCTGCTGGTCATCAGCGACCTCCACCTGGGGGAGGCGCTCGCCGCCGACGATCCCCAGGCGCACCGGCTCGAGGAGGAGCTGTGCGCCTTCCTCGAGCACCACCGGGGCGACGGGCGGGCGTGGCAGCTCGTCATCAACGGCGACATGGTCGACCTCGTCGGCATGACGCTCATGCCGGCCGACGTGGACCCCATCGACGGCATCCACCCCGACGACCACCACTACGGCCTCGGCGCCCGCGCCCACGTCGCCACGCTGAAGCTGCAGAAGCTGCTGGCCGAGCGGCCGGCGGTGTTCGCGGCGCTGGGGCGCTTCCTGGCGGCGGGCCACGGCCTCGCCATCGTCGTCGGCAACCACGACGTGGAGCTGCACTGGCCCGAGGTCCAGCAGGTCCTGGCCGACGCCATCGTGGCCCGGGCGGCCGAGGCCGGCGGCGACCCCGCGCACCTCGCGCAGGCGATCACGTTCCACGGCTGGTTCTACCTGGAGGAGGGGCTCGCCTGGATCGAGCACGGCCACCAGTACGACCCGTACTGCAGCTTCGAGGACGTGCTCGAGCCCGCCACCGACACGCTCGAGGCCGACCCGAACGTGGGGGCGCTGCTGCTGCGCTACCTCGGGCCGCTGATGGGCGCGCAGATCCACGGGATGTGGGGGCACACCTTCTTCGGGTTCCTGCGCTTCTGGGTGGCGCAGGGGCGGTCGCGGGTCGTGGCGATCCTGGCGGCGTACCTCGGGGTCGTGCGGCGGATGGTGGAGCACTGGCGGGCGCGCGGGCCGGAGCGGGTCGCGGCGCGGCGCGAGCGGGCGCGGGCGCGGCTGCGGGCGGTGGCGCGGCGGCTGCGCCTCGAGGAGGAGCGGCTCGTGGCGCTGGCGGCGCTGGCGAAGCCGCCCGTGAGCGTGGAGCTGGTGCGGATCGTGCGCGCGCTGATGGTGGACCGGCTCGCGCTGCTGGTGCTGCTGGCGCTGGCGGCGCCGCTCGTGGCCGTGCTGCCGTGGTTCTGGGGATGGTGGTCGTGGGGCTGTTCGCGGTGCCCGTGGGGCTGTCGGCGCGGCATGCGCTGGTGGCGCGGGAGCCCGTCGACCCGAGCGAGACGATGCGGCGGATCGCGCGGCGGATCCGGTCGCTGGCGCAGGTGCCGATCGTGGTGATGGGGCACAGCCACGAGGCGTGGGCCGAGGCCGAGGAGGGGGAGGGGAGCGGCGCGTACTTCAACACGGGGACGTGGGTGGCGTCGGACCCCGAGCGGAGCTTCACGCACCTGCGGATCGAGCGGACGGAGCGCGGGGTGCGGGCGCTGCTGTGCCAGTGGCGCGACGGCGCGTCGCGGGCCTACGAGCGGGTGGCGGTGCCGGCCTACGCGACGGCGGGGCGTCGGCCCGAGCGCTGATCCCAGGCACCCCTTCCCGATCGCCTCCGCCGTGCGCACGTTCGCCCGGACCGCGAGGCGACCATGATCCGCGAAGACGACTTCCTGCTGGGCCCGCTCCACCGCCTGGTCCAGTCCGTGCTGCAGCAGCGCGAGACCGAGCCCGAGGAGCTCGACGCCGTGCTGCGCCAGGCGGTCGGCCTCGACCTGCGCACCATCGACGCGCTGCCGCCCGAGGCCCTGGCGTCGCTGCTCGCCGGCGACGACGCCCGGGCCGTGGCCGCGCGCGAAGAGCTGGCCGACCTGCTCGACGCGATCGCCGCCCCGGGGCCCGAGGGCGACGCCCGGCGGCGCAAGGCCGCGCTCCTGCGCTGAGCCGGGTCAGACGGAGGGCGTGGCCAGCTCCCCGAGCTCGGCTACCGCGCCGTCGAACCGCGACACGGCCTCCTCCCAGATCCGCGCCCGCGCCGAGGCGTCCTTCACCGCCTGCTCCCGCGCCGCCACCGTCCGCTGCAGCAGCGACGACAGCTCGTGCGCCTCGGCCTCGGCCGCCCCCACGAGCCCCACCCGCACGGGCTCGAGCCCCTGCGCCACCCGCGCCGCCACGTCGTCCTTCGCCGCGTCGACGTGCGCCACGAGCTGCCCCTTGAGGCGCTCCGCCACGTGCTCCCGCAGCCGCTTCAGCTGCGAGCCGCCGGTCAGCGCCAGCAGCACGGCGTCGGACACCACGTACAGCGCGATGCCGGCCCACCCGATGGGACCGAGCAGCGCCCCGATGGTGAGCACGGCCAGGCGCACCCCGAGCCGGCTCGCCGCGCCCTTGAGCGCGCCCTCGTAGCCCTCGGCCCAGCCCGCCGCCATCGCCCCCGGCGACAGCAGCACCGCCCCCATCGCCACGCTGAACCAGCGCTCCACGGGGTCGACCTCGCGGTCCTCCGTGGACCCCTCGCCGAGCGACAGCGCCGAGCCCGCGAAGTCGGTCACGATCTGCGACGCCAGCGCGTCGAAGTCGGCGGCGTCGGCCGCGAGCTCGCGCCGCAGGTCCTGCAGCGACCGCTCGATGCGCGGCCGCAGCGACCGCTGCCACTCGACGACCCGCTCCTCGATCCACGCCTCGAGCTGCCGCTTGAGCATGGCCTCGACCCGCTCGCGCCCGCTCGGCCGCAGCAGGTCGAGCCCCGCGAGGTTCCCGAGGTCGAAGTTCCCCACCGCCTCGGGCAGCGCCGACTCCGTCTTCGCCATGAAGTCGCGCAGGTCCTGCCACACGAGCACCTGCTGCCGCGCCACGAACGAGTCCACCGTCCGCGCGACCCGCTTCGCGATGGCCTGCAGCTCCCGGAAGCTCGGCTCGAGCTCCTCCTGCCGCTGCCGCAGCTCCTCGACGCTCTGCGCGGCCGTCGCCCGGTCGACCTCGGCGAACCGCCGCACCTCGTCGCGGAACCGCTTCGCCGTGAGGTGCAGGTGCGACAGCTGGGCCCGGCCCCGCTCGTCGACGAGGAAGCGCTCGAGCGCGTCCTCGAACGCCTGCAGCCCGCTCGCCTGCAGCTGGCCATCGTCCGCCGGATCGCGCCGCGCGCCCGCCTGGCGGTCCCACCGCGCCCGCAGCCCCGACCGCGCGTCGAGCGGGAAGAAGCGCTCGTCGAACCGGTCGACCCCGCCGACGTTCGACAGCGGCCCCAGGAACTCGCGCGCCCGCGCCACCATGTCGTTGCGCGCGGCCACGGGGTCGTCCGCCAGGCTGGCCAGCAGGTCGACCATGGTGACGGGGAAGAACAGGTTGCGCAGCCCGAGCGGCAGCAGGTCGCGCCGGAGCGTGCGCCGCTCGAGGTCGGTCAGGAAGCGGTTCGCCGAGAGCACCACGATGACGGCGTCGGCGTCGGGCAGGCTGGCGAGCGTGCGGGCCGTGCGGACGGGGTCGTCGTCGAGGCCCGGGCTGTCGAGCAGCACCACGCCGTTGCGCAGCAGGGGCAGCGGGTAGCCGACGGTGGCCCGGTCGACGTCGCCGAACCGGTCGGACGCTTCCGCCCCCGCCTCGGCCTCGCTCGTCGTGCGCAGCTGGAACGCATCGACGAAGGCGTCGACGTCGAACGTCTCCTCGTGGCCGTCGCGGTAGCGGACGGCGACCTGCGGCTCCTCCGCGTACGTCACCTCCGTGAGGATGGCGGTGCACGGGTTCACCTTGACGGGCAGCACCGGCCGGCCGAGCAGCGCGTTGAGGAGCGTGGACTTGCCCGACGAGAAGCAGCCGAGCAGCAGCACGACGAACCGGCCGTCGCGCACCCGCTGCGCCGTGGAGCGCAGGTAGGGGCCCGGGTCGGTCGGCTCCTCCGCCGGCAGCGACGTCCGCGCCACCACCTCGGCCAGGTCGTCCAGGATGTCGGCGCCGCGCGCGCGCCGCCGCACGAACTCGTCGAGAGCGACCGTCACTGCCCCTCCGCGTCCATCGCCTCGATGCGGCGCACGAGCCCGTCGCGCACCGCGCGCAGCGACCCCAGACGCTCCTCGCGCACCGTGCACTCCTTCTGCAGCCCCTCGCGCTGCTCCGCCCGCAGCCGCGCGAGATCGGCGGCGCGCTCGTCGCCCAGCCGCTCGAGCTCGTCCTCGAGGGAGCGGATCTGGTCGCGCAGCAGCCGATCGGCGTCCTGCCCCATCTGGCGGACGGCGTCGGTCGCGGCGTCGATGAGCCCCCGCCGCGTGGACGCCTGCGAGGCCCGCCGCCCGAGCGCCGACCAGGCGATGCCCGTGGTCACGCGCGAGCAGGCCCGGAGCGCATCCCGAACGCGACCAGCGCCGCGCGCCGCCGCCCACGGCGTCGTCACGCATGCTCGCCCCAGCCGCGCTCGCACCGGCGCCGTGGCAGCGCCGGCACCAGCAGCTCGGCGCGCGTCGAGGTCGCCGGGCGCGCGAGCTGCAGCCCCTCCAGGTCGGCCAGCACGGCCCCGCCGCAGCGCGAGCCGGTCCACCATCCACCGCTCGACCACGGCGTGCAGCCAGTGCGGCAGCGTGCGCCGGAGCGTCTCGAGGCTTTCACCGACTCGACCTCGGCGGGCAGCGACACCTCGATGGGTGCAGGGAACGACCGGTCCATCAGCAGGAGCTCGGTCTGGCGCCGCATGGCGCCGAGCAGGTGCGCGGCGGTGCGCTGGCCGCGGCGCCGCTCGGCGTCGAGCTTGTCGTCCTCGGCCTGGAGCAGCGCCGACACGCGGTCGAGCTCCTCGTCGCCTGGGTCACGGCGCGCTCCGCGCGCGCGTCGCGCAGCAGTTGGCCACGGCGCGCCGCCGGTTGCGCGTCGCGCGACGCGGTCGCCCTGCAGGCGCTTGGCGGAACCCCGGCCGCCGATCCGCTCACGGCCAGTCGCCGACAGGGCGTTGACGCGCTCGAGCACGTCGCGCAGCTGGCCTCCGGGTCGTCCGCCATCTGCGCCAGCAGCGCCTCGTCGCCGAGCAGCACCACGCGGTGCTCCGGCGCGCCGCCACGAGCGCCTCATCCGCGGCGCTCCTCCGCGCCGAGTGGCGCGTCGGGCGTGGCCCGACGAGCGCGTGCACCGACAGCAGCCGGTCGACGGCCCCCAGCGTGGGCGCCAGCGTCGCCCACCGGCTCGAGCGCATGCGAGCTCGGCGCGGTCGCCGACCGCCGTGGCCCGCAGGTCGCGCATCGTCCGCCGAGGTGAGCGCCTCGTCGCGGGAGATGACGCCGATCCGCAGGTCGCCGTCGAGGTCGCGGCACCCCGCCGCCACAGGAAGGCGCCCGCGGGGTCGCCGGCCTCCTCGAGGGCCTCTCCTGGATCGATCGCTCCGGGCTCATCAAGACTCCCAGCAGGGCGCGGGGTGCGCCGGTCGAGCTCGGCGCGGGACAGCGGGTCGTGGACCTCCTTCGCCGGTGAGCTCCCGGACCACACCTCCGGAGCGGGCGAACAGCTGCATCGCCTCGACGCGCTTGTGCGTGAACGGCTGGCTGGCGAGCAGCTCGTCCACCGCCCGGGCGCGCCGCGGCTGCCCTGGAGCTGCTCGGTAGGTCGCCCACGTCGACGTTGGGGGTGCGCCCGAGCGACTGGCGCAGCAGGGCCGTGCCCGCCGCCTCCACGTCGCCGCAGCACAGCAGGCCCGCGCGGTCGGCGGTGATCTCGGCGGCGCGGTGCCAGCGGGACGCGCGCGAGCCGTTCCCGACCGACAGCGGCGCCAGCAGACCTCAGCACCGGCCCCACGCCCTTGCGCGCCAGCGAGCGCAGCCTTGGCGTCGACCAGCAGCGCGTACAGCGTGAAGGCCGTGACCTGGCGCGCGGCGATGTGGCCGCACAGGCGCCCGGCCATGAAGCGCCGCTCGCCGTCGCTCGCGGGTCGAAGAAGAAGGTCGACAGGTACAGGAACGCCCGGCCGTCGGTGCCGGAAGCAGCCCTGCATCTTCAGGCCCGTGCCGGCGAGGATCGCCGGGGGCACGGCCACCTTCAGCTGCGCGCGGCGTGCAGCACGTCGCGGTAGACGCCGGTCATGGCGCCCGGCCCGGCGTACACGCCGTCGTGCAGCCACTCGGCGCGCTGCAGCGCGACCACCGTGTCGAGCACGTCTTCCAGGCGATCCCGCATGCCGACGGCGTCGAGCACGGTCTGCGCGGCGGCGTCGGGGTGGACCCAGGCGGGGAGATCCCCCCCGGTGGCGAATCGAAGGCCGCCGCGTACTCTCGGCCAGCGGCACGTAGGGTACCGTCAGCTCATGCACCTTCCCGTGACAACGTATTCTCCCCGCGCCGCGCGGGTCTCGCGCCTCCCGCGCTCCAGATGCATGCACCTTGAGCGCGAACGGCGCCCGGTCTCGATCGGGTACCGAGAGGTGGGCGGTGGTGCCTCCCCCATGGTAGACCTTCGATGCCGATCGATCTCGTACTACGGGAGAGGGTTCGTGAAACCGGTCATTCTGCTCGTAGACGACGAGGAGGACCTGGTCTCGGTGCTTCGGGACGCGATCGATCTGTCGCTGCCGCAGTACCGCGCCGTCGGCTCGACCTCGGTCGAGGACGCCGAGGCCACCCTGGCGGGCCTGGGCGACGAGCCGCTGTCGCTCGTCTGCGTCGACCACCGGCTCGGCGGCCGCACCGGCCTCGAGTTCCTGGAGTCGCTGCGCCAGCGCTATCCGCAGGTGCCCTCGATCCTGTTCACGGGGCAGGCGGCGCCGTGGGTGGAGGAGCGCGCGCAGCAGGTCGGCGCGCGGGTGCTGTGGAAGCCGATCCGGCTGTCGCAGTGGCTCGGCGAGATCCAGGCGCTGCTGGCGAGCTGACTACTCGGGCTCGGGCGTGTGGTGGCCCGTCATGTGGTCGTACATCTTGTACAGCGAGCGGAACACGCGGTTGCCGCGGAGCGCCCCGGCGCACGAGTCGTAGCTGAACCAGACGAAGTGGGCCTTGCCCTTGATCTGGTCGTAGCGGACGGTGCCCCAGCGCCGGCTGTCCTCCGAGTTGTCGCGGTTGTCGCCCATCACGAAGACGACCCCCTCGGGCACGACGAAGTCTTCGCCGTTGCGGCTCCAGGTCGCGAGCGGACGCGGCTCGTTGAGGTTCGTGAGCACCTCGTGCTCGACGCCGGAGAGGTCTTCGATGTAGCGCTTGGCCGGGGTGGAGCGGCAGTTGTCGTCGACGAAGTCGTACCGGTCGAGGTACTCGCGCTCCTGGGCCACGCCGTTCAGGAAGATCTGGTTGTTCTTGACGTGGATGTGGTCGCCCGGGATCGCCACCACGCGCTTGATGTAGTGCACCGACTCGTCGTTCGGGTAGCGGAAGACGATGATGTCGCCGCGCTGCGGGTCGCCCCAGTCGATGAGCTCGAAGCGCGGCACCACCCACAGCCGCTCCATGAAGGGCACCTCGACGATCGAGGCCGGCAGCCACAGGCCGTAGCTCGACTTGTTCACGACGACGTGGTCGCCGATGAGCAGCGTGGGCACCATCGAGCCCGACGGGATGCGGAACGGCTCGAAGATGTAGGTCCGGATCAGCAGCACGGCGAGGATCGCGGGCAGCCAGGTGCGGACCACGTCCGGAACCCAGCCCATGCGGCCCTTCGGGCCCTCGTCGTCGAGGAGGTTGTTGCTCACACGCGCTCCGGAGGTGGGTCGTCGCCTTAACCCGCGAGCGGGACTGTTATCCGATCCGCCATGGACGATGACGAGACGTTGCGGGCCGTCCGCTCCCGCGTCCCCCGCCGGATCGAGCCCACGAGCGGGCTCGCGGCGGTCGCGATGGTGTTCGTGCGGCCGCCGCGTGGCGGCGACGAGCTGCTGCTGATCCGGCGGTCCGAGCACCCGAACGACCCGTGGTCGGGGCACGTGGCGCTGCCGGGCGGGCGGGTCGAGGAGACGGACGCGAGCGCGCTCGCGGC
>JAWKRQ010000035.1:0-106517 GCA_041389545.1 Myxococcota bacterium | reverse complement strand
GCGGCGCCACGGGGGCGACGGCGTCGGGGTGCTTGCGGCGGTAGCGGGCGTCGGCCTTGCTCTCGAGCGAGCGGGCGCCCTCGTGGAGCTTGTCGGCCAGGGCGTCGAGCACGGTGGCGCCGATGTCTTCGGCGGCGGTGGGGCGGTCGAGCTCGTCGGCGGCCTCCTCGTCGTCGGCGGCCAGGGCGTCGCCCTCCAGGAGGTCGGCCTCCTCGCTGGGGGTGCCGCGCGCGGCGACGCTGACGCCGCCGAGCAGCAGGCCGAGCACCACGGCCGGGGCGACCCACGGGTTGCGGTGGGGCGGCTGGGGCGCGCCCACCAGGCGCAGGATGCGGTCCATGAGGTGACCTCCGTTGGCGGCGACGGCGAGCGGCAAGACCCGCAGCGCATCGAGCTCGGTGAGGGCGCGGGCGTAGAGCAGCGGGTCGCGGACGGCGCGGGCGGCCAGCGCGTCGCAGCACAGCTCGCGCTCGTGGCGGATGCGGCTCGACAGCCACCAGGTCGCGGGGTGGTGGAACAGGAGCGTCTCGGCGACGGTCTGGGCGAGGTTGACGGCCCAGTCGAGGCGGCGGACGTGGGCCAGCTCGTGCAGCAGGATGGCCTCGAGCTGCTCGGCGGGCAGCTGGACGAGCAGGCCGGCGGGGACGAGCACCACCGGGCGCACCAGGCCCACCGCCATCGGGCCGAGGCCCTCGGGCACGAGCCGCAGCGCGACGGCGCGGTCGATGCCCATGCGCTCGCGCAGGGCGTCGAAGCGGGCGGCCCAGGCCGGCGGGGCGGGGATGGAGCGGGCGCGCCAGCGCTGGGTGGTGTAGAGGCCGAGGCCCATGCGCGTGCCGAGCAGGGCCACGCCGCAGCCCCACGAGACCACGAGCCAGGCGGGCCAGGTCGCGCCGACGACGGCGGGGGCGGCCAGGGCGGCGGGGCCGGTCGGGGTGGCGGCGGGCGAGGCGAGCCACCACAGCGTGGCGGCGAACCAGCCGACCTGGGCGGCGAGCAGGCCGCCGAGGGCGCGGTAGCGGGCCTCGGCGGGTGCGCCGTGGAGGAGCCGGAGCGCGACGCCGGCCAGGCCCGCGATCACGGCGCCCTGCCAGGCCGAATGCAACAGCGCCCACGCCAACGCCAGCTCCATCGGACACCCCCGGCCCGGTCGGGCCTCGTCCATGGAGCGTCACCCGAGCGGCGGACGTTGTCAACGAAGCGCTTCGTACTTCTGGCGTCGTAGAGTTGGAAGAAAAGTTAGATGCTTATTTTCTGCGATTTCGCACGGCGCTGACGTGCCCGACGCAATCACGACGGGCGCGTGCGCGCCGAAATGGCTTCCCGATTCCTGGACACGCTGGAGCAACCTCGTGAACGGAGCAGGAATCGAGGAAGCCCCATCGCCTTGCTCGCGCAAGTCGGTCCGCGCCGGAGCGGCCGTCCCGAGGAGTGCGCGCAGGCGGGCGAACGTCACTCCGGCGCGACGACATCGCTCCCGTCCGCACCTTCGGGTGCCCGGCGCCCGGCCCGAGCACACTCCCATGAATACGCGCTGTGCGCGCAGGGCCGGGCGGCGGGCGGGCGAACGTCACTCCGGCGCGACGACATCGCTCCCGTCCGCACGTTCGGGTGCCCGGTGCCCGGCCCGAGCACACTCCCATGAATACTGGTGCCCGGCGCCCGGCCCGAGCACACGCCCATGAATTCCGTCACGTCCCCACCACCCGGTCCACGAGCGCGCGGATCTGCCTCGTCAGCTCAGCCGCCCGCGCCCGGTCCACCCACGCCCCCAGCTCCTGCGCGAGATCGGCCACCAGCGCCGCGCGCCCCGCCGCGGCGCCGTCCCCCGACACGAACGTCCCCCGCCCCTGCCGCGCCCTCGGCGAGCCAGCGCACGAGCTCCTCGTACGCCTTCTTCGTCGTGATGACGGACACGGCGAGCTCGGCCGCCAGCGCCCGCACGGACGGCAGCGCCTCCCCCGGCGCCAGCGTCCCCGCGCGGATGCGGTCGGCGAGCTGATCGTGGATCTGGCGCCAGAAGGGCACGCCGGAGGCCTGTGACAGCGTCAGCGGCGTCACGGGCGGCGCTCCCCCCGCGCGAAGGCCCCGCCGAAGAGCGCGAGCCCGACGAGCAGCCCGGCGTACGGCACGTACGACAACCCCGCTGCGGCCGCGACCAGGATGGGCTGCGAACCCATGATCCCGAGCAGACCGGTCACCACGTCGACCAGTGCATCCTGGAGGCCCGGACCGACCGCAGCCAGCGCGAAGACGAACACGGCGACGCCGCGGACCGGCAGGCGCGCTGCGCCGCTGAGCGCGATCCCACCCGCGAGGACGGCGACCACGACGGGCGCCGCCACCGCTGGCTCGGGCGCGACCACGGCGAGCGCGAGTCCCGCCGCGGCCGCCCACGCGCCGACCAGGCACAGCCCCACCCGCAGCCGCCGCCGGTCGGACAGGGGCAGCCAGGGAGGCAGCTGGTTGGGCACCGGTCGCACCGTCCTCGCCAGCTCGATCGCGGGACGCCGTGCAGACCCGAGCACCATCCAGCCGAGGGGCGGCACCAGCGCGTAGGCCACGGCCTCGAGGCGCCCTCCGACGGCCACGAGCAGCGCAACGGCGCTGGCCGAAGCGATCGGCACGGTGAGCGTGCGCACCATCAGGGCGCCGATGCTGCGCAGCGGCGTGCGGCGCACCGCGATGGTGCGCCCTCCGACGGGGAGGCTCCCGCCGACGAGGCCGAGGCCGGCGACGGCGGTGACGGGCACGAGCGGCGCGGGGACGGAGAACGTGAAGGCCAGCGCGACGAAGACGCGCAGGAAGGAGGCGAACGCGCCGAGCGCGAGGGCGACGCTCGACGCCACCACGACCAGGTAGGGCACCGGGCCGAGCAGCAGCGCGGGCAGGCCGATCGTCCCGCCACACAGCAGGCCGGCGAGCACAGCGGCGCCCCAACGTTGCCGCGGGGAAGCGGGGAGCCCGGTCGGCAGCTGCCCGACGAGTGCGGCGACGCCCATCGCGGGCAGCACGGCGGGCCCGATCAGCAGCCCGAGGGTCCCCGCCACGCGCTCGCCGCTCAGGCGGAGCAGCAGGAGCGCCGCCGACGCGAAGGCCGCGTCGAGGAGCGCCGCCACGGCGACGACCAGCAGCAGCAGCGGCCAGGCGCGGAGGACGGCCGCCAGCAGGCGCACCGGCGTCATCGCACCACCCCCAGGAGCACTTCCTCCAGCGTGGCGCGCCCGCCGGTCACCTCCTCGACCGTGCCGTCCGCGACGACGCGGCCGCGGTCGAGCAGGACCACCCGGTCGGCGATCCGCTCCACGTCCGCCGTCTGGTGCGACGACACGACGATCGCCTGCTGCTCGTCGACCATCAGCTCCATGAGCAGCGCCAACAGGGCGCGGCGCGAGGCCGCGTCGAGGCCCGTGGCCGGCTCGTCGAGGAGCAGCCACCGCGGGCGGTGCGCCAGGGCGCATACCAGGCGCGCCCGCACGGCCTGGCCCTTGGAGAGCTGCGCTGGCCAGACGCTGAGCGGAACGCCGAGCCGCTCGGCGACGTGCTCCGCGAAGGCGCGGTCGAACGTGGGGTAGAAGCCGGACATCGCCGAGAGGTTGTGGGCGAGCGTGCCCGGGAACAGGGACATGTCGTCGGTCATCCAGCCGATCGTGCGGCGGACGGCCTCGAGGTCGGCCACCGGGTCGCGCCCGTCGACGCGGACGGTGCCGGTGGTCGGCGCGAGGAAGCCGCCGACGAGCTCGAGCAGCGTGGTCTTGCCGGCGCCGTTGGCGCCGAGCAGCGCGGTGACCTCGCCCGGCCGGATCTGCAGGTCGGGGAGGTCGAGCGTGTAGCCGCCGCGGCGGCAGGTGAGCTGGTCGAACCGGATCATGCGGGCTCCGTGGGCTCGGCTACTGTATATATAAACATATACACATGTGGACCTGCACGGTCAAGCGAGAGCGCGGTCCGGCGGAGCCAGCAGGACACTCGACCGAACCTTCGGGACGATTGTGCTGACGGGCGAAAGGGGACTATTGGCGGGCAGGCGCTGAGCAGATCCGTCGACGATGCCCGCTGGCTGCGCCTGACCGACAGGGTCCCCGCCCGGCGGCACCGTAGGAATTGTCGTCCGCCCGGCTTCGCACGGGCGAACGCCAATTACTACGGGCGCGTGCGCGCCGAAATGGCTTACCGATTCCCGGGCACCCAGGAGCAACCTCGTGAACGGAGCAGGAATCGGGCAAGCCCCATCGGCTTTGCTCGCGCAATTCCCATCACCATGGCGCGTGCTCGCACACGACGGGAGCGCCATAGCGACCGCGAGCTCAGTCCCCTTTCGCCCGTCAGCACAATTCTGATCGGGCTTACCTCGGGGTAAGCCAGCGCCGATCGCACACCTCGCGGAGGTAAGCCCCCCTCGATCGCACACCTGGGCGGATCTCGGCTCGCACGACGGGACCATCTCCGCTCGCGACGCGCCCTCCGATCGCCGGGTACGCCGGGCTCGCTGGCCCGCTCGCCGTGCCGTCCCGCTCCCTCGCCCGCTCGCCCGCCCGCCTCCTCGCCCCGCTCGCCGGGCTCGTCCGGCTGGCCGCGCTCGTTGCGCTGGTCCGGCTCGCCCGCTCGCCGGGCCCGCCCGCCCGCCAAGCTCACCGTGCTCGTTCGGCCGCTCTCGTTCGGCTCGCCCACTCGCCGCGCTCGCCCGCTCGCCCGCTCGCCGGCCCCCCGCTCGCCAGGCTCGCCGCCCGCCCTCGTGCCGCTCGCCAGGCTCCCGCTCGCCCGGTCAGGCGCGCTCTGGGCCCCGCCGAGCTCGCCCACTCGCCGCGCTCGTCCGGCTCGCTCGCTCGCGCCCGGCTCGCCCGGCTCGCCGGGCCGACCTCGTCCGCGCCCTCGAGCAGCGCATCGCACAGCACCCGCTCGTCGCCCTCGGCCAGGCAGACGGCGCCCGGCACCGATCTGCCTCCGCCACCGGAAGCAAACGGGTCGGGCCCGATCCGCCTCCGGAGGGGCATCACCCAGGAACATCCCCGACGAACGGCGACAGGGGTGCCGATGCCCGGACCGATCTGCCTCCGCGCCCGGATGAATTCAGGTCGGGCTCGATCCGCTTCCGATGCCCGGCACCGTTCTGCCTCCGGTTGCGGCATCCCGGAGGAACGTCGCCGACGAACAGCGACTCGGCGGACGGTCAGCGGCAGGGCTGCGGCGCGATCCGGAGCGGCATGTCGTACCCGGGCGCGTCCCACCCCGCCGGCGGCGTCCACTCCCCCTCGGGCGGCTCGAAGCACGCGTACGGCACGTCCCGGTGCGGCAGCTCCTTCTCCCCCGGCTCCTGGAAGACGTAGTGCCACCACTCCTTCCAGTAGTTCACGAAGCCCTCGACCCGCATGGCATCCTTGAGCATCATCCGGTTCTCGAGCGCCTTCCCGGTCGCGTTCTTCGTGTGGCTGTCCTCCGACAGCGTGTCCCACGGCGTCCCGAAGTCGAGCTCCTCCCCGTCGGACAGCCGGATCGCGGACAGGTCGATGGTGTCGCCCCGATTGTGCCCCGAGTACCGCGACACGTAGTGCTGGTCGAGCAGGTACACCTTGTCGGCCCGCTTGGCCCACGCCACCATGCCCTTCGTCGCCCGCAGCGGCCGGTACGCGTCGTAGACCTTGAGCCCGAGCCCCTTCGGCTTCAGCGCCGCCTGCACCCGCGCCAGCGCGTCCGCGGGCGCCTGCCGCATCCACGCCCCGGGCACGCCGTACCCCGGCAGCTGGGCCCCCGTGAAGTTGTCGGGCGTGGCGTAGCGCACCTCGAGGACGATGCCCGGCACGTGCTCCGCGAGGTCGACCCAGCCCTCGGGCGGCCGGTTGCGCAGATCCGGCGCCGGCGCCGCCTCCACCGGCGCAGGCGCTGGCTCGGCCTCCACCGGCGCGGGCGCAGGCGCAGGCGCCGCGGGGGCCGGCGCCGGCGGAGAGGCCCCGCAGGCCAGCATCGCCAGGACCACCACCCCCGCCGTCACCATCCGCGCCATGCTCACCCCGCTACCGCCAGATCCGCCAGGAACGGCGCTCGGATCGCCGTCCGCCGCGAGCCGTCGGGCTGGCCCTGCGCCAGCACCAGCCCCGCCCGCAGCAGCGCCTCGTCGCACGTCGGGTCGAGCGGCTGCGGCCCGTCCCGCGCGATCGCCTCCATCCTCGCCAGCAGCGCCTCGTCGGCCGCCACGATGTCGAAGCTCCGCCGCACCTCGGTGGCGATGGCCCCCAGCACCCGCCAGACGGCCGCCCGATCCGCCACGAGATCCGCGATCCGCCCCGCGGCCTCGGTGCCCAGCAGGTCGAGCATCGCGGGGATCCCCCCCACGATGTCCACGGCCGTCCGCAGTCGCGCTTCGTCCTCGGGGCCGACGTGCTCCACCAGCACCTCGAGCGCCTCGCCCGCCGCGAAGTCCGGCAGCACCAGCGGGTCGCTGTCGGGGAACGCGAAGTGCGGCGCGTCGATCATGCCGGCCACCAGCAGGTTGAACCGCGCCGGCCCGCGCCGCTCCCGCACGTGCTCCCCGAACAGGTCGACGAGGTCGCGCAGCGCCTCGACCTGCAGGTGCTCGGCCCCGTGGATCATGAGGCAGCGCCGCTCGCCCTGGTCGGCCCGCGCGAACAGCTCGCGCATCACGTGCCGGAAGCCCCGCCGCGACACGACCTGCCAGGCCGGCCCCTCGAGCGACAGCTGGCAGAACTCGGTGAGCGCGAGCACGAGCCAGCTCCACGCCTGGTGGGGCGTGCGCCCGGCGAGCGGCGCGAGCGACAGCGTCCGCGACCGCACGATGGGATCGCCCACCAGCAGGTCGACGGCGACGTCGTCGAGGAACCGCTGCGCCTGGCTCCACCGCGGCGTGACGAGCACCACGGGCTCCATCCGACGCAGCCGGATCCGCGCCTTTCGCGCGAGCCGAGCCCGCACCGCCTGCTCGAGGTAGTACTGGTCCGTGTCGAACGCCCCGTCGCGCTTGCCGCGGAGCAGCGCCATCCGGCGGGCGAGCCGACCGTCTGGGCCTTCGTGTCGAGCACGTCGCGCTCTGGACTCGGGATCGCTGGCGCGGATGCAGGCCTCCACGGCGCGGGCGCCCGGAGGCGTCCGAAGGACCCTAGCTGGACTATGGTTGCAGCGTCAACCCCGCCCCCGAGACCCGCCGGATGAGCGACACCCCCCTGCTGCCGGGCGCGAACAGCCCGCAGGTGCTGGCCCGCCTGCTGGAGGCCGTCGCGCGCGGCGTGCGCACCACCCGTGGCCTGCAGGAGGCGCTGGGCGTCGGCGTGCAGACGGTGCGGGCCTACGTCCAGGCCGGCGCCTGGCTGCACCTCGTCGAGCAGATTCGACCCGGTGGCGCTGTCGCCGCTGGGCCTCGAGTTCGTCTACGCCGGGCCGCGCCGGCCGCAGGTCTACGCCCGCGCCGTGTGGTCCACGCCCCTCGCCGCCGACCTCCTCATGGCCAGCGACGGGCGCCTGCCCGAGCTCGAGGCCGTCGAGCGATCGCTCGAGCGCGCCGAGACGGGCCTCGCGGACGCCACGGTCCGCCGCCGCGCGAGCGCCGTCCGCGGGCTGATCGCCCCCGCGATCGGGCGGCCGCGGCCGCGCCCCCGCGAGCAGGAGGAGCGCCAGCTCGGCCTCCCCCTGGAGCACGCCGCCACCGCCGAGCCGCCGCCCGCGCTGTCGGGCGCGGTGGGCGAGCACGATCCCGACGTCTACCGCTACGTCCTCGCCTGCCTCCTCGACCACGGCGAGCTGTCGATGGGCCACCTCCGCGGCCTGCTCGACCGCAGCGGTGCGCCCGGCGTGGCCATCGGCGGCGTGCTCGAGCAGCTGCGCACCCGCGGCGACGCCGCCAAGCTCGACGACCGGCTCGTCGCCACCCTGGGCGCGGCCGAGCGGCGCGCGCTGGCGAACCACACGGGCTCGGTCATCCTGAGCGACCCGACCTACCGCCGCTGGCTCGAGGACTCACTCGCCGCGCCCGGCGACCGCACCGCCGCCATCCGCCGCGACGCCGTCGCCGCGCGGTTCCGCCCGTGGGACCGGCGGCTGTTCGGCCGCGCCGTCCCGCCCGACGAGGCTCGCCGCCGCGATCGAGGCGCTGGTCCCCGAGCGCCCGCTCGCCGCCTACCCGATCGCCCAGGGCCCGCCGGAGGAGGTGCAGCCGGCCTCGGCGCGTTCCTCGACCGCTGGGCGCTCGATCCGCTGCGGATCGCGCTGCCGCCGTCGCTGGCGCAGCTGCTGGGCGGGCTGACTGCCGTGAACCGCGCTGCAGCGGGCGCGCAGCGGCGGCGTGGGGCTGCCGGACCTGTCGGACCGGCTCGGGTGGTGCGCACGGCGGGCTCATCCACCCCGGCGAGGCCTCGCCCCGCCCGTGCCCGACGTGCGGACGCTGCGGCAGCGCGTCCTGCTGAACGTGCCGTACGCCGCCGTCACGGCCGCGCTGCTCCTGCTGCACCGTCATGGCGCCCGACCGGCTCACCGTGGTCGAGGAGTCGGAGCGGTGGCTCGTCCGGCGGGGGCCGAGGACACGGCGCTGCTCGACTGGATCGACGACTTCGCCGTGGCGCGGGGGTGGACGGTGCTGCGCCGGCGCGGTGCCGGCCTCGGCCCCAACGCGTTCGTCGGCGCGCTCGACGCCGTCGGCGTCGCCACGCCGGTGGGGCGCACGCTGGTGCTCGCCGAGGGCCTGTTCGCGCAGCTGCAGGGGGCCGCCGAGGAGCGCGCCATCCTCGACCGGCTCCAGCCGCTGTCGGACGCCGTCGAGGCCCACCTCGAGGCGCGGGCCCCGTGACCGACGCCCTGCCGCTGTTCGTGTACGGGACGCTGATGGCGGGCCAGGCGCAGGCCGGGCTGCTCGGCGCGCTGGGCCGCCGCGCGGCGCAGGTCCGGGGCGCACTGTACCGGTTGCCCGCCGGGTACCCCGCGCTCGTGGCCGACGACGCCGGCTGGGTGCACGGCGAGCTCGTGGACCCGCCATCGGCGCCGGTGCTGGCCCTGCTCGACACCTACGAGGGGGTGGACGAGGGGCTGTACCGCCGGATCGTGTGCGACGTGCGGGTGGGGCTGCGGACGCAGCCCGCATGGGCGTACGTGATGGACGCCGCGCAGGCGCGCCGGGGACGGCGGGTGGAGGACGGCCGCTGGCGCCCGGTCCGACGGCGCTGACCGAGGAGCCCCGCAGGTCGAGGACGAGGTCGACGTCGACGTCGAGGACGAGGTCGACGTCGACGTCGACGTCGACGGTCGAGGTCGAGGTCGAGGTCGAGGTCGAAATCGAGGTCGAGGTCGAGGTCGAAGTCGAGGGCGAGGGCGAGGGCGAGGGCGAGGGCGACGTCGTGAGGTCGAAATCGAGGTCGAGGTCGAGGTCGAGGTCGACGTCGAGGTCGATCTCGAGGTCGACGTCGAGTTCGAGGTCGATCGTCGAGGTCGATCTCGAGGTCGAAATCGAGGTCGAGGTCGAGGTCGACGTCGATCTCGAGGTCGAGGTCGACGGTCGAGGTCGAGGTCGAGGTCGATCTCAGGTCGATCTCGAGGTCGATCTCGGTGGTCGATCTCGAGGTCGATCTCGAGGTCGAGGTCGACGTCGAGGTCGAGGTCGAGGTCGACGTCGACGTCGACGTCGACGTCGAGGTCGAGGTCGACGTCGAGGTCGACGTCGAGGGCGAGGTCGATCTCGAGGTCGACGTCGAGGTCGAGGTCCAGGGGGCCGAGGTCCGCCCGGCTCGCCGGGCGGACATCGTCCCGCGACATTCTCTCCGCTGGTCGGATACGATGGGCCGATGACCGCCGCGCCCACCGTCCCCGCCGAGTTCCCGCGCCTCCGCGGCGTCAGCGACGCCATGCTCGACCTGCGCAAGCGCGTCCGCCAGGTCGCCGCCACCCCCCTCCCCGTCCTGATCACGGGCGAGACCGGCACCGGCAAGGAAGCCGTCGCCCGCACCCTCTTCGAGCTGTCCGACCGCGCCGACGGCCCCTTCGTCCCCGTCGACTGCGCCGCCCTGTCGAACTCCCTCGTCGAGACCGAGCTCTTCGGCCACGAGCGCGGCGCCTTCACCGGCGCCGCCCAGCGCCGCGAGGGCCTGGTCTACGCCGCCCGCGGCGGCGTCTTCTTCCTCGACGAGGTCGGCGAGCTGCCCCTCGAGACGCAGACCCGCCTGCTGCGCCTGCTCGAGGCCAACACCTACCGCCCCGTCGGCGACTCGGCCGAGCGCACGGCCGACATCCGCGTCCTCGCGGCCACCTGGCGCGACCTGCGCAAGGCCGTCGCCGAGGGCACCTTCCGCGAAGACCTCTACCACCGCCTCACCATCGTCGAGCTGCGCGTGCCGCCGCTGCGCGAGCGGGTCGCCGACATCGACGAGCTGTTCGAGCACTTCCTGCGCGACGCCACCCCCGCCGGCACCCTCCCGCCCGGCATCGAGCCCGCGGTGCGCGTGCACCTGCGCCGCTGGCCGTGGCCGGGCAACGTGCGCGAGCTGCGCAACGTCGCCCAGTACGTCGCCGCGATGACCACCGGCGCCCGCGTGGGCATGGCCGACCTGCCGCCGTCGCTGCTGCGGCCCCCGCCCGAGCTGCCCGACACCGCCCTGCCGATGGTGTTCCCCGCCTCCGAGATCCGGATCGACCTGCCGTACATGGAGGCGCGCCGGTTGTTCCTCGACGATTTCCAGCAGCGCTACGTCGAGGCCATGCTGGAGGCGCACCAGGGCAACGTCTCGGCCGCGGCGCGCGCCGCAGGCATGGACCGACGGTCGATCCAGCGGATCGTGAAGCGCGGGAGGACGGGATCCGGCCCGTACTGAAACCCGGGTGATCCCCACGGATCGCCGCTCGGCCCCAAGTCCGCGCGCGCCATGGGTTAGGCTCGCAAGTCGAGCGACATGCCCGAGATCACCTCCGTCATACCGGACCAGGATTCCGGACGCAGGCAGCTGCACCTGCGCAAGATCGGCCTGACCGTCCTCTCCGGCGTGGACGAGGGCAAGTCGGAGACGTTCGATCACGACGTGGTGCGCATCGGCGCGCAAGACGGCAACCACTTCGTCCTCACCGACACCACGGTCAGCCGGCGCCACGCCGAGATCACGCGCACCCCCGAGGGCCTCGTCCTGCGCGACCTCGGCCCGCGCAACGGCACCTTCCTGCCGCACCACGGCCCGAGCGGCGACGAAGACCGGCGCGTGCGCGAGATCTACCTCAACGACAGCGACCGCTTCCGCGTCGGCAAGACGGAGATGGAGATCCGGCTGCTCGACGAGGTCGTCGACATCGTCCCCACCCAGGAGACCATGTTCGAGGGCATCGTGGGCCAGTCGGTCGCGATGCGCGAGACCTTCGCCGTCATCGAGCGGGTGGCCCGCACCGAGCTCACCGTCCTCGTCACGGGCGAGACGGGCAGCGGCAAGGAGCTCGTCAGCCGCGCCATCCACGCGCGGTCGTCCCGCCGCAACGGCCCGTTCCTGGTGTTCGACTGCGGCGCCGTCGCCCGCAACCTCATCGAGAGCGAGCTGTTCGGCCACGAGCGCGGCGCGTTCACCACGGCCGTCACCTCGCGGCCGGGCGTGTTCGAGCAGGCCAACGGCGGCACCATCTTCCTCGACGAGCTCGGCGAGCTGCCCTACGAGCTGCAGCCCACCCTGCTGCGCGTGCTCGAGCAGCGCGAGGTGCGCCGGGTCGGCGACCGCAAGGTGCGCCCCGTCGACGTGCGTGTGGTCGCGGCGACCAACCGGAACCTCCAGGACATGATCAAGGAGGGGAAGTTCCGGGACGACCTCTACTACCGCCTGGCGGTGGTCGAGATCGGCCTGCCGCCGCTGCGCAAGCGCATCGAAGACCTCCCGATGCTGATCGAGCACCTGCTGCGCACCGCGCCGTTCGAGCACAGCGTCCGCGGCGTGGCGCCCGACGTGCTGCAGCTCATCCAGGCCTACCACTGGCCCGGCAACGTCCGGGAGCTCCGCAACACGCTCCTGCGCGCCATCCCGTTCTGCGACGGCGACCTCATCGACATGCAGGCGCTGCCCGAGGCGCTGCGGGCAGAGCGCTCGGCCGATCCGGCGCCCGAGAGCGAGGAGATGGCCGGCCTGCCGCTGCCGAACACCGACCTGTCGCTGCGCGAAGCGAAGGACCGCCTCATCGAGGCGTTCGAGCGGCACTACCTCGAGGACCTGCTGGAGCGGTGCGAGGGCAACCTGTCGAAGGCGGCCCGAGACGCGGGGGTGGACCGCAAGACCATCCAGCGCCTCAAGGAGAAGCACCGGATCCGCACGCGCAACGACGGGTGACAGCCGGGCACGCCCTCTGATACCGTCCCGGTGGGGCATCCGGCCCCGGCGCCGCGGCGAGCGACGCCCGTGCAACCGCCTGCGTCAAGCCCACCGCCGGAAAGACGATACGAAAGTCATCCCCGCGGGCGACGCGTCCCGGCAGGGAATTTGGAGACCGGAGCATGTCGGCACAGACGGATCGCCTGGCGGCGATCAAGAACGAGCTGAACACCCTGCTGGAGGCGCAGATCGGCGACCTGCTGGGGACGGTGCGGGCCACGCAGGAGGTCAACCGGCGGCTCGTGTCCACCGAGGAGGAGATCCGCCGCCAGACGGTGCTCAAGGAGGGCCTCGAGGCTCAGCTCGGCCCCCTGAAGTCGCGCGCCGACGGGCTCACGGCCGAGAACCGCGACCTGCAGGCCCGGGTCGACCGCCTGCGCGAGAACGTCGAGCGCATGAAGTCCCTGCGCGACGAGCTCATGAGCAACCTGTCGAACCTGAAGGGCGAGATCGGCGATGAGTGACGACCTGCTGCGCGTCGCGCGGCAGCTCCAGGCGGATCTCGACGCACACGAGGCGGCGCTGCGCGCGCTCGCCGTGCAGTCGCTGGACTACGCCGGGGTGCGCCGCGCGGAGCGCCGCGCCGACGAGCGCGCCGAGATCCTGCTCGAGCCGCTCGGGATGTCCCTGTACGACGGCGTCGTGGAGGGCTGGGTCGCCGACCGCGCCGCGGCCGCGCCGGCCAGGCGCCGCGCGTCGGTCGCGCCGCCGGCCGAGACCCCGCAGACGGCCGCGCCGCGCACCGCCACGCCCCGCACGTCGAGCCGCTCGGCGGCGCCGCGGGCCGCGTCCACGCCGCCGAAGGCCGCGTCCGTGCCGCCGAAGGCCGCGTCCGTGCCGCCGAAGGCC
The DNA here is from genome assembly GCA_041389545.1 of Myxococcota bacterium. Lineage (GTDB taxonomy): Bacteria > Myxococcota_A > UBA796 > UBA796 > JACKER01. The sequence continues at coordinate 93,342 of JAWKRQ010000035.1, read as the reverse complement.
GCCTCGAAGCCGCCGCGCGCCGCCTCCGCCCCGCCCCCGCGCGCGTCCACGCCGCCGCCGGCCGACCCGCCGCTGCGCGCCGTCCCCTCCTACGTCACGTTCGAGGACGAGGACGAGCACGACAAGCCCACCATCTCGGCCAGCGTCGCCGCCGAGGTGGAGGACATGTCGGGGCTGGTGACGTTCGAGAGCCGCCCCGAGCGCAAGGAGGCCTCCGACACGCCCGCGACCGTGGCCACGCGCACAGCGCGGCCGTCGGCGGGCCGGCGCGCGCTCACCGACCCCGGCCGGGCCGCCCAGAGCGAGACCTTCGACCTCATCCCCGACCTGTCGGAGGAGCCGAACCCGTTCGACGACGAGGTGACGGTCCTCAAGGCGATCCCCAAGGAGGGTCGCCGAGACGCCGGCGCCTGCGCGCGCGTCGAACCGCCGCCAGCCCTCGCGGGAGCCCGTCCGGTCGCAGGCACCGAGCGCCACGCCGAGCAGCCCCAGCACCTCGAGCCGCAGCCCGAGCAGCGCCAGGCGCGAGCAGCAGCCGGTCGCGCCCGAGCGCACCGTCCGCCCGCGACGTGGCGCGCTCGGCGGCCCCGAGCCCGCGCACCCGCTCCGGGGCGGCGTCCACCGCGCCCGCGCCGCAGCGCACCTCGGTCGCGCCGAGCAGCCGCGTGCCGAACTCGACCGACCCCACCCCCGCGCCGCGCAGCCGCAGCGCGGCGCCCGCGTCGGTGCGCACCGCCGCCGCGCCCAGCGCCGCGCCCCGCCGCTCGTCGAGCGCGACGCCCGCGGCCCCGCGCCCCCGCGCCAGCACCTCCGCCTCGCCCGCCGCGCCCGCGCCCAAGTCCACGCCCGCGGCGAGCCGCGCGCGGGTGACCTCCGGGCTGTACGGCGGCGGCAGCGTCCCCACCATCCGCGACTCCGACGAGCCCCGCCCGCGGGCCGCCGCGATCCAGCTGTCGCCCACCGGCGGCGCCCGCGTCCTCGGCCTCGAGGAGGAGGAGGAGCCCATCGAGATCGGCGAGGCCGAGGGGTACGACGACGAGGACGTCGACTTCGGCGACGGCTTCTCGGTCCGCCTCGAGGAGGACGAGGAGTCCTACGCCGACTACGACGAGGAAGACGAGGACCTCTCCGCCGAGGACCTCGAGGTCATCCAGCCCGCCGGCCCGCCGCCCGGGCCGAGCCCCGAGGAGATCGCGGCGCTGCTCGAGCGCGCCCGGCGCCACGTCGCCGGCGGCGGCGACCTGCAGGAGGCCGCCGAGCTCTACTCCGACGCCATCGACGCCGACCCGAACAACGCGACCTCCCACGTCGCCCGCGGCCGGCTCTACCTCGATCTGGGCGACTACAGCCGCGCCATGAGCGACTTCATCATCGCCGAGGGCCTCGCGAGCGACGACCCGGAGCCCCAGGTGGCGATCGGCGACCTGTACTTCGCCCGCAAGGACTACCGGAAGGCCATCGACTGCTTCAACGCGGCCCTCGAGATGGCGCCCAACCACGCCATGGCGTTCTGTCGGCGCGGCATCAGCCACTACTACCGGAAGAACTACCGCGAGGCCGTCGACGACCTGCTCCGTGCGGAGCGACTCGACGCGGACATCCCGAACATCCAGACGTTCGTGTCCATGGCTCGCAAGAAGGTCCGCCGCTAGGGCCGGATCGACCTGGCGCGTTGTGCGCTTCGCACCTGCCCGCCGCAGGTGCGAACCCCCGGACGCACCGAAGACGGAAGAACCTCGACTATCTCGCATTCGATCCGCGGCACGGGCCTTGCACTCAAAGGCGGCCCGTGCGCCACCACCCGCGGCGCGAACCTTCGCGAGAGGTCCGTCATGATCGACCAGGCTGCCGCCAACCGCGTCACCGCGGCGTCCCCCGAGCTCCTCAAGAACCGCAACCGCACCGTCGCGAAGAGCTTCTTCCGCCAGCTCCGCACCGAGGGCTTCTCCCACGAGCAGATCATCGAGCTGTCGGCGACCCTGCTCGACCTCGTCAACGACGAGCTGCGCGACCGCAGCGCCGAGTAGCGCGCCGGGGTAGGGGCCGGGATGCACGACGCGCCCCACCCCTTCTCGCTCCGCCAGCTCCAGTACGCCGTCGCCGTCGCCGAGACGGGCGCGTTCGGCGCCGCCGCCGAGCGCTGCGCCGTGTCGCAGCCCTCGCTCAGCGCGCAGGTGGCCAAGCTCGAGGACGCCCTCGGGGTGCAGCTGTTCGAGCGACACCCGCGCGGCGTGCTGGTGACCGGCGCCGGCGAGGCGCTGATCGCCGCGATGCGACAGATCCTCGCCCGCGCCGACGCGCTCGCCGCGACCGCGGCGAACCTCGCCGACCCCGACGCGGTGGTGCTGCGCGTGGGCATCATCCCCACCGCCGCGCCCTACCTGCTGCCGCCCGCCGTGGAGCGGCTGCGCACCGGGCCGCCGCGGGTGCACTGGCTCGAGCTGCAGACCGAGGTGTGCGAGCAGCAGCTCGCCGAGGGCCTGCTCGACGCCATCGTCATCGCCGACCCGCCGACCCACGCGGGCACGACCTGCGCAGAGCTCGGCTGGGAGCCGTTCCTGCTGGTGGTCCCGGCCGACCAGCCGCTCGACGCGCCCGTCACCGTGGAGCAGGTCGCCGGCATGGAGCTGCTGCTGCTCGACGACGGGCACTGCCTCCGCGACCAGACCCTGGCGCTGTGCGGCCGGCCCGGCGCGCGGGAGAGCCCGTACCGGGCGACCAGCCTGCCGACGATGGTGCAGATGGTCGCCTCGTCGCTCGGCGTGTCGGTGATCCCGGCCAGCGCGGTGCCGGTGGAGACGGCGCGGGCGGGGGTGCGCGCCGTGCCGTTCGCCGAGGCCTCGGTCGGGCGGACGCTGCGGCTGTGCTGGCGCACCCGCGGCGCCCACGCCGACCGGATGCCGGCGCTGGCCGCGGTGCTCGGCGAGGCGCTGCGGGCCGCCACGCGCTAGCTTGCCCGGTGATGGACCTCGACACGCTGCAGGCCGCGTTGCGCGACGACCCCGACGACTGGGGCGCCTGGCTCGTCCTGTCCGACTGGCTGCTCGAGCGCGAGGATCCGCGCGGCGAGATCATCGCCCTCGAGCACCAGCTCGACACGCGGACCCTGCGCACCCGCGAGCGCCACGCCCTGTGGGCCCGCCTGCAGCCGCTCTACGCGCACCAGGACGCCTGGCTCGCCGGCCTCGACCTGCCCCCGGGGGCCACCCCCAAGTGGCGCCACGGCTTCCTGGTGGGGCTGTGGGTGCCCTGGCACCCGGACCTGCCCAACCGCCTGGCCCGCTGGCGGGCGGCGCGGACGGGCTACTTCCTGGCGGGCTCGACCTGTCCCAGGCCCGGCTCGACGACGCCGGGGTGGCGCGCCTGGTCTCGCACCCGGCGGTGGCGGGCCTGCGCGCGCTGAAGCTCGTCTCCAACGGCCTCGGCGACGCCGCCGCCGACGCCCTGGCGGCGAGCGAGCCCTGCGCGACCTCGCCGAGCTCGATCTGGGCGACAACAAGCTCGGCTCGGCCGGGGTCGTCGCGCTGGCGGACGCGCCGTGGCGGCGGCTCAGGCGGCTCGACCTCGGCGGCAGCCAGGTCGAGGACGTGGGCGCCGTGGCGCTGGCCGACGCGCCGGGCCTGGGCGCGCTGCACACGCTGCGGCTGTGGCGCACGCGGGTGGGGGCGCGGGGGCGCAGGCCATCGCGGCGTCGCGGACGCTGTCGGCGCTGGAGGTGCTCGCGCTGAGCGACTGCCCCATCGGCTCCGACGGCGCGCTCGCGCTGGCGCGCTCGGACACGCTGACCCGGCTGCGGACGCTCGAGGTGCGCAACTGCCACATCGTCACCTACCTGGTCGACGAGCTGCTGCGTCCGGGCGCGCTGCCGGCGCTCGAGCAGCTCGACGTCCGGGCCAACCCGGTGGTCGGCACGGCGTTCGACGCCGCGGCCGAGGCCCTCGCCGCGCGGGGCTGCCGCGCCATGGCCTGGTGAGGCGATGGACCTCGCGACCCTGCAGCAGCAGATCCAGGACACCCCGGACGACTGGGCGCCCTGGCTCGTGCTGTCCGACTGGCTGCTCGAGCGGCAGGACCCGCGCGGCCAGATCATCGCCCTCGAGCACCAGCTCGACACCCGCGTGCTCCCCACCCGCGAGCGCCACGCGCTGTGGGCCCGCCTGCAGCCGCTGCTCGCCCGTCGGGACGAGTGGCTCGGCGAGCTCGACCTGCCCGCCGAGGCCACCCCCGAGCTGCGCCACGGCTTCCTGGTGGGGCTGTGGGTGCCGTGGCACGACGACCTGCCCGAGCGGCTGGCCGCCTGGCGCAGCGCCCGCACGGCCCAGTTCCTGGCCTCCCTCGACCTGACGCGCAGCGGCGCGGGCGACGTCGCAGTGGCGAGCCTGGTGGCGAGTCCGGGCGTCGCCGGCCTCCGCCGCCTGCGCCTGGCGATGAACCGGCTCACCGACCGCGCCGCGGCGGCGATCGCGGCGTCGGCCCCGCTGCGCGACCTGGCGGAGCTGGACCTGAGCGACAACGAGGTGTCCGCCACCGGCGCCGCCGCGCTGGCCGGGGCGGCCTGGCCCCGCCTGCAGGGCATCGACCTCGGCGGCAACCCGATCGCCGAGGACGGCGTCACCCCGCTCGACCGCGCCCCGCTGCGCGCGCTGCGCAACCTCCGGCTGCCGAACGCCGGGCTCCGCGCCGAAGCGGCCGGCCGCATCGCCGAGAACCCCGCCTTCGCGGGCGTCGAGGTGCTGAACCTGCAGCGGAACATGCTCGGGGACGATGGCGGCGTGGCGATCGCGCGCTCGGCCGTCCTGCGCCGCCTCCGCAGCCTGGACCTGCGCCGCTGCGAGGTGGGGGAGCGGACGGTCGAGGCGCTGCTGGCGACGGACGCCCTGCCGGCGCTGGCGGTCGTCGACCTGCGCGACAACTTCCTCGGCCAGCTGCGCGCGAGCACCGTGGCCGAGCAGCTCGCGGCGCGCGGCGTCCACGCGATGGGCGCCTGAGACGGCGGGTCACTTCGGCCGGAAGACGAGCGGCCAGTCCACCGTCACCGACGAGGACGTCTGCGGGAACACCATCCGCTGGAACCGGCTCGTCACGCAGGAGCCCATCTCGCTGCCGAGATCGTTCGCCTGCAGCGACGCCGAGGTCACGGTGCCGTCCGTCCCGATGACGAACCGGACCCGCATGCTGCCCTGCAGCGTCGGGTGGTCCTGCAGCTGCTTCTCGTAGCAGTACCGGAACTGGCCCGCGTTGCGCTGCACCACCTTCTGGATGACGCCGCGGTCCATCGGCCCCGACACCGACGGCGGCGAGCCGCGGCGCCCGCCCCCGCCGCCCCCGCGCGGCGCCGGCTCGGGCCGCGGCTCGGGCTTCCACGCCAGGTCGACGACGCTGTAGCTGCCGTCGTCGGCCGGCGGCAGCGACAGGGCCGCCAGCGCGTCGGCCATGCAGCCCTCGGCGCCGGCCACCCCCGCCACCGCGCCGTCGGGGTCCACCACGATGCGGTGCGCGAGCACGGCGTCGTCGCCGCAGGCCGGGACGCTGTCCTGCAGCGCCACGAAGGCGTCGTCGGGGAAGGGGCGGTCGGCCGTGATCCGAGCTCCTTCGGCGGCGCACCCTCCTCCGGGGCGGCCTCCAGGGCCAGGCCCACGGCGATCTTCGGCACCACCTCGGCGAACGACGGGCTCGCCGCCTCCGCCCGCTCCACCAGCGCCCGCACCATCAGGTAGTCGAGGGCGTCCATCTGGCGGCGCAGGCCGGCGAGCGGGCCGCCGAAGACGGGGTCGCCGCCGGCCGCGTCGCACTGCCCGACGGCCGAGGCGATGCGCTGCTCGGGGTCGAGCGGACCGAGGACGTCGAGATCGGCGCACGGCGTGGGGCAGAGCGCCGTCCAGTCGCTGAACGCGTGGGCGAACAGCACCGAACGCGAGGCGGCGTCGCTCGACGCCGCGGCGTCCACCGCCGACGCGCAGGCGAAGTGCACCGAGCCCGCCTCCGCCGAGCCCTTCAGGAACAGCGGCACGACCTGCCGGGGCTCCACCTGCTGGATGGCGGCCGCGATGCGGTCGATGTCGGCCGGATCGGGGCCGAGCAGCCCCATGCAGCCGAGCGACCACAGCCCGCTGAGCCCGAGCCACACCGTCGAACGCCGAACCACCGCGCGCATCCCACCTCCCCAGGCGGCTTAACGGCGCTCGCCCTGCCCGAACAGCTCCGCGACGAGCGCCCCGTCGCCCCACCAGGGGAGATCGGCGTCCGCCGCCGGGCGCACCGCCGCGGGCGGGACAGCGTCGAACCACGGCGTCGCCCCCGTCTCCTCGGCCTCCTCCGGCCCGAGCACGCCGATCCGCGGCACGGGCACCTCCACGGCCTCGTGCCGGACCATCCACCCGTTGCGGAACAGGTCGAACATCAGGTGCACGCTCCGCTCGGTCTGCCGGTACAGGATCGGCGGGACGAGCAGGTGGTGCGCCTCCAGCGTCAGGTCGACGTCGACGTAGTTGTCGGGGGAGCCGCCGGCGTTCCAGCAGGCGGCGAAGTTGACGGGCGCCAGCGGCTGCGGGCCGAGCACGTCGATGCGGCCCGGGCCCACCCGGAACCGGCTCGGATCCAGGAAGATCTCCTGCCCCATCGCCAGCACCGGCGCCGGATCGATGCGCCGGCGCGCGAACCGCTGAGTGCGGGCGAACAGGTCGACGATCTCGGCGCAGCGGACGGCCTCGAAGCCCGGGAAGCAGTGGAACGGGCAGCACAGCCGGTCGTCGACCGCCTCGGGCGCGGGGAACAGCGCGTCCTTGTTCAGCGGGGCGAACGGCGCCTCGGCGGGCGGGGCGGCGTGGGGCGCGAGGCGCGCTTCGAGCTCGTCGGGCCCCGACACGCGCACGGTCTCGGCGGTGCACAGCGCGCGGAAGGGCGTGCCCCCGACCTTCGCGTTGAGCACGTCGAGCAGGGTGACGGCGGCGCAGGCCTCGAGCGGCAGCGCGCCGCGCGGGAACCAGAAGTCGTAGCCGTTGGCGAGGTAGTGCACGCCGCGGAACCGCTTGTGGACGAACGCCTCGGCTGCGGGCCCGGCGGCGAGGCCCTGCCAGTGCGCGGCGGCGACGCGATCGAAGGCGTCGGCGGCCTCGCGGGCGAGCTCGGGCGCGAACAGGCTCTCGCCCTCGTACCAGCAGGCCTTGGCGAACAGGGCCGCGATGTCGGGCGCCTCCTCGACGGCCGGCTCCTCGAAGACGAGCTCGGTCCGCAGGAACACCTTGCGCCCGTCCACGAAGGCGGCGCCAGCGTGCTCGTGGCGCTGGTGGAACAGCACGCAGGTGAACGGCGCGATGGCCTCGACGGCGACGGCGTCCTCGATCCGGAGCGCCGGCGCGGCGCGGCCGCCGGTCAGGTACACGAGCAGCGTGTAGCGGGAGGCGTGGCCGCGCGCGGCGTCGCGGTAGGGCGTGTCGACGTGGGCGTGGAAGTCGGCGTCGCCGGGTTCGAAGCGGTTGCAGCGGAACACCGGGTTGACGTGCGAGAAGCCCTTGGCGAGCGCCTTCGGCAGCGCCTGGCGGACGGCGGCGGTGAGCGCCTCGGCGAGCGGCGCAGCGTGGAAGACGTAGCGCTGGCCGCCGCGGGAGGCCGCGTTGCGCGGGGTGGCGTAGAGGTCGAGGGCGTCGAGGCGGCTCAGCGCGGCGCGTGCGGCGTCGGACGCCTGCAGGGCGAAGGTGTAGGCGTGGACGTCGCGGTCGTCGCCGAGCCGCGCGCGGTCGGCGAGCGCCAGATCGAGCGGCTCGCCCTCGAACAGGCGGTCGAGCGGGACGATGTTCTCGTAGGTGCGCAGCGACAGCTCGCGCGGGTCGACGAAGGCGGCGAGCAGGTGCGGGGCGTCGCCCGAGGGGCGGGCGAAGCGGCCGCGCCAGGGTGCGTCCACGAGGGCCTCGTCGACGAAGCTCACCTGGTGGTGCCGCGCGGTGGGGTGGAACGAGACGGACAGCCCCTCGACGGCCAGCGCGACGTGGGGCTCGGCGCCCTCGAGGTCGGCGCGCAGCCGCGCCGCGGCGGACGGGTCGCCGGGGGGCAGGGCGAAGAAGGCGTCGCGCAGGCGCTCGGCAGCGGCGAGGTCCGGGGTCATCGGGCGCTCCAGAGGCGGCGGAGGGGCGAGGGCAGGTGCGGCGAGGTGGCGAGGGCGCGCGCGCCCGCCCCCACGTCGTCGAGGTGCAGGTGCAGCGCCTCGAGCCGCGAGACCGCGGGCGAGGCGGCGAGCGCGGCGGCGCCCGCGGGCCCGATGGGGCAGAACCGCAGGTCGAGGGTGCGCAGGGCGCGCAGCGGCGCGGCGGCCAGGGCGGCGGCGCCGTCGGGGCCGACGTGGTTGCCGTGCAGCCACAGCGCCTGCACCCCTCGAGCGCCGGGAGCGCCGCCAGCGCGCGGACGCCGGCGTCGCCCAGCCGGCAGTGCCGCAGGTCGAGCGCCAGCGGGCGGCTGCGGGCGAGCGCGCGGACCGCGGCGGCGCCGCACGCGGTGTAGGCCAGGTCGATCGTGGCGAGCGGGCGCAGGTCGAGCGCGGCGAGCGCGTCGACGGCGTCGGCGGGGACCCGGCCCGTCAGGTCGGGCGGCGCGTCGGGATCGTAGTCCTCCATGGCGGCGAGCTCCTCCTCCTCGTCGTACCCGTCGTCGTCGACGGGCCGGCGCAGGCGGAGGGTGGCGAGGAGCCGCGCGTCGAGGAGCGCCAGCCAGGCGCCCAGCGCGGCGAGCCCGTCGGCGTCCCAGGGCAGGGTGAGCCCGGTGACGAACCCGTACTGCCACACAAGCTCGGCGCCGTCGGGCAGGCCGGCCGCCCAGGCGTCGCGGTGGGCGTCGACGAGGGCGTCGGCGTCGCGCTGCAGGGCGGCGGCGTCGGCCGGGGTGCGCGCGGCCTCGCGCCGCTGCAGCAGCGAGACCAGCGCGCCGCGGACGTCGCCGCGATCGCCGAGCCAGTCGCCGTAGACCCGCCAGGTGGCGCGGTCGTCGGGCTGTCGCCGCAGGCGGGCCTCGAGCTCGGCGTGGGACAAGCGGCCTCCTGGCAGGACGCTCCCGTAACGGGGCCCTGCCCCGGCGCCCGTGTCGCGTCGTATCGGGATGTTGCCGCGACCTGCCCCGGACCCCGGTGACGTCGGGTCCCCCCGGCAGGATTCTTGATGGCCGTGCGCCAGTGTCATACAGAAGGCGGCTTCCCCGGGAGTCCTCGATGGCAGAGATCGTCCGCTGCGGCCTGATCCAGTGCAGCAACCCGATCAACGACGAGTCGCGGCCCGTCGCCGAGATCAAGGCCGCGATGTTCGACAAGCACGTGCCGTTCATCGAGAAGGCCGGCGAGCAGGGCGTCCAGATCCTGTGCCTGCAGGAGATCTTCGACGGCCCCTACTTCTGCGCCTCGCAGGACAAGCGGTGGTACGACGCCGCCGAGCCCGTCCCGGGCCCGACGACCAACCGCGTCGCCGAGCTGTGCAAGAAGTACCAGATGGCCGTCGTCGTCCCCGTGTACGAGAAGGCCATGCGCGGCGTGTACTACAACACCGCCGCGGTGTACGACGCCGACGGCACCTACCTCGGCAAGTACCGCAAGCAGCACATCCCCCAGGTCGCCCCGGGCTTCTGGGAGAAGTTCTTCTTCACGCCGGGCGACGGCGGCTACCCCGTCTTCCAGACGCGCTACGCCAAGGTCGGCGTCTACATCTGCTACGACCGGCACTTCCCCGAGGGCGCGCGCTGCCTCGGCCTCAACGGCGCCGAGATCGTGTTCAACCCGTCGGCCACCGTGGCGGGCCTGTCGAAGTACCTCTGGAAGCTCGAGCAGCCCGCCCACGCCGTGGCGAACGGCTACTACGTCGGCGCCATCAACCGGGTCGGCACCGAGGCGCCCTGGAACATCGGCCAGTTCTACGGCACCTCCTACTTCGTCGACCCGCGCGGCCAGTTCGTGGCCGAGGCCAGCGAGGACGGCGACGAGCTCGTGGTCGCCGACCTCGACCTGTCGGTCATCGACGAGGTGCGCAACACCTGGCAGTTCTACCGCGACCGGCGCGCCGACGCGTACCCCGAGCTGTCGCGCATGGTCGGCGGCAACAGCCCGCTGACCAACCCGTCGCGCCACGGGGAGCGGTGATGGCCGACAGCACCGTCATCCGCGGCGGCACGGTCGTGACCGCCGAGGGCGAGTCGCGGGCCGACGTGCGCGTGGTCGGCGAGACCATCGCCGAGGTCGGCCCCGACCTCGACACCGCGGGGGCCACGGTCATCGACGCCGGCGGGGCCTACGTCATGCCGGGCGGCATCGACCCGCACACGCACATGGAGCTGCCGTTCATGGGGACGGTGGCGTCCGAGGACTTCTTCACGGGCACCACCGCCGCGGCCGTCGGCGGGACCACGACCTGCATCGACTTCGTGATCCCGAACCCGCAGCAGCCGCTGCTCGAGGCCTACGACGCGTGGCGCGGCTGGGCCGAGAAGGCCGCCTGCGACTACTCGTTCCACGTGGCCGTGACCTGGTGGGACGAGTCGGTGCGCCGCGACATGCGCACCCTCGCCACCGAGCGCGGCGTGAACAGCTTCAAGCACTTCATGGCGTACAAGAACGCCATCATGGCCGACGACGAGACGCTGGTGAACAGCTTCAAGACGGCCCGCGAGCTCGGCGCGCTGTGCACGGTGCACGCCGAGAACGGCGAGCTCGTCTTCACGCTGCAGCAGGACGTGTACGACCAGGGCATCCGCGGCCCCGAGGGCCACCCGCTGTCGCGCCCGCCCGAGGTCGAGGGCGAGGCCGCCAACCGCGCCATCCGGATCGCCGAGGTGCTGGGCGTGCCGCTGTACCTCGTCCACACGAGCTGCATCGACGCGCTGGAGGCCGTCACCCGCGCCCGCTTGGAGGGCCAGCGCGTGTTCGCCGAGGTCCTCGCGCAGCACCTGCTCATCGACGACAGCGTGTACCGCAACGAGGACTGGGACTACGCCGCGCACTACGTCATGAGCCCGCCGTTCCGCAGCAGGGAGCACCAGGACGCCCTGTGGCGCGGCCTGGCCGCCGGCATGCTCCAGACCACGGCCACCGACCACTGCTGCTTCTGCAGCCCGCAGAAGCGCGCGGGGATCGACGACTTCCGCAAGATCCCCAACGGCACGGGCGGCATCGAGGACCGGATGAGCGTGCTGTGGCACCACGGCGTGCGCACCGGGCGGCTCACCCCGGCGGAGTACGTCGCCATCACGAGCAGCAACGCCGCGAAGATCTTCAACATCTTCCCGAAGAAGGGCGCGCTCGTGGCGGGCGCCGACGCCGACGTGGTGGTCTGGGATCCCGCGCTGACCCGCACGATCAGCAAGGAGACCCACCACCAGAACATCGACTTCAACATCTACGAGGGGATGGAGGTCACGGGCAACGCCGCGATCACGCTCTCTCGGGGGATGGTGGTCTGGGAGCGGGGCACGGTGCGGACCGAGCGGGGGCGCGGGCAGTACGTGAACCGGCCCTGCCACGCCCCGTTCTGGGCCGCGCAGCGCAAGCGGAACGACGCGAAGGTGCACACCCCCGTGAAGCGGGGCTGAGCCGCGGGTACCCATGCCCGCGAAGCGGCTGATCCGCCGTCGACGACTCCGTGTTCATTCGGAAGGAATGAGCGGCGGTGGGCTGGACGGCGGCTTCTCTTCGCACCGGATCAGGATGCTGGATGCTGCATTTCTGGCGTCAGAATAGGTCAAGTAGTAGCCGAACCGGGCGAAGGGCTCATCGTCGGGCTGGGTATCAGCGAACACCCTCTCGAGGGATTCGTTGAGTGCACTGATAGCCTCCCAATACGGAAGCTGCGTCGCATTGCGAAGGCCCGTGGGTGTCAGGTTCCGCAGATCCGGCCCCGGCTGACGACCAATCCACACGCCGCGCGTCGTCAACAGCTGGTCCTTCAACCCTTGAAGCTGATCTGCGACCATCGGATATCGGATGGGATCCAGATCGACACGTGTGTCGAACAGGGCAGAGACGCCGTTGGGGCGAACGATCCATACGCTGCCGACCTGGGTCACAGCGTAGTCCAGGCCTCCTCCAGTGTTGTAGGCGTCAACGATCTCGCGCAGTCGTTCACCACCCACCTTCGTCGACAGCGCAGGCGGTTCGAACGACCCATTGCCTCCGCTCCCAGCTCCCTCACACGCAGACCACTCCTCGACGAGGACGCGCTCGGAGCACCACTGCTTCAGGTCTTGATAGACGGCCTGCCGAAGTGGGAAACACCCAGCACCCACATTCGCGAAATCGGGCACCGTCGCGCCACCAGCGTTTGCTACGACAGCGACGATGGACAGTATGAGCATGAGGGTCCCGCTACGCTGCGCCTGACCGACAGGGTCCCCCGCCAGGCGGCACCGTAGGAATTATGGCACCACTTCCACGCGAAATCTCAACACGGGCCCACGCGACCGCGAAACTCAAAAATTGTCGTCGAGCCCGTCCGCCTGCGCCGACCCGCGCGTCCGGAACGCCGAGCCCGCCAGGAACGCCGCCTGCGACTGCAGATCCCGGTACGGGTTGCCCGAGAACGACTCGTGCGCCACGAGCCGCATCCACCCGCCCACCTGCCGCTCCATCGAGTCGTCGCCGCGCGCCATCAGCGCCTGCCAGTAGCCGAACGGGTCGTAGACCTGCTGGAACGACGCGTCGATCGCGAACTCGAGGCAGGCGACGAACAGCGGCTGCGGGGCGGGCGGGTCCACGTCGCCCACCCCGTTGCCGTCGCGGTGCATCCGGATGGTCCACGCGCTCCACCACTCGGCGTGCCGCGCCACGAGCTCGTCCACGTAGATGCGGCGCGTCTCCGCCAGCTCCGCGGCCGTGACGGTCGTCACCCCGTCGGCGATGTCGCCGGAGGTGTCGGCCTCCACGGCCTCCTGCGACGCCCGGTTCCGCGAGTGGTTCACCTCGTGGACGATCGACAGGATGAGCGAGCGCGTGCTCTTCGGCGCGTTGTCGACGACCACGAGCCCGCGGCTGTGCGAGGCGTCGTCGTCGAACACGGCGCCGCCGGGGGTGGGCTGCAGGGTGGCGAACCGCTGCCGGTCGGGATCGCCGGGCGGCACCTTCGCCGCGACCAGCGGGTTGCGGTCGCGCACGAACACGACGCCGAGGAGCGAGCCGTCGGTGAGCCCCTCCATGACGTGCTCGTAGGTGTACTGCGCGTCGCCGCCGAGGTCGCGCATGCCGGCGAGCACGGTGGCCACCTCCCGCGAGACCACGCCGCTCGCCACGTAGTGCTGCAGCTCGCTCGTGTCGGCGAGCAGCATCCCCATGAGCATCGCCTCGTCGAGGTCGCGCTCGCGGGTGGCGGGGGTCGGGGTCGGCGGCGCCGTCTGGTGGCTGGGGCCGGGTTGCGAAGGATGTCGGCCGAGCCCCGCGACCCCCTCGTCGCCGCCGAGGCCGGGCAGGTCGGGCTGCGCCGCCTTCGGGCCGAGCCCGGCGTCGAGCGCGCCCCAGGTGAGCGGCCCCACCACGCCGTCGGCGGCGAGCCCCTCGCCCCGCTGGAACGCGCGGACCGCGCCGTCGGTGGCGGGGCCGAACTGGCCGTCCTCCACGAGCGCGGCGCCGTGCAGGTTCAGCTTGCGCTGGCACTCGCGGACGTCGAGCCCGCTGGCGCCCCAGCGCAACGTCGGGTGCTGGCCCGCCGGCGCGCCGAGCCCGAGCAGCGACAGCAGCGACGCCTCCTCGCCGGCGCCCTGGCCGAAGCCGTCGAGGCCGAAGCCGTCGACGCCGCCGAAGGTGAGCCCCTCGTTGGCGCCGTCGCCGAGGCGCTCGAGCGGCTGCTCGACCTCCGAACCCGGCTCGCGCCGCGCCATCGCCCCGCCCATGACGCCTCCGTGGTGTGGTCGGCCGCGCGACGGGCGGAGCAGAAGAGAACGAGCCCGGGCGCGAGAGCGCGCCTCCCCAAAGGCCGCAGAGGGGTCCGCCCGTCGCGTCGGCCGGCAGGTTCACGATATCGAGGGGTCGGCCTGGGCCGTCGTTAATCGGAGGGCCGTCCCCGTTAACCGTGGCGCCGGCGGGCCCAGCGGGTACATTGCTCCGGTGTCGGAGACCGAGCACGACCTGGGGCCGCTGACCTTCTGCGCCGACGGCCCGCTCGACGCCGTGGTGGCCCGCGTGGCCGAGGCCACCGGCGCCCAGCCCGAGCCCCCGCGCCCCGTCGAGCGCACCTGGCTCGACAGCTTCGACTGGCGGCTGTTCGGCGCGGGCGAGCGGCTGGTCGCCGAGCCGGGCCCCGAGGGGGTCCGCCTGTGGTGGACGCGCGGGGAGCGCCTGCACCGCGCCATCGACGTCCCCGCCGCCCCGCGGTTCGCGCGCGACCTGCAGGGCCCGGCCGGGGTCGACCTCGGCAAGCGCCTCGACGTGCGGGCGCTGCTGCCGCGGGTCACGGTCGCGGGCCAGGCCGTGCCGCTGCAGGTGCGCGACGGCCTCGGCAAGGCCGTGGTCCACGTCGAGGTGGCGGCGCTGGCCGTCGGCGAGGCCGCGCTGCCGGTGCGGGTCGCGATCCGCCCCGTCCGCGGCCACGACGACCGCGCGCGCGGCGCGAGCTACGCCCTGCAGCAGGCCGATCTGCGCCCGGCCGAGCCGCTGCTCGAGGTGGCGCTCGCGGCGATCGGCGCGCGCCCCGGCGACTACGACGCCAAGGTCGAGCTGGCCTTCGCCGACGACGAGCCCGCCCAGCGCGCCGTCCGCCGGGTGCTCCGCGGGCTGCTCGACGTCGTCGTCGCCAACGAGGCCGGCACGCGGGACGACCTCGACAGCGAGTTCCTCCACGACCTGCGCGTCGCCGTGCGCAAGACGCGCTCGGTGCTCGGCCAGCTCGCCCGCGTCTTCCCGGCCGACGCCGTGGCCGTCCACAAGGAGGCGCTGCGCTGGCTCGGCCAGGTCACCTCGCCGCTGCGCGACCTCGACGTGTTCCTGCTCGACCTGCCGGGCTTCGAGGCCGACGTGGGGCGGCTCGGGGCGGTGCGCGAGCTGATCGCCGAGCGCCACGCCACCGCGCGCGACGAGCTCGTCGCCGTGCTCGACAGCGACCGGTACCGCGAGACGATCGAGTCCTGGCGAGCGTTCCTGGCCGAAGACAGCGCCGGGCCCGACGGCCGCGCGCCGATCGACGCCGTGGTCCGCGCGAGGATCCGCAAGCTGGCGAAGAAGGCGCGCCAGGGCGCCGCCGCCATCGACGCCGAGACGCCCCCCGAGGCGCTCCACGACCTGCGCAAGCTCGCGAAGAAGCTCCGCTACCTGACCGAGCTGTTCGCGAGCCGCTTCGACCCCGCGGCCGCGAGCGACGCCGCCAAGCGGGTCAAGGCGCTGCAGTCCAAGCTCGGCACCCTGCAGGACCTCGCCGTGCAGGGCCCCAAGGTGCGGGGCATCGCCGAGGCGCTGCTCGCCCGCGGCGACGTCGACGCGACCGACCTGATGCGCGCCGGCGCGCTCGTCGACCGGCTCGAGCGCAAGCGGCTGCGCCTGCGCGACGCCCTCGCCGAGGGCTACGACGCGCAGGGCCTCCGCGAGGCCTACAAGCAGCTCCTCGGCAGCCACCCGTGATCGTCGCCGTCTACAACCTGAAGGGCGGGGTCGGCAAGACGGCCACCGCCGTGAACCTGGCGTTCCACGCCGCGCGCACCGGCCACCGCACCCTGCTGTGGGACCTCGACCCGCAGGGGGCCGCCACCTGGCACTTCCGGGTCGAGGCGCACCTGCCGGGCGGGGCCAAGCGGCTGGCCCGCGCCGGCACCGACGTCGACAGCGCCATCCGCGGCACCGACACCGACAACCTCGACCTGCTGCCCGCCGACTTCCGGCTGCGCCGCCTCGACGCCCTGCTCGACAGCGCCGAGGCCGGCCGCGAGGCGCTGGTCCACGCGCTGGCCCCCGTCGCCCGGGACTACGATCTGGTGCTCGTGGACTGCCCGCCGAGCATCGGCCGCACCACCGAGGCCGTGCTCACGCTCGTCGACGCGCTGGTCGTCCCCGTCATCCCCGCGCCGCTGTCGGTCCGCACGCTCGACCAGCTCACCGCCTTCGCCACCGAGCGCAACCTGCGGCCGCGCTGGGTCCTGCCGTTCTTCACGCTCGTCGACCGGCGCAAGGCGCTGCACCAGGAGATGCTGGCCACCCTGCCGGCGCGCTACCCCGACATGCTGTCCACGGCGGTGCCCTACGCGAGCGACGTGGAGCGGATGAGCGTGGAGCGCCGCCCGCTGGCCACCTTCGCCCGGAACAGCGCCGCCGACCAGGCCTACCGCGCGTTGTGGGACGAGATCCGGGGCCGCCTGGGTTAAGCAGAGCGCATGCTCACCCTCGCCCTGTCCGCCGCCGTCGCCGCTGCCGCCCCGCCGGGCTTCACGGAGACGAAGACCACCGACCACTGCACGCTGTTCCTCGGCCCCGCGCTGAGCAACGGCGTCGTGCCGATGCGCGCCGAGTGCCGCTTCCCGAGCGCCGACCTGCAGAAGCTCCTCGCCGCCTTCTCGAACTACGACGACCACGACGTGCCGTTCGCCACGGTCAAGGCGTCGGACGTGGTGCGCACCGAGGGCGACGTGGCCTACGTGAAGCAGGTGCACGCGGTGAAGGGGGTCAGCGACCGCGAGGGCGTGCTGAAGATGACGAAGACGGCCATCCCGGGCGGCGCGCGCTTCGCGTGGACGCTCGACACCGCCGCGGGCCCGCCGAGCGACGGGCGCGTGGCCATCGGCTTCGACGACGGGTTCTGGGAGCTCACGGCGGATCCGGCGGGCGGGGTCCACGCCGTGCACCAGCTGTCGTACGACCCGGGCGGGAAGGTGCCGGGCTTCCTGGTGCGCTGGTTCCAGACCTCGGGGCTCGCCGCGATCGTGGGCGAGATGGAGACCTGGGCCGACAGCCTGTAGCGAGGGCGTTACGGCTGGACATGGCGTCTCCCGCCCTCCAGCGCGCATCCTACGCCGACTACCTCGCCACGGAGCGCGAGACCGGCCTGCGCCACGAGTTCCTCGATGGTGAGGTCCGGCTCATGTCCGGCGGGACGCTGCGCCACAGCGCGCTGAAGACCAACCTCGGCGCCCTGTTGCGCGACGGGCTCCGCGGCGGGCCCTGCCGCCCCTACGACGCCGACGCCCGGCTGCGCGTCCCCGCCACCGGCCTCGCCACCTACGCCGACTTCGCCATCGTCTGCGGCCCCCCCGTGCCCCACGCGGAGGACCCGCTCGCCTACACCAACCCGACGGCGCTGTTCGAGGTCCTCTCCCCCACCACCGAGGCCTGGGACCGCGGCGGGAAGTTCCTCCACGCGCAGCAGCTGCCCTCGCTCCGGTGGTACGTCCTCGTGAGCCAGGACGCCCCGCGGGTGGAGGTCTACACGCGCCGTGACGACGGCTGGACCTACGCGGTCCACGTCGACGGGGCGGTCCGCTGGGCCGACCTCGGCCTCGCCCTGCACCTGTCCGAGCTCTACGCGGACCTTCCGCCCTGAGCGCCGCGCGCGGCCTCAGGGCGAGGTGAACCGCCAGGACCACAGCGAGGTGTGGCAGTCGTCGCACCAGGCGAGTCCCGCCGTGTGCGCCGGGACGGACGCCGGCGCCCGCCGTACGTCCACCGCGTGGCAGTCCCAGCAGTGGTACGGCACGCCCACCCAGCGCTGGCCTGTGTGACACGACAGGCACGGCGCCGTGAAGTGCCGCCCGCGCAGCGGGAACAGGGTGCGGTCGTGGTCGAAGCGCACGACCCGCCAGCGATCGGGCCGGTGGCAGTCGTCGCAGCCCGTGCCGAGCTGCCCGTTGTGCGGGTCGGCGTGGCAGCTGCTGCAGCGGGCGTCGGGCATCGCGGCGCCGGGCGGGTGGCACGCCGCGCAGGCCTGGCTCGCGTGGCGGCGCTCGAGCGGGAACGTGGACTGGCGGCGGTGGTCGAAGGTGGCCGCCGCGAACGTGGGCACGGTGGGCTGGTGGCAGCCGTCGCAGGCCAGCACCGCGCCCGGCCCGCTCGTGAACGTGGCGTGGGACGGGGTGTGGCAGGTGGCGCAGGTGGCCGTGGCGACGAGCCGCATGGCGTCGCCGTTGGCGCCCCGGTGGCACTGCGCGCAGTCCACGCCGTCGTGCGGGCCCGTGAGCGCGAAGCCGGTGCGCACGGCGTGGTCGAAGGCGATCTTCACCGGGGTGAAGCCCGACGGGTCGTGGCACTCGGCGCAGCCGTCGCCGAGCTTGCCGCGGTGCCGGTCGAGGTGGCACCCCGCACAGTCGGTCGGGAGCCCGACGAGCTTGGCGTCGACGTGGCACAGCTGGCAGGTCACCCGCTGGTGGCGCCCCTCGAGCGGGAACTTCGTCTGTGCGTGGTCGGCCACGCTGAACACGGCCGGGACCCAGGCCTCGGTGCCGTGGCAGCGCTGGCAGCCGCCCGAGACGGCGCCCTCGTGAGGATCGGCGTGGCAGTGCTCGCAGGAGACGCCGGGCGGGCCGTGGACGGACGGCGCGGGCACCACGGGGTCGTCGGCCAGCGCGACCCCCACGAGCCACCACAGGAGCAGGAGCACGCTCACCACCGCCGCTCCGTCAGCAGCCCGAGCTGCACGAACACGCGCACCTCAGGGTCGCGCACCGAGGCCTCGAGGTCGGTCCCGGCGAACCAGCCGCGCCGGGCGTAGAAGGCGCGCAGGAACAGCAGGTCCTGCGCTTCGAGCACGAACGGCGCCAGGTCGACGGACTGCTGCGCGTCGAGCGAGCGCGCCGACAGCGGCCCGATCGAGCGCTCGACGAAGCTCGCGCCGAGCCGGCCCTCGAAGCCGCCCGTGCGCCAGCCGCCCGAGGCGCTCCACAGGAGCCGGTCGAGCAGCGCGGCGTCGTCCATGCCGGGCACCGAGGTCTCCACGTCCTCGGCCCAGGCGAACGCCTCGGCGAACGGGCCGTCGGCCTGGTCGAAGCCCGGGAACCGGTCGAGCTCGACCCCGCCGCCCACCCGCACCTCGGTGCGCGAGGGGCGCAGCCGCAGCCGGGCGTCGGGCCGCAGCCAGCCGCGGTCGCCGAAGGTGCGCAACGCCGCCCGCAGGCGGGTGTCGACGAAGGTGGGCTCCACCACGGGGAAGTCGGGCCCGGGCGGGTCGGCGTCGAGCGTGGGGCCGGCGTGGAGCTGGGCCTCCTGGCGCAGGACGTCGGCGTCGAGCCGCACGCCGTCGGCCGGCCGCCACGACGCCCAACCGAGCGCCTGGAACAGGTCGGCCGACAGCAGCGCGATGTCGAACGGATCCTCGGGGCCGGGCGGCGCGAGCAGGTAGGTCGCGCGCTGCGCGAGCGTGGCCGTGGCGCCCACCCGCAGGGGATCCGCCGGCGCGACCCAGCCGAGGAGCTGCGCGCTGGCGGCGGTGTAGGTCTCGGTGTGCGACGCCTCGGCGGTGCCGATGGTGGCGACGTCGCCGCCCCAGGAGCCGCGCAGGTCGACCGCGCCGCGCGGCCGGTGCACGCCCGTCGCGAAGCCCGCCACCGGCAGGGTGGGCGAGAAGCCGATGCCGGTGCGGGGGACGAGCAGCCCGCGCCGCCCGCCGTACAGCTCCAGCGACCAGGTGTCACCGGGCGTGATCCGCACCCGCCCGCCGTCGACGAGCGTGAGCACCGGCGCCGGCGCCACGAACCGCCCGAGCCCGACGGTGACGGTGTCCTCCACCACCGCGAAGGTGGCCTCGGCCCGGTACACCATCCGGATCGGGAGCGTGCGGTACAGACCCGCCACGGGCTCGCGCCCCCAGTAGTCGAGGTCGAACCGAAAGGGGCCCTGCACCACGTCGCCGCGCAGCCGCAGGCCGACCTCGGTGGCCGACAGGCCCGGCCCCGCGCCGCTCGCCGGCTCCTGCGACGTCGACGCCGCATGCAGCGCGTCGACCGCCACCTCGCCCTGCAGCTCCCCCGCCGAGGCCGCCGCGACCAGCCACAGCGCCATCAAAAGTCCACCACCCCGTCGGCATGCTGCTCGGGCACCGCGATCGTGAAGTCCGGCCCCGCCGTCGAGTGGCAGTCGGCGCAGGCGTCGTCCTGCGGGTGCGGATCGGGCGGCGGCAGGCCGTGGCAGGCGCCGCAGCGGGCCTGCGAGCCGTCGACCACCGTCCACTGCGGCCGGGGCGTGCTCGCGCCCGGGCCGGCGTGGCAGGCGCTGTCGCAGCGCGCGCCGTCGAAGCCCGCGCCGGGCCGGACCTCGGCGGGCGGCGCATCGAGGTGCCCCTCGTCGCTCACCGCGCCGGGCACGACGTGGCAGGTCGCGCAGGCCACGGGCGCGCTGAACCGCCCGCCCGCGAGGTGCGTCTGGTGCGCGCCGACCGTGACCAGCGCCGTGTCGTCGCGCCCCTGCGTGTCGAGCGGCGGCGCGGCGTTGTCGGGGCCGCCGTGGCAGGTGTCGCAGGCGAGGCCGTCCACCTCGAGCTGCAGCGTGCCGTCGACGTGGGCCTCGGGGTTGCCCGAGCCGCCGCCGGGGTGGCAGCTGCTGCACGCCTCGCTCGTGACGGGGTGTGGCGGCGGCGGCGGGTCGCCGTGGCAGCTGCCGCAGCCCACCTGGCCGCCGATCCACTCGGGCTCGGGCTCCGCCGCGCCGAGCCGGCTGTGGCAGTACACCGTGCAAGTGAGCGCACCGGCGTCGAACGGCGCGGCGCCGACCGCGGCGAGCTCGCCCCAGGCCACCTCCGCCGGCCACGGCGTGTCGATGTGGCCCGGGTCGTCGACCTGGGCGGGCACCACGTGGCACTCGGTGCAGGGCACGGCGCGGCTCACGTTCGGCGCGGCGTGGCGCGCGTGGCTGCCGACGCCGGGCGACGCCGGATCGGTCACGCCGCCCAGCGCCGCGGGCGGCCCGGGGCCCTCGCCGGGCGTGCCGTGGCAGGACGTGCAGTCGGGCCCGGCGGGGACGGCCGGGGTCAGGCAGGCGAGCAGCGCCGCCAGGGCGGGCAGAGCAGACGACATCATCGCCCGCCCCGTACGTCCGTCCCCGCCCCGGGGGACGCGATGGTCCGAGAGCTCGCCACGGCCGCTGGCTTAGCCGCTCGCTCGCCCCGCGCAAGGCGGATCGGTCACAGTCGCGGGAGCGGCGCCGCCGGGAGCGTGTCGGCGCAGCCGAGCACGAGCTCGAACCACGCGTCGTACACCGGGTTGCTCACCCGCGCGGCCAGGCGGTTCTCGCCGACCACCAGCCAGGGCGTCACGTCGACCTGGGGCACGGTCGTGGTGACGAGGCAGTTGGCGTGCTCGTTGACGCAGCCCTCCTCCTGCCAGTTCCCGCCCCAGTGGCCGATCTCCGCCCCGTTGACCCACAGCCAGATCCCGTCGTCGGACTGGAGATCGATCGTCAGGTGCGGCGGCAGCTCGGCGAGGGTGAACGTGCCGACGTAGGCCCGGTCGGCGCCCACCGGGATGTCGCGGTCGGGGACGGCGACGGGCGCCCAGCTGCTCACGTCGGCCGCCGGGTCCCAGAACACGTTCCCGGCGCCGTCGACCAGATCGTCGGGCCCGGTGAACGACGCCGAGCCCACCCAGGTGAGCGCGGGCAGCGTGAACGTCTCGCAGGTCACCACCGGCGGCGGGGTCGTCTGCGGCGTCGTCTGCGGCGGGGTCGTGGGGGTGGTCTCGGGGACCGTGGTGGAGAGGCCCACCTCGGGCTTGCTCCCCACGTCGTACTCCGAGCAGCCTGCCACCAACGCCGCGATCCCGAGCCACCGCATGCTGCCTCCCGACCCGTGCAGGGTAACTCAGCATCGAGTCACGGATCGAGCGAGGCCCGCTCAGGTGCAGCTGACGCGGCCCCCGCGCACGATGCACCGCAGGTCGGCGTCGGTCGGCGGCACCTCCACCGCGGCGGCCATCGGCGTCGTCCCGTCGAGCTTCAGGGTGCACGCGCCCGGCTGCACGTGCGAGAACGTCGCGATCGTGTCCGCCGGGGTCAGCGTCTCGAGGTGGCTGCGCGCGCCGCACTGCAGCTCGACCCGCCCGATGGGGATGTCGGCGTCGACCCGCACCTTGAGCGCCACGCCGCCGGCCTCGGCCACCGCCACCGTCGGCAGCGCCACGCCGCAGCGCTGGCCCACGAGGCCGTTGACGAACCCGATCTCGGCGTCGTCGCCGATCCAGTCGGCGCGCTCGCGGTAGGTGTCGAGCGGCGCCCCGCAGGCGTCCGCACCCATCGCCCCGGCCATGACCCAGTCGGAGAAGGCCATCAGCGCGCGGCCCTTGCGCAGGTTGTGGCGGTCGCCGTCGAGCAGCGCGCCGACCGTGGTGCGCAGCTCCTCCTTGCTCGGCTCCCCGGTGATGGCGTCGCGGTAGGCGATGTGCATCACGATCGGGTCGCTGTCGGCGAGCTGGCCGTCGCGGATCGCGAGGTCCTGCAGGAACAGCTGCGTGGTGCCCGCGTGGTAGTGGATGGGGTCGACGTCCTCGGCGTTGGTGGACGCCTCCTCGCCGTAGAACTTCGCCATGGCGAGCGACTCGGGCAGGTCCAGGCTGAACTGCACGTCGTGGGCCACCGTCCGCACCAGGCTGTCGAAGCCGGGCCCGAAGATGCGGTCCACCACGGCCTCGGAGCCGAGGTAGACGTAGGCGCCCTTGCCCTTCTCGGTCAGCAGGTCGAGCATGTGGTCGTTGAAGTCGCGCCCGACGCCGACCCCGGACAGGTGGACGCCGTTCTCGTCGAGGTGGCGGCCGACCTCGGAGACGAGCGCCTCGCTCACGTTGCCGGTGTTCAGCTCGGCGTCGGTGACGAGCAGCACGCGCCGATTCCGCCCGTGCACGTCGCCCGCGTCGCGGCTCGTCTGGATGCGGTAGGCCTCCTGCAGCCCCGCGTCGAGGTCGGTGGAGCCCCGCGGCGCCATCTGGCGGATCACGTCCTCGACGAGGGCCGGATCGTCGCGCCCGACGACGAAGTTCTCGACGGGCGTGCAGGCCTCGCCGTCGAACAGCACCAGGTCGAGGCGGTCGCCGCGCTGCAGGTTGTCGGACAGCAGCGACAGGCCGCGGCGCGTGTAGTCCATGCGCCCCTCGGCGGCCATCGAGCCCGAGCGGTCGAGCAGGACGGTGAGGTCGAGCGGCTGCCGCGGCGGGTTGGCCCCGCGGACGGCGAGCGAGACGGTGAGCGTGTCGCCGTCGCGCTCGGCCGCGCCGAGCACGCCGAAGGTGCGGTCGGGGGCCGGGGCGGCGCTGTCGAAGCTGAAGTAGTTGAGCAGCTCGTGGGGGCGGACCTCGGACGGCGACAGCGGGACGCCGCGGGCCGTGGCGTACAGCACGCGCTGGGCCGACGCCAGGCTCATCGAGTCGTCGTTCGACAGGTAGACGGTGGCGCCCCAGTCGTAGACCGGCGTGGGGACGGCGGGCGTCGCCGTCGCCACCTCGGCGGGCTCGGCCTCGTCGTCGTCGGCGTTGTCGAGGTCCGCGCGCCGGGCCTGAAGGTCGTCGAGCTTCGCCGTCTTCTTCTGGCGCATCGGCGCGCTGGTGGTGGTGTCCGCCGGTGCGTCGCCGGCGCTCAACGTCTCCCGCACCAGGCCGCCCTCGAGCCCGCTGGTCGGCTTGGCCGGCTCGGCCGCCGGCTGGTTCGCGGCCACCTCGTTCGCGGCCTTGCCGCCGCCGGAGCGGCCCTGGAAGAAGCCGTCCGCGGCGCCGCCGCCGCCGGCACCCGTGCCCTTGGTCCCGAGCCCGCCGAGGCCCGACGCGGTGCCCCCCACGGGGCTCGGCGCGGCCCGCGGCGGCGGCGGCAGCGGCAGCGGCCCGCCCCGGCTCCGGCGCCCGCTGCCAGCGGCCCTCTTCGCGCGCGCCACCGCCGGCAGTCGCGGACGATGGGCTCGCCCGCGGGCAGCGGCGCCGCGCGATGAGCCGGCGCGCGCACCGCGGGCTCACCGTCGGGCGCCGTCGCCATCCGCAGATCGCCCGACGCGGCCTCCGGAGACCGCCTCCGGGTGACGGGCCCGCCTCCGGCCTCCTGTTCCACCCGCACCCGACCAGCGCCAGCACGCCAGCATCAGACCTCCTGCCTCGTTCATCGTCCGGTCGAACAGGCCGGGCGCCAGCCCGGCGCACCCCAGGATCAGCCGCAGCCCGCGTCGCGGCCGAGCACCCCAGCAGCGGACGTCGCTCGGCGCCGCAGCCACGGTCGACCGGCAGCAGCATCCGTCGGGACGCTGCAGGTCGATGCGGCACCGGCCCGGCACCGCCGCATCCGCACGACGGTGTCGGCGGGCGACAGCGTGCGGTGCTCCGTCTGGCCGCCGCACGACAGCGACACGCGGCGCAGCGGCGTCGCTGTCGAGCTTCACCCGCAGCTCCACGCGGGCCACGGGCGGCCGCGCGTCCGGGGCAGCGCTGGCGCACCAGGCCGTCGACGTAGGCGATCTCGGCGTCGTCGGCGACGCGCGCCGGCGCGGTCCGGACCAGGACACGACCTCGGTGCGGCAGGCGCGCTGCGGGGCGGGCTGTCGGCCAGCGCCCAGTCCGAGAACGCCATCAGCGCGCGCGCCTTGCGGACGTTGTGCGGATCGGCGTCGAGCAGCGCGCCGACGGTGGTGCGGAGCTCCTCGACCACCGGCTCCTGCGTCGCGGCGTCGCGGAACCGCACGGTCAGCGTGATCGGGTCGCTCTCGACGAGCTGGCCGTCGCGGATCGCGAGGTCCTGCAGGAACACCTGCGAGGTCCCGGCGTGGAACTGCACGGGCTTCACGTCGCGGGCTTCCTTCGAGGACTCCTCGCCGTAGAACTTCGCCATGCCGAGCGACGGCGGCAGGTCGAGGTCGAACTGCACGTCGGTCGCCACGGTGCGCACCAGGCTGTCGAAGCCGGGGCCGAAGATGCGGTCCACCACGGCCTCGGAGCCGAGGTAGACGTACGCCCCGCGCCCCTGCTCGGTGAGCTCGTCGAGCACGCCTTGGTCGTCGAACGAGTGGCCCACGCCGATGCCCGACAGGTGGATGTCGTGCTGGTCCATCATCGCGCCGACCTGCGCCACCAGCGCCGGCGAGACCACGCCGTGGTTCAGCTCGGCGTCGGTGACGGGAGCACGCGCTGGTCGCGCCCGTGGACGTCGCCCGGGTCGCGCGCGACGTGCAGGTCGTACGCGGCGCGCAGGCCGGCGTCCAGGTCGGTGCCCCCGCCGGGGCGCATGCGGTCGAGTCACCTGCAGCAGCGTCTCGACCCGGGTCACGCCCGACGACGAGCCCCTCGACGAGCACGCAGACGCCGGTGTCGAACATCACGGGTCGATCCGGTCGCCGCGCTGCAGGTTGTCGACCATCCGCCGCAGGCCCGCGCTTGAGGAAGTCCATCTTGCCTTCGGCCGCCATCGAGCCCGAGCGGTCGATCACCACGGTCAGGTCGAGGGGGCGGCGGGGCGGGTTGGCGCCGCGGACGGCGAGCGCGACCGACAGCTCGTCGCCCTCGCGCACCGCGGACCCGAGGACGCCGAAGGTGCGGCCGGGCGCGGGGTTCGCGGTGTCGAAGCTGAAGTAGTTGAGGAGCTCGTGGCGCCGGATCTCGCGCGGATCGAGCGCCAGATCGTGCGACAGCCCGTACAGGACGCGCTGGGCCGAGGCGAGGCTCATCGAGTCGTCGTTGGACAGGAAGACGTGGCCGCCCCAGTCGTAGGCGGGCGCGGCGGCCCCGCGGGTGTTCTCCACCCGGCCGAAGGCGGGGGCCTCGCGCTTGGCGCGCTCCTGGTGCTCGTCCTCCTCGTCGTCGACGTAGCCGAGCTGCTGGAGCTCCTCGAGTGCTCGAGGGTCGTCGAGCGCGTCCCCGCCCTGCGGCGCCCCTCCGGCGCGGCGACGACCTCGCGCCGGTCCTCCTCCAGCACCGGGCGGCTGTTCTGGCGCTCGCCCTCGCCGGCGCGCGCCGTCTTCTGGAGGCGCCGCGGAGACGGCGCGGGCGCGGGGCGCGAGGCCGCGGGCTGGGGCTCAACTCGGCCTCCGGCGCGGATCGGCGGCGACGTCGAGGCCGAGGCATCGTCTCGGACACCGGCTCGTTCGGCTGCACCGGGACGTCGACCGGCGACGCCTCGTCGGCCGTGGACGCGACCGGGGTGGGCGCTCCGTCGCGGCTGCTCCCGCAGCCGGTGGCGGTCAGGACCCACCACGCCGGGATCCCCGCCGGCGGGCGGTCGGCGAGGCCCAGCATGCCGCCGCAGTCCCGGAGGATCGGGCGGCCGGGCGGCAGCGGGACCGGCAGGACGGCTGCGGCGCCGGGCGGCTCGGCCGGGACGGTGCGGATCTCGTCGTCCGGCGTGCCGGGCGCGATCGCGGCCGCCGCGCGCGTCGCGCGCCTCCACCGCGGTGACGGTCTCGGTGGTGAAGGCCGTCCTGGGCCTCGGACAGCCCCACGGGCCAGCAGAGCCGGCGTCATCACGGTTCCTCCGTGCGGGTGGCGACGCCGAACGCGCGCGGTGGCCCGAGCACCGCTATCGGGCGACGCCGTCCACGTAGACCGCGCGCGGGTCCGCGAGGACGGACCAGTCCTCGCGCGGATCGCCGTCGACGAGGAGCAGCGACGCGGCGCGGCCGGGCGCCACCGCGCCGAGCGCCTCCCAGCCCCAGCGTGTGGCCGGCCGGGAGGTCGCCGCGGCCAGGACCTCCCCGGGGAGCAGGCCGGCCTCCTCGAGCAGCGCGAGCTCGCCCGGTCGATGCCCACGTCCGCGCAGGTTGCCGAGGTCCGGTGCCGTACAGGACCTCGACCCCGGCAGCGTGCAGCGCCGCCAGGTTGGCGACGGCGGCCGGCGCGGGCGCCGAAGGCCCGCAGCGTGCTCACCACGAAGGCGCCGTGGCGGGCGCGCCAGGCGGCGATCGTCGCGGGATCCGAGCGGCTCGACGGGCGTGCGCCAGGCCGTCGACGCCGAGCGCGGCGGCGCGGGCGGCGCCGGCGTCGGTCAGGGCGTGGGCCACGACGGGCAGGCCCCGCTGGTGCGCGGCGTCGACCAGCGCCCGCACGGTGTCGTCGTCGAGGGTGGGCGCCGGATCGAGCCGGGGCTTGATCAGCGTGGCGCCCTGCGCGGCGAGCGCGGCGACGGCGGCAGTGGCCTCGGCGGCGCCGGCCGCCTCGCGGCCGTAGCCGTCGCGCCCCCAGGGTTTCGTCGGGTAGCCGCCCGGCGCCGTGAGCATCGGGCCGGCGGCGCGGATGCGCAGGCCGTCGGCGTCTCCATCGGACCAGGGCCCGAGCGCGCTCTCCGGCGCCGCCAGGTCGACGACCGCGGCCACGCCGGCGTCGAGCAGCCGCTCGCCCACGGGGAAGTAGGCCAGGTGGACGTGGCTGTCGATGAGCGCCGGCACCACGTAGGGCAGGCCGTCGCCCTCGGCGGGCGAGACCGCAGCGATCGTGGCGCCGTCGAAGCGCACCTCGACGGCGGCGCCATCGAGCGTGCGCGCGCGGCCGTGGCGCCGTCGGGCGCGGCGCTCGGCAGGGAGCCGGCGTGGCAGGCGGCGAGCCAGGACATCACGAGGTTCACGGGACCTCCGCTCCGGCTACGCCGACGGCCGCGCCGCGGCTCAGCGCGCCCGGAGCCGCTTCACGAGGCGGCCGCCCGCCCGGCGCTTCACGAGGCGCCCGGCCTTCCGCAGGCGCTCCTTCTGCTTCTTGGCCTTGAGCGCCGCGTTGCGGCGAGCCGTCTTCCGGCGGTGCTGGACGTGCATGACTGTCTCTCGCGCTGGAAGTGGGTCGCCGCGGGGGCGATCAGGCAGGGCCGGTAACCGGTACGTTCCCGCCGCCCGCCTCCGCAGATACGTCGGTCCACGGCGCCGGTGCGCCGCGGGAGTCCTCCCGCATGAGCGGTCGGACGTTCGCGATCGGCGACATCCACGGCGACCTCGAGCAGCTGATCGACCTGCTCAAGCGCATGGGACCGATCGGCAGGGGCGACAAGATCGTCCTGCTCGGCGACTACCTCGACCGCGGGCCGCGCTCGCCGGGTCACCGAGTTCATCCGGTTCGAGCTGCCGAAGACGGGCGCCGAGATCGTGCCGCTCCGCGGCAACCACGAGACGCCTGGCTGCGCGTCATCGACGACGGCTGGGACGGCTTCGTGCTCCCGCCCGGCAACGGCTGCCTGTCGTGCGTCCGCTCCTTCACCGGCGGGCCGCCCGCCACGCTGCTCGACCAGCCGCGCGACGACGCCGAGTGGGAGCAGCTGCTGACCGGCTCCTTCTTCGACGACGCCACCGTCGACTGGATGCGCCGGCTCCCGCACTGGCACGAGGACGACAACGCTCTGTACGTCCACGCCGGCCTGCCGCGGGTCAACGGCCGCTTCCTGCACCCCTCGCTGGTCGACAACCCGGCGATCCTGCTGTGGACGCGCACGCTCGACTTCTTCAAGGAGTACGACGGCAAGACCGCCATCGTCGGCCACACCGTGACGAGCCTGCTGCCGCCGGGCTGTCGTGGTACTCCCCCGAGGATCCCGACGACCTGTGGGCCGGCGACCGGGTGATCGCGCTCGACACGGGCTGCGGCAAGGGCGGCTTCCTGACCGCGATCGAGCTGCCGGACCTGTTCGTCTGGGAGTCGCGGGATCCGCGGCGGCACCGCTCGCAGGTCGTGCGCGACCGGGTGCTCTCGCACAGTCGGTGACGGCGTGGACGCGCGCTACTTGCGCTTGCGCTTCTTGCGGGGCGCGCGGGCCGTGGCGTAGCCCACCTGCGCCGCCGCGACGACGCCCCGACAGGAAGCCGAACAGGTGCGCCTGCCAGGACCGCCGACGGCGAGCGGCAGCACGCCCCACCATGCTGCCGAACAGCCAGGTGACGAGCGCCGACAGCGCGATGGCGCCGATGCTGCGCTCGAAGACGCCGCGGGCCATCAGGAAGCCGAGGTAGGAGAACAGCACCCCCGACAGGCCCACGTGGACCGTGCCCGGGCCGCCGAGCAGCCAGGCGCCGAGGCCCGAGCCGGGGCGCCGATGACCGAGACCGTCCAGAAGTCGCGGCGGTCGCGCAGCATCAGGATCCCGCCGAGGAGCACGAACGGATCGTGTTCATGGCGGTGGGCGAAGCTCGCGTGGAGGAAGGGGGCGAACAAGGATGCCGATCAGCCCCTCGACGGTGCGCCGGGTGGATGCCGAAGGCGAGGCTGACCCGGCACCACGTTGACGGCGTGGACCACCCACAGCGTGCCCGCGCCGAGCGGCGATGGTCCCGCGGACTCCGTGCACCAGCGCCTCCGACCCGCGCTTCGGACGGCGACTGCGCCATCCACCCTCCGTGACGAGATACGGCACGCGGACCGGCGCGCTGTTGCGCGCGGCCCCTGGATCCATCGAAACGACCTCGGAGCGATCGTGCAACCGCCCCCGACCAAGGATGACCGCGACGGGCCCTGGGCGGTTCCCTCGTGGCCCGCGGCGGGGCGTGCGGACGCGGTGCAGCGGGTCGACGTGGTGGTGGTCGGCGCGGGGGTCGCCGGGCTGTGCGTCGCCAACGGCCTCGTCGACGCCGGCACGCGCGTGGCGGTGGTGGCCGGAAGGCCCGGGCCGATCGGGCTCAGGCTGCTGCCGAGCGGGCTGACCGAGCACCCGGCGCGCCTGGTCGACGCGCTGGGGCGCGAGCGGGCCGGGGAGCTGTTCCGCATGGGGCGGCAGTCGGCCGAGCAGCTGCGGCGGCTCGGGCTGGGGGTCACCGCCTGCGAGCAGGTGTGGATCGCGACCGCGCCGCGCGAGGGCCGTGGGTCGAGCGGAGCGAGGTGGCGCTGCGGGATCTGGGCTTCGCCGTCGAGGTGCTCGACCGGGACGCGCTGGCGGCGCGCGGCCTGGTGGGGACGCTGGGCTTCGCCGTGGCCGGGGACGCGCTGGTGGCCGACCCGGCGCGGGCGCTGTCGGAGGCGGCGCGGCGGGCGGCCGGGCAGGGCGTGGGGTTCGTGGCAGGGCGGGTCTCCGACGTGCGGGCGGCAGGGAGACCGGGCTCGAGGTGCGGGTCGACGGGCCGGCGGACGGCGGGGTGCTGCGCTGCGAGGTCGTCGTCTGGGCCGACGGGACGGCGCACGCCGAGCCGGCGCTGGCGTCGCTCGTGTGGCCCGTGCGGGAGCAGGCGCGGGTGGTGGGGCTGTCGCGGCCGCTGCCCGCGCTCGTGGGGCGCGCCGGGCACGGGTGGACGGGGTTCCGCGGGCTCGGCGACGGGCGGGCCGTCGTCACCGGCTGCCGCTGGGCCACGCCGCACCTCGAGGTGGGGGAGCGGGAGCCTGTGGTCGTGCCGGTGGTGCAGGAGCGCCTGCTCGGGTTCGCGCAGGCGCACCTGCCGGTGGACGGCGCCGAGGGGCCGCAGTGGGCGTGGATCACGGCGCACAGCTGCGACGGGCTGCCGCTGGTGGGCCCGATCCCCGGGGATCCGCGGCGCCTCGTGTGTGCGGGGTTCGGGGGGCAGGCGTGGGGGCTCGGGCCGGCGGCGGCGGCGCTGCTGGTGGACGGCCTCGTCGGGAGCACGACGGCGCCGGTGCCGTGGCTGGCGCCGTCGCGGATGGTGTGAGGCGCTCGGGCGCTGACTACGAGCCCGTGGTGGTCATCGTGGCCATCAGGTCGTCGCACAGCGCGATGCAGTCGTCGTGCTGGGCGTCGCAGGCGTCCTCGTCGCCCTCGTGGGCGAGGTCGTGGCAGGCCTCGGCGTCGGGGTCGCCGCTCTGCTCGGCGGCCTCGTGGCAGGCCTCGGCGACCTCCGAGCAGATGGGCCCCTCGTCGTGCTCCTTGTCGCCGCTGCAGGCGCTCAGGCTCAGGGCAGCGAGGGCCATCATCGTGCGTGCGTTCATGGGCGGATCCTCCGCCGTCCGTTGTGCTCGGTCGGCGCGAGAAGGCGCTGCGGCAACATGTCGCACGCCTGGGGGGCGAGCGGCGGGTACGGGCCTGCATGCGGTGGACGCTGCTGGTGCTGGCGGGGTGCGGGACGGCGGTCGAGCGCGTGGCCGCGCGGGACGGGGACGCCGAGGCCGGCGCGGCCGTCTACGCGGCGCACTGCGCGCGCTGCCACGGGGTGGACGCCAGCGGCGGCGTCGGGCCGGACCTGCACGGGCTGGACGACCCGGACGAGCTGCTGGCCGACAAGATCCTGTGGGGGTGGGGGGCGATGGACGGGCTACGGGACGAGCTGTCGAACCGGGAGGCAGCGGACGTGATCGCCTGGCTGGACGCGCTCGGCGAGGCGTAGCGCGTCGCTGCGAGCGGCGGCTACTCGGGCTCGGCCCGCCGGGGGCCGGCGGCGGCGTTCGGGGCGCGGCCGGGGATCGTCCACACCGCGCCCGGCACCCACCGCTCGCCCTCGTTCGCCGCGTCCAGCGCCTCCACCGTGACGCCGTAGTAGGTCGCCACGTCGATGCGCACGTCGCCCGCCTGCACCGTGTACGTCGTCCGCGGCGGGACCCAGCGCGACTGGCCGCTGTTGCGGTCGATGGCGATGTCCGCCCAGCCCCACCCCGCCTGCGGTCCGCCCGCGGGGCCCCACATGTTGTCCACCATCCACTGTCGCATGGCGTCGCCGGCTTCGTTGTCCCGGAAGCCGTCGCTCACCCAGTTGCCGAACAGGTCACCGAAGTGCTCGAAGCCGCTGGTGGACGTGTTCTGCTCGTGGGTCAGGCCGCCGGCGTCGCCCGATTGGCGGTCGAAGGCCACGCCCGCGTCGATGCGGCCGTGCAGGCGGACGTTGTTGTCGAAGACGTGGCCGAGCTCGTGGAGGACGTTGTTCAGGTAGCTCCCGTCGCTCTGGGTCAGGCCCGCGTCGTACCAGTCGATCTGCGAGCTGCCGCGGGTGTGCGCGCCGATGGCGCGGCCGTCCCACATCTCCTGCTCGGCCACGTACTCCATCGCCACGCCACCGAAGACCGCGTCGAAGCCCTCGCCGAGGGCGTAGTCGTCCAGCTGGCCGTCGGTGGCGGCGGCGCGCAGCGCGTGCTCGGTGAGGATGGCGGCCAGGACGGTGAGCTCGTCCTTGCCGGAGGTGGCCCAGATGGCGTCGTCGCTGAAGGTGATGCCGAAGCGGGCGGCCAGCGTCTCGACGTCGGGGCAGGTGGCGATGATGGCGACCTCGTCGAGCAGGTCGTCGAGGCTCGCGGCGGAGGCGGCGATGTCGGCGCCGGCCTCGGCGACGAGCTCGTCTTCGGCGAGGTGGCGGGCCTGGTCGGCGAGGGTCACGTCCTGGTCGACGGCGGCGAGCAGGGCGTCGATCTCGGCCTGGTAGTGGGCGGCGATGTCGGGGAACGCGGCCAGAGTGACGTGGAGGAACGTGTCGAGGTCGTCGTCGTGGGCGGCGAGGAGGGCCGCGATGCGGTCGCGGGCGCGGCTGGCGCGGGTGAACGCGCCTGCCTCGCCGGCGGCCTGCAGCTCGGCCACCTCGGCCTGCAGGTCGGCCAGCACGGTGGCCGCGACGGGGTCGAGCTGGGCGAGGGCGTCGGTCGCGGCGGTGTCGTTGGCGTCGGCGGCCCAGGTGGGGACGCCGTCGACCTCGTCGGGGCCGAGCTGCCAGGCGGCGGCCTCGAGCAGCGACGGCGGGGTCGTGCCGGACAGGGCCAGCTCGGGGCTGTCGGACGCGGCCAGCGGGGCGGAGGCGACGGTGGGGTCGGTGGCGGCTTCGATGGGGCGAAAGGCGTGCTGCACGGGGCCTCCCCCTCTCGGGTAGCCGAGGGGACGGCGGCGCTGGCGCGCTGTCGCTGAGCTGAAACCGTCGCGACGCAGACGGCCTCCCCGCGCGAAGACCAGCGCTCCCCGTTCCGACGTCCACGTCCGGAATCCGCCAGCCGCCCCCCGCCCCCGGCGCTACGAGGCCCGGGTGACCCTCGACCCCGACCGCTGCTACCAGGCCATCCTGGCCCGCGACGCCCGCTTCGACGGCCGCCTGTTCGTCGGCGTCACGAGCACGGGCGTCTACTGCCGCCCCGTCTGCCCGGCCACCACGCCGAAGCCCGCCCACTGCCGCTTCTTCCCCTCCGCCGCCGCCGCCCAGGCCGCCGGCTTCCGCCCCTGCCTGCGCTGCCGCCCCGAGACCACCCACGAGCTCGGCGCCTGGCACGGCACCTCCAGCGTCGTCTCGCGCGCCCTGGCCCTCATCGCCGACGGCGCCCTCGACGACGCCCCGCTCGACGCCCTCGCCGACCGCCTCGGCCTCGGCGAGCGCCACGTCCGCCGCCTCTTCCAGCAGCACCTCGGCGCCTCGCCCGCCGCCGTCGCCCGCACCCGCCGCGTCCTGTTCGCCAAGCAGCTCCTGCACGAGACGAGCCTGCCCATCGGCGACGTCGCCCGCGCCGCCGGCTTCCGCAGCGTCCGCCAGCTCGACGACACCTTCCGCCGCCTCTTCGGCCGCCCGCCGAGCGCCCTGCGCAGCCGGTCCCGCCCGAACCCCGACGTGACCGTGCTCCTGCGCTACCGCCCGCCCTTCGACTGGGACGCCGCCCTCGCCCACCTCGCCGGCCGCGCAGTCGACGGCGTGGAGCGGGTGGAGGGCGGCACCTGGCAGCGCACCGTCCTGCTCGACGGCGACCGGCTCGGCACCGTCCGCGTCGCCCACGCGCCCGACCGCGACGCCCTCGCCGCCACGCTCACCTTGCCCGACCTCGCCGCCCTGGCCCCCACCGTCGCGCGCATCCGCCGCCTGTTCGACCTCGACGCCGACACCGAGGCCATCGGCGCCCACCTCGCCCAGGACCCCCTGCTGGCCCCGCTCGTCGCGCGACGCCCCGGCCTGCGCGTCCCCGGCGGCTGGGACGGCTTCGAGCTCGCCGCCCGCGCCATCCTGGGCCAGCAGGTCACCGTCGCGGCCGCCCGCGGGCTGGCTGGCCAGCTCGTGCGGTGCTGCAGCGCGCCGGCGGGCGCGTTCCCCGGCCCCCGGCACGTCCTGGCCGCCGACCTGGCCCCGATGCGCATGCCCGGCGCCCGCAAGCGCGCCCTGCACGCCCTGGCCGAGGCCGCCGCCGCCGACCCGCACCTGTTCCGCGCCCGCGCCACCGTCGACGACACCGTGGCTCGCCTGCGCGCGCTGCCCGGCGTGGGCGAGTGGACGGCGCAGTACGTCGCCCTGCGCGCCGTCCGCGAGCCAGACGCCTTCCCCGCCGGCGACGTCGCCCTGCAGCGCCGCGCCGGCCTCGACGCCGCGCAGCTGCTCGCCCGCGCCGAGCGCTGGCGCCCCTGGCGCGCCTACGCCGCGCAGCACCTGTGGTCCTCGGAGCTCCCTTGACCCTGCGACACGACACCGTCGAGACACCACTCGGCCCGTTCTCCGTCCTCGTCGACGGCGACGGGCGACTGCACGCCGCCGGCTTCGAGCCCGTGGACGCGCTCGCTCGGCGGATCCGGGCCGCCTCCGAGGCCGCGGAGGACCCGGGGCTCGCGAGCGCCGTCCGCCGGTACTTCGCCGGGGATCCGCGCGCCATCGACGGGTTGCCGGTCGTCGTGGGCGGGACGCCGTTCCAGAACGCCGTCTGGCTCGCGCTGGCGGAGATCCCCTGCGGCGAGACGCGCAGCTACGGCGAGATCGCGCAGCGCATCGGCCAGCCCAAGGCCGTGCGGGCCGTGGGCCGGGCCAACGGGAGCAACCCGATCGCGCTGGTCCTGCCGTGCCACCGCGTGATCGGCGCCGACGGCTCGCTCACCGGCTACGGCGGCGGCCTGCCGCGCAAGCGATGGCTGCTGGCCCACGAGCAGCCGGGGCTGTTCCCGTCGGGACGCTCGCAGGCTGTCTGATTTGCGCGAGCAAAGCTGATGGGGCTTCCCCGATTCCTGCTCCGTTCACGAGGTTGCTCCTGGGTGCCCAGGAATCGGGAAGCCAGTTCGCGCGCACGCGCCCGTAGCAATTGTCTGAATTGGCAGGTGAGACCGGTGCGGATCGCCGCCACCTTCCTGGAACCCGCCCGCCGATCGCACGTTTTCACCTTAACAACGGCGGACTTACGCGCAGAGCCGGGGCCGTCACCCGCAGGCAAGTGACCCGGATCGAACACCTCCGGGAGGCAAGCTGCCCTCGATCGAACACCTCGGCGCTGCCGGCCCGGGCTCAGGACGATGAAACGCCGCGAATACGGGGACCCAGGTGTTCGATCCACACCGGCATACCTCCCCGGGGTGTTGCACTCGGGGTGGCTTGCTGCCAGGCATGCTGGGGCGAACGAACGACCGCGACAGCAGGACGAGGCGGAGGCCGGGCGAGGCGGAGATCATCGGTCGTTGGCGAGCGGGCTGGTGCCGTGCAGGCCGATCGCGAACACGTCGTCAAACACCCCGACCCCCACGACCCCCTCGGTGTCCGGCACGGTGTGCCGATCCACGTTCGTGCCGTCGGTCACCACGAACAGCCCCTCTGCTGGTCCCGTCGCGTCGCTCACCTCCCCCGGCGTCCACCGCCCGGTGACCACGATCTGCTCGCCGTCCACCCACACCAGACCCGGGAGGTCGTCCACGTCGGGCTCCCAGTCCACCTCCACGAACGGCGGCGACCCGGTCTCGCTCCGCAGCAGCACCGACGTGCCGATGTCGCTGCCCGCGCGAGCCTCCACCACCAGCACGCCGTCGTTCCAGGCGGGCATCCTGTAGTTCAGTGCGGGCGTCGGATCGACGAAGCCCCAAGTCGTACCATCGTAGGTCCACACCCGATCGTTGTCGCCCCGAAGGACGATGTGGTCGAGGTGCACGGGGTCGACCGACGCGACGAGGTACTCATCGGGGAGGGCCGTGACCGAGGTCCAATTTGCGCCGTCGGTGGACGACACGATCTCGCTCAGATCGTTGGTCTGCGCCAACAGCTCCGTGTCGGAAATCCCCAGCAACCGCTGCGGAGGGTGAACCCCCACCTGCGTCAGCGTGACGCCGCCGTCCTCCGAGGCGTGGAGCTCCGCACCCGCCGACAGGTACAGCCGCTCCGAAGCCGCCGACGCGAGCATCCTCACGAAGTACGGTGCCGTCGACACCTGCGCCCAGCTGCACCCGTGGTCGTCGGACCGCAGCAGCGCGTCGCCCTGGTGCAGGTACAGCCGGCCCAGCGCGTCGGGACCCACCAGCTGGTCGAGCGGGAGATCGCTCTGTTGATCGAACGGCACCGCAGGCGGCACCACCACCGACGGATCCTCCCGGCTGACCAACCACACCTGCCCCGTCCCGCCGGTCACCTCCGCACACGGCAGCGCCACCGCCGTCGCAGCGGTATCAGCGGTGCTGGGGGTCGGCGCCGAGTCGGACGGCAGCGTGAGCCTCCGGTCGGGCGCGACACCGCTGCACCCCACCAGGAACACACCGAACAGCACATGTCGCACGAGGACCTCCATCACGGTTCGGGGCGGACGAGGTCGGTGAGGTCGCCCCCGTCGTCGCGATCGTACACCCGCGCGGGGCCCCCCGCACGGTGCCCTCCGATCCGATCCCTGAACGGCCCGGGCGTCAACCCGGCCGGCGCTGCGCCAGGTACGGCAACGCGAACAGGTACAGCCCCGTCGCCAGCAGCGGCAACAGCGGCAGCAGCGTCGCCCCGCCGATCGCCATCCCCACCGACTCCGGCACCCCCAGCGCCATCCCGCCCAGGTTGGCCACCACCATCCCCGTGAACGCCAGCGACAACCAACGGTGCAGCTGGCGCATCCACCCGCTCACGACGAGCCCTTCCGCGTCTGCACGAGCTTCCACCCGTTCCCCGACGGGTCCCGGAAGCTCGCGTCCACGCTGCCGTACCGCTCCTCGGGGCCCTGGGTGAACTCCACCCCCTTCGCCACGAGCGCGTCGTGCACGGCCCGCACGTCGTCGACCTGCAGCACCAGCGGCGGCATCGCCCCCTTCGCCACGGCCTCCTTCAGCGCCTGCGCCGTCGCCTCGTCGTGGACGGGCGGCCCGGGCAGGAACAGCCCGAGCTGGAACGTCTGCTGGTCGGGGTGCTGCACCGTCAACCAACGATAGTCTCCACCGCCGCGCGCGTCGGTGTGCACCCGGAACCCCAGCTTGTCGACATAGAACGCGCGCGCCTCCTCCTGGTCCCGCACGTACAGTCCGACCGTCGCCACCCCTTGACTCATGAGCTCAGTCCTCCGTGGTCTCACCCTCGGAGGTACCGCCGCCCTCCTGGCGCCGCTTCTCCGAAACTGCGATGGTGAGGTCCGGACGCTGCGCCGCGATGAGGTAGCAGGCCGGCACGCGGTCGAAGCCGTGCCCTGCCGCCCGCTCGCGCTCCCGCATGGTGCCCGGCGCCTCGCCCGTCACGTCCCGGAAGGTCCGCCCGAACGTCCCCACGCTCCGCCAGCCCGACTGGAACGCGATCTCCGTGATCGACAGGTCGGTCTCGCGCAGCAGTGCCTTGGCACGCTCCACCCGCCGGGTGAGCAGGTAGCGGTGCGGAGGCACGCCGAACGCCTCCTTGAACGATCGCGCGAAGTGGGCCTCCGACACGCCGCTCACGCGCGCCAGGCGCCGGACGGGCCACGCCTCGTGCGAGGCGGCGTCCATCCGGTCCCTGGCCCGCAGCAGGCGGCGCAGCAGCTCGGGGTCCTGGCCCGCGTCCCCTCCCTGCCGCCATCCTACCCAGGAGCGCCCGCCATGGCCTCGTCCTCGCCCCGCGATGCGCATCCGGCCGACCAGCACGACCGGATCCGCGTCCAAGGCGCCCGCGTCAACAACCTCAAGGACGTGAGCGTCACGCTGCCGAAGCGCCGCCTCACCGTGTTCACGGGCGTGTCGGGCTCGGGCAAGTCGTCCCTCGTGTTCGGCACGATCGCCGCCGAGTCCCAGCGCCTGATCAACGAGACCTACAGCACCTTCGTCCAGGGCTTCATGCCGTCGATGGCGCGCCCCGAGGTCGACGTCCTCGACGGCCTGACGACCGCGATCCTCGTCGACCAGGAGCGGATGGGCGCCAACGCCCGCTCGACCGTCGGCACCGCCACCGACGCCCACGCCATGCTGCGCGTGCTCTACAGCCGCATCGGCGAGCCGCACGTGGGCTCGTCGAACGCGTTCTCGTTCAACGTCCCCGGGACGGGCGGCATGTGCCCCCGCTGCGAGGGCCTCGGCAAGGTCACCGACATCGACCTGACCGAGCTGTACGACCGGAGCAAGTCGCTCGCCGAGGGCGCCCTCACCGTCCCCGGCTACGGCGTCGACAGCTGGTACGTCCGCATCTACCGCCAGTCCGGCTTCCTCGACGAGGACAAGGCGATCGCCGACTACTCCGAGGCCGAGCTGCAGGACTTCCTCTACAAGGAGCCCACCAAGGTCAAGGTGTCGGGCACCAACCTGACCTACGAGGGGCTCGTCCCCAAGCTGCAGAAGTCGATCCTCGGCAAGGACCCCGACGCCATGCAGCCCCACATCCGCGCCTTCGTCGAGCGCGCCGTCACGTTCCGCAGCTGCCCCGACTGCGGCGGCACGCGCCTGTCCGCGGCGGCCCGGTCGAGCCGCATCGCCGGGACGACCATCGCCGAGGCCTGCGCGATGCAGATCGACGCGCTGGCCCGCTGGGTGGCCGCCATCGAGGCGCCGTCGGTCGCGCCGCTGCTGGCCAACCTGCGCCACACGCTCGACGCCTTCGTCGAGATCGGGCTCGGCTACCTGTCGCTCGAGCGCAGCTCCGGCACGCTGTCGGGCGGCGAGGCCCAGCGGACCAAGATGATCCGCCACCTCGGCTCTTCGCTCACCGACGTCACCTACGTCTTCGACGAGCCCACCGTCGGCCTGCACCCCCACGACATCCGGCGGATGAACGAGCTGCTGCTGCGGCTGCGCGACAAGGGCAACACCGTGCTGGTCGTCGAGCACAAGCCGGAGGTGATCGCCATCGCCGATCACGTCGTCGACATCGGGCCGCGCGCGGGGACGGCGGGCGGGGAGGTCGTGTTCCAGGGCACCGTGGCCGGGCTGCGCGAGAGCGGGACGCTCACGGGCCGCCACCTCGGCGACCGCGCCCGCCTGAAGGCGAAGACGCGCAAGCCCACGGGCACGCTCGCGATCCGTGGGGCGAAGCAGAACAACCTGAAGGACGTCGACGTGGACGTGCCGCTCGGGGTGCTGGTGGTGCTCACCGGGGTCGCCGGCTCGGGGAAGAGCTCGCTCGTGGACGAGGCGGTGTCGGGGCGCGAGGGCGTCGTCACCGTGGACCAGGCGGCGATCCACGGCTCGCGGCGCAGCAACCCGGCGACGTACACGGGGCTGCTGGACCCGATCCGCAAGGCGTTCGCCAAGGCCAACGGCGTGAAGCCGGCGCTGTTCAGCGCCAACTCCGAGGGCGCTTGCCCGACCTGCAAGGGCGCGGGCGTGCTGTACACGGACCTCGTGATGATGGCCGGCGTGGCGACGCCGTGCGAGGACTGCCAGGGGAAGGGCTTCGAGGCGTCGGTGCTCGAGTACCGGCTCGGCGGGCGCGACATCGCGGAGGTGATGGCGCTGCCCGTCGACGAGGCGCTGGCCTTCTTCGGCGCCGGCCCCGCGAAGACGCCGGCCGCCCACAAGGTGCTGAAGCGCCTCGCGGACGTGGGGCTCGGCTACCTGCGGCTCGGCCAGCCGCTGCCCACCCTGTCGGGTGGCGAGCGGCAGCGGCTCAAGCTCGCGACGCACATGGGCAGCGACGGCGGCGTCTACGTGCTCGACGAGCCCACGACCGGGCTGCACCTGGCGGACCTCGCGCAGCTGCTGGGGCTGCTCGACCAGCTCGTCGACGCCGGCAAGTCGGTGATCGTGATCGAGCACCACCTGGCCGTGATGGCGCACGCGGACTGGATCATCGACCTGGGGCCCGGTGCGGGGCAGGCCGGCGGGCGGGTCGTGTTCGAGGGGACGCCGGCGGCGCTGG
This sequence comes from Myxococcota bacterium, assembly GCA_041389545.1. GTDB lineage: Bacteria > Myxococcota_A > UBA796 > UBA796 > JACKER01. The sequence goes on along the minus strand of JAWKRQ010000035.1, from coordinate 53,632 downwards.
TCGCGGCGAAGTCCACGCTCACCGGCGAGCACCTGGCGGCGTTCGTCGCGTGAGCTAGCGGCGGTGGACGACGACCGGGTGCCGCACGATGATGGGCCGGCGGTAGACGACGCCGGTGCGGACGACGAGCGGCGGGCGGTAGAAGCCCGGGCGCCACCAGCCGTAGACGGCCGGCGCGGGGGGCTCGATCACGGCCCAGTAGCCGGGCTCCCAGCTGTACTCGTGGCGGAAGGGGTGCCAGTCCCAGCTGCCGGGGACCCAGGCGTAGCCGGGGCCGGGCGCAGGCGGGACGGTCTCGGCGACGGGTGCGGGCTCGGGCGGCCGGGCGAGCGCGGTCGCCGGGCCCATCAGGCCGATGGCGAGGGTCAGCGCGGCGAGGGTGCGCAGGGTGGCGCGTCGGATGATGGCCATGGTGGCCTCCGTGGGTCGCGAGGCGCGGTCGCGGCCTCGGCCCACCTCAGGGAGGTGCGCACGGGCGAGGTCGCGGGCGGGCGGGTTCGGTCACGGTCGCCGACGGTCGGTCCCCTCCCGGAGACGGAGCGGCGCGGAGCCTGAACGTGAGAACGCCCCTCGGTGACCAGGTCACCGAGGGGCGTTCCGAAGATGGTCAGGGTGGCAGGATTCGAACCTACGACTTCCTGCTCCCGAAGCAGGCGCGCTACCAGGCTGCGCTACACCCCGACGACGGGTTTCGTCCAATCCGCGACCCCCGAGGCGTCCAGGGCCGCCAGCGTCGCGCCGACGCGATCGGCCCACCGACGCGCTCGGTGGGCCACTGCGTGCGCCGACGATCGCCGTGCGGCGAGGCGATCCGCCGCATCGCCGGCAGCACGTCCCGCCGGTGGCCGCGCGTGGGCAGCGCCTCCAGCGCCTGGAGGTGCCCGTTCGCCGCCACCGACTCGTCCTCGTGCAGGGCGATCTCCGCGAGCAGCACCAGCAGGTGCCCGCGCAGCCGCGCGTCGCTCGCCTCGAGGCGCGCCAGCAGAGGGCGCAGCAGCGCCGCCGCCCCGCCGGGTGCCCGTCCGCGAGGCGCGCGGCCCGCGGTCGAGCGCAGCAGCGGCCAGTCCCAGCGCGCCCGCGCCGCAGCCGCTCGGCCTCGTCGAGCGGCCCCAGCGCCTCGCCCGCGCGGCCCGCGGCCAGCAGCGCCCGCCCCGCGCCCGCAGCAGCGCGCCCGCGGCACGGGCGCCTCGGCCCGCCGGCGCGGCCACCCGTCGAGCAGGTCCAGCGCCTCGTCCGCGCGCCCCCGTCGGCGAGGACGCGGCACAGGCCGAGCAGGATCTCCGCGTCCGCGGTGTCCTGGGCCTGCAGCGCGCGCAGGCTGGCCTCGGCGGCGCGCCGGTCGCCCCGCACCCGCCGGACGTCGGCCCGCACCAGCGCCGCCCGCACCTCGAGCCGCGTCCCGCGCGCCCGGTGCGTGGCGAGCTCGGCCCGCGCCTCGGCCCGGTCGAGCGACAGCGCGCGCAGGTCGATGCCAGCGAGCTCGACGAGCCCGGCCACCTCGCCGAGCCCGTCCCGCGCCGCGCGAGCCCGCGACAGCAGCGCCTCGACCGCCTGCTGGTGCGCCTCCCCGCCGGCGCTGGCGAGCAGCCGCGCCTGCACGGCCAGCCCGGGCACCCACCGCCGGTCGGCGCCGTCGGCGTCGCGCTCCAGCACGCGGGCCCACCGCCGCGACGCCTCGAGCGCGCGCGCCCGGTCCCAGTCCGCCAGCCAGCGCATCGCCGCCAGCGAGGCCTCCACGGCCCGCGGCAGGTCGCCCGCCGCCTCGAGGTGCGCGGCCGCCCGGGCCGCGAACGCCGGGCCCCGGCTCGTGAGCGACGCCGCCACGGCCAGGTCCACTGCGGCGCCCGCCGCACGGGCCTCGTCCGCCAGCAGCTCGCGCAGGACGGGGTGCGCGAAGGTGTAGCGCCCGCCGCTGCGCTCGGGGACGAGGAAGCCGCGGTTCACGAGCGACGTCGCCACCGTCGGGCCGAACGGCTGCTCGAGCCGCTGCGTCACGTCGCGCCACTGCGCGTGGACGAACGTGTGTCCCAGCACCGCCGCGACCCGCAGCGCGTCCCGCGCGCCGTCCACGTCGAGGCGGCCGAGCATCCCCGCCCAGAGATCCGCCACCGACGCCGGCAGCTGCTCGTTCGACTGCAGCCGCACCCCGGTGGGGTCCCCGGTCAGCGCGCCGCGCTCGATCAGCGCCTCCACCAGCTGCACCGCCACCATCGGGCTGCCGCCGGCGTTCTCGGCGATCCGCGCCGCCAGGTCGCCCTCGGCCGGCAGGATCCGCTTCACCAGCGTCTCGATCTCGCGCAGCGACAGGGGCTCGAGGTCGAGCTCGATCGCCTCGAGGCGCTCCACCAGCGCGCGCAGCCGCTCCCGCACCGGCTGCGGCTCGTCCCGCACCGTCAGCACGAACAGCACCGGCACCGCAGGCTCGCGCGCCCCCTCCTCGACGAGGTCCAGCGCCTCGAGGTCGTGCTGCACGTCGTCGAGCCAGACGATGCGGCGCCGCGGCCCGCGCCGCTGCACCGTCCGCCAGGCCACGGCCACGCGATCGGCGTGGGGCAGCGGATCGTCGGACAGCGCCGGGTCGCCGGGGCGGAGCAGGCGCGCCAGCGCGTAGGCCTCGCGGTCGGCGGCGGCCGGGTCCTGCGCGACGCGGTGGCGCATGTTGCGGACGATGTCGTCGGCCGACAGCCCGTGCGTGTTGAGGTGCTCCTCCACGAGCTCGGCGAGCGCGTCGCCCTCGTCGGGGACGAACCGCGCCCGGAAGCCGTCGGCGGCGCCGACCTCCATCGCCCGCTCCACCAGCCACGACGCGAGCCGGCTCTTGCCCGTGCCCGCCCCGCCGCGCAGCACCACCAGCCGCGGCCGGTCGAGGCCCTGGAGCAGCGCCCACAGCTGGTCGCGCTCGGCGGTGCGGCCGGCGATGGGCGGCACGCGCAGGCCGAACAGCCCGAGGCCGCGCCCGTGCAGCGCGCTGGGCCGGTCCTGCGCCGGCGGCGCCCAGTCGGCCGGCATCGGCGCGCGCACCTGCGCCGCGGCGCTCGTCCGCGGGCCGTCGGTGCGCGCCCACGACATCACGGGCAGGGTCGCGGTGTGCTCGAGCCGGGAGGAGCCGCCGTGGGTGGGCTCGTCCTCGCTGAGGCCGTCGTGGTAGGCCTCCTCCGGCGCCTCCAGCTGCAGCAGCGCGTACGCGGCGTCCGCCGCCGTCTGGAAGCGCTCCGCCGGATCCTTGGCCATCATCCCCGCGAGCCACCCGGCGAAGTCCTTCGGCACGGGGTAGCGCGCGCTCGGCTTGGGGATGGGCGAGAACAGGTGGCCGTGCTTGATCTCCTCGGGGTCCTTGCCGCGGTAGGGCCGCTGGCCGGTGGCGAGGCGGTAGGCGCAGCAGCCGAGGCCGTACAGGTCGGTCCAGGGCCCCTGCTCGGTGCGCAGGCCGAGGATCTGCTCCGGGGCGGCGTAGGGCAGGCTGCCGCCGTGCAGCAGGTCGCCGCCGCGCCGCCAGGCTGAGCCCGAAGTCGGCGAGCAGGATGCGGTTGGTGTAGGCGCGCACGTAGAGCAGGTTCGCGGGCTTGAGGTCGCGGTGGACGACGCCGCGCGCGTGCGCGTGGGCCAGCGCGTCGAGCACCTGCAGCAGCAGGTCCGACAGCTGCCCCCAGTCGAAGTCGCGGTGCAGGTCGTAGATGGAGCCGTCGGCGAGCTCCATCGCGAGCCACGGCGAGCCGGCGCGGAGCTGGCCGTCGGAGGCGCGCTCCTGCTCGGGCTCGATCATGCCGGCGTCGTAGACGCGCACGATGTTCGGGTGGTCGAGCGCGCCGACCGAGCGGATCTCGGCCTGCAGCGTCGCCGCCGCGTCGAGCCCCGCGCGCGGCGGGCCGAGGCGCGCCGGCTGGGTGCCGATGATCTTGACGGCCGCCGCGACCCCGCTGCGGTGGATCGCGCGCCACACCGACCCCATCCCGCCGTGGGCGAGCGGTTCGGCGAGCTGGAACGACCCCACCGTGACCGGTTTCACCGCGCCAGTATAGTGGAGGTCAGGCTTCCCGCAGGCGGCGAATCGCAGCGGCCCGGTCGGCGGCCTTGAACACGCCCGAGCCCGCCACGAGCACCTGCGCGCCCGCGTCGGTGAAGCGGCCCGCGTTGTCGGGCTTGACCCCGCCGTCGACCTCGAGGAGCGCGGGCAGCTTGCGGCGCTCGATCGTCTCGCGCAGCGCGGCGAGCTTGCGGAAGGCGCTGTCGATGAGCGGCTGGGCGCCCCAACCCGGGTTGACGCTCATGACGAGCACCAGATCGAGCTCCTCGAGCACGTAGTCGAGGAGCTCGGGGGGCGTGCCCGGGTTCAGCGCGACCCCGGCCTCGGCGCCGGTGGCCTTGATCTCGCCGATGACGCGGTGCAGGTGCGGCACGGCCTCGACGTGGACGGTGAGCGAGTCGGCGCCGGCCTCGCGGAACGCGCCGACGTAGCGCTCGGGCTCGACCATCATCAGGTGGACGTCGATCTTCGCCCGCCCGGCGACGGCGTCGCGCACCGCGGAGACGACCACGGGGCCGATCGTGAGGTTCGGGACGAAGCGGCCGTCCATCACGTCGACGTGGACCCACTCGGCGCCGAGGCGGACGACCTCGTCGACCTCCTGCGCCAGGCGGCCGAAGTCGGCGGACAGGATGGACGGGGCGACGATGGCCATCAGGGCTCCGCGGGCGTGCCGGGGGCGATCTTCGGCGCGGGCTCCAGGAACTCGGCGGTGACGCGGCGGTTCTGGGCGCGGCCCTCGGCGGTGGCGTTGTCGGCGACGGGCTCGGTCTCGCCCTTCGAGGCGATCGGCACCTTCTGCTCCTCGATGCCCCGCAGCCGCAGCAGCTGCTGGACGGCCCAGGCGCGGCCGAGGCCGAGGATGAGGTTGGCCTCGGCGGGGCCGCGGTCGTCGGTGTGGCCGGTGAGGCGGACGGAGCCGTCGTAGCCGCGGACGAGCGCGACGAACTCGGGGAACGTGGCGCCCTCGACGGGATCGTACGAGTTGTACGGGAAGTCGATGGGGACGTTCTGGGTGGGCGGCGCCGCGGCCTGGGCGGCCTGGGCATCGTCTGCCGGCTCCGCGGCGGGCTCGGCGTCGACGGGCTCCGCCTCGGCCGGCTCGGCGTCCGATGGCTCGACAGCGGGCTCGACGTCGGCCGTGCCGTCGGCGAGGGGCGCGGCGTCGACCGCGGCGGGCTCGCTCAGCGGCGGCAGCGTGACGCCGGAGGACCCCGGCCCGAACGCCGCGATCACGCCGAGCGTGGCCGCGAAGGCCACCCAGGCCGCGATCATCGCCAGCACCGCCACGGTGGACGCCACCACCAGCGCCCACACGAGCTGGTTCGGCTTGCGGCGCGGCTCGGGCTCCACGAAGGCGAGCGGCGGCTCGGACGGCGGCTCCGTCGGCACGTCGTCGGGCGAGAGCGCCTCGGCGGCGAGCTCGTGGCGGACCCGGCGGACGATCTCCGTCTCGCGGTCCTCCGTCGCCGGATCCGACGGCGCGTCGATCAGCGCATCGGACGTGACCGGCGTGAGCTCGGGGCTCAGCTCCCGCTCCATCGCCGGGCGCAGCGTGTCCATCGGGGCGAGGTCGTCGAGCGCCTCGGCCTCGTCCGCCGGGAGCGGGAGGTCGGGGCGCCGGCGCACCGCTGTCTCGTCTTCGGGCGAGACCTCGTCGAGCGCGGGGGTCACCGCGGTGATGCTGGGCGCCAGGTCGGCGGCCAGCGCGGAGGGGGCGTCCGGGATGACGGTGTCGAGCACGGCCGGGTTGGCGGTGCCGGACTCGAAGTCGCGCAGGGCCAGGCCGAACGCCGCCCGCATCCGCGCCGCCGACGCGAAGCGGTGCAGCGGCTGCTTCTCGAGCGCCGTGCGCAGGACCGCGACGAACATCGGCGGCAGGACGGGCTCGCCGCTGCGGACCGTGGGCTCGTGCATGCGGCGCAGGAGGTGGCCCGAGCGCGCCTCGATGGGGTCGAGGCCGAACGGGGGCAGGCCCGTGGCCAGCGCGTGGAGCAGGCAGGCCATGGAGTACAGGTCGCTGCGCGGCTCGCGCGGCAGGCCGCGGAGGCGCTCCGGGCTCGCGTAGGGCACGACCTCCTCGCCGAGCGGGCCGTCGGGCGCGCTCACGTCGAGGATCCGGATGCGGCCGTCGACGCCGACCCAGAGCGAGTCGACGGAGAGGCTGCCGTGGGCGCGGCCGGAGGTGACGTGGAGGTGCTCGAGGGCGTCGAGCAGGTCCATCGCCGTGTTCGCCCAGTGGCGGACGCGGGGCGGCTCGATCGGGCCGACGGTGGGCAGCTGGACGGGCTCGCCGTCGAACCACTCCAGCACGACGTAGTGCCAGCGGCCCGCGCGGCCCTGGTGGAGCACGGAGGGGATCGCCGGGTGGCGCAGCTTGACCAGCGCCGGGTCGGGCTCGTGGGCCGTGACGCGCAGGCGGACACGCTGGCGCGTGCGCTCGTCGACCGCGGAGTAGATCGCGTCGCTGCCCGTGCGGGCGACGACGGACGCCAGTCGGAACCGTCCATCGACGACGGTGCCGGGTCCGAGCCAGCCCCCGCGGGGCTGGGCTGTCGCGTGGTCCTGCTCCACGCACCCCCCGAGCGAGTGTCCGCAGGTAACCGTATGTCCCGTGTCCAGCCACGACAATCCGGATCGCGCCCCCAGGCGCGCTGCCCGGGCGTAGACTCCCCCCGAACCGCCTGGAGGAAGGATGCCGCGCTGGCCCTCGCTGCTCGTCGCCACCGCGGCCCTGTGGTCCGCCGCCGCCCCCGCGCGCGCGTGCGACCCGGAGCTGCTCGAGCTGACCGCCAAGAACCTCGCGTCCCAACACGATCCCACCCTGCGCCTCAAGAAGCTCGCCGGCTCCCTCGCCGAGTCCTGCAGCTTCGTCCCCTCCCTCCGCGACGCCCTGGGCACGGTCCCGAGCCTCCCGCCCGCCTCCCGCCCCGCCCTCGAGCGCAAGGCCGTCACGAGCGACGCCGCCGCCTGGGAGGCCGCCTGCCCCGGCGGCCTGGCCACCTACGAGAAGGCCGCCGCGCAGTCGGGCGCCGACCGCGCCGCCACGCTGTACGCCGACTGCAACCTGAAGCGCTTCGCCTTCACCGACCAGGCCGGCCTGGCCGCGGGCGACGGCCTGCCGTTCCTCACGATCCTCGTCGCCCAGCACTTCGACGCCAACCGCGTCGCCCCGGCCCTCGCCCAGCCGCTGCTGCGCGGCCTGGCCGGCATCAGCGCCGCCGCCGGTGCAGGCGCCGACGACCCCTGGGCCACCGCCCGCACCGAGGTCGACGCCGTGAAGGGCCGCGCCTTCGACGCGATCCCCCCCGCCCAGTGGAAGGCCGTCGCCGACAAGCTGCTGCCCCTGTGCGAGCGGCTGCGCGGGCGCCCCGACACCGAGCGCCTCAAGAACCGCCAGCTCGAGTACGACACCTGCGCCACGGCCGGCTTCGCCGCCGACAACGCCGGCGCGCCGGCCGAGCCGCTGTTCCGCCCGCTCGCCGGCCAGCAGGTGAACTGGGGCTACTACCTCGCCGCCGCGACGGCGCGCCCCGACCCCACGCTGCTCACGCGCACCGCCGACCAGACCGTGCGCTCGTCGGTGCAGTACTGCCTCGACCAGCTCAAGTCGGGGAAGTTCCCCGCGCCCTGATCCGCGCCGCGGCGTCGGGCGCGTCGGCGAGGGCGTGCTCGACCACCTCGGCCCCCTCGTCCCCGACCGCCAGCCGGTCCGCCAGCGCCGCGACCCCCGCCTCGGTCAGGGCCTCGGCCAGCACGGCGGGCAGCCACTGCCGCAGCTCCTCGGGCGTGCTCCACCGCGCCAGCACCGCGACCTCGAGGCCGGGGAGCCCGGCGTGGCGCAGGCGCTCGAGCAGCGCGCCGCGCACCGCGTCGTCCGACAGCTCCGCCAGCGCGACGCCGCCCCGCAGCAGCACGTCCTCCACCGACGCCGCCGGGTCCGCCGGGTCCGTCCCGAGGAGCAGGCCCGTGTCGTGGGCGTCGAGCGCGCGCAGGATCACGCGCCCGAGGACCGGCTCCCCGAGCGCCACCGCGAGGCGCGCCCCCTCGCACACCGTCTCGGCCGCCGGGTGCTGGATCAGCGCCGCCGCGAGCCCGACGGCCAGGCGCTGCTCGAGCGCACCGTCGGCGACGAGGTCGGCCACCCACTCGGCGGGGCGCTTGCCGGGGACGACCTGCCCGGAGGCGGCGCCGGCGTCCATCCGCACGAGCGTGGCGAGGCTCGGGGGATCGGGGATCTCGCGGCCGCCGACCGTGAGGGGGAACGACATCGCGCGACCATAGCCCACGGCCGCTACGGGGGCCGCACGTCGCAGACCAGCCGGTAGCCGACGCCGGGGTGGCGGTAGTCGGTGCGGTCGTCGACCCGGCCGCGCAGATCGCAGCGGTTCGCCGCCAGCGGCCAGGCGCCGCCGCGCCCCACGGCGTGCTCGCCGGGCATCGGCGGATCGAGCGGCGCCGGGAGGACGCGGTCGCCGTCGACGCCGGCCCACACGGGCGTCCACGGGTCCGCCGTCCAGTCGCGGACGGTCCCCGCGCACCCGCGGACGCCGTAGGGGCTCACGTCGTGGGGGAAGGCGTCGACGGGGGACGGCCGCGGGCGCGCCCCGGTGGCGTCGCGATCGTTGCACCGGCCGGCGGCGGGCTGCTCGCCCCAGGGGTAGGTGCGCCCGTCGACGCCGGTGGCGGCCTTCTCCCACTCGAGCTCCGCCGGGAGCCGCCAGGGGCGGCCCGTCGCGCGGCGCAGCCAGGCGGCGTGGGCGACGGCGCCGTGCCAGTCGACGTTGAAGGCGGGGAAGTCGCCGCGGAGGATGTCGCCGTCGGGTTCGAGGCCCAGGACGAAGCGCCCGTCCGGGTCGCGGGGGTACAGGAACGCGCCGCCGTCGCCGTGGCGGCCGAAGGGGACGCGCGGGGCCCACCGCTCGGCCTCCTCGGGCGACAGGGCGCCGAGGAACGCGAGGTGCTCCGCCATCGTGACGGGGAAGACGCGCACGAACAGCGCGTGGCACCACAGCCGGCGCATCGGGCGGCTCGGGGGCTCGCCGGCGCGGAACGGCCCCGCGGGGACGTACACGGCGCCGTCGGGGACCTCGGGCGGCAGCCACACGGGCTCGGGCGCGCCGCCGCCGGGCGGGACGCCGTCCCAGTGCTCGCCGCGGCCGACCTGCACCGGGTAGAGCACGTCGGGACGGCCGTCGAGGCGCAGGCGCAGGCGCCAGGAGCCGGCGGGCAGCGGCGCGGCGCGCAGCGGGGTCGTCCCGAGGGAGCCGGCGGGCTCGGCCACCAGCAGGCGGTCCCGCAGGACGTAGCGCTCGAGCAGCACCTCGGCGCCGGGCGGTTCGGTCACCAGCGTGACGGCGGCGTCGCCGCGGAGGAAGGCCAGGTGCCCGGCCCGGGCGGGGTGCGCGGCGGGGAGCGCGGCGGCGTGCACCTCGAGCAGCGCGAGCGAGCGCGCGGCGGCGACGGTGTCGGCCCGGGCCTCGGCGGCGCGGACGGCGTCGGCGTGGTGGTCGGCGAGGGTGGCGTGGGCCTCGGGCAGCCCCGGGACGGCGGCCAGCGCGGCGCCGGCGGCGCGCTCCGCGGCGAGCTCGGCCAGGGCGGACGCCACGTCGACGGCGGCGGCGCGGTCCTCGATGCGCCAGGCGGCGTGGTGCTCGGCCTCCGGCGCCCACGGGGGCAGCGGCGCGGCGAGCGCGGTGGCCTCGGCGCGCAGGGCGGCGGCCTCGGCGCGCAGGGCGGCCGCGCGGCCGAGCTCGGTGTCGGCCTGCGCGCCGGCGTGCAGCGCGCGCGCGCGGCTGCGCACCCCCTCGAGCCAGGCGGCGAGCTCGTCGGCGAAGGCAGCGGCGTCGGGCGGGCGGGCGTCGGGCTCGCGGGCCAGGGCGGCGGCACACAGCGTCCACAGCTCGTCGTCCACCGGGCCTGGTGCCCGCGGCGCGCGGGTCGAGCACCAGGTCGGGCTGGGAGAGGGCGGCGTAGGACGTCACGGGCGGCTTGCCGGACAGGATCTCGTGCAGCAGGCCCCGAGGCCCCAGACGTCGGTGGGGGGCCCGATGCGGTCGACCTCGCCGCGGGCCTGCTCGGGGGCCATGTAGCGGGGGTGCCGAGGCGGTCGCCCCAGCGGGTCAGCGTCTCGTCGTCGCGGCCGCTGCGGACGGCGCCCGGCCGGTCCGGCGCGCCGGTGACCTTGGCGATGCCCCAGTCGAGGACGAAGACCTCGCCGTAGCGGCCCACCATGACGTTGCTGGGCTTCAGGTCCCGGTGGACGACGCCGTGGGCGTGGGCGTAGGCGACCGCCTCGGCGACGCGGTGCAGCGCGTCGAGCAGGCGGCGGAGCGACCAGGGCGTGACGGGCCAGGCGCCGGCGGCGCGGGCGGCGACGTGGACGTCGGCGATCACGTCGTAGAGCGTGCGCCCGTCGATCTCGCGCATGGTGAAGTACGGGCGGCCGTCGGGCAGGCGGCCGATGGCGTGGATGGGGACGATGCCCGGGTGCTGCAGCTGGGCCTGGACCCGGGCCTCGTCGACGAAGCGGGCCGCCATGTCGGCGTTGTGGCGGCCGTCGAGGACCTTCAGCGCGAGGGTGCGGTGCAGGACGGGGTCGTACACCCGCCAGACCTGCCGGCGCCGCCGCGGCCGATGCAGCCGACGACCTCGAGGTCGGGTCGGCCGAGGTCGAGGCCCGGGCGGGCCCGCGGCCATGGGCTGGGTGTCGTCTCCCACGCGGGGGACGCTACCACGCGCTCAGTCGCCGCGGAGGTCGGCGTGGGGGTGGCAGCCGCCGCTGGTGCAGTTGGCGTCGTCGCCGGGGCCGTCGAGGGCCAGGTGGTACGCCAGGCGGGGCTCGACGAAGATCTCGGCGTGGCAGGCGTCGCTGCAGGTGTACTGGTGCACGTCGTCGGGGTGGCACTGCGCGCAGTCGACGATCCAGGCGGCCTCGTCGCGGGCCTCGCCCTGGCCCTGGGTGCCGTGGGGACCTTCACGTCGCGTCCCTCGACCTTGTGGCCCTGGCCGCGGAACCACCCGGGTACAGGACGCCGTCGCCGCGGGACAGGCCGTCGTGGCAGGCCTTGCAGTCCCAGCGCAGCTCGCTGTCGGGGGCGATCACCGAGTCCTGCGCCGGGTCGTCGACGTAGTGCAGCGCGGGGCGGTCGGGCTCGTGGCAGCTCCAGCACAGGGTGCTGTTGCCGCCGGGCGGGGTCACGTCGGCGGCGGAGGGTTGGCGCTGCCGTGGCAGGGGGTGCAGTCGCCGCCGAAGTCGTGGGCGTCCTGGAGGGGAGGAAGTCGTGGTCGACGGCGGCGCGGGGCGTCGGCCCAGGCGAAGTCGGTGGCGGCGTGGCAGCCGGCGCCGCTGCAGGTGGCGTAGGCGGCGTGCTGCGGGTCGCCGGGCTTGCGGTCGGCGTCGTGGCACGCGACGCAGGTGGGGTCGAAGGGGATGGCGCTGTAGGGGGGCGGGCCGTGGCAGGCGTCGCAGGGGGCGTCGGCGTGGGGGCCGGGAGGGGGAACGGGTTGCCGCCGAGGTCGGCGCCGTAGGGGGCGCAGGCGGTGGCGGCGAGGAGGCCGGCGGCGACGGCGGCGAGGCGGAGCGGTTCGGGGCGCATGGTCCCTCCGATCGCATCTTGATCGGGGCGAAGTCACACGGACCCTACGAAACGTTTCCCGGAAGCAGATCGGGCCCGACCTCTTTCATCCTGGCGCGGAAGCAGATCGGGCCCGGGCCGAGGGCGACCGCTTCGCGTGACCGCCGGTTCCACCTCGCTCATCCGCCATCCGGAGGCGGATCGGGCCCGACCCCTTTTCATCCTGGCGCGGAAGCGGATCGGGCCCGGGCCTCGGCGACCCCGTCCCTCAGCGGGCCCGCGCGACGGCCTCGGCCAGCGCGTCGCGCAGCGGCGTCGGGGGCCGGCCGAGCACCCGCTGCACGGCGTCCGTCGGCGCCGCCGCCCACCCGTTCGCCTTGACCGCCTCGAAGAACGCGAGGTGGTCGGCCATCCAGCCCGGCGTCCCCGGCTGCGCAGCCCGTCGCCGTAGCCCGCGCCGAGGTCGACGTAGCGGATCGGCCGCCCGACGATCTCCGACAGCAGCGCCGCGACCTGCTCGTCGGTCACGGCCTCGGCGCCCGTGATCGCGTACGTCTGCCCGGCGTGCGCCTCGGGTGCAGCAGCGCTGCCACCGCGACCGCCGCGATGTCCCGCGAGGCCGCGTACGCCACGCGCCCGCCGCCCGACGCGCCGTAGAACGCGCCGTCGCCGCCGAGCACCGTCACCGCCTGGTAGGAGACGGGGTTGTCGGCGAAGAACGACGGCCGCACCACCGTCCACCCGAGCCTGCTCCCTTCACCGCCGCCTCGCCGAGCCCGTGGTCGCGGCCGACGCCGGGCGCCTCGGGGTCCGCGCCGAGCGCGCTCGACCGCACCAGGTGCTGCACGCCGGCCGACCGCGCCGCCGCGACCGCCCGCTCGACGTACGCCGCGCTGTGCTCGACGAACGGCGTCAGCAGCAGCGCGCGGCGGACGCCGGCGAACGCCGGGCCGTACGTCGCCGCGTCGTCCCAGTCGAGGCGCACGGCCTCGGCCCCGCGCGCCACCAGCGGCGCCGCCCGCTCCGACGCCGGGTCGGGCACCGCGATCCGCACCCGCGCGCCCGCGTCGAGCAGCTGCGACGCCACCTGCGCGCCCACGGTCCCCGTCGCCCCGGTCACCAAGATGATGCTGTCCATCACGACCTCCTGTGCCCCTGAACCTAGGGCGCACAGAACCTGCGGCAACCACAAGTTTTGCGATGTATAGATGCACCTGGTGCATCATGCTGCTGGACGGACAGCTCGACGATCTCCTGGTGCTCCAGGCCCTCCTCGACACGAGCAGCGTCAAGGACGCCGCCGGCCGGGTGGGCCTGAGCCCGTCCGCCGTCAGCCACGCGCTCGGGCGGCTGCGCGAGCGCCTCGGCGATCCGCTGCTGGTGCGGGCCGGGCAGCGCCTCGTGCCCACGCCGCGGGCCGAGCGGATGCGTCCGCGGCTCGGGGCGGCGCTCGAGGCGCTGGCGCGCGCCGTCGGCGAGGACCGGTTCGCCCCGGCCACCGCCGAGCGGGCGTTCCGCATCGTGTGCACCGACCACGCCGAGCTCGGCGTGCTGCAGCCGCTCGGCACGGCGCTGCTGCGCGCGGCCCCAGGAATCACGCTGCACAGCGAGGTGCCGCGGGGCGACGCGTCGGCGCGGCTGCGCGACGGGCGGGCCGACCTCGCGCTCGGGGCGTTCTCCCCGGCGCCCGCCGACATCCGCAGCGAGGTGCTGTTCGAGGAGCACTTCGTGACGCTGCTGCGGCCCGGCCACCCCGCACTCGACGACGGCCCGCTCGACGTCGTGCGCTACGCGGGGCTGCAGCACCTGCTGGTGGCGCCGGGCGGGCGGCCGCGGGGGGCGCTGGACGACCGGCTCGAGGCGCTGGGGCTGCAGCGGCGGGTGGTGCGGACGGTGGCGACGTTCCTGGTGGCGCCGTTCCTGGTGGCCGACAGCGACGTGGTGGTGACGCTGCCCTCGCGGGTGGCGGCGGCGCTGGCCGACCGGGTGGGGCTGGTGCAGCGGGCGCCGCCGCCGGAGCTCGACGGGCGGTTCCCGGTGCGGATGCTGTGGCACCGGCGCGACGACGAGGACGCCGCGCACCGGTGGCTGCGGGCGCGGGTGCGGGCCGGGTAGCGAGACAGCGGGGCCGAACCGGACACCCGGCGGAAGCGAGCGGCACCGAACCCGACCGTTCGGGGGGTTCGGAGCGGTCAGCGGACGGAGTGTCTTCGAGCAGGTAGTTCGTCTCGTGGCGCCCGGCGCCCGGTGTCCGGTTCGGTGGCGCTGTCTTCCGGAGGGTGTCCGGTTCGAGCCCGCTCTCTCCGTCGGCCCCGCCCACGGCCTCACCGCGCCGCCGCGCCCGGCTTCGGAGCGGCGCTACAATCGCGCCGTGCCCACCGTCCCCACCACCTGCCGCATCTGCGAGGCCGCCTGCGGCCTGCTCGCCACCGCCGACGCCGGCCACGTCACCGCGCTGCGCCCCGACCCCGACCACCCCGTCTCCCAGGGCTACGCCTGCCGCAAGGGCACCACCTTCCACGCCCGCGTCGCCCACGCTCCCGACCGCCTCCGCCGCCCCGGCCTCCGCGACGACCCCGCCGCCCCCTGGCGCGACGCCGACTGGCCCACGGCCACCGCCCACCTCCGCCGCCGCCTGGCCGCCCTCCGCCGCGCCCACGGCCCCGGCGCCGTCGGCCTGTACAGCGGCAACGCCGCCGGCCACGCCCTCGGCGCCGTCCTCGGCGTCGCCGCGCTCCAGCGCACCCTCGGCACGACCCGCCACTACAGCTGCCTCACCCTCGACAACAGCGCCATGTTCGTCGTCGCCGAGCAGGTGTTCGGCAACCCGCTGGCCACCTTCGTCGCCGACTACGAGGGCGCCGACCTCGTCGCCCTGTTCGGCACCGACCCGCTGTCGAGCCAGGCCTCGCAGTCCCAGGCCCATCCGCGCGCCGGCCACCACCTCCGCCAGCGCGCCCGCGACGGCCAGCCTCGTCGTCGTCGACCCGCGCCGCTCCGCCACGGCCGCCCACGCCACCCACCTCGCCCCCCGCGTCGGCACCGACGTGTTCCTCCTGGCCTGGCTCCTCCGCGAGACGCTCCGCGACCCCGTCCCCGAGCGCCTCGCCCCGCTGGTCGCCGCCACCGCGCCCCACGACCTCGCCCGCACCGCCCGCGTCACCGGGCTGCCCCCCGACGCGCTCCTCGCCCTGCGCGACCGCCTGCACCGCGCCGAGCGCCCGCTCGTCTGGAGCGGCCTCGGCGTGCTGCTCGGCCCCCACGGCCTCCTCGGCTGGTGGCTCACCCTGGCCCTGCAGGACGCCCTCGGCGGCCTCGGCCGGCCCGGCGGCTGGCGCTGGCAGCCCGGCCTGGTCGACGTCCCCGCCTGGGCCCGCCGCCTCCGCCTGCGCGCCCACGACGGCGTCACCGCCCCCATCGACGGCTGGCCCGCCATCCTCGGCACCCTCCCCGCCGCCACGCTCCCCGCCGACGTCCTCCGCGACGACCCCGACCGCCTGCGCGCCCTGATCGTCGTCGGCGGCGACCCCCGCCTCGCCCTGCCCGACGCCGCCGCCGCCGAGCGCGCCCTGCGCCGCCTCGACCTGCTCGTCTGCCTCGACGTCCGCCCCTCGGCCACCGCCGAGCTCGCCCACGCGCTCCTCCCGGCGGCGACCTGGCTCGAGCGCGACGCCTCGGGCGTCCACACCGGCAACCAGCGCCCCGTGCCCCACCTGCGCCTCGACCGAGCCGTCATCCCGCCCGTCGGCGAGGCCCGCGAGGACCTCGCCATCCTCGCCGACCTCGCGCCGGGCCCCGGCGGCTGGCTCCTCCGCCGCCTCGCCGCCGCGGGCACCACGCCCCTCGTCCGCGCGCTGGCCGCCCACGCCGGCGTCCCCTGGCGCGAGGTGACCAGCCCCCGCGGCGCGCTCGGCGCCCTCGATGCGACGCCGCCCGCGGCCCGGCCCGCCGTCCCCGCCTGGTGCGACGCCCTCGCGGCCCTGCCCGACCCCGAGCCCGACGGGCTGCGGCTCGTCACCTCGGTCCGCCCGATCGGCGCCATGAACCACTGGCTCGGCGGCGACGACGCCCCGCGCGACGCCCGGATCCACCCCGACGACTGGCCGCACCCGCCCGGAGACGCCCTGCTGGTGGGGCCCGCCGGCGCGGTCCGGGTCCGCGCGGTGCCCGATCCGACCCTCGCCCGGGGTACGGTGGTGGTGCCGTTCGGCGGCCGCGGCGGCCACCCGAACGCGGTCGTGGGCGCGACAGCGGGCGCCCTCGAGCCGTTCACCGGCCAGCCGGTGTCCAACGGCGCGCGGGTGACGCTGAGGCCGACGGAGGGCGGGTGAGCGACGAGGGACCCTGGGCGGTGGCCGCGGACGTGCTGAGCGCGCGCGGCCCCCACGCACACCCACCCTGGCGCTGGCTGACCGAGGCCACCCTGTACGGCCACCTGCTGGTGCTCCTGCTCGGCGTCCCGCTGACCCTCCTGCTCGCGCTCCAGCACCCCGTCGCGCTCGCGCTGGTCCTGCTGGCCGCCGCCCAGACCGTGCCCGCCCTCACCCGCGGCGCGCTGATCCGCGCCCGCCTGTGGCGCCTGGCGCGCCTGCAGCCCTGGCTCGACTTCACCGCCGTCGCCCGCGACCGCCGCGGCGTGGGCGTGCTCGCCGCGGCCCTGTGCCACCTGCGCCGCCCCGACGACCTCGCCTGCGCCCTGTGGATCGACCGCCAGCTCGAAGACACGCAGGTCGTCGGCCCGGGCGAGGTGACGGCCGCCGGGATCCGCGCCTTCGTCCGCGGCGACCTCCCGGAGGCGCGCCGCTTGTGGCGCTTCGCCCTGGAGTACGACGAGACGGTGACGCCGCCGTGGATCGCCGCGACCGCCGCCGACCTGCTGCTCGCCGAGGCCGCCGCCAGCGGCGACCGCGACCGCCTGCACCGCCTGCTCGCCGGCCCCCGGATGCCCGTGCGCCCGCTCGGGCGCCTGCTCCAGGCCTGCGAGGCCGCCGAGGCGGGCCGCCCGTCGGCGCTGCGCTGGCTGTGGCTCGCGCTCACGCCCTCGCGGCCGCTGCTCGCGCTGGTGCGCCGCGTCGGCGAGGCCCCGGTGGCGCCCCGCGACGCGGTCCCGCCCGAGGACCCGCTCGTCGCCGCCGTCCTGCACACGATGCAGCTCGACCGCGCCGCCACCCACCAGCGCGTCGCCGACGCCGCCCGCGCCTGGGAGGCCGCCCTGGCCGCCCCCGCCGTCGCGGCGCGGGTCGCCGACCACGACCTGCGCGAGCGCATCGTCTCGCTGCTGGCCCAGCGCCTCGACGCCGTGCCCGACCCCGCCCCGCCGGAGCCGCCCGCGAGCGAGCTCCTCCAGGAGGTCGTCTGGCGCACCGCCGACCAGCGCGACGTCGAGCTCGGCTGGCTCGCCGACGAGATCGGCCACCGCACCCTCGCCGCGCGCGAGCTGCCCCTCGTCGAGGAGGTCCGCGCCTTCTGCGCGCTGTGCGAGGCCTACGAGCGCGTGGTGGACGTGGCGCCCGACCGCGCGTCGGCCAGCTTCCCGCGCCTGTACTACCCCGTCGTCAAGCACACCGTCTGGCTGCACAACCGGCGCGGCCAGTCGCGCGTCGCCAACGCGATGTACCGGGTCGAGCTGCGCTACGCCGAGCGCTGCGCCCACGACTCCGGCATGGCCCTGCTCAAGAAGAACCTCGACTGCGGACCGTGAACGCATGCCCCTCTCCGAGCTCCTCGACGACCCCGGCTGGCTGCGCGACCCGCTGCTGCGCTCATGTCCGTGCTCGCCCAGCCCACCGGACGGAGGCTCGGCGGGCTGGCCCTACCTGTCGCCCCCGGCCTGGCGCGGCTGCGCGACTGGGTCCCGCACCTGCTCGGCGAGGGCCTCGCCGCCTGGCGCGCCGCCGACCGCATCGAGACCGGCGCGCCCGAGGTCGCCGACGCCCTGCGGGTCGTGCGCCAGGTCGTCCGCACCGCCGCCATCACCGCGCCGCCCGACCTGTGGCTGCTCCGCCAGGTGCTCTCGGCCCTTGCCGCGACCGGCTGGCGCGAGCGGCTCGCCGAGGGCGTCCACGACGTGCCGCCGGAGCTCGAGCCCGACCTGACGCTGCTCCTGTCGCGCGGCTACCTGGTGCGCGCCGGCGCGGGCTGGCGCTGGGCCGAGCTCCCCACCGCGCAGCGCGTCCTGCGCGAGGTGGGGCCGCTGCCCGAGCGCCCCGCCGACCTGTCCGCGCGCTGGGCGGCGGCCCTCTCCGGCGACCGCGCCCACGATGCCTTGCTCGCCGACGTCCTCGCCGGTGACGTCCCGGCGGCGCCCCACCCGCCGCCGTCCTGGGTCGCCACCCCGGAGGACCTCGAGCTCGGCTACCGCCTCGTCCCGCTGGTGCTGGGGCTGCGGGCCGCGCAGCGCATCCCCGAGCTGCTCGACCACGGCGCGCTCCCGCTGCCCGCCCCCCTCGCCGACCGTGCCCGCGCCACGCTCCGTGCCGCCGGTTGGCTCGGAGACGGCGCCGTCACGCCCCTCGGGCGCCGCGGCCTGGAGCGCGGCCCCGGCCCCTTCGGCATCATCGAGACCTACCACCCCTACCTGGCCGCGCTGCCGCGCATCTGGGCCGAGGGCCGCGCGGCGGTGCACGTCGCGCGCGCCGGCAACGTCGCCGCCAGCCAGGACGCGAACCGCGCCACCTTCCAGCGCGCCAACGACGCGCTGGACCGCTTCTGCGCCGACACGGGCTTCCCGCTGCGCGTCTTCGTGGAGCACGCCGTGGGGCGCGGCGAGGCGATCCGCCAGCGGTGGGCCCGCGCGGGCGACGGCCTGGTCTACGTCGGCGCCGACCTCGAGGCCGAGGCGCTCGCCGCCGCGCAGGCCGAGGTGGCCGCCGGGCGCCTGCCGCCGGACGTGGCCTTCGTCCAGGCCGACATCGCGCAGCCCGAGGCGCTGGTGGGCGCGCTGCGGGCGCGCGGCGTCCCGACCGAGGGCGCGGTGATGCTCGTCGGCAACGGGTTCCACGAGGTGCGCGACCGCAGCGACGACCGCATGGTCGCCGTCTTCCGGGGCTACTGCGAGGCGGGCATCGTGCTGCTGCTGACGGAGGAGAGCGCCCTGTCGGTGGACGACCTGCTGCGGACGGCCTGGAACACCTACCACGCCGGCTTCCGCTACGTGCACGAGCGCTCGGGCCAGGGCCTGCGCCCCGCGTCGCCCGCGCCCGGGCCCGCGATCGGGCCGCCGCTGCCGGCCAGCTGGCAGGAGTGCGCCGTCCGCGCCGGCTACGTCGCGCTCGAGCGCTACGGCTCGCGCAGCCGCACCATCTACCCGTACCCGCCGGCGGACGGGCACAACCCGTCGGTGAGCACGAACCTGTTCCTGGTGCCGCCGGCGTACGCGCCCTAGCCGCGGAGGGGCACGGGCGGCGGCCCGCCGACCTGGCCCCGCCAGCGCAGCCAGTGGTCGGCGAGCACGAGGCACACCATCGCCTCGACGATCGGCACCGCCCGCGGCAGCACGCACGGGTCGTGCCGCCCGCGCGCCGACAGGGTGATGGCCTCGCCGCGGTCGTTCACCGTCTCCTGCGGACGGAACACCGTGGCCACGGGCTTGAAGGCCACCGCGACCTCGATCGGCATCCCGTTGCTGATGCCGCCCTGGATGCCGCCCGAGCGGTTGGTGCGGGTCGCGATCCCGCGCTGCGCGTCGGGGACGAACGGGTCGTTGTGCGCGAGGCCCGTCAGGCGCGTGCCCTCGAAGCCCGAGCCGCAGGTGAAGCCCTTCGCCGCGGGCAGCGAGATCAGCGCCTTCGCGAGGTCGGCGTCGAGCTTGTCGAACACCGGATCGCCGAGGCCGGCCGGCACCCCGCGCGCCACGCAGCGCACCACCCCGCCGAGCGTGTCGCCCGCCTTGCGCGCGGCCGCGATCGCCGCGGTGAACCGCGCGGCGGCGGCCGGATCGGGGCAGCGCACCGGCTCCGCGTCGACCTGGGCGCGCTCGACCGCCTCCGGGTCGACCGCCGCGGCGTCGCCCGCGACCTCGTCGACCCAGGCGACCACCGACACGGCCCCGAGGGCCTCCAGCACCTGCTCGGCGACCGCCCCGGCGGCCACGCGCGCCGCCGTCTCCCGCGCCGAGGCCCGCCCGCCGCCGCTCGGCGCGCGGATGCCGTAGCGCGCGTCGTAGGTGAAGTCGGCGTGGGACGGGCGGTACGCGCCGGCCATCCACGCATAGCTCGCCGGATCGGCGTCCTCGTTGGGGACGGTGATGGCGATGGGCGTGCCGAGCGTCCAACCGTCGTGCAGGCCCGAGAGCACCGTCACCTGGTCGCGCTCCTTGCGCTGGCTCGCGAGGGCCGAGGCGCCGGGCCGACGTCGGTCCATGGCGGCCTGGATCCGCGCGAGATCGAGCCGCATCCCGGGCGGGCAGCCGTCGATCACCGCGCCGACGCCGCCCCCGTGGCTCTCGCCGAACGTGGTGACCCGCAGCAGGCTGCCGAACGTGCTCCCCATGGGCCGAACCCTAGCCGGGCGGGCCGCCCGACGCCCGCGGGCGTTATCGGACGGGGACCCATGAAGGACGCCCTCATCGTCTCCGCCCTGTCCGTGGTCCCGCGCAACCGCAGCGCGCGCGCCATGGGCCGCCTCGCGCGCAGCCCGGCCAGCCGCTGGATGACGCAGGCCTTCGTCCGCGCCTACGGGGTCGACCTGTCCGAGGCCGACCCGCCCGACCTCGACGCCTACCCCACCCTCGAGGCGCTGTTCACGCGCCGGCTGCGCACCGGCGTCCGCCCCATCGACGACGCCGCCGAGGCGCTGGTGAGCCCGGTCGACGGCGCCGTCGCCGCGGTGGGGCGCACCGCGGGCGGCAGCATCGAGGTCGCGCCGGGGCAGACGCTCGCGCTGTCCGAGCTGATCGACGCCCCCGTCGAGGGCGAGCGCGACGTGGTCGTGCTGTACCTGTCCCCCAAGGACTACCACCGGGTGCACGTCCCGCGCGAGGGCCTCGTCCGCGCGTGGCGCTACGTGCCGGGCACGCTCTGGCCGGTGTTCCCGGCCGCCGTCCGCCGGGTGCGCAACCTGTTCTCGCGCAACGAGCGCGTCGCCCTGCGGATCGACACCGACGGCGGCGCCATGGACTTCGTGCTGGTCGGCGCCTTCGGGGTGGGCCGGATCACGCTGTCGTTCTGCGACCTCGTCACCAACGCCGGCGGCGAGCGCGCCGCCTGCGAGGTCGATCCGCCGGCCGTGCTGCTGCGGGGCGCCGAGGTGGGCACCTTCCACCTCGGCTCCACGGTGGTGCTGGCCACCGAGCCTGGCCGCTGGCGGTTCGATGTGGCGCCGGGCGACCGCGTGCTCGTCGGCGGGCGGATCGGCGGCCGAGCGGCGCCATGAGCGCCGACCGCGCGCTGCTCGAAGCGGGCGACCAGGTCGAGCGCTACGAGGTGGTGCGGGTCCTCGGGGTCGGCGGGATGGCGCAGGTGCTGCTGGTGCGGCACACCTCGCTCAACACGCTCCACGCGCTGAAGGTCCTCACGCTCGCCGCCCCCGACTTCGCCCGGCGGCTGCTCGAGGAGGGGCGGGTGCAGGCGCGGCTCGACCACCCCAACGTCGTGCCCGTGCGCGACGTGATCACGGTCAAGGGCATGCCGGCGCTGGTGCTCGACTTCGTCGACGGGCCCGACCTCGAGCGGTGGATCGCCGACGTGAAGCCCGGCGCGGTGCTCGCCGAGCAGCTGTTCCGCGGGATCGTGGCCGGGGTGGCCGCCGCGCACGCCGCGGGGGTCGTCCACCGCGACCTCAAGCCCGCGAACGTGCTGCTGGAGCCCGCGGCCGAGGTGCCCGTCCCGCGGATCGCCGACTTCGGGCTGGTCAAGGCGCTCGAGGCCGAGACGGTCGGGCGGACGCGCGCGGGCGTGCCGCTCGGGACTCCGCAGTACATGGCGCCCGAGCAGATCCGCAGCGCCGCGGACGTCGACCAGCGCGCCGACATCTGGTCGCTCGGCTGCATCCTGTACGAGCTCGTGGCCCACCGGCAGGCCTACCCCGGCGAGGACATCGTCGGGGTCTGGGAGCGGGCGACGAAGCGCGAGCGTCCGCCGCTGCCCGACGACGTGCCGTACGCGATCGCGCGCACCGTCGACAAGTGCCTGATGCCGGCGCCCGACGACCGGCCGCAGTCCTGCGAGGCCGTGCTGGCGCTGCTCGACGACCGGCGGCCGCCGCTCGGGGCCATCGACCCGGCGTCGGAGCGCGGGCCGGCGCCGGTGGCGCGCGGGATCCCGCGGGGGCTCGTCGCTGCGGGGGCGTCGCTCGCGTCGGTGATCGTGGTGGTGGGGGTCACCGCCGCGGTGCTCGTGGCCGTGCTGGCGGCGCGGATCCCCACCCCGGTGTGCGCCGGGGACGGGCTGCTCGGCTACGTCGCGGCGCCGTGGGTGTTCGACAAGCCCGCGGGCGGCGCGTGGCGCATCGAGGCCGACACGGCTGTGCTCCAGCAGGCGCGGGCCGGGGCGAAGGCGGCGTGCGTGCTGCCGGCGGGGGCGCGGGTGACGCTGGCGTCGCCGGCGGTGGAGGAGCGGGACGGCGCGCGCTGGGTGCCGGTGCGCGGGGAGGGCCTGGTGCTCGGGCCCGCCGGGGCGCCGCTGACGGCCGCCGAGCAGGAGGGGACCGTCGGGGACCGCTGCGAGGGCGCCGCTGGCGAGCGGCTGGGCTGGGTGCTCACCTACCCGAAGGCGATGAGCCGCAAGCCGCGCCAGGAGGGCGAGTGGAACCTCACCTTCCCGCGTCTGGTGCACGCGGCGCCGCCCGAGCGGCCCGACGATCCGCCCGGGCCCGCGGTGTGCGCGCTGCGGGGGCAGACGCACCTCGTGCTGGCCGAGGCGCCGCGCAAGGTGGGGCGCGGCTGGTGGCTGCCCGTCACGGCCGGGCGGGTCGACGAGGGCGGCGCCCCCGCCGACGACGACGACGAGTAGCCCTCGACGCGTCCGGACCGCACGATAGGGACCCCGAGTGACGCGTCTGCGCGACATCGGCGCCTACCGGACCTGGCTCGCCACGCGGGTCGCGGGCTCGCTCGGCACGCAGGTGCAGCTGGCCGCGCTCGGCTGGGGGGTCTGGGGGGCCAGCGAGGATCCGCTCGACCTCGCCTGGCTCGGCATCGCGCAGTTCCTGCCGGTGCTGCTGCTGGCGCTGCCCGCGGGCACGCTCGCGGATCAGGTCGACCGGCGCAAGATCCTGTACACGTCGCTGCTCGCGCAGGCCGCGCTGAGCCTCGTCGCGGCCGGGATCGTCGAGGCGGGGCGCATGGGGCCGTGGGCGGTGGTCGTCCTCGGGCTCGGGATGGGCACGGTGCGGGCGTTCGCGGGGCCGGCCAGCCAGGCGTTGCTGCCGCGGCTCGTCCCGGGCGAGGTGCTGCCGCGGGCGCTGGCCACGGGCTCGATCGGCTTCCAGCTCGCGATGGTGCTGGGGCCGTCGCTGGCGGGGCTCACCATCGGACTCGGCGGCGGGGCGGCCGGGGCGCTGCTCGTGGCGGCCGGGCTCCAGGCGCTCGGCGCGGCCGTGGCGTTCGGCCTGCCCACGCTCCACGTCGAGCGGGGCGCCACGCGCTGGCGCGACCTGGTGGGCGGGCTGACGTACGTGTTCGAGACGCGGCTGCTGCTCGCCGTCGTGTCGCTGGACCTGTTCGCGGTGCTGCTCGGCGGGGCCACGGCGCTGCTGCCCATCTTCGCGACGGACGTGCTCGGGGCCGGGCCCGAGCTGTTCGGCGTGCTGCGGGCTGCGCCGGCGGTGGGGGCGGGGGCGATGGCGCTGTGGCTGGCGCGGTTCCCGCTGCACCGGCACGCCGGGGCCGCGATCCTCGGGGCCGTGGCGCTGTTCGGGGCGGCGACCGTGGTGTTCGGGCTGTCGACGGTGCCGTGGCTGTCGGTGGCGGCGCTCGGGGTGCTGGGCGCGGCCGACATGATCAGCGTGGTCGTGCGCCAGACGGTGGTGCAGCTGCGGACGCCCGATGCGCTGCGGGGGCGGGTGTCGTCGGTGAACCTGGTGTTCATCGGGGCCAGCAACGAGCTCGGGGAGTTCGAGAGCGGGCTGACGGCGCGGCTGCTCGGGGCGGTGCCGGCGGTGGTGCTCGGCGGGATCGGGACGGTGGCCGTGGTGGCGGTGTGGAGCGGGCTGTTCCCGGAGCTGCGGCGGGCGGACCGGCTCGACGAGATCCGGGCCGAGGAGCCGGGCGCGTAGGGCGCGCGGCCGGGGCGACGTGCCACGACCACTGCGGGTCGCGGTCGGTCCCGCGGACGAACTCGGCGACGTTCGGGACCTGCCTCCAGCGTGACGAGCGCGCCGTCGCGCCGATCGGCGCAGGGCTCGTCGGTGCCGGCGCAGGCGGCGAGCAGGCATGCGGTCAGGCGGTCGGTCATGGTCCCCCGAAGAGGCCGCCAGGGCGGGGCCTTCGGCGGGCGCCCGCTGATTGTTGAGCTCAAACCATGGACGCGGCCGTCCGGAAGCGAAACGGGCCCGACCTGAATTCATCCTGTTGCGGAAGCAGATCCGGCCCGACCTGAATTGCGCGAGCAAAGCCGATGGGGCTTCCCGGATGCCTGCTCCGTTCACGAGGTTGTCTCCCGTGAACAGGACTCCGGAAGCCACTTCGCGCGCACGCGCCAGTAGAGTTTCGACCGCGACCTCGACCGCGACCTCGACCGGGGGCGGCGACCGCGATCGCGACCGCGACCTCGAGATCGACCTCGACCTCGCCGGGCACCCGAACGTGCGGACGCGAGCGATGGCGGCGAGCCGGAGTGACGTTCGCCCGCCCGCCGCCTGGCCCTGCGCGCACTCCAGCGCGAATTCATGGCGTGCTCGCCGGCGCCGGGCACCCGAACGTGCGGACGGAGCGATGGCGGCGAGCCGGAGGACGCTCCGGCCCGCCGCCTGGGCCTGCGCGCACTCCAGCGCGAATTCATGGAGTGTGCTCGGGCCGGGCGCCGCACCCGAACGTGCGGACGCGAGCGATGGCGGCGAGCCGCGACGTCTGCCCGCCCGCCGCCCGGCCCTGCGCGCGCACTCCAGCCCCCGGGCGAGGCTCGGCACCGCCGCTCCGGCGCGTGCACTATGGAGTGTGCTCGGGCCGGGCGCCGGGCACCCGAACGTGCGGACGCGAGCGATGGCGGCGAGCCGGAGTGACGTTCCGCCCGCCCGCCGCCCGCCGGCCCTGCGCGCACTCCAGCCCCCCGGGCGAGGAGGCTCGGCACGGCGCCGCTCCGGCGCGTGCAATTCATGGGCGTGTGCTCGGGCCGGGCGCCGG
This sequence comes from Myxococcota bacterium, assembly GCA_041389545.1. GTDB lineage: Bacteria > Myxococcota_A > UBA796 > UBA796 > JACKER01. The sequence continues at coordinate 28,752 of JAWKRQ010000035.1, read as the reverse complement.
GCACCCGAACGTGCGGACGGAGCGATGGCGGCGAGCCGGAGTGACGTTCGCCCGCCTGCCGCCCGGCCCTGCAAGCGCACCCAGCCCCCGGGCGAGAGGCTCGGCACGGTCGCTCCGGCGCATGCAATCGAGATCGAGGTCGACATCGAGGTCGAGGTCGAGGTCGATCTCGAGGTCGACATCGAGGTCGAGGTCGAGGTCGATCTCGAGGTCGACATCGAGGTCGAGGTCGATCTCGAGGTCGATCTCGAGGTCGAGGTCGATCTCAGGTCGATCTCGAGGTCGATTCGGTGGTCGAGGTCGATCCGCGGTCGCGGTCGCGGTCGCGGTCGCGGTCGAAATCCGCCCTCTGCCCTGAACGTTCCCCGGGCCGCCGAGTAGGGGGTGGACGACCATGACCACACCTCCCCACCCCCGACGACCCGCTCCGGCCCCTGGTCCTGCGCGTCCGCGCCGGCGACGCCCAGGCGCTCGCCGAGCTCGTCGCCGCCACCTGGACCGACCTGCGCCAGTGGGCCCTTGTGGAGCCGGCGACCGCGACCTGGCCGACGAGGCCGCCAGGACGCCTGTCCGCCTGGTCCGCTCCGCCGACCGGGTCGACCCCGACCGCAACGTCCGCGGCTGGCTGCGCACCATCGTCCGCAACGCTCGCCGCACCCTGCGCGCCTGCCGCCGCCCCCACGTCGCCCTCGTCGACGAGTTCGCCGCGGGCGCCCCGCCGACCGCGACCTCGACCTGCGCCGCGGCGCGTCCCGCATGCTGGACGCGCCTTCGCGCGCTCACGCCGCGCCAGCGCGAGGTCGTCGATCCGTCGACCGCCTCGGCCTCGCCCCCGCCGACGCCGCCGAGCGCATGGGCGTCAGCCCGGGCACCGTCCGCGCGTTGCCCACCAGGCCCGGCACGCCCTGCGCGCGCACCTGGTCGAGCTCCACGACGTCGTGAGGGAGCCATGAGCTGCGAGGAGACCCGGCACGCGCTGCAGACGCTCGCCACGCGCGAGTTCGCGGCGCTCGACCACCTGGCGTCGTGCCCGGCCTGCCGGGCGCTGGCCGACGCCATCATCGACGAGGAGCAGCAGATGCACGCCACGATCGACGCCTGGGTCCAGCAGGCCCCCCCGCGCGCCCGGCGCAGCCCCTGGCGCTACGCCCTGCCCGCCGCCCTGGCCCTCGCCGCCGCCGCGGCGCTGTGGCTCGTGGTCCAGGGCGGCCCGCCCCCCGAGACCACGCCCCGCAGCCTGTCCGTGCCGGTGGCGCCCGTGAAGCCCCCCGCCGACACCCTGGACCTCGCCGCGGGCCTCGGCCTGGTCCTCACGACCCCGCGCCCCATCGCCAGCGTCCGCGTCGACGACACGACCGTCGCCGGCGCCGCGCGGCTCGGCACCGAGGGCAACCGCGTCCACCTGTTCGGCATCGCCGAGGGCCAGACCGTGCTCACCGTCACCTTCCGCGATGGCGAGCCGAACCGCTACGCCGTCACCGTGGGCCCGCGCAAGACCGAGGCCCCCGGCGACAACGTCCTGGCCATCGCCGTGGGCGAGACCCAGACCATCACCCCGAACCGCCCGGCCGACGCCGTGGTCACCTCCGACCCGTCGACCCTCGCCGTCCGCGACGCCGCCGGCGCGGCCGTGACGATCGAGGGCCTGCGCCCCGGCATCACCGACCTCGTGATCGCGTTCCCCGGCACGCCGCCGCAGGTCTACCAGGTGAACGTCACGCCCTGAGCGACTGGCCCACGTCGATCCGGTTCCCGTCGGGGTCCGCGAGCACGAACTGCCGCAGCCCGTAGTCCGCGTCGCGCAGGCCCTTCACGATGCGCACCCCGTGCGCCACGAGGTGGTCGTACAGCGCAGTTGCGTCGCTCACCAGCAGGTGCGCGACGTTGCGCGCCGCCGGCGGCACCGGCTCCCGCACCCGCGTCAGGTGCAGCTCCGCGCCGTCGCGCTCCAGGATGACGAACCCCACCGGGTCGCCGTTGGTGAACGTGACCCGCAGGCCGAGCACGCCGACGTAGAACGCCAGCGCGCGGTCGACGTCGGTCACCGGCAGGGTGGGCGCCAGGCGCCCGTAGACGAGGCCGGCCGGCCCGTCCGCATCGGACATGAGCAGCTCCAGGACACTTCGGGCGCGGGCCGAGGCGGTGCTCGGGACCCGCAGGAGGCGCGGTGGCCGACCCCCACAGCCTACAGCCGCGTGCGCGCGCCGTCCACGGGGAAGCCGTTGAGCACGACGCGCCCGTCCACGAGGTGCAGCTCCACCGTGTTCGGCTCGTGGAACCGCGGATCCTCGGGCTGGTACCGGTCGGTCAGGAAGTGCAGCACCTGGTTGTCGCTGCCGATCCACCGCCGGGTCGTGGTGCGCTGCGCCTGCTCGTACCGCCCGTCCACCAGCAGGTCGACGTGCTGCAGCAGCGCCGCCGCCCCCGCGGGCGCCTCGCTCCCCTGCAGCTCCGCCAGCGTGTACCCGCTGTAGACCATGACGCTGCGCCCCTGCGCGCGCACCGCCGCCGCGAGCCGCGCCAGCGCGGGCGCCTGCGCGAACGGCTCCCCGCCGAGCAGCGAGATCCCCTCGCCGCCGGCGCGCGCGACCTCCTCGGCGAGCCCGTCGACCGTCCGCGCCGTGCCGCCGGCGAACCGCAGGAACTCCGGGTTGCAGCACCCCTTGCAGCGGAACGGGCACCCCTGCACCCAGATCGCCGTGCGCACGCCGGGGCCCTCCGCCTCGGTCCGCCCGATCACCATCGCCACCGCGACTTCGTCCACACCGCCCCCGGGAAGGGATTATCAGGCCGCGATGTCCCCGGCGGGGCGCGCGCTGCGGCGGGCGCGGGCAGAGCTGCTGTACTTCGGGTGGGCCCTGCAGGTGCTCGCCCGGCCGCTGCTCAGCATGGTCGTCGTCGTCTGCATCGGCGCGGTGGTCGAGAAGGTCTACGGCCACGCGCCCGACGAGCCCAACACCTGGTCCTACGCCTTCTTCGTCTCCTATTGCCTGCTGTTCCTCGAGCACCTCGGCACCGCCCCCGAGCACTGGCTCGCCCAGCTCGTCGAGTACGCACAGCCCCTGATGGGCGTGATCCTGGTGTCGGAGGGCGTGCTCCGACTGGGGATGAACCTGATGAACCGCGACGCGAACGCCCGCATCTGGGTCGAGAAGATGGCCGACGCCACCCGCCACCACGTCATCGTCTGCGGCGTGGGCACGGTCGGGCTGCGGATCGTGGAGGAGCTCGTCGGCATGGGGGTCGACGTGTTCTGCGTCGAGCGCGACCCGAACGGACCCTACGTCGAGCGCGCCCGCGAGATCGGCGCCATCGTCACCATCGGCGACGCCCGGGCCGAGAACCTGCTGCGCGAGCTCAACGTGGCCCACGCCCGCGCCGTCATCGTCGCCACCGACGACGACCTCGCCAACCTCGAGATCGCCCTCGACGTCCGCGAGATCCGGCGCGACGTCCCCATCGTGATGCGCCTGTTCGACCAGCGCCTGGCGCAGAAGGTCAAGGCCTCGCTCGGCATCGAGGTGAGCGTGTCGACGAGCCGCCTGGCGGCGCCGCTGTTCCTCCGCCGCGCTCGACCCGGCCATCGTCGGGACGCACCGGGTCGGCGACGTGGTGATGGTGGTCGTGCAGCTCTGATCCGCGAGAAGTCGTCGCTGCGGGCGCGGCGGATGGGCGATCTGCCGGCGCAGGGCTCACGGTGGCCATCCGGAGCGGCGACGAGGACTGGGAGCTCCCCCGACGCCGAGGCATGTGCTACGCCGGCGACGACATCCAGGTGATGATCCCCATCAGCGAGCTCGACCGGGCGCACGCCCTGGCCCCTCGCCCTGAGCGCGGTCGCCGCGCTCACCCCGTGGAACCCGTCACCGCTTGCAGGAGGCTCCCTCCGCACGCGCCCCCCTCGTACCTGCCTCGCCCCCGTTCAGCGTCTTGACCACCCGTCGCGACCCACCGTCTGCCCCGGGCGTACGCCTGAAGCCCTCCGTGCGAGCGTCGCCTCCCGTCTCGTTCATCTTCGGTCTTGCCGATCCCATCCCACCCCGACGTACGGATCCGATCCCCCGATGTCGTACCCCCCGGAGAACGTGTTCTTGATGTCGATAGACCGAGGCGACCAGTCCTCGATCGGCGAAACGCCCGCGTCGGCCCGGACCACAGTTGCGGTCGACGGCGATGCGCAGCCCCCGCCGGTCCCGGGCAGCGGGTGCGAGAACGCCGGGCCGAAGTCGAACGGATCGGCGCCGACGAAGCCCAGATCGAGGAACCCGAGCGCCGTCACGTCGAAGTGGACCCCGGCGATCTCGGGCTGCCAGAACGTCGCGCGGACCTCGGACTGGTTCATCGCCTTGAGCTTGCCCACGTAGCGGGCCAACCGGATGCCGCGCCCCGCGTTGAGGCTGCCGTAGAACGTGTACTGCTGCGTGCCGCCGGGCCAGACGAGCTCGACGACCGGCGCCTCGCCGACCAGCTGATCGAACATGACCCGGTCCGCAAACACGACCCGGTCGGTGCCGAGCGGGTGGTAGCCGCGCAGGGTGACGTTCCACCCGACGAAGTCGTAGGTGCTGCCGAAGGCGATCGTGGCGGCGCGCACCGTGCCCTCGACCCAGTAGCCGCGGATCGGCGCCGGCTCGTTGTCGCGGTCGTCGACCATCACCCCGGCCTGCAGCAGGCTCACGAAGCCGGCCTCGCCCCCCGGGAAGTCGCTCGCGTACAGGCTGTGGGGCCAGGGGTCGCGCTCGCGGAAGTCGCCCGGGACGATGCCGCGCCCGCGCCAGCCGAGCAGCAGCTCGACCTTGTGCGGCATGGGGTCGATGGCCCACCGCAGCGTCGCCGAGCCGTTCGGCATCAGGTAGCGCAGGCGGTAGTAGTGGCGGAGCGCGTCCTCGCGGGCCTCGCCCTGCAGCGGCGGGTCGACGGCGTCGATGGCGGCCTCGGCCACGGCCGGGTCGCAGGTGACCTCGGGGCCGACGCCGCAGTAGTTGTTGGTCGCGGTGGACGAGAACTCGCCGCGGACGGTGAGGCGCAGCGGCTTGCCGCCGAGCTCCAGCGTGTCGACCTCGAGCCAGTGGTTGTGGATGCCCTTCGTCGTCATGAACAGGACGAGGTTGATGGCGGTCTTGTAGGGCTGCAGGTGGCCGTCGTAGCGGTACAGCGACGCGACGACGCCGAAGCCGAAGCCCTCGTCGGAGTTGTAGTTGACGGCGGGCAGCCCGCCGAAGCCCCAGCCGCGCCGGTCCCATGGGTCGTCGCCGGCGTCGGCCTCCGCCGCGGCCTCCGCGTCGGGGACGTCCTCGGGGACGCCCTGCGCCCACGCCGCTGCACACGCCAACCACCCGAGCATCCCACCTCCCCGGCCCACGGTAGCCGAACGCGGCGTACGGCGCCGCCGGGCGCGGTCAGGCCTCGGCCAAGCGCGTGAGGAGGGCCTCCAGGATGCGGTCGTGGGCGGACGCCACCTGCAGGCGCCACAACGGCGCGAACCACCACGCGACGCGGGCGTCGAGGACGTGGCGCACCTGCGTGCGGTCGGGGCCCACGGGCTGCACCTCGAAGGCGTGCGTGCCCTGCAGGAACGGCAGGTCGGCGCGCCAGCAGATGGTCGCGTCGGGGACGTAGCCCTGGAGGACGGCGCGGATCGGCCCGTGGCGCTCGGTGGTCGCGCCGACCGTCATCGCGCCGGCGCTGCGGACGAACGGGAGCTTCGGCGCGGGCCAGATCCGATCGGCAGGGGTGCCCATGGCCACCAGATCCGCGAAGACCTCGCGGACGGGGCGGGCGATGATCCGCTCGTGGACGCTGTTGACGTGCATGTGACCTCCGAACCGTACGCCAGCGTACGGTGAGATCCACGTCACCCGCTGGCTGGCCGCCGTCCATACGGTGGCGTATGTTCGCGGCATGGGACGGCTGGACCGCGACGCTTGGGTGACCGGCGCGCTGGCGCTGCTCACCGAGGCCGGCGCCGACGCGGTCCGGGTCGAGCCGCTGGCGCGGCGCCTCGGCGTCACCAAGGGCAGCTTCTACTGGCACTTCGCCGGGCGCGACGCCCTGCTCGCCGCCGCGCTCGCCCACTGGGAGCAGGTCGAGACGCTCGCCATCATCGCGGGCCTCGAGGCCGCGGCGCCGGGCGCCGAGCGGCTGCGCGCGCTGGTCCGCCAGGCGTGGGCCGCGCCGACCGCCCGCGGGCGCGCCGTCCGGGCCTGGGCGGCCCACGACGACGCCGCTGCCGAGGTCGTCCGCCGGGTCGACGCCCGGCGCACGGACTACGTGGCGGCCCAGTTCGTCGCCGCGGGGCTGCCGCCCGAGGCCGCGGCGGGCCGCGCCCGGATGCTCTACGCCGCGCTCGTCGGCGAGGCCGACCTCGCCCCGCTCGAGCCGGCCGCGCGCGTGGCCGTGGCGCTCGACACGCTGGAGGCGATGCTCCGGCCGTGAGTCGACGGCGGCCCGCCGGCAAAGTAGGGTTCTGGATGCTGCCGTGGCTCGTCGCCTGCCGGACCGAACCGCCGCCGCCGGTCGTGCTCCCGCCGCGGTCGACGGGCGACACGGCCACCGTCGCCGCGCCGCCGCCGGCCGCGCGGGTGCTCTCGGCCGGCCCCTTCGCCGCCCGCGCCGACGTCCCCGTCACCATCCGCCCCGTCGCCCCCGGCGAGATCACGCTGCTCGGCGTCTCCACCGCGGGGCCCGGCCCGGGCCCCTGCCCCGAGGCGCTGCGCGGCAGGTCTTCGCGATCGCCGAGCCGGCGCTGCTCACCCCGCAGGTGGCCGACGCCTCGGGCCGCGCCGCCTACGCCGTCGCGGGGCCCGACGCCCAGACCGTGTGGGTGCAGGCCTTCGTGGCCGCGGCCGACGGCAGCGTCCTCGCCACCGACGTCGTCGAGCGGCCGGTGTGGCCGGCCGACCGCGTCTGGCCCGGCGACGCCACCCCCGCCGACCTCGCCGGCTACGCCGCCGTCTCGGGCGCCCTGCGCCTCGAGGGCGCCGACGACGCCGCGCTGTCGCTGCCCGACCTCGTCGAGGTTGGCGGCGACGTCGTGCTCTGGGAGGCGCCCGCGCTGCGGGAGGTGGCGCTGCCCGCGCTGCGCTGGGTCGGCGGCGACCTCGCCCTGTACGACGACCCGCAGGTGGGCGGCGTCGACGCCCCCGCGCTGGAGCGGGTCGGCGGCAGCCTCACCGCCTACTGGATGCCCGGCCTGCGCGACCTCGACGGGCTCGCGTCGCTCGCGGTGATCGGCGGCGATCTGGCGCTGTACCACGACCTCGCCCTGCAGCGCGTCGACGGCCCGCCGCTGGTGCGCGTGGGCGGCGGGGTGCAGCTGTGGGAGCTCGAAGCGCTCGAGGCCGTGTCGTGGCCCGCACTGCTGGGGATCGGCGGCCGGCTCGACCTGTTCCAGGACGACGCGCTCACCGCGCTCTCGGCCCCGGCCCTCGCCGAGCTCGGCGGCTACGAGCTGCACCACTGCGACCGCATGGCCGACGTGGGCCGCTTCGACGCGCTCCGGGCCGTGCGCGGCGAGGTCGCCGTCCGCTACGACGCCGCGCTGACCGGGCTGCAGGGCCTGGGCGACGTCGAGGCGATGGGCGCGCTGTCGGTGCAGTTCTCGGACGCGCTGACCACGCTCTCCGACCTGGCCGCGCTCCGCGAGCTGGCGCTCGGCCTCGAGGTGGTGCGCTGCGGCGGGCTCACCGCGGTGGACCTGCCGGCGCTGGAGCGCGCGGCCGTGGTGTCGGTGCGCGGGAACCTCGCGCTGAGCGAGGTCGGCCTGCCGGCCCTGCAGGAGGCACAGACGGTGGGGTTCGCCGACGACCCGGCCCTGCCGGACTGCGACGTGGTCGCGCTCGCCGAGCGGGTCGGCGCGACGGCGCAGTGCAGCGGCAACCTGGAGGACGCCTGCACCCCCTCGTGCGCGCCGTGAGGGGCCACCTCCTCGCGCTGGCGCTGGCCGGGTGCACCCGTGGGCCCGTCACCTACGACGACCACCTGCTGGTGAGGGTGCCGGTCCACGACCCGTCCGCCGTCCGGTGGATCCTCGACCAGCCCGACCTGGACCTGTGGACGGAGCACGTCGTCGACCACGCCGACGTCCTCGTCCCGGCCGATCGCCTGGGCGACCTGCCGTGGCCCGCCGAGGTCCTGCTGAGCGACGTCCAGGCCCAGATCGACCGCACCCTGCCGGCCGCCCCGGCCGCCGCCCCGTTCGACGACTGGCCGCCGCTCGACGTGATCGACGACACCCTGCAGCAGCTCGCCGACAGCCGCCTGTACACCGAGCTCCTCGACGTGGGCACCTCCCTCGAGGGGCGCCCGATCCGCGCCCTCGCCGTGCGGCCCCGCCCCGTCCTCGACGTCCTCGACGGGGTCGCGGAGCCCACCGACAAGCTCGCCATCCTCGTCGTCGGCGCGCAGCACGCCCGCGAGTGGGTCGCCGCCAGCTCCGCGCTGTGGATCGCCGACCACCTCGTCCGGGGCTGGCAGATCGATCCCGAGGTCACCGCGCTGCTCGACCGCTACGACGTCTACGTCGTCCCCGTCGCCAACCCCGACGGCTACCGCTTCACCTGGACCACCGACCGCCTGTGGCGCAAGAACCGCCGCGACAACGGCGACGGCTCGGTGGGCGTCGACCTGAACCGCAACTGGGACGCCGCCTTCGACGCGCCGGGCGCGGTCGATGTCCCGTCCTCCGACAACTGGCCCGGCACCGCCGCGTTCTCCGAGCCCGAGACGGCGGGGCTCGCAGCGTTCCTCCGCGCCCACCCCGCGATCGGCCTGCACGTCGACCTGCACTGCACGGGGCAGGTCGCGCTGCACCCCTGGGGCAGCACGGCGGCGCCGCCCCCCGACGCCGACGCGCTCGACGCCGCCACCGCCGACGCCGCCGCGGCGATGGCGGCGGTCCATGGCTCGCCGTACCGCTCGGGCGCCTTCAACACGGCGCTGTACCCGGCCTACGGCGTGGCCATCGACTGGAGCTACGCCAGCCTCGGCGCGACCTCGGCCCTGTTCGAGCTGCGCGACCGCGGCCAGTACGGCTTCCTGCTCCCGCGCGAGCAGCTCGTCCCCACCGCCGAGGAGGCCTGGGCCGGGCTCGTCGCGCTGGCGGACCGCCCCGAGCGGCCGCACCTCGCGCTCGCCGTGCGCGACCCGCTGGTGCCGGGCACCCACGCGCGGGTCCGGGTCGATCGCGTCGTCGCGGGCGCGGTCGTCGAGCTGTACCGCTCGGCGACGGGCCTCGGCAGCACCCCGCTGGCCGACGGCACCACCCTGGCCCTCGACGGCGCCACCTTCGCCGCGCGCGCCCCCGCGGGGCCCGGCGGGGCCGTCACCTTCCGCCTGCCGGTCCCGGCGCTCGCACCCGGCGATACGGTCTGGTTCCAGGCCCGCAGCGCGGCCGTCACCTCGGCGGTCGCCACGGCGGAGGTGCCGTGACCGCGCTCGCGCCGTACCCGGCCTTCGAGGCCGTGCTGAGCGAAGGCCCGAGCGCTGGGCGAGGCCGCGACCTACGGCACGTCGGTGCAGGGCCGGCCGCTGCTCGCGGTCACGCTGCCGGGCGACGGCCCCGTGGTCCTCGTCACCGCCGCCATCCACGGCATCGAGTACGTGGGGACGCAGGTGGCGCTCGAGATCCTGCGCGCGGGGCCGCTGCCGGGCGCCACCCGCGTCGTCTGCCCCGTCCTCAACCCCGACGGCTACGCGCGCACCTGGGAGCAGGTCGGCGAGGGCGGCGTCGCCGCCATGCGCAAGAACGCGCGCGGCGTCGACCTCAACCGCAACTTCCCGCTGCCCTGGTCGGCGACGCCGAGCCGCCTCGGCGTGGCCGGCTCCGACGACCCGGCCGCGGCGACCTACCGCGGCCCGGCGCCGCTGTCGGAGCCCGAGGCGAGCGGGCTCGCGGCGCTCGTGCAGGCCCGCCGGCCGCACGCCTCGGCCAACCTGCACAGCTTCCTCGGCACCCTGTTCGCCGCCCGCGTCTGGCACCCGGGCGACTGGATGGGCTACCAGCGCCTGTCGAAGGCGTTCCGTGCGGGCCAGGGCACCTGGCCCGGCTACCGCCGCCTCGGCACGCCCCTGTTCGACGTGTTCACCGGCGAGCTCGAGGACTGGCAGCACCACGTGCAGCAGTGCTGGGCGGTGTGCGTCGAGTGCCTGTCGCTCGGCGAGAGCTGGCGGCAGCGGGCGCTGCCGGCGCCGTTCTGGCGCTTCAACCCGGCCGAGCCCGGGCCGCTCGCCACGCGCGACGCCGCGGGCGTGCGCAGCCTGCTGTCCGCCGCGCTGACCCTGCCCCGGCCGCCCGCGCGCCCCGAGGCGGCGGCGACCCGGCCGAGCTGGCGGTAGCCCTACTCCGGGTCCTCGATCTGCACGGGCGCCCCGAGCTCCACCGTGCCCACGTCGGTCAGGGTGTCGAGGTGGGCGTCGAAGACCGAGCTCGGGACCTCGAGCAGCTGCATGGCGAGCACCAGCAGCGAGCCCTCCTCGCGGTCGAGGTGGCCGTCGACCGTGGACAGCGCCACCAGGCGGCCCAGGATGGCGAGCCGCTCGGGCTCGGACAGGAGCTTCGGCAGCTCGCCGATGGCGCGGACGCTGGCCGCGACGCCGAGGGCCGTGGGCTCGCCGACGGCGTCGATGAGGCCGGCGCGGCGCAGGTCGTCGGGCGGGCAGAGCGCGTCGATGAGCGCGAGCTCCTCGGGGCGGACCTCCTGGTCGGCGCGGGCCAGCTCGCCGAGCAGGTGGCGCAGGAACGCGAGCTCGAGCGTGGCGCGGTCCAGCAGCGCAGCGGCCTCGTGCGGCATCCGGCTCCTCCGTGTGTGCGGGAGGTATCCCAGGCGCGCCGGGGGACGCCTACGAACACCGAAGTACGAAGTTCTTCGTTGACAGGGCCGACGCAGCAGGTGAAAGGGACAGCGGGCGGATCGTCCGTGCACCGCCGCCCCCGGAGCCCGAGTGAGCGATCGACCCACCGACGCCGAGCTGGCGATCCTGCGGGAGCTGTGGGCCCTCGGTCCGTCCACGGTCCGCGCCGTCCACGCCTCGCTCGAGGCGCGGCAGGGGCGGGAGCTCGCCTACACCACCGTGCTCAAGCTGCTGCAGGTGATGCACGACAAGGGGCTGGTGGTGCGCGACGCGTCGCAGCGCAGCCACGTGTACACGCCCACCTGGTCCGAGGGCGCCATCCAGGGCCGCCTGCTCGACGACCTCGTCGACAAGGCGTTCGGCGGCTCGGCCGGGCAGCTCGTGCTGCGGGCGCTGTCGGACCGGGCGGCCGACCCCGACGAGATCGCGGAGATCCGGTCGCTGCTCGACAAGCTCGAGCAGAAGTAGCGGCTCACCGCGCCACGTCGGCGCGCAGCGGCTCGCCCGCGCGGTGCACCGCCACCGTCAGCATCACGTCGAAGCGCGGCCCGGCGGCCCGCCGCAGCAGGCGCTCCCGCCCCTCCAGCACCACCCCGACGGTGTCGCGGTGCCACAGGCGCAGCGCCGCGGTCATCGCGGTGGTGAAGGGCAGCACCGTCGCGTAGCGCGCCGCCAGGAAGCCGCGGTCCACCGACTGGTGCTCGAAGCGGATCGCGGCGCCGAACGGCGCCAGGTCGAGCGTCAGCCCCACCAGCCCGCCGACCATCGGGTGCAGCTCGGCGTCCCCCACGTCCACCTGGGCGGTGAGCCACACGGTGTCGTCGAGCGCGAGCTGGTTGCCGCTGACGAGCAGCCAGTACCGCTCCGTGGGCATCCAGAACCCGCCCGTCCACGTCGACAGCGCGTCGCCGACCGCCCCGGAGACGCCGGCGCCGACCTGCGGCGCGCCGAACAGCAGGTCCTGCCCGCCGAACGCGAACAGGCGCGTGTCCGGGCCGACCCACACGCCCGGCTCGACCCCGAGCACCTGGCCGTCGAGCAGGTTCCAGCCGAGGCTGAAGCTCGCGAAGTCGTTGGCGTCGCGGTCCCACGCCTCGACCCCGAGCTCGGGGCTGACGACGCCGAGCCGCACGTCGGGAGACCCGGGCCCGGCGTCGCCGAGCCGCAGGAACGCCACCTCCGGCGGCCACGCCGTCACCGCCCACGGCCCGTCGGGCAGCGGCGCGGACGCCAGGTGCAGGTCGAGGTCGGCGCGCGCGGCGACCCAGCCGCCGTCGACCCGGACGTCGAGCTCGGCCTCCGAGGCCCCGAGCACGAGCCCCTGGTCGGACTGGTGCTCGATGCCCGTGATCAGCTTGCCGCCGAGCCAGACGTCCGGCTCCGCCGCCGCCGCGACCCCCGCGAGCCACAGCATCGGCTACTCCCCGGCCTTCCGCTTGCCCTCCAGGGCGACCTCGCCGTGCGCGTCGACGGTCCAGGCGCAGGCGATCTGCTGCAGGCGGTCGACCACCTCGACCCGGAACGGCGGCGCGAGGCCGTCGGGCAGCGGCACGACCGCGTAGGCGTACCAGAAGCCCGGGATCTCCGGGTCGGCCTCGGGGATCGCCTGCGGCGGCTCGTAGCGCAGCACGACCTCGCTGCCTCGCTCGACCACCACGAGCTGGTGGGCCGGGTCGGCCGCCTCGAGCGTGAGCCGGTCGATGTCGACGGCCAGCCACCCCGCGCCGATCCGGCGCGCCGGGCGCCGCTCCAGCGCGGCGGCGTCGGCCTCCCGGCGCTGCGCCTCGGCCGGTCCGGTGTACTGCAGCGTGCTCCGCCCGACGTAGAGCAGGCGGCTCGGCATCCAGCAGGCCTTGTTCGGCCGGGCCTCGGCCGGCATCGCGAGCCACCCCGTCGCCACGAGCAGCGGACCCATGCGACCTCCCGCCGACAGGATAGCGCAGGCGCCTTGACGCTCCTGTCGCCGGGAACCATGATCGACGTGGCGCCCGCGGACGCCGAAGCGAGGCGCCATGCTCGAGCCCACCGCACTGCGACGCGCCGGCCGCACCTTGTTCGTGGGCGACGTCCACGGCTGCGCCCGCGAGCTCGACACGCTCCTGCGCAGCGTCGAGCCCGAGCGGGTCGTCCTCGCGGGGGACCTGTTCACCAAGGGCCCCGACCCGAAGGGCGTCTGGTCGATCATCCAGGACTGGGACGCCGAGGCGGTGCTCGGCAACCACGACGCGCTGGTCCTCGAGGAGTGGCGCGCGGGCCGCGACCTGCCCCGGTCCACCTTCCGCTGGCTCAAGCGCTGCCCGTGGCTGCTCGAGGGCGAGAGCTGGGTCACGGTGCACGCCGGGGTCCATCCGCGCGACTGGCGCAAGACCCGCAAGCGGCACGCCCTGCACCTGCGCGAGTGGAAGGACTCCGGCCAGTACTGGTGGGACCGCTACGGCGGGCCCCACCTGGTGATCCACGGCCACAACCAGCGGTTCGGCCTCATCGATCGGCGCCCGTACACGCTCGGGCTCGACACGGGCTGCGTCCGCGGCGGTGCGCTCACGGGCTACCTCCTCGAGGAGGACCGGCTGGTCAGCGTCCCCGCGCGGCGCGACTACACCTGACGGGGAGATTCCTGTACCGTGGAGGCGATGGCCGCACCGACCCTCCTCGCCCTCCTCCTCCTCGCCCCCGCGCTCGCCGAGGAGCCGCGCACCGAGCGCGAGCCCGGGCCGTTCCGCATCCGGACGGTCGACGGCCCGCTGACCACCGAGACCGCCGGCGACCGCGGCGTCACCGCCGTCCACGGCCGCAGCGTCACCCAGACGCTGTCCTGGGAGCCGCTCGTCGGCCCGCTCACCACCGCGGCCTACGCCCAGCTCGCCATGATCCGCGACTCGGCGAGCGCGACGGCCGCCTCCCTCGCGACCGACGGCTTCGTCCACCCCGCCACCGTCGCGGGCCGCCCGGCGGTGCAGTGGACGGCGACGGTGGGCCCCACCGCGTTCGTGGGCGCGGCGGTCGATTGCCCGCGGGCGCGCGTGCTCCTCGTGACGGCGGGGCAGAACGAGTCGGCCGTGGCGCGGATCCACGGGCACTCCCTCGACAGCCTCGACTGCTCCGTCCGGTGACGTCGGTGGTCGAGGCCCCCAAACGCGATAGCGAGGGGGTGGGACGCGCGGAGCGCCCGCCCCTGACGTAGGTGTCGATGCCCTTCCCGCCGGCGATCGCCCGCGCCTTCTCCTCGGTCCTCGGCGGACCGCTGGTCCGCGATCGGGCCGAGCGGCTGAAGTTCACCGACGCCGGCCACGGCTTCGACCGCTTCGGCATGCACCCCGACTTCGTCGCGATGGGCGACACCGTCGGGAAGTTCCTCTACGAGCGGTACTTCCGCGTCCAGAGCCACGGCGCCGAGAACATCCCGCGCACCGGCCCGGCGATCCTCGCGGCGAACCACTCGGGCACGCTCCCCATGGACGGCGCGATGCTGTGGGTCGACGTGCTGCGGCACACCGACCCGCCGCGCGCCGCGCGCCCCGTCGCCGACTACTTCGTGAGCACCCTGCCCGTGGTGTCCACGCTCTTCGCCCGCTGCGGCGTGGTCGGCGGCAGCCGGGGCAACGCCCGGGCGCTGCTCGAGGCGGGCGAGCTGCTGATGATCTTCCCCGAGGGGGTGCCGGGCATCGGCAAGCCGTTCTCGGAGCGCTACAAGCTGCAGGAGTGGCGGCAGGGCCACTGCGAGCTCGCCATCCGCCACGGCGCGCCCGTCGTCCCCGTGGGCATCGTGGGCGCCGAGGAGCAGATGCCGCAGCTCGCGCGCATCCCCGTGCCGGGCAGCTCGGCGCTGCCGTACCTGCCCATCCCGGCCACCCCGCTGCCGCTGCCCGTCCGCTACCACATCCACTACGGCGAGCCCGTGCGGCTCGACCGCGACTACTCCCCCAGCGACGCCGACGACCCCGAGGTCGTCCTGCGCGCCGCGGCCACGGTCAAGGAGCGCGTCCAGAAGCTGCTCGACGACGGTCGCCGCGCCCGCCGCGGCGTCTTCCGGTGACCCGATGATCTCCGTGATGGTCACGGGCGCCACGACGCCCATCGGCGAGCGCCTGATCCGCAGCCTGGTCGCCGACACCCGGGTGGCGCACGTCCTGGCCGTGGGCAAGGAGCCCGTCGACCAGGCGCTGCCGTTCACCCACGGCAACCGGCTCACCTACCTGTCGGCCGACCTCACCAAGGCGCGCAAGCTGCGCGAGCTGCTGTTCGGGCCCGCGCGCGACCGCGGGGTCGAGGTCGTGGTGCACCTGTCGCAGCACCGGCAGGCGCGCGACCGCGGCCGCAAGGTCCACGCCGCGAACGTCGAGGCGCTGCGCGCGATCCTCGACCTGTCCGACCGGCACCCCACGATCCGGCGCGTGATCGTGCGCAGCTTCGCGGTGGTCTACCGGGTGAGCATGGACCTGCCCGTGCTCGTGACCGAGGACCACCCGCTGAACCTGTCGCCGAGCGCGCCGCAGTACGTCCGCGACCGGGTCGAGGCCGATCTGACGGCCTGCGCGCGGATGGGGCTCACCAACGCCGAGATCGTGGTGCTGCGCTGCGCCGAGGCGCTGGGGCCGGGCACGGGCTCGCAGCTGTTCGACTTCCTCGACGCGCCGGTGGCGCTGCGCCCGGCGGGCTTCGACCCCATCATCAACGTGGCCACGGTGGCCGACTCCGTCGCCGCGCTGGAGGCCGCCACCCACGGCTCGGGCGAGGGCGTCTTCAACATCCCGGGCTTCGACACGCTGCCGCTGTCGGAGGCCTGCCGGAAGTGGGGCACGGTGTCGATGCCGATGCCGGGCCCGTTCGTGGCGCCGCTGTACGGCCTGCGCCACCGGCTGACCGGCAGCGAGTTCCAGTACGGGCTCAACCGCAACCAGATGCACTTCGGGCTCGTGCTCGACGGCACGCGCGCGCGCGAGGTCCTGGGCTACGTCCCGCACCACCCGGTGGACTGGCCGCGCGGCGGGCGCATCGAGGCGGCGTAGGGCCCGCTACGGCTCGGCCGGCTCGCGCGCCGAGGGGACGCCGATCGTCTGCGTCACCACGTTCGCCTGGTAGCCGCTCGGCGTGATCTGCGCGATGCGCACACCGTTGCGCCCGATCGCCAGCACGACGATGCCGGCGTCGGGCAGCATGGTGCCGGCCTGGACGACGACCTTGCGCCCGTCGGGCAGCGCCAGCGCGGCGTGGGGCGGGAACTGGTCGGCCATGATGCCCATCACCTGCACGCCGAACGAGCTGTCGGGCAGCGGGAGGGTGGGGTCCCACACGAGCACCGGCCCGGCCGCGGGCGACGACGGCGCGCTCGGCGGCGCGACGGCCTCGGGCGCCGGGGAGGTGGGCACGGGCAGCGCCTCGCCGTTCGCGTCGAGCGCCACCGGCCCCGTCGGCCCGCCCGGGCGCTCGGGGACGTGGTCGCCGGAGAAGATCTCGCGGTCCTCCGCCGAGGGCGGCGCGCTCGGCCGCGGCGCCGTGGACCCGCTCGGCGCGGGCGCCGCCACCGGCGCCGGCTCGAGCGGCCGCCCCGACGGCGGCATCGGCTCGCAGCCGGCGAGCGCCAGCGCCAGCCCCGCGATCATCAGCCTGCCCACCCGCATCCCGCCTCCGGTCCCGCTGGAGCCTACCAGAACACCGGGAAGCCGGTCGGCAGGTACCACAGCATCAGCGCCACCAGCGGCGGCAAGGTCAGCAGCAGCCCCGACAGCCGCCACGGCTCCTCCCGCAGCGCCGCGAACGACGCCGCCGGAGAGGCCAGGAACATCGCGAGGTAGATCGTCCACAGCGCTTCCAGGGGCAGGCGGAACCGGGTCATGCCGTACATGATCGCGGTCGTGAGGATGGTGTACACCGTGGTGCCCACGGCCATCCAGGCGAACGGCCCGCGCGCCCGCGCCCAGGCCCCGAGCGTGCCGAGGAGCGTCAGCGCGGCCGAGGTGGCCACGATCCAGACGCACACAGCCTCCTTGGCCCACCACGGGAAGCCCGGCCAGTAGCCCCAGCGCAGGTGGCGCGTGAGGAAGCTGTTCGGGTTGAACATCTGCGCCAGGCGGACCGGGATCCGCCCCGCGAAGCGCGTGGGGTTGTGGCTGGCCCACTGGATGGCGCGGCGGACCTCGCAGTTCGACGACTGCACCGGCGGGACCGTGCGGTTGCACGGCGGGCGGCCCATGCCGAGGTACCGCTTGAAGATGGGCTCGGTGAGCATGCCGTTGCCGTAGTCGAACGTCAGCGGCGGGAACTCGTTGTTGCCGAGGTACAGCACGTGGCCCATGGTCGCGTCGGTGATCATGAAGCCGCCCTGGATGCGCGAGGCGTGCAGCGAGTAGGGCGCGACGAGGAGCACCAGGGCGACCCCGAACGCGGCGACGGTGCGCCAGCGCTCGCGCGCCGAGCGGACCCAGGCCTCCCGCGACAGCGGCGCCTCGGCCGGGTAGAGCGCGGCCAGGATCCAGAACGGCGGCAGGTAGGTCGCCACGCCGCGGAACAGCACCGCCACGCCCATCGCCAGGCCCGAGCCCACCGCGGGCTGCCAGCGCGAGGAGCGCACGGCCGACAGCATGAAGAGCACGGCGGCGAGCAGGAAGAAGATGTAGATGGTCTCGATCCACATCGTGTTCGAGAACCACGCGATGGTGGGGTTCACGGCGAACAGCCAGGCCGCGATCCGCGCCACCTGCCGGTCGCCCACCTCGCGGCCGATCCCGTAGACGATCGGGATGGTGAACGACGACAGGATCACCTGCACGACCTTCACGGCCTGGAACGACCCGAACAGCAGCTTGCACCAGGCGAGCAGGTACGGGTAGCCGGGCGAGGGCAGCCAGCCCTTCTTGGCGGTGGCCATGCCCTCACCGTCGACCATCTCGGTGGCCGCGGTCACGCAGGAGCCGGGCGGGGCGTCCTCGGGGCAGTCGACCTTGTCGACGAGGTCCATCGCGATGGAGCGGTAGATGCACTCGTCGCGGATGCACTCGAGCTGCGGGAACACGGCGAGCGGCACGGCCCGCAGGAGCACGCCGACGACGAACGCCGCGATCAGCACCTTGTCGCGCACCCAGGTGCGCGGATCGAGCAGTCGCGTGCCGAAGCCTCCGGTCCCTCCCGCCAACGGTCCCTCCGCTGCCTACAGCAGGTCGACGTCGCCGTCGCGGGCCGGCGCCTCGGCCTGGTCGACGGTGGTCTCGCTCTCGATGCCCTCGAAGCCTTCGTCTTCGGTGGGATCCTCGGCCGGCACGGCGTCGGGCGCGCCGCCGAGCGCGGGCAGCACCCGCTCCAGCGCGTCGAGCACGCCGCGCAGGTGGACGGCGGGCACGTTCTCGACGATGCGGTCGAGCTTCACCACGGCGAGCTCGTCGCGGCAGGTGAAGGTCTTGCCCTCGAGCTCCTTGCGCAGCCGCCGGCCGTCGACCTGGACCCGGATGTCGAGCGGCATGTGCTCCTGCCAGATCCGGACGTCGATGGCCGAGCGGACGTAGAGCGGGGTCATGATGCTGGTGGTCTTGCCCGACGGGTCCCGCCGCTCCTCGAGGAGCATGCCGAGCAGCCACACGAGCAGGTCGCGGTCGGGGCCCTCGGGGCCCTGCCAGGGGAAGTCCTCGCGGAACGCCTGCCAGATCGCCGCGGGCGGCGCGTGGACCGCGAGCACCTCGGGCTCGAACGCGGCCTCCCAGTCCTCGATCGAGCGGTCGCCGGCCTGGACGACCTGGTCGATGAGCTCGGCCTGGGCCGGCGCCTCCGACAGGCGCGCGGCGCGCGGGGCGAGGCCCGTGAGCTCGTGGGTCAGGCGGGCGCGCAGGTCGGGCCGCGCCTCCAGCCAGCGGAAGCGGGTGGCGGTGGGCCAGCGGCGGGCGGTCTGCTCGGGGGTCCACCACGGCAGCCCGCGCTCGCGCAGCTGCTCGATCAGCGCCGCCAGCAGCTGGCACTCGCGGTGGTCGGCGAGGCGATCCTGCGCGCGGGCGACGAGCGCCTCGTCGGCCTCCTGCGTGTCGGTCATGGGACCTCCGGGGACAGGCAGCCCAGGTAGCACGGTCGGCCGCTGCCGGGCAGTGACGCCGGGGGCGCCGACCGGCGGTGATCCCCCCTGCGGCCCGCTCCCCCGCGGGATAGGCGCCTCCATGCCCCCCGCGCGGCCCACCCGCACCGAGCTCGCCGTGCTCGCCGCCTGCGCCCTGGCGATGGCGCTGCACCAGGCGACGCGCTGGGGCTGGACCATCGACGACGCCGCGATCTGCTACGCCTACGCCCGCAACCTCGCCACGGGCCAGGGGCTGGTGCCGTGGCCCGGCGGCGAGCGCATCGAGGCCTACAGCGACCCCACCTGGGTCGCGCTGCTGGCCGTCGCCTACCGCCTCGGGCTCGACGGCTTCACCGTGGCCAAGCCGCTCGGCATGGCGATGGGCTGCGGCACGCTGTGGCTGTCGTGGCGGCTCGCGCAGCGCGCGCTGGCCGAGCTCGCGCTCGACCCCGCCCTGGCGCTGGTGGCGCCGATCGCGCTCGCGGTGAGCGCGCAGTTCGCCATCTGGAGCGCGTCGGGCCTGGAGAACGCGCTGTTCTGCCTGCTGCTCGCGGGCGCCATCCTCGCCACGGCGCGCGAGATCGAGGCCCCCGCCGCTGGGCCTCTCCGGCGGCCGGCCTGTGGCTGCTCCTGTGCTGGACCCGCCCCGAGGGCCTGCTCTACGCCTTTGTCGGCGGCGTGGTCTTCGCCGCGCGGCTGCGCCGGGCGCGGCCGATCCTCGGCTTCGCCGCGACGCTGGCGGTGCCGCTCGCGCTGTCGGAGGCGGCGCGCCTGGCCTACTTCGCCTGGCCGCTGCCCAACACGTTCTACGCCAAGATCGCGAGCCGCGGCACGGCCCCGCTCGACTGGGACGCGCGGGGCTGGAGCCAGCTGCGCGACTGGGCCGACCGGCTGTGGCAGGGCTACCTGGCGCCCGTCTACGTGCTCGGGCTCGCGGGCACCGACCGGCGCGGGGTGGCCATCGGGCTCGGCACCGTCGCGGGCCTCGCCGCCACGCTGCTGTGGCCGGGCACGGCCGAGCTGCAGGGCTGGCGCCTGTGGCCGGCGCTGCCCGCGCTGCCCGCGCCGCTCGTGCTCGGGCGGCTGCTGCTGTTCGTCGCCGCGGGGCTGGCGCTGCCGTGGCTCGCGCGCGGCTCCGCCGTCCGCGCGCTGTGCGGCGGCTGCGTGACCGTGGGGCTCGCGTTCCTGGTCCTCGCGAACGGCGACTGGATGGGCGCCTACCGCTTCACGAGCCTGGTCGCGCCGTGCCTGGCGGTGCTCTACGCCGTGGGGCTCGCGGTCCTGACCCGGCAGCTGCGCCCCGACGCCCGCTGGCTCGCGCTCGCCTTCGGCACGGGCGTGCTGCTACCGCCGAACCTGTCGCAGACGCGCGATCACGTCGGGTGGAACAAGAACGAGACCACGGCGTCGGTCAAGCAGCGGGTGGACCACACGAACGGCGTGCTGGCGCGCACCTTCTGGACCGGCCCCGTCAGCAACCTCGACGTGGACCAGGGGGCGCACCTGTGGTGGGCGCCCGAGCGGGTCGAGATCGACATGGCGATGCTGGTGGACGTGCCCATGGCCCGCCACTGGTACCAGCAGCGCAGCTTCGTCCGGGAGTACGTCTTCGAGGAGCACCACCCGACCTTCGCCCACGTGGGCGGGTGGTGGGCCGAGCACACCGGCCTGCGCCGCTACGACGCCTTCCAGCGCGACTACTTCGAGCTGCCGCCCTACACCGACCTGCGCTGGGACGGCCCGTTCCCCAACGTCTTCGCCCGGCGCGAGCTCGTGGTCGCGCCGCCGGGCGAGATCGTGCCGCGCGACCGGGTGGTCTTCGACTGGGACATCGCGCTCGACCGGATCGAGCAGCCCGCGCCCTGGACGCCCGGGCAGCCCGGCTACCTCGAGGCCGCGTTCTCCGTCCTCGCGCCGCGGGAGGCGGGCACCGAGGTCGAGGTGGTGGGCTTCCTCGCGCGGGAGGGCCGCGTGGTCGCGAGCTTCGACCTGCCCATGGGCTACGGCCTGCTGCCGATGAGCGCCTGGCGGGTCGGCGAGGCCTTCCGCGGGCGACACGCCGTGCCCGTGCCCGCCGACCTGCCGCCCGGCCGCTACGACCTCGGCTTCCTGCTGCGCGGCCCCCGCGGCTACGTCATCCCCGCGGAGCAGCTGCCCGACGGCGCCGTGAGCGACCCGCCGGCGCTCGGGCGCGGCGAGGTGCGGTTCCCCGGCCGCATCGAGGTCGTCGACGCCGCTGCGCTCGAGCGCCGTGCCGACGCCGCCCGCGAGCGGGTGCTGGCGCTGGCGCAGGGCGGGCGCTGCCCCGAGGCCGAGGACGCCTGGGGGGTCCTGCAGCGCTTCCACCCGGGCGATCCCGCCTGGCGCGACGCCGTCCGGCCGCCGCTGGTCCGCGCGCTCGCCGACTGCTGGGCGTCCGCGCCGGCGCTCGATCCGGCGTCCCACGTCGACCAGCTGGCCCTCGCCCACCGCTGGGACCCGGCCAGCCCGGCGCTGCGGCGCGCCGCCCGGCCGCTCGCCGCCCGGCTCACCGCCCAGGGCGACGGCGCGCGCGCCCGGGGCGACTGGGAGGCCGCCTACCGCGCCTACGCCGACGTCCTCCGCTTCGCCCCCTGGCACGCCTGGGTGCGCCGCAAGGCCGAGGAGGCCCGCGACCACCGCCTCGGCCTGCTCGACGACGTCCGCATCGGCATCGGCGGCGAGGACGACCTGCGCGCCGCCGAGGGCCGCGCCGCCCCCCCCGACGACCAGGAGGCCCCCCGGTGACCCGCCCCGCTTCGGCCACCGACCTGCGCATCAACCTCGTGGGGCTCGGCTGCATGCTGCTCGCGACGGCCGCCGTCGTGCGGTGGCCCGTCGCGCCCGAGCTCGCCGTCGTGGCGCTGATGGTGGCCGCCGGGCTGCCGATCGCGCTGCTCGACCTGCTCGTCCACCGCGTCCACCGGCGCCCGACCACCGGCCTCGACTGGACGGCGCCGCGCCCGCGCGATCCGGGGCGCATCGCGCGCAAGCTGCTCGGCGCCGTCGTCGCGCCGGGGCTGGTGCTCGCCGTCTACGCGCTGGCGCCCGAGTACCAGGGGAGCTTCTACGACCGGTTCTACCACTTCCTGTGGGGCTGGATCCCGCTGGCCACCGCCGTCGGCGTCGCCAGCATCGCGTGGCTCGACCGCTGGCTCGTCGAGCCGCGCGACGGCTACTGGCACCTCGGCGCCGCGCTCGTCGGCCCCCGCGCCGAGGCCGACGGCGCCCGGGTCGCCGACCTGCTCCGCAGCTGGGTCGTCAAGGGCTTCTTCGTCCCGCTCATGTTCGTGTACGCCGCCGACAACGTCGTGGACGTGCGCGCCGACCTGGTGGCCCACCGCGAGGGCTTCCTGTGGTGGTACGAGCTGCTGTTCCACGGCAGCTTCCTCGTCGACGTGACCTTCACCACGATGGGGTACCTGCTGACGATGCGGGTGCTCGACACGCACGTCCGCAGCGCCGAGCCCACGCCGGGCGGCTGGATCGTGGCGCTCGTGTGCTATCAGCCGTTCTTCAGCCTCGTCGCGCGCCAGTACGTCCACTACGACAACGGCTTCTCCTGGGCCACCTGGCTCGCGCCGGCGCCCGGGCTGCGCGCGGCGTGGGGCAGCGTCATCCTGGTGCTGGTGATGGCGTTCGCGTTCTCGACGGTGACCTTCGGCTGCCGGTTCAGCAACCTGACGCACCGGGGGGTGCTCACCAACGGGCTGTACCGCTACTGCCGGCACCCGGCCTACGTCGTGAAGTGCGCGTCGTTCTGGCTCATCTTCGTGCCGTTCCTGCGGGGCACCACCCTGTACGACGCCGTGCGGGACTGCGTCTGGCTGTCGTTCCTGTGCCTCGTGTACTGGCTGCGGGCGCGCACCGAGGAGCGGCACCTGTCGCGGGACCCCGTCTACGTGCAGTACGCGCTGTGGATGAACGAGCACTCCGTGTTCGCGCCGCTCGGGCGGTGGCTGCCGTTCCTCCGGTACCGGCCGCCGGTCGCGGCCGGGCTGGCGTTCGCGGCCGACAGCGAGCAGAATGGCGGGCGACGGAGGTGAGCGTGCGCGTTGGGTGGTTGGTGCTGCTGGTGGGGTGCGATCCGGTGGGGATGGGCGGGGAGGGCGACCGGGTGGACGCGATCCTGGCGCTCGAGGGCGATCCGGCGACCGGCGAGACGCAGTACGTGGCGAACTGTGCCGACTGCCACGCGTCGGACGGGACGGGCGCGTCGGGGCCGGCGCTGGTGGGCTACGACGACGCCGCCGAGTTCGTCGAGGTCGTCATCGACGGCGAGGGCAGCATGCCCGCGTTCGGCTCGCTGCGGGACGAGGACATCGCCGACATGTGGGCGTACGTCGAGGCGCTGTAGGGGCTACTACTCGAAGGGCTCGATGTCGGGCTCGTAGAGGAAGTAGCCGACGGCCTGGCCCACGTCGTCGTAGTCGTCGTCGATCCACAGGTGGATGCGGGAGCCGACGACCTGGGCCGAGATGTTGCCGATGACCGAGGGCCGGTGCTTCAGCGCGACGGCGTCGATGGGGTTGTCGGGCGACTTCTCCCAGTGCAGGCCGTCGGGCGAGGTGGCGAGGTTCAGGGTCGTGTCGTAGGGGGCGACCCAGCCGTCCTGGATGGGCTGCCAGTCGCGGATGCCGGCGTAGAACATGTACCAGGTCTCGCCGAACTTCACGACGGCGGCGCTGCTGGCGCCCTTGCGGTCGTAGGCCTTGGGTCCGGCGGGCAGGATGGGCTTCGCGTTGTCGGGCTCGATGCTGCCGATGTCGCTGCCGCCGTAGGTGTAGACCTCGCACAGGTCGGAGTTGAGGCCCTTGCCGCCGTTGATGTAGCCGCGGAAGCCCACGTCGGCGGTCCAGGTGAGGGCGAGCGGCCAGCAGTAGCGGACGCCGTCGACCACCTGGGACAGCTGCAGGAACGGCTTGCCGTCGTTGAGCTGCTCCCAGACCTGGCCGTCGCTGGAGGCGAGCAGGCCGAGGCCGTTGCCGTCGGTCTCGAGGTTCACGCCCTGGTAGGCGAGGACGTAGCGCTGGGCGTCGCCCTGCCAGACCACCTGGACGGCGCCCATGGCGTCGCGGTTCCAGCCCTGGGTGGGGTTGACGACGACGGGGTTGTCGGCCAGCGCGGTCCAGTTGGTGCCGTCGGGGCTGATGGCGTAGCCGAGGCCCCAGCGGCCGTCGCTGCGGTCGGCGCTGTACCACATCTGGTAGAAGGGGTGCCCGAGCACCTCCTCGGCGTGGTAGCCCACAGCGCCGACGCCGCCGTCGACCCAGTCCTCGCCGGTGCTGGTGAAGACGGGGTTGCAGTCGTAGCGGGAGAAGCGGGTGCCCGAGATGGGGGAGAACGGGCAGGGGGTCACGTCGGCGGGGTCGACGTCGGGCTGCTGGAGGACGTTGTAGTCCTGGCCGCAGGCGGCGGCGAACAGGGCGACGAGGGGGAGGTGGCGCATCCCGACAGCATAGCAGGTCTATGGGGGTGTGCGCGTGTTCATGGGGGTGTGCGCGCGTTCATGGGGGTGTGCTCGGGCGAGGCGGTACGCCACGCCGTCGCCCAGGGGGCGGGGAGTGCGGGGGCGAACCGTCACAGGGGCGCCGACGTCGCGTACCCCCTCGCCCTGCGCGCACCCCAGCCCCGCGCGCCTCTGGCTGGGCGGGGGCTGCTGCGGCGAGGCGGCGCTCCTGACGCAAACGCGTCGGGCGTCTTTGCGTCCTCGTTGATGGGGGTGTGCTCGGGCGGGCGGTACGCCACGCCGTCGCCCAGGGGCGCGGAGTGCGGGGGCGAACCATCACATGGGCGCCGACGTCGCGTACCCCTCGCCCTGCGCGCACCCCAGCCCCGCGCGCTTCTGGCTGTGCGGGGGCCGCTGCGGCGAGGGCGGCGCTCATGACGCAAACGCGTCGGGCGTCGTTGCGTCGTCGTGTCTGGGGGTGTGCTCGGGCGAGGCGGTACGCCACGCCGTCGCCCAGGGGGCGCGGAGTGCGGGGGCGAACCATCACATGGGCGCCGACGTCGCGTACCCCCTCGCCCTGCGCGCACCCCGGCCCCGCGCGCTTCTGGCTGGGCAGGGCCGCTGCGGCGAGGCGGCGCTCCTGACGCAAACGCGTCGGGCGTCTTTCCGTCCGATGACGGAAAGGCGTCGGGCGCGGTTGCGTCGGGGCTGACCGGGCGGTCAGCCTCGGCCCTCAGCGCTCGAGCATGTCCGCCTCGGGCCGCAGCCGCACCTCCGCGCACGGCGTCCGCACCGTCGCGATCGGCGCCGCCACCCCGCGCAGCCCCTGCACAGGCAGCGCGCCCTCGCCCTCCCACTCCACCGGCCCGAGCTGCGTCGCCCCGACCGTCCCGGCCTTCAGCGACATCGGCCGCGTGGCCTCCACCGGCAGGTGCGTGGTGGGCCGGTAGTAGAACGCGAGGTCCTCCTCCGTCGCCTGGATCACGAACGACAGCCCGTCGACGTTGACCCGGTACAGCTCGTTGTCGTCGGCGTCGCTCTCGGCGGTGACCGGCACGCCGGCCGCCACGCGGTAGCCCGTCCCATCGGTGAACTTGCCCGTCACCTCGCGCGACGTGAGCCGCGGGACGAGGTTGTTGATCTCCACGTAGAACGGCTCGGGCTCGTCCTTCAGCGCCGGCTTCGGCGCATCGGTCGCCGGCGCGTCGCCCTCGGCCACCGCCGCCATCGGCGCCGGCACCACGCAGTGCTTGTCGGACGACGGCGCGGGCACGCTGTCGACCTTCACGAACCGCGTCCCGTAGGGCTCGACCACGGTCATCGGCCGCGCCTGGTGCGCGGGATCGTCGCGGTGCTCGAGCTCGCGCACCACGACCACCTCGTCCTCGGCCCCCTTCTTGGGCTTCGGCTTCGGCTTCGGCTTCGGCGCGTCCTTGGCCGCGGGCTCGATCTCGGGCGGGTTGCGCAGCAGCTTCGCGTCGTCCCAGGCGAGCACGTAGCGGGTCGTGTCGGCGTCGGCCTCGGTGACGGCGGGCGGGTCCCACACGGCGCCCAGGATCCCCTCGACCGACCAGTTGCTCTTCTTGTACTTCAGGTCGTGCTGACCGGGCTCGAACGGGCTCAGCTCGAAGGACTGCTGCACCTTCGCCAGCGGCTTGCCGTCCTTCTCCTTGCCGGCGACGAGCTCCATCACCGCGTGGCCGTTGTCCATGCGGGTGATGTAGACGCCGAGCGAGTGCTTGCCGTCCGGCGACGGGATGACGCGCTCCACCGGCAGCGGCATCTCGTCCTGCAGCAGCACGTTGCCGCGCGGCCCGTTGACCTTGACCGCGACCATCTCCTCGGCCCCATCGGCCGCGAACGTCGCGGCGCCCCACAGCAGCATCAGCACGGTGCCCCTCCTCGATCCTGGGTGGCCTACATGCGGCCGAGGACCGTGTACCACGTGACGGCGAGGACCTCCCGCACGGCGCCCCGGAAACGGATCGGCCACGGCGAGACGGCGCCGGCCACCTGCACGTCGTGGAACCGTCGCCCGAAGACGCGGCGGCACCGCAGCGCGTGGTAGCGGTCGGTCACGACGAGCACGGGGACGTCCCCCAGCACGGCCGCGATCTCCGCGGCGTTCTCGGCCGTGGACCGCGACCGGTCCTCGGTGACGACGGCGTCGGCGGGCACGCCCCACCGGACAGCGAGCTCGCGCGCCACGGCGGACTCGGCAGGCCCCCAGTCGCCGACGCCGCCGGTGAGCGCGAGCGTGGGCGCGTAGCCCTGCGCGTAGAGGTCGACGGCGAGGCGGGTGCGCGCGACGAGCGCGTCGCCGGGGACGCCGCCGGGCATCACCCCGGCGCCGGCCACCACGATGGCGGCGTAGGGGCCGGGGGGCGGCGGCGACGCGCCGTAGCGGTCGAGGGCGGCGGCGGCCGCGAGCCAGGCGACGAGCCCGGACGCCAGGACGCCGACCGCGGCGGCGAGCGCGCGGCGCCTCACAGGGCAGCGAGGAGCGACAGCATGGGCCGCCACGCTACCACGGGGCGGCGGATCGGCGCCCAGCGTGTCATGGTGCAGGCGATGCTCCCGCTCCTCGCCACCGCCTGGATCGCGTGCGACCGACCGGCCGAGGCGCCCGTCCACCAGCTGGTCCGCGCCTCGATGGCGCTGCGGGGCGTGCGCCCGTCGCCGGGCGAGATCGCCGCGCTGCAGGCCGATCCCGGCCAGCTCGAGGCCCTGGTCACCGGCTGGCTCGACGACCCGCGGTTCGGCGAGACCGTCCGCGACATGCACGCCGAGCAGTTCCTGCTCCGCATCGACAGCCGCGACCACCTCGAGCCGCTCGGGCCCCTCGCGGGGTGGACGCAGGCCGAGATCACGGCCTCGCTCGACGAGGAGCCGCTGCGGCTCATCGAGCGCATCGTCACCGAGGGGCGGCCGTACACCGAGATCGTGACCGCCGACCGCGCGGTGGCCGACCCCGTCACCGCCGCGGCCCACGGCGCGCTGCGCGATCCGGGCGAGGGCTGGGTCGAGGCCGACTGGGGCGACGACCGGCCGCTCGCCGGCATCCTGTCGTCGACGAGCCTGTGGCAGCGCCACATGTCGAGCAACGTCAACCACCACCGCACGCGCGCGCACTTCGTCCTGTCCGACCTGCTGTGCCAGGACTTCCCCGCGGGCAACGTCCAGAGCCGGGTCGAGACCGGCGACGCGCTGACCGACGACCCGACCTGCGGCGCCTGCCACCAGACGCTCGACCCGCTCGCGTCCGCGTTCTACGGCTTCCGCGACTACGTGCTGCCCGCCGACAACGCGCTCGCCGAGGGGCGCGGCTGCCCGCCCGACGGCGCGTGGGCCTGCACCCCCCTCGGCATGTGGGACGACGCGCTGCAGGCCGACCGCGAGGCCGAGAACATGCCGCCCGCCGCGCTGTTCGGCCAGCCGGTAGCCGATCTCGCCGACCTCGGGCGCCAGATCGCGGCGCAGCCCGCGTTCGCCCGCTGCACCGCCCGCCGGTTCGCGAGCTGGCTCGGGCAGCTGCCCGAGGAGCGCGTCCCCGACGCCGAGGTCGACCGGCTCACCGACGTGCTCGAGGCCTCGGGGTTCGACGCGCGCGCCGTGGTGCTCGACGTGGTGCTCGACCCGGCGTTCGCCCGCGAAGACGGCTGGGCGGGGCCGCTGCGGGCGCGCCCGGAGCAGCTGGCGCGGCTGGTCGAGGACCTGACGGGCTTCCGGTGGACGTCGGACGTGCCCGGGTACGGCACCGTCGACGTCCTCGGCAGCGACGCCTACGGCGACCGCGTGCTCGCCGGCGGGATCGACGGGTGGTCGTCGGTGCGGCCCGTGCTGGCGCCGACGGCGAGCCGCGAGCTCGTGCTGGAGGAGCTCGCGCGCCGGGCGGCGGACCACGCCGTCGACAGCGGGCGCTGGCCGCCGGGCGGCGTCACCACGCACCCCGCGCAGGTGCGGCGCGCGCTCGCGCAGATGGCGCTGGCGGCCACGGGGGAGCCCGACTTCGACGTGTCCGGGCTGCAGGCGCTGTTCGACGGCGCGCTGGCGCGGTCGGGCGACCCGGCCCACGCGTGGAAGGTGGCGGCCACGGCGCTGCTGCTCGACCCCGACACGGAGCGCTACTGATGGGGCTCTCCCGCCGGTCGCTGCTCGCGGGGCTCGGTGCGCTGCCCGTCGCCGGGGCGGTGGGGTTCGCGTCGGCGTCGGCGGCGCCGGTGCGGCTGGTGCTCGTCGTGGCGCAGGGGGGCTGGGACCCGACGTTCACCGTCGACCCGAAGCCCGACTGGCGGGTCGGCGGGCCGTACCCCGACCTCGATCCGGGCGATCCCGACGACCGCGAGACGATCGTGCGGTACGGCGAGATCGACGTGAGCAGCAACCCGGCGCGCCG
>JAWKRQ010000034.1:0-107514 GCA_041389545.1 Myxococcota bacterium | reverse complement strand
GTCCTCTTCGACCCCGGGGTGCACGTAGGGGTTGTCGTCGTTGCAGTCGTCGCCGTCGGGCGCGTGCTTGGCGCTGCGGTAGCCGTCGCCGTCGCCGTCGTAGTCGTCGGCGCCGTCGCAGTCCCAGTCCTCGCCGTCGTACAGCCGGTCGAAGGCCCCGGGGTGGGTGCCGACCTCGAAGTCGTCGCAGTCGTCGCCACCCCAGGCCTCGTCGACGTAGCCGTCGTGGTCCTTGTCGATGGGCCAGAAGCGGTCGAGGTAGTCGGCGAGCCCGTCGCCGTCGCCGTCGTCGTCCGTCGGGTCGCCGTCGCCGTCGGCGTCTTCGTCGCGGGTGTCGACGCCGTCGCCGTCGTCGTCGGGGTCGAGCCAGTCGGGGACCCCGTCGCGGTCGGTGTCGTCGTCGTCGGGGTCGCCGTCGCCGTTGCGGTCTTCGACGCCGTTGGGCACGCCGTCACCGTCTCGATCGTCGAACGGCGCCGCCTGGGCCCGCGGCCCGAGGGCGAGCGCCGCACAGAGGTAGAACCAGCCCCGGACCGCCATGGTCGGAGCACCATATCCGATCGCGCCGGAACGCGTCAGCTGCGGTCGTGGGAGATGACCCAGGCGGCGTGCAGCATCCCCGGCAGCCAGAACAGCAGCAGGGTGAGCAGCAGGTTCACCACGAAGTCCACCCCGAGGCCGCGCTTCAGCAGCACGCCGACGGGCGGCAGCCAGCACGCGAGGATCAGCGACAGGAACGAGGTGGTCCCCTCGCGCGCGGCGCTGCCGTCCTCGTTGGTGGTGGCGATCACCCACACGGCGTGCAGGTGGCCCGGCAGGCCGCCGAGCAGGGTGAGCAGCAGGTTGATCCAGAAGGCCACCCCGAGGCCGACCTGCAGGAACACGCCGAGCGGCGGCAGGAAGTACCCGGCGATCAGCCGGAGAAAGTCACGCGTCCCCTCCTCTTCTGCCATCACGCCTCCCGTGCGGTGTACGCGAGCCGACCCGGCCATGTTGCGTCGCGCCGGCGGACCCCGGTTAACCGGCGCGGATGGAAGCTCCGACCCGCCGTCTGCCCCGCCAGATCGCCTACGTCATCGGCAACGAGGGCTGCGAGCGCTTCTCGTTCTACGGGATGCGCAACATCCTCGCGACGTTCCTCGCGACCACGCTGCTGCTCGATCTGGCGCCCGAACATCGCGAGGAGGCCGCCAAGGGCGTGTTCCACACGTTCGTCATCGGCGTGTACTTCTTCCCGCTGCTCGGCGGCTGGCTCGCCGACCGGTGGCTCGGCAAGTACCGCGTCATCCTGTACCTGTCGCTCGTGTACACGCTCGGCCACGCGCTGCTGGCCGCGTTCGAGGGCTGGCGCCTCGGCTTCTACGCGGGACTGTCCCTGATCGCGCTCGGTTCGGGCGGGATCAAGCCCTGCGTCTCGTCGTTCGTGGGCGACCAGTTCGACGCCTCGACCCGCGACCTCGCGAAGATCGTGTTCGACGCGTTCTACTGGATCATCAACTTCGGCTCGTTCTTCGCCACCCTGCTGGCGCCGCTGCTGCTGCGGCAGTTCGGGCCCTCGGTGGCCTTCGGCGTGCCCGGGGTGCTGATGGCGCTGGCGACGCTCGTGTTCTGGCTCGGGCGGCGCGACTACGTCCGCGTCCCGCCCACCGAGGCCGACCCGCACTCGTTCCTGCGGGTGTGCCTGACGGCGCTGAACGCGTCGCTGCCGGGGCGGATCGGCGGCCTCGTGGCGCTCGTGGGCGCCGTGGGGGCGCTGTTCACCTGGCCGGCGCTCGGCGTGGTGCCCGCCGTGTGCCTGGCGCTGGTCGTGGTGCTCGGCGTGGGCGGGCTCGCCACCTGGTTCACGGTCGACGACGCGCGCCGCGAGCACCCGCCCGAGGCGATCGAGGGCGTGCGCTCCGTGCTGCGGCTGCTCGTCGTGTTCGCGCTGGTGACGCCGTTCTGGTCGCTGTTCGACCAGAAGGCGTCGACGTGGGTGTTCCAGGCGGCCGACATGGCCAAGCCCAGGTGGTTCCACCCCGCGCAGATGCAGGCGCTGAACCCGGCGCTCGTGATGCTGCTCATCCCGCTCAACAACCTCGTCGTGTTCCCGCTGATCCGCGGGGCCGGGATCGCGGTGACGCCGCTGCGCCGCATGACGACGGGGCTGGTGCTCGCGGGGCTGTCGTGGGTCGTCGTCGCGGGGTTCCAGGTGTGGATGGACGGCGCGCGCGAGCTGTCGATCGCCTGGCAGGTGCTGCCCTACGCGATCCTCACGCTCGGCGAGGTGCTCGTCTCGGCGACGGGGCTGGAGTTCGCGTACAGCCAGGCGCCCGAGCGGATGAAGGGGACGCTGATGAGCTTCTGGAGCTTGTCGGTGACGGTGGGCAACCTCTGGGTGCTCGTGGTGGACGCAGGGATGGGGACGGGTGCCCTGGACGGCGTGGCGGCGGCGGCAGGGATGGGGCGGCTGGCGCTGCAGATGGGCTTCTTCGCGCTGTTCGCGTTCGCGGCGGCGGCGGCGTTCGGGCTGTACGCGCGGCAGTACCCGGTGGTGGAGCGCTATCGGGCGGCGTGATCGGCCGGGCGGTCCACCGAGGTCGCTACCCCTCGGCGGCGAGGCGCCGCGCCGCGGCGTCGATCACGTCGCGCCGGCTGACGAGCCGCAGCGGGCGGTCGTCCACCACCACCGGCAGGCAGCCGATGTGCCCCTCGAGCATCTTCTCGGCGCACGACCGCACCGTCGCCCCCGGCGCCACCGTCACGGGGTGGAGCGACCGCACGACATCGGCCGTGGGCACGTCGCGGCGCAGCACGTCCTCGGCGACGAGGTCGCGGTGGCTCACCACGGCCCCGATCCGGCCCCGCCGGTCGGTCACGACGAGGTGCCGCACGGCGAGCCGCTCCATGGCGTCGAGCGCGAGCGAGGCGGGCGCGTCGAGCGACAGCGACACGTGCAGCCGCGGCGGCAGCTGCTCGACGGTCAGCTCGGCCGGCACCACGTCCAGCGCGACCTTCAGCAGGTCGTGCTCGGTGACGATGCCCACGGGGTGGACGTCCTCGTCGATGACCACGGCGGCGTCCTGACGGGTGCGGCCCATCCGGCGGAGCAGCTCGTTCAGCGGCGTGTCCTGCTCCACCAGCACGTCGGCGGGCCGCGCGACCTCGCGCGCCGTCTTGCGCTCGTCCTCGAGGTCGAACGCCACGTACTCCGTGCCGAACACGGCGCCGAGGCGGTGCAGCGCGCTGTCGAGCACCAGCCCGGCGATCCGCCCCTCGTCGTCGACCACCGGCAGGTGGCGCACGTTCAGGTGGTGCATCCGCAGCGTGCACTCGCCGATGGTCGCGGTCTGCGCGACGACCACCGGGACCGGGGTCATCAGCTCTTCCACGAGGCGCTCGGACGGTTCGGGCATGGGGGCTCCCTCTGCGCTCGATATCCAGCACGCCGCGTGCCAGCGACGGCAACGCCGCCGCGTGCCGCCCCGCGCCGGAGCGGGCGATCCGGCACAGGCCGTGTGCGACCCCGCCCTCGACGGCCCCCCACCGCCAGCTTACTCCCGCCCGGTGCGTGTCTGCGTGGACCGGGGCGGGACCTTCACCGACGTCGTGACGATCGACGCCGAGGGCCGCGCCACCCTCCGCAAGATCCCCTCCGATCGCGCCGTCGTGGGCGACCTCGCCGTGCCGGGCGACATCGTCACGCTCGGCACCACCGTGGCCACCAACGCCCTGCTCGAGCGGCGCGGCGTCCCCACGCTGCTCGTGGTGAGCGAGGGCCTCGGCGACCTCGTCCGCATCCGCGACATGACCCGGCCCGCCCTGTTCGACCCCGACGCCGTGTGGCCCCCGCCGCTGGCCACCCGCGTGGTCGAGGTGCCGGGCCGCCTCGCCGCCGACGGCACCGAGTTGGCGCCGCTCGTGCTGCCCGAGCGCTGGCCGCTCGACGGGATCGAGGCCGTGGCCGTGGTGCTGCTGCACGCCCCCTGGAACCCGGCCCACGAGCGCGCCGTGGCCGACGCGATCCGCGCGCCGCCGCGCCGGTGCGCGTGGTGCTGGGCCACGCCGTCTCGCCCGAGGTGGGCCTGCTCGCGCGCATCGACACCGCCCTGGTCGAGGCCGCGATCACGCCCGTGCTGGCGGCGTCGCTGGCGCGATCGGGTCCGGCCCGGCTGGATGGCGATCAGAGCGGCGGCCTGTGCCCGGCCGAGGCGCTCAGCGCCGCCGACCGCCGTGCTCTCAGGCCCCGCCACCGGCGTCCTCGCCGTGGCGGCCGTCAGCGGCAGGCGGGCGTCGCCCGGAGCCGTCGGGCTCGACATGGGCGGCGAGCACCGACGTGTGCCTCGTCGACACCGACCGGGTGCCCCGGCGCGAGCGTGGTCGAGGTAACCAACGTCTTCGTCCGCCAGCCGATGCTCGAAGGTCCACACCATCGGCTGCGGCGGCATCGATCCTCACGGCGACAGCGTGCGCCTGTCGGTGGGGCCAGCCTCGGCGGGCGCGGACCCCGGCCCGCAGTGCCGGCCGCGGCGGGCCCCCACCTGACCGACGCCGCCCTGCTGGCGGCCTCGTCGACCCCGCCGCGTTCGACCCACGCCGCTCGATCCGGCGCGGTGGCGCTACCCGGCCCGGCCGAGGCGTTCCTCGACGTGGCGCGCGCGCAGATGGCCGGCGCGATCCGCGCCTGGCGGCCTCGCGCGAGGTGGACGCGACCACACCTGGTGGCCTTCGGCGGCGCCGCCGGCGGCCAGCGCGCCGCCTCGGTGGCCGAGCGGCTCGGCATCCGCACACCGTGCTGGTGCACCCCGCCGCCGCCGGGATGTGCGCCTACGGCCAGGTGCTCGCCCGGCGCGAGGAGGCTGCCGTGCGCCCGCTGTGGGCGCGCCGTTCCCTGACGCCGTCCCCGACGCGCGGGCCCTCGCGGAGGAGCTCACCGCCGCGCTCCCCGGGCTCGGCGAGGCCGTGGCCACCGCCTCGCTGCGCCACGTGGGCACCGACCACGCGCTCGAGGTGCCGCTCGGGCCCCCGGACGCCATGCGCGCCGCCTTCGACGCCCACCGCGCCCGCTACGGCTTCGATCGCGCCCACCGGATCGAGATCGTCGACGTGCGGAGTGCAGGTGCGCGCGGCAACCGCCGCAGAGCCGCCCGCTTCGACGCCGACCCGTTCGGCCTCGGCGACGCCGTCCGCGCCGGCCCCCTGCCGCCTCGACGCGCCCACCACCTCCGTCGCCGTCCCCGCGGGCTGGACCGCCCGCCACACCGACGGCCTGCTCCGCCTCGACCGCGACGGCACCGCCTCGCCGCCTGCCTCCGCCGAGCGCACCGCCGCCGGCGTGGCGTAATAGGGGCAGCCGCTTCCAGGCCGTGGCCGCCCAGGCCGGCGCCGTGCTGCAGCGCACCGCGCGCTCCGTCAACATCCGCGAGCGCCTCGACTTCTCCTGCGCCGTGTTCGACGGCGACGGCGCCTGGTCGCCAACGCTCCGCACGTCCCCGTGCACCTCGGCGCGATGGGCGAGACCGTCCGCGACCTGCTGCGCGCCGTCGGCGACCCGAGCCGGCCAGCACTGGCTCACGAACGACCCGGCGGCCGGCGGCTCGCTGCCCGACCTCACCGTCACCTCCCCGTGCGGGTCGACGGCGTGCGGCTGTTCGTCGCCTGCCGCGCCCACCACGTCGACGTGGGCGGCACCACGCCAGGCTCGATGCCGCCCCGGTCGCGCTGGCCGACGAGGGCTTCGTCGTCCGCCACCTGCCCCTGCTGGAGGGGCGGGCAGCTCCGCCGATCTCGCCGACGCCCTCATCGGCTGCCGCGCAGCTCGGCGTGCTCGCCGACCTCGAGGCGCAGATCGCCGCCAACGTGGCCGCCGCGCGCTGGCTCGCCGCGCTCGGCCCCGGTCCCGTGCTGGCCGCCTGGGCCACCTGCAGGACGCCGCCGACGACGGCCTCGCCGCCGTCCTCGACGCCCTGCCGGACGACGCCGTCGCCGAGGACACCATCGACGGCGTCCCGCTCCGCCTGGCCCTGCGTCGCGGCGGCGACGGCCTGGTCGCGTCGACCTCGGCGGCACCGGCGGCTTTACCAGGCAACCTCAACGCGCCGCCCGCCGTCGTCCGCGCCGCGGTGCTCTACGCGCTGCGCGCGTCGTCGCCGCCCACCCGATCCCGCTCAACGACGGCGCGCTGCGGCGGGTCCGCATCGTCCGCCCGCCGGGGAGCCTGGTCGATCCGCCGCCCGGCGCCGCGGTCGCCGGGGGCAACGTCGAGACGAGCCAGCGCCTCGTCGACCTCGTGCTGCGCGCCGCGGGCTACGCAGCCGCCTCGGCCGGCACGATGAGCAACCTCACGCTCGGGGGCGACGCCTTCGCGGCCTACGAGACCGTCGGGGGCGGCCAGGGTGCCTCGCCGCGCGGGCCCGGGCCCAGCGGGCGCCAGCTGCACATGACGAACACGCGGGCGACGGACCCCGAGGTGCTCGAGCACCGCCTCCCCGTGCGGCTCGTCCGCTTCGCCCTGCGGCCGGACACCGGAGGCAGCGGGATCCACCGCGGCGGCGACGGCCTGGTGCGCGAGGTGGAGCTGCTCGCACCGGCGACGGCCGCGCTGCTGGCCACGCGCCGCGACGCCGGCGCGCCCGGGCTCGACGGCGGCGGCGAGGGCGCACCGGGCGACGACGCGATCCGCTGCGGCGGCACGTGGCAGGTCTGGGAGGGCGATCCGGTGGCGCTGCAGCCCGGTGATCGCGTCCGGGTGGGCACCCCCGGCGGCGGCGGCTGGGGACGTCTCCCGTAGCGAATCCCGTCGGTGTACAATCCCGGCGCCGCGGAGGAACGCCATGCGCGCAGCCATCATCGCGCTCGTCGTGCTCGCCGCCGGGTGCAAGACCGGCGACGACGACACCGACACCTGGACGCACGACTTCGAGTCGCACCACAGCACCACCACGCCCGACACCGCCCCGCCGGGCACCACCGAGCCCACGGTGACCGTGCCGGATGGGCTGCACGGCGTGCCGCCCGACGAGAACCTGCCGCTGCCCGACTTCTCCGAGGTCGTCTCGCGCGACGGCACCCTCGCCTCGCCGCAGGACCTCGTGGGCAAGCCCACCATCCTCTGGTTCTACCCGGCCGCCTTCACCGGTGGTTGAACCGTCGAGGGTTGCGGGTACCGCGACCTCTACGACCAGTTCGACGCGCTCGGGGTCCAGATCATCGGCGCGAGCTTCAACCCACCCGACACGAACCAGGCCTGGGCCGAGCAGGAGGGGTTCCAGTACGATCTGTACTCCGACCTCGGCCGCGAGCTCGCCATCTACTACGGCGCGGCGGCGAGCGAGGCCGCGGGCTCCGCGAGCCGCATCACCCTGCTGCTCGACGAGCAGGGCACCCTCGTCCTCCGCTACCCGGCCGTGTCCACCGGCACGCACCCGGGCGAGGTCTACGAGGACTGCCAGGCCCTCTTCGGGGAGTGACCGCATGCGCGCACTGTCGATCGGCCTGTTGACGGGCCTCGCCGCCCTCGCCGGCTGCAGCGCCGGCAAGGGCCCGGTGACCACCACCGAGCCCACCGTCGCCACGCTGCCGGACGGGCTGCACGGCGATCCGGCGTCGGACAACCTCGCCCTGCCCACCTTCGACGAGGTGGTCTCGCGCGACGGGAGCCCGGCGTCCAACGCCGACTTCCTCGGGCGCCCCACCGTCCTGTGGTTCTATCCGGCCGCCATGACCGGTGGTTGAACCGTCGAGGGTTGCGGGTACCGCGACCTCCAGGACAGCTTCGACGACCTCGGCGTGCAGATCATCGGCGCGAGCTTCGACGCACCCGAGAAGAACCAGCAGTGGGCCGAGGAGGAGGGGTTCCAGTTCGACCTGTACTCCGACCTCGGGCGCGAGCTCGCCGTGTACTACGGCGCGGCCGACAGCAAGAGCACCGGCGCGGCCCAGCGGGTGACGGTGCTCCTCGATCGCAACGGCACCCTCCTCCGAGTACCCCTCGGTCGCCACGGGCACCCACCCGGGCGAGGTGTACGAGGACTGTGCGGCATTGTTCGGACCCTGACGGAGACGCCATGACCTTCAGACCCTGGCTCGCGGGTGCGCTGCTGCTCGCCGCGTGCTCCGGCGACGACAAGCCCTCGGGCAGCGACACGTCGTCGACCGGCACGGACACGCAGACCGACACCCAGACGGACACGCAGACCGACACCCAGACGGTCACCGACACGCAGACCACCACGCCCACCACGCCGACCACGCCGACCGACACGGCCACGACGGGCACCACGGGCACCACCACGCTGCCCACCGGCCTGTACGGCCAGGCGCCGGCGGTGCCGAAGGGCCTGCCGAGCTTCAGCGGCGTGCTCGACATGAACGGTGCCGTCGCCAGCAACACCGCGCTCGTCGGCCAGCCCACCGTCCTGTGGTTCTACCCGGCCGCCTTCACCGGTGGTTGAACCGTCGAGGGTTGCGGGTACCGCGACCTCTACGACGACTTCACCGCGCTCGGCGTCCAGATCATCGGCGCGAGCTTCGACGACCCGGGCACCAACCTCGGCTGGGCGCAGGCCGAGGGCTTCCAGTACACGCTGTGGTCCGACCTCGACCGCGAGCTCGCGCTGTACTACGGCGCGGCGTCCTCGCCGACGCAGGGATCGGCCTCGCGCCGCACCTACCTGCTCGACGCGAACGGCGAGCTGCTCCTCGAGTACCCCTCGGTGGCGACGGGCACGCACCCGGGCGAGGTGCTGCTCGACTGCCAGCTGCTCTTCGGGACGCCGTGACCGAGGAGCCCTCGAGCGCCCTGGCCGCGCTGATCCGGCTCGATCGCGAGCAGATCACGCGGTACTGCCGCAGCGTCGAGGTGCAGGGCGCCATCGCCGAGACCGTCACCCTGCGGTTCTCGCGGGGGCAGACGGCGTGGTGTGCGCGCGGCAGCCTGCTCGCGTACAGCCCCGAGATCGAGTGGGCGCTGCGGATCCCGGGCGGCGCCGCGAAGGCCGTCGGGCGCATGCTCTCGGGCGAGGGCCTGTCGCTCACCCACGTCACCTCGCTGCGCGACGACGCGTGGATCACGCTCGCCGCGAACCAGCCCGGGCGCCTCGCCACCTGGGACCTCTCGCGCGGCCCCATCGTGTGCACCGCGGGCTCGTTCGTGGGCGCCGTCGGCGACGTCGACATCGACATGACGATGGCGCGGTCGGCTGGCGCGATGCTGTTCGGCGGCGCCGGGCTGTTCCTGCAGCGGCTGTCGGGCCGGGGCGTCGCCTTCGTGCACGGCGCCGGCGACTTCATCGCCCACGAGCTCGGCCCCGGCGAGAAGATGCTCGTCTCCACGGGGAACCTCGCCGTCTTCAGCGGTGAGGTACGCTACGGCGTCCGCGGGGTGGGGGGATGCTGGAAGTCGCTCGTCGGCGGCGAAGGGCTGTTCATGACCGAGCTCGAGGGCCCGGGCTGGGTGATGCTGCAGAGCCTGAAGAAGACGCCGCCGGCCGCGCAGGGCAAGGGCAAGCGCTGAGCTCGCGCTGGGCGCGGCTCGGCGTCACCACCCTGTTCCTGTGGCTGAACGGGCCGGGCTGCCCGACCCCGCGCGATCCGCTGGACTGCGACCTGCCCGGCGAGGTCGCCGACGTGCTCGCGCAGTGGCCCGACGCCCAGGCCGCCATCGACGCGCGCGACGTCCACGGGCTCGACGCCGTCTGGTACTGGGCCCACGGCGAGCACTCCGTCGACGGCTTCGGCGTGACGCTGGTGCTGGTCGATCATCGGCCCAACGTGGGCACCGTGTTCGACCCGATCGACGACCTGCCCGGCCGGTTCAAGCTCCGCAAGCCGTCGCTGCTGTTCTTCGACCAGACCGACGGCCCGCCGTCGGAGTGGCCGATCATCGGCGCCGGCTACCACTACCGCTTCACCCCCTGCGTGCGCCCCGACCTGGACTGCATCCGCTCGAAGTGGTTCCGCGTGCACGAGGCGGGGTACCACCACGTGCCGTTCGGGGACGGCGGGATGCAGCTCGCGACCCCCGACGACCTGCGCAACGGCGCCGTGATGGACGAAGCGGCCTGCGAGCCCATCACCGACGACGACCTGGCCCCGAAGCTCGGGATGGTGCGGCACGGGCGCAGCTGGGTGGTCCACGTCTGGTTCGATCCGGACGGCGGGCGGCCGGCGGTGTCGATCGAGGACCCGTGGGCGCGCTGGGAAGACGCCCCCGACAGCGTCGCCATCGACGAGGAGGTGTTCGTCGAGCAGGACGCCGCGGCCTGCGACTGCACGTCGCCGCCCGTGCCGCGCGAGCCGACGGGCGGCTGCGGGTAGGCTACGCTCGGAGGGTGATCGCCCTCCTCTCGGTGCTGGCCCACGCCGCCGATGCGCGCGACCTCGAGCTGGCCCTGCGCGCCTGCGAGCGGCACCACCCCGAGGCCTGCGCCGCGGCGGGGCAGCAGCTGCGCGACGGCGACGGCGTCGAGGCGGATCCGACGCGCGGCGACGCGCTGCTGCAGCGCGCCTGCGACGGCGGCGACGGCGGCGCGTGCACCGACCTCGGCTGGCGGCTCGCCGAGGCCGACCCCGACCGCGCCGCCGACCTCTACACCAGCGCCTGCGCCGCGGGCGACGTCCACGGCTGCTACGACCTCGCCGTCGTGACCGAGCTCGGCCGGGGCGTGCCGCCCGACGCCGTGGCCGCGGGCTCGCTCTACGACCGGGCCTGCCGCGCGGGCCACGGCCCGGCGTGCCACAACCTCGCCGTGCTGCGGCACCGGCGGGCCGAGCCCGGCGACGCGGCCGGCTTCCGCGAGGCCTGCAAGCTCGGGGTCGCGACGGGCTGCACCGCGGCGGCGTACCTGCAGGAGCAGTCGGCGCCGGGCGCCGACGAGGCCACGCTCTACCAGCGGGGCTGCGATCTGGGCGACCCGGAGGGCTGCGCCCACCTCGCCCGCCGCGACGACGACCCGGTGCGGCGCAGGGAGCTGCTGAAGCAGGCCTGCGCCGGGGCCTGGCCGACGCCTGCGCCGCCGCCGCGCGGGCCCACGCCGACGGCGACGGCGTGCGCGCCGACGGCGCCGAGGCGCTGCGGCTGTGGCGCGAGGCCTGCGCGCTCGGCGACGACGGCGCCCGCGCTGCGCCGGCGCGCTCGCGCCGTCCACGGCGCTGCCCGCGCCGGAGCACCTCGCGCGGTGCGACGCGGGCGACGGGCGCGTACCGCCGCCGCGCGCCGTCTCGCCGGCGAGGCCGCCGTCGCGCGCGCCACCGCCGGCTGCCGCGCCGGCGACGCCCCTGGCTGCACGCTCCTCGGCGGATTGCTGCACGAGACCGACCCCGCCGCCGCCTTCGACGCGTGGCTCACCGGCTGCGAGCGCGGCGACCCGGCCGGCTGCACGGCTGCGGGGTGGCTGCACCACCACCGGCGCGGTGCCCGAGGACCCCGAGCGCGCCGCCGACCTGTTCGCGCGCGGCTGCGACGCCGGCGATGCGCACGGCTGCTACGATCTGGCGGCGACCTCGCCCGAGGCGGAGCGCCCGGCGCTGTTCGCGCGCGCCTGCGAGGGCGGCGACGGCCCGGGCTGCGAGCAGCTCGGCCAGGCAGCGCTCGACCGCGATCCGCCCGAGCCCGTGGCGGCGCACCGCGCGTTCCTGGCGGCGTGCGAGGCCGGGGTCGCCGGCGGGTGCACCCGGGCCGCGGCGCTCGGCCCGGCGCTGGGCCACGAGGCGCGCGACGTCACCGCGCTGTTCCGCCGCGCCTGCGCCGGCGGCGACGCCGCGGGCTGCGCGAACCTCGGCCAGCGGCTGCTGCGCGGCACCGGCGCCTGGCGCGACGAGCCGGGCGCGCTCGAGGCGCTGCGGAAGGGCTGCGACCTCGGCGAGGGCGAGGCCTGCACCAACGCCGGCTGGATCTACGCCGCCGGGCGCGGGGTCGAGCCCGACGCCGCCCGGGCCGCGACCCTGTACCGGCAGGGCTGCGAGCGGGGCGACCCGCACGGGTGCTTCGACCTCGGCACCCGCCTGGAGCGCGACCGCGACCTGCCCGCCGCGGCCGACGCCTACGCGCGCGCCTGCGACGCCGGCGACGCCGACGGCTGCACCAACCTCGGCCGGATGCGCCAGCTCGGCCTGGGCGGCCCCACCGACGGCGACGCCGCGCTCGCCCTGTACGAGCGCGGCTGCGAGCTCGGCCAGCCCATCGGCTGCGTCGACGCCGGGCGCCTGCACGCCGCGCTCGGCCACGAGGCGGCCGCGAAGCAGCGCCTGCAGGCCGCCTGCGACGCGGGCCTGCGCGAGGGCTGCGCCGGCTACTGATGGCAGATGGCGGTGCCGCCCGACAGGGTGCACGTCCACGTGCCCGGGGTGAGCGGGCTGTACTTCGCCCACACCGTCGCCCCCTTGATGTACAGCGTGCACTCCTGGTTCGGGATGCCGTCGAACACGGCCGTGTTCTTCACGACCGGCTGGCGCACGCGGAACCCGCCGCTGCAGGTCACCTCGAGCGTGGTCCCGGGCGCCACGTCGTTCGAGATGAGCACGTTGACCCGGTTGGGGGCGTCCTCGGTGCGCTGGTGCTCGACCTCGGTGCGGGTGCAGCCGTCCGGGATCGCGCACGTCCACTTGCCCGTCGAGTCGATCGTGCCCGTGGCCCGCACGAACACGACGTTGCAGGCGTGGGGCAGGTGCTCGAAGGTGACCATGCCGCCCTTCGGCTCGGCGCGGTACACGCCGTCCTCGCACTCGAGGATCACCTCGCGCACCTTCGGATCGGGCACCCGCAGCTCGATGGTGGCGGCGTGGGCGGGGGCGACGAGCCAGACGGGCAGCAACACCATGGCAGGGGCCTCCTCGGCGGACGGGACCCGGGACCGCGGCAGTGTATTCCTCCGCCGGCCGGCGGGTTAGCCAGGGGCGTGCAGCTCGACCCCGACGCCATCGCCCACCACCTGTGCGCCCCCGCGCGCCCGGCCGCCGCCCCCGAGGGCGCCCCGCCCCACGAGCTCGCCCGCTCGCCGGCCGCGGCCGCGGTGGGGCAGCTCGCCGCCGGCGCCGGGATCCTCCTGTTCCACCACGAGCACCGCGCGCCGCTGCCGCCGATCGGCGAGGAGCCGCCCGTCTGGGCCGACGGCGTGCTGCCCGAGCCGAAGTACGGCGCGTTCCGCCACGACCTGCGCATCGGCAGCTTCCACCCGGGCCACCGCGCCAAGTGGACCGCCCACGAGCTGTGCCACGCGCTGGTGGGCTTCGGCTGGCGCCCCGGCGCCTCGCCGCTGTTCCACGCCACCGCCGCGCGCCTGGCCGAGCCTGCGCCGGTGGTGCTGTACTACTTCCTCGACGAGATCGGCCTGCGGCGCTGCCCCCGCCACACGGGGCCGCTGTATCGGAGCCGGTGCTGACTGCGAGCGGGCCGCGGCGGAGGCCGGCGGCGGCCTCGATCCCGCGCGCCGAGGCCTCGCGCGGGCGCGGCGGCGTTCGTGGAGGCCGAGCTGGCGGCGGTCGCGCGGACGCGGCGCTCGGCCGGCCTGCCCCCACGTCCACGGCTCGCTCGACCTCTGCGCCGACGGCCTCGCCTACGCCGCCGCCCACGCCCCGCGCCTGGACGGCGAGGCCTTCGCGATGTGGATCGAGCGCTTCCTGCGGGCCGACGATCCTGGCGTGTCCGCCACCCTCGACGACCTCGCGGCGCGCGCGGTCGCGGTGCCTGCAGCCTGCGGCGCCGGCGCCCCTTCCTGCTCGTCGGCGACCGCGCCGCCTGGTCGCGTGCAGGACCTGGGCCAGCGCCTGCTCGACGTCCGGGCCGAGACGGAGGGGCCGTGCGCCGACGCCCTGCTCGACACGGTCGATGCGTGCTGGCGGCGGGCGGGGCCCCGCCGAGGCCTACCGCAGCTACGTCGCGCTGCACGAGACGTGGACGTGCCCGGCCCCGACACCGTCTTCGACGGTACCCTGTGGACGGTGTGCCGCTGGGCGCCACCCCCATCGAGCGCGGCCTCGCCACGGTCACGCCGGTGACGCTCACCGCGCTCGAAGACGCCGGCGTCGATCCCGGTGGCGCCGTTCGCCGCCGCCGACCTGACCCGGCCCGAGCGGCGGCTCGCTGGCGAGCGCTTCGCCGCCTGGCTCGGCGAGCCTCTGGCCACGCTCGCCCGCTACGAGCGCCGCGCTGCGCACTGCGCGGGCGAGCTCGAGGCCGCCGCCCGCCCTCGGCCCGGGCGCGACGGCCTGCTGCGCCTGTGC
Source organism: Myxococcota bacterium (assembly GCA_041389545.1). Taxonomy (GTDB): domain Bacteria; phylum Myxococcota_A; class UBA796; order UBA796; genus JACKER01. The sequence continues at coordinate 93,315 of JAWKRQ010000034.1, read as the reverse complement.
GACGGCGTGGTGCTGCTGCGCGGCGTTCGACCCGGTGGCGGCGCTCGAGCAGCTCGACAGCGGCGAGATCTCCGGGGTGGCCGCCGAGGGCGGGGTCGCGCTCGAGCCGGCGCCCGAGGCCGCGCCCACCGCGCTGGCCATCGGCCGCGACCCGGCCGGCGAGCTCGTGCTGGCGGAGCTCCCCGCGGAGGCGCCGCTGGAGGACGTCCTCGAGGAGCTCGCCCCGCTCGGCCTCGCCGCGCCGGTGCGCTGGAGCGCGGAGTGACCCGGGTCGCCGTCCTCGGGCTCGGCACGGCCGGCGCTGCCGCGGCGCGGGCCTGCGCCCGGGCCGGGCTCGACGTGGTCGGCTTCGAGCGCGGCCCGCTCGACCAGGCCGGCGCCCGGTGGGTGAACGGCGTGCCGCGCTGGGCGTTCGAGGCGGGGGGCCTGCCCGACCCCGTGGTGCCCGAGCTGCGCGGCGCCGAGGGTGCGTTCCACCTCGTCGGCGGCTGGGGCCCCGAGCGCGTCTCGCTCAGCTCGTCGCTCGAGGTCGACATGCGCCACCTGGTGGCCCGGCTGCAGGCCGACGCCGCAGAGGCCGGCGCCGAGCTGCGCGGCGAGGTCGCCGTCCGCGTCGAGGGCGACGCGCTGTGGGTCGGCGACGAGCGGGTCGAGGCCGACGTGCTCGTCGACGCGACGGGGCACTGCGGCCTGCGCCTGCTCGGCCAGCCCGAGCACGCCCCCGCGGACCTGTGCACGGCCGCGCAGAAGGTGCACCGCGTGGCCGACATGGGCGGCGCCCGGCGCTTCCTCGAGGCCTGGAGCGCGCGCGAGGGGGAGGTCGTGTGCTTCAGCGGCGTCGCCGGCGGCTACTCCATCGTCAACGTCCGGGTCGAGGGCGACGAGGTGGCGCTGCTCACGGGCTCGCTGCCGCCGCACCCGTCCGGCAACGCGCTGCTGCGCCGCTTCGTCGAGGAGCACCGCTGGATCGGGGAGCCCAAGTTCGGCGGCTCCCGCACCATCCCCGTCCGGCGGGCCTGGGCCTGCGTCGGGCGCGGCCGGGTCGCGCTGCTGGGCGACGCCGCCGCCCAGGTCTACCCGGCCCACGGCAGCGGCATCGGCATGCAGCTCGCGGCCGCCGCGCTGCTGGCCGAGGCGCTGGCCGCCGGCCGCGGCCCGTGGGCCTACAACGTGGCCTGGCAGCGGGCCTACGGCGGGCTGCTGGCCGCGAGCGACCTGTTCCGCCGGTTCTCGGCCGGGCTGCAGCCGGAGGACGTGCGCGCGCTCATGCGGCGCGGCGTGCTGTCGGCCGGGCTGATGGGCGACGCCATGGCCCAGCGGCCCGTCCGGCCCGACCCCGCGTCGCTGGCGAAGGCGGCGTCGGGGCTGGCGCGGCTGCCCCGCCTGGCGGCGCGCCTCGCGCCCGTCCTCGCGCGGATGCGCGCGGCCGAGGCGTGGTACGAGCGCTACCCCCGCGATCCTGCGGCGCTCCCCCGGTGGACGGCGGGGCTGGCGCGCCTCACGGGCGTCGCCGACTGAGCGTGCCGGCGCGCCGGTTGCCCGGACCCGCCCGCGCGGCTACGTCGGGCAGCGCCCGAGGAGCGACGTGAACGCCGTGATCCCCGCCCTGCTCGCCGGCGTAGCCCTCGCCGCCGACCCGCCCGACCCGCTGCCGACCCTTCGCGCTGCCGGCCACCGCGACCACCCTGCCCAACGGCCGCAGGTCCTGCTCCTCGAGGACCACCGCACCGACACCGTCGCGCTGCACCTCGCCTACGGCGTGGGCGCCCGCGACGAGCGCCTGGGCGAGCTGGCTGCGCGCACCTGTTCGAGCACCTGATGTTCGAGGGCAGCGCCGACGTGCCCGTCGACAAGTTCGACGAGTGGCTGTCGGCGGGCGGCGGCGACAACAACGCCTACACCTCGGCCGACGAGACGGCCTACGTCATGTCGTTCCCGTCCGGCGCCCTCGACCTGGCGCTGTTCCTCGAGTCCGACCGGATGGGCTTCCTCGACGCGGGGCTCACCGCCGAGAACCTCGAGAACCAGCAGAAGGTGGTCCTGCAGGAGCGCGCCGAGAGCTACGCCGAGCCCAACGGCCGCGACAGCGACGCGATGGACCGCCTGAGCTGGCCCGACGGCCACACCTACCACCACCCCGTCATCGGGACCGTCGCCGACGTGGAGGGCTTCACGCTCGAGGGCGTCCGCGGGTTCTGGGGCGCCCACTACCGGCCGTCCAACGCCGTGCTCGCCATCGTCGGCAACTTCGACGCCGACGAGGCGCTCGCGCGCGTCCGCCACTGGTTCTCCGACGTGCTCGACCGCGGGGGCCCGTCGAGCGGACCCCGGCGCCCCTGCGCGGCGGCGCGCCGCCCGCCTCCGGCCGGATCGACGACGAGGTCGAGGAGCGCACCCTGTACCTGACCTGGGAGACCGCCGAGGCCGGCCACGCCGACGAGCCGGCGCTCGACCTGCTGTCGCTCGTGCTGAGCAACGGCCAGGGCACCCGCCTCGACGACGCGCTCTACTATCGGCACTCGCTCGCCACCGGCGTCGCGGCCTACCCCTACGCGATGACGCTGTCGGGCACGTTCAACGTCTACGCCTCCTCGCCCGACACGCCGCTCACCAAGCTCGAGGCGAAGATCCGCGGAGATCGGCCGCGTCGCAGCGAAGGCGCCGAGCGAGGCCGAGTTCACCCGCGCGAAGCGCGCCGCCCGCGGGATGCTGCTCGACAACGTCGAGCGGGTCGACGGCAAGGCCCAGGCGCTCGCCGACTGCTGGCAGCGCACCGGCACGGCCGACTGCCTCGGGGCCGAGTGGGCGCGCTACGAGGCCGTCACCGCCGCCGACCTGGCGCGGGTGGCCTCCACCTACCTGACGAAGCCGCCGTTCACCCTGTCGAACGTCCCCAACACCCAGCCCGAGGCCGCGCTGCCGGGGCCAGCCGGTGGCGCTGCCGTGATCCTCGCCCTCGCCGTCGCCCCGCGGGCCCGCGCCGCCGACACCGTCCCCGAGCCGGCGGAGGCGCCCGAGCCCGCCGCGCCCGAGCCCGTCACGCTGGGCGGCCCCGACCGCAGCGCCCCGCCGCCCGTCGCCGCGCCGGAGCTGCTGGTCCTGCCGCCGGCCGAGCGCATCGCGCTGCGCCCCGGGGTCGACGTCGTGCTGGTGCACGCCCCCGGCGCCCGCAAGGTCGACGTGCGGGTCCGGTTCCAGCAGGGCCAGATCGAGCTCGACGGCGCGGCCACCATGCTCGGCAAGTCCACCGGCTGGCTCGCCGACGCCGCCGCCGGCAAGCTGTCCGCCGCCGCCCTGTCCGAGGCCGAGGACCTGCACGAGGCCACCGTCGAGAGCGACATCCAGCTCCACACCGGCGGCGTCGACCTGGAGGTCCCGCTCGACGACCTGGCCACCGGGCTCGACCTGCAGCGGCTCGTCCTGCGCGAGCCGCGGTTCCCCGGGCGCGACCTGAAGCGCTACCAGCTCGACCAGCACGTGTTCTTCGAGGTGAACGGGCCGCGCAGCGCCGGCGCCGTCGCGGCCGCCGCCTTGAACTACGCCTGGTTCCCCGCCGATCACCCGTACGGCGCGCGCCCCGACCTGGCGGCGCTCGACCGGGTGAAGCCGAAGGAGCTGCGGGCCACCTGGGCCCGCTGGACGCACGACGCGCCCATGGTCGTCCTCGTGGCCGGCGACGTGACCTGGGCGCAGGTGGAGCCCGCCCTGACCGCGATGGTCGACGGCCTCGGCCAGGCGGGCGCGCGCGGCACCGGCCTCGACGTGCCCCCGCCCGAAGCCACGCGCGTGGTCGCGGTCGACCTGCCCGCGGGCGACAAGGGCACGCAGCAGGTGTCGATCCGCATGCGCCTCGCCGCGCCGGCCGACGACGGCGACGACCGCGGCGCGATGATCGCGCTGAACGACATCCTCGGCGGCATGTTCCTGTCGCGGCTCAACCGCAACCTGCGCGAGGAGAAGGGCCTGACGTACGGCGCGTCCTCCCGCTACCAGCACGCCGACCGCTGGGGGGCCGTCACCGTCACAGTCGACGTGCGCGGCGAAGACCTCGCGCTGGCCCTGAGCGAGATCGAGCGCGAGCTGCAGCGGCTGGTCGACGAGCCCGTCGACGAGCCCGAGCTCGAGGCGGCGAGGCGGCTCGTCGCCGCCGACTGGAACCGCAGCTTCGAGACCGCCGCCGACGTGGCCGACGTCTACGGCGTCGCCGTGGAGCGGGGCCGCACCATCGCGGAGTCGCGCAGCAAGGTCCAGGCGATCCTCGACGCCTCGCCCGAGGCCCTGCAGCGGGCCGCGCGCACCTGGTTCGCCCGCGATCGGCCCCGCCTGTGGGTGCTGGTCGGCGATCGCGACGACATCGCGCCCGCGCTGACGCAGCTCGGCTGGGACGCCGCGTGGGTCGACCCGTCGGCCGCGATTCTTGGTAACTTCTAGCCTCGCCCGCCAGGGGCGTGGCCCAACCGCTTTGGGGGACCGATGACCGACGACAGCGAGCACAGCGAGCCGCCGCGCAACGGAGAGGGTGGTGGCCCCGGGCTCGTGGCGATGGTGGTGCCGTTCGCGACCTCGATCGTGGCGCTCGTGATCGGCGCCATCCTGGGCGGCCTGCTCGCGTGGATGCTCAAGCCCTCGAGCCAGGTGGAGGTCGAGGTCCCGCGGGACCTGAGCGCCGCCGAGCTGGCCGCCGCCTGCGCGCCCGAGCTCGAGACCAAGGTGACCGAGCTCGAGGCCGCCCAGAACAAGGTGCAGTTCCTCGAGAAGGAGGTCTCCGACCGCGAAGCGCGGGTCAAGGAGCTGGAAGACGAGATGCAGCGCCGGCGCCAGGGCGGCGGCGGGAAGATGAGCGCCGAGCTCGCACAGGCCAAGGCCGACCTCGCCGAGGCGCTCACCCAGCTCGACATCGCGCGCCGCGAGAAGGAGCAGCTCGTCGTCGAGCTGACCCAGACCAAGGAAGAGCTCGCGAAGACCGAGCAGGAGCTCGTCGACCAGAAGGAGAAGACCGAGATCGCCAAGGAAGACGCGCTCGTCAACAAGTGGTACCGCTTCATCAACGAGTCGCAGCTCGAGGTCTGCGAGAAGGGCAACCGCAAGAAGCTCGGGAAGTGCCGCGAGACCCTGCAGGCCACGCTCATGACCAACGCGCGGCGCGACAAGTTCGCCCACTGCGCGCGCTCGGGGCAGGCCGTGCCGTCGGTGCGCGAGCTGCAGAAGGGCGAGAGCCTGCCGGACTTCTCCGAGATGATCGACGAGGACCAGAAGCAGACCAAGGGCTGGTACGTCCTGTTCTGCGACCCGACGCTGCCCGAGCGCAACGACGGGTTCCTGAACGAGGAGCACCTGCCGCAGACCGCGAAGGCCGGCGCTCCGTAGTGTTTCCGGGCCCAGCGTTTCCGGGCCCAGCGTTTCCGGGCCCAGCGTTCTGGCCGCGCTCAGGGCTCCGCGGGCGCGGCGGCGGCGAACTCCCCGGTCTCCGGGTCGACGTTCGCCGCCTCCAGCGCGTCGAGCAGCCAGGGATCGTTCAGGTCGTCGCAGGCGAGCAGCAGGCGCGCGGCGGCGAGCCGCACCGGCGCGAGCTCGGCCCACACGGCCGACGACAGGAAGTGCGCCTGGATGGGGTCGACCTGCTCGCGCTCCAGCCACTCCCGGCACCGGCCGCACGCCATCAGCGTGCGCTCCGGATCCGGCTCCTCCGGGAACGGCGGCAGCTCGTAGGGGCGCACCTCGACGTTCGACTCGCACAGCTCGCACTTCCCGCGGGACCGGCGCGTGAGCTGCTTGCCCAGCGCGCCGACCTGGGGCCGCTGCTTCGGGCGTTTCCGCTTCATCGGGTGGCGACCGGGGGGGTGAGGACGGGGACGGCGCGCGGGTCGCCGGGCGCGGGCACCAGCTCGACCTCGCCCACCAGCAGCTCCGGGCCCCGGATGTGGCACGGGATGCCCTCGGTGGGCCCGAGCCCGAAGACGTTGGTGCCCGACAGCGGCGCGAAGTAGTCGCCCTGCCGCTCGGGGCCGGCGGCCATCACGTCGCGCAGGATCCAGCGCTCGATGCCGGCGAACTGGGCGCCGCGCAAGCGCTCCTCCCGGCCGTCGGCGTGGCGGCGGACGACCTCGAGCGGCGGCGGCAGCGCGAGGCCGTCGGCGTACAGGTCGGTCTCGAGGTTGATGGCGGCGGGCTCCTGCAGGCGGCGCACGACGAGGAACCAGTCCCGGCCGTAGCTGCGGGCCACCCGCGCGGCCTGGCGCAGCAGCTTCGCCTCGCTGCGGGTGCGGTCGGGCGTAACCGAGAGCATCGTCACCCGGCCCGCCCCGCGCGAGCCCACCAGGCCGCGCGCGTGGCCGTTGGTCTGGTCGAGCCCGCGCCGCGGCACGCGGCTCATGGCGAGCGAGCGGACGATGCCGTCCTGCACGAGGTCGACGGCCTGGGCCGGGGTGCCCTCGTTGTCGTAGGCGTAGGCGCCCGGGTGGGCGGGCCAGGCCTGCGGATCGTCGGTCACGTCCCAGCCGGGCGGCAGGACCCGCCGCCCGACCCGCACCGGATCGCGGTCGTCGCCGAGCTCGCCGAAGAAGCTGTCGAACGGGATGTCGGGCGGCGTGCCCTCGAGCTGGGGCGTGAGCACGTAGCGCTGGAGGTCGAGCGCGGCCTGGCCCTCGAACACGACGGGGCCCACGTACTCGTCGTCGAGCGCGGGCGCGGCCGCGGCGGCGACCACGTCGTCGCGCAGGGCGCGCACGGCCTGCAGCATCTGCTCGCGGGGCGGCAGGTCGTCGGGCGTGTGCACCGTCCACAGCCGCTGGTCGGTGACGAGCAGGCCGTCCTCGGCGCGCGCGGCGACCACGGCGCGGATCGTGGTCTCGGCGACGGGCGTGCGCACGCGGGTGCCCTCGCTGTCGACGGTCAGCTGCGACCCGGCCTCGTGGCCCACGAAGACCTCGCCCCGCAGCAGCGCCGGTTCGCCCTCCATCGCGCCCGTGAGCGCGACGGCGAGCTCGGCGAGGCGGTCGGCCGAGGCCTCGGCGGTCCCCTCCCCCGCGTCGGCCACGACGGCGCCGGTGAGCGTGTAGTCACCGGGGTAGTCGGGCGGCGGGACGAACTGTGAGACCTTGCGGGCGTACTGCTCCACGGCCTGCTTGTAGGCGGCGTCGGTGGTCCGCCAGGCCTCGGTGGCGAGCGCCTCGGCGGTGAGCTCCTGGGGCAGCGAGCCGCGCAGGAAGCCGTCCTGCCAGCCGCCGAAGCCGCTGTTGTCGAAGTGCGGGTCGCCCACCCGGACCTCGGCCGCGAACAGGTTGAACCGCCCGGTGTCGGCCTCGACGAGGCTGCCGAGCGCGGCGTGCACGTCGACCTGCCCGAGCTGGAGCAGGTGGTACCGGAGGTGGTAGATGGGCGGCGCCTCGGGCAGCGCCAGCGCCTCGAAGTTGCGCTGCAGCTCGGCGTCGAGCACGTCGGCCCAGGGCAGGTCGACGGCCGCGGCCGGCTGCGGCTCGGCGGCGAGGGCCGCCAGGGCGATCGCGGCGAGCGGCGCCATCACGGGGTCTCCTTCGCGTCGGCGGTGCCGTCGTCGAGCAGGGTGGGCTTCACCAGCAGGGGCGGCCGGTCCTCGCCCTTCTCCTTCAGCTGGAACTCGAGGCGCCGGAACAGGATCGACGGCGCCACCGCTGCGACCGGCACCAGCCGCTCTCGGCGCCGCAGACGCCGTTGAACACCTCGTAGTCGTCGCCGGCGGCCATGAGCTGGTCGAACGCCACGAGCGGGGTGCCGACGAGGTCGATGCCGCGGACCCGCTCGTCGGGCCGCCCGTCGGCGAACACGCGCAGGGTGGACGAGGCGCGGACGTTGAACGCGTTCGGCGTGACCCGGCCGGTCATGGTGAAGCCGCCCTCGATCTCCTCGACGATGTAGCCGTACTCCAGGTGCTGCGCCTTGATCTGCGCGACGAGCTCGGCCCGCAGCGCCTGGGGCGTCAGTGGCGCGCTCACCTCGACGATGGTGTTGCCCATCCGCGCCTGGGCGGCGTGGCCGGCGGAGCGGCGGCCGTGGCCGTTGCTGTGCTCGAAGCCCTCGATCGGGGAGCGGCCCATCAGGAACCCGACGAACACCCCGTCGTCGACGATGTCGGCGCGCTGGGCCGGCACTCCCTCGTCGTCGTAGCGGTAGTGGCCGTTGAGCTGCTCGCCCGCGAGCTCCTCGACGCGCGGGTCGTCGAAGACGTCGATCCAGTAGGGCAGCACCCGGCGCCCGATCTGGTCGGCGAAGGTCTTGCCCTCGTCGTCGCGCTTCTGGCGGTGCCCCTCGACCCGGTGGCCCAGCACCTCGTGGAAGAAGACGCCGGCGGCGCGGCCCGTGAGGAGCACGGGGCCCGAGTAGGGGTCGGCGCGCGGCGCGTTCAGCCGGTCGTGGAGCTGCTGCACGGCGCGGTCGACCCGCTCGTCGAGGTCGGTGGCGACGAGCCGGGTGGGGTCCTCGGCGTCGGTCGCGTCGAAGACGTTGACCTCGTCGCCGTCGGGCGCGACGGCCGACAGCGACAGCGAGATGCGCCCGTGCGTGCGCCCGTGGACCAGGCGGGTGCCCTCGGTGTCGACGAAGGTCTTCTCGACGCGGTCGAGCTGGAGCGTGACGCTGCCCGACACGAGCTCCGGCACCTCGGCGAGGCGCGCCGACGCGGCCACGAGGGCCTCCTGCCAGGCGTCCACCATCTCGGCCGGCAGCGCCGGCACCGGCACCCGGTCGACGACGGGCTCCCGCGGCTCGAAGTCGGGCGCGGGGTCCTCCTCCTCGACCTTCACGTTGCGGTTGGCCCGCAGGATCACGATCTTCTCGGCGGCGCTGCGGTAGGCGTCGTCGACGGCGCGCCACACGGCGTGGCGCATGGCGTAGCCCTCGTCGAGCGGGACCCGGATGCTGTCGCGATCCTCGTCGGCGAGCGCGGAGAACCCGCGGAGCGGGTGGGTGCTGTCGAGCTCGGGCGTGCCCGTGCGGACGTCGACCTCGAGGAACCGCACCCGCTCGTCGCGCTGCTGCCCGACGGTGCCGTCGCGCGCCGACAGCGTGGTCTGGCGCCAGTCCTCGACCGCGAGCGACAGGTAGTGCGGCGGCTCGGGGCGCTCGGCGAGCGCGTTGGTCGAGGTCTGCAGCGCGTCGACGAGGAGCGCCTCGAGCGGCGTGGGATCGGCGGGCGCGGCCGGCGCGGCGGTCTGCCCGCTGCCCGCGGCGTCGACGTCCGGCGCCCGGTCGACGCTGGGGGCAGCGACGGCCGGCGCGAGCAGGAGCAGCAGGGCGGACAGGGGCACGAGGTCTCCGTTGGCGCGCGGATACAATAAACACACCCCCGTAGCGTTGTCCGCGACGTGCAACGACCCCTGCCCCGCCCCCCGCTCGCTGTCGTGGCCGCTGACCTCTTGCAGCAGCGGATCGCGGCGCTGCGCGAGGAGCTCGTCCGGTTCCTGCGCCGGCGGACGCACGAGCCCGAGGAGATCGCGCAGGAGACGCTCGTCCGCGTCGCCCGTGCGGCGCCGCGCTGCCCCGACGAGGCGTCGTTCCGCGCCTTCGCGTTCGTGACGGCGCGCCGGCTGCTCATCGACGCCGCTCGGCGCCGCGCCCGCCGCGTGCCGCTCGTGCCGCTGGAGGGCGGCGTGCGAGAGCCGACCTCGCCCGACCGGCCCGACGCCGAGCTGCAGGCCGGCCAGTCGCTCGCGCTCGTGGAGCGCGAGCTCGCGCAGATGAAGCCCGCGGTCGCCGAGGTGTTCCGGCTGCGCCTGACCACCGACCTGTCGTTCGACCAGATCGCCCGCCAGCAGGGCGTCTCCATCAACACCGCCCTCGGCCGCCACCACCAGGCGACGAAGCGGATCGCGCGGGCCCTGCGGGAGGCGGGCCTGATCGCGGCGGAGGACCCATGAGCCACCCGACCGAGTGCCCCGAGCTGCCCGCCACCATCGCGTTCGCCTGGGGCGAGGGGCCCGAGGACCACGCGCTGCACGTCGCGAGCTGCCCCGCCTGCGCGGCGGCGCTGGCCGACCAGGCCGACGTGGCGGGCGCCCTGCTGCCGCTGGTGCCCGCGCGCCGGCGCCGGCCGGTGTGGCCCGTCGTCGTGGCGCTGGCGGCGGCGGCCCTCGTCGCCGCGGCCGTGGCGCTGCGCCCCGCGTCGCCGCCCGCGCCCGCCCCCGTCGCCGAACACGTCGAGCTGCGCGCCGCCGCGCCGGGCCTCGACGCGGCGCTGGACGACCTCGACCGCGACGTCCGCTCTCTCGAGCTGGAGCTGCTGTGATGCTCACCTTGCTGCTGACCTTGCTGGCGGCCCGGGCCGAGCCCCCCGCCCCACCCGACGATCCCGTCGCCGCCGAGCTGCTGGCGCGGGAGCCCGCGCTGCTGCAGGCCGTCCGCGACTACGACCCCGCCGAGTACGCGCGGATCCTGCGCCTCAAGGAGATCGACCGCGCGGCCTACGTCGCGGCGCTGTTCCGCGTGGCGCGCGCCGTGGACCGGGCGCGCAACGACCCCGACGCGGCCGCGCGCCGCCTCGCGATGCGCGACAAGGAGCAGGCGATCCGGCAGCTCGCGCGGGGGTGGGCCGCCCTGCCGCCCGCCGAGCAGGCCACGCGGCGCGCCGCGCTCGAGGCTCAGACCCGCGAGCTGCTCGCCATGAAGCAGGCCGAGCGCCGGGCGCGCCTCGACGAGCTGCGCGCCCGCCTCGAGGCGCTGGAGGCCGACATCCAGCAGCGGGACGCGCGCGCCGACGCGCTGGTGCAGGAGTACGTCGATCAGCTGCTGGCCGAGAAGGTCGACCTGTAGCGCTCACCCGAGCGCGGCGCCGACGGCCTCCACGGCCCGCTGCACCGTGGCGCGCTGCGCGTCGTCGGGGAGCAGCGGCGGGCGGTCGAGGTCCGGCGCGTGGAAGCTGTCGCCGAGCCGGACGGCCGTGAGCCTCACCTCGCGCACCATCCCCGGCGGCAGGCCGGCCAGCGCCCCCGCCACCGCCTTCGCCGGGTACGGCTTCCCCGACGCCGGCATCGCCTCGATCGTGAGGACGGTCAGCGGCCCCTCGGGCCCGGCGTCGAGCCGCATGCCGATGCCGTGGGGGTTGTGCTGCGTGAACCGCAGCGTCTCGAGCGACAGCGCCTCCCGCAGGGCGGGCAGCCAGGCCGCCAGCGACAGCGCCGTCGTGACCTCGAGCGTGCGCAGGTCGCCGCCGTGCGCGCACAGCGACGCCAGGACCGCGTCGTCCTGCTGGTCGAGGAGCGGCAGCGCGAAGTCGCGCAGCGCGGGCAGCGCGGCGAACCAGGCGGGCAGATCGAGCGCCTCGTCGCGGCCGGGGCGCACGGCGACGTGCCGCCAGGTCCGCGGGCGCGCGGCGAGCAGGTCCGTCAGCGCCGTCGGCGTGATCCCGACCACCGCCTCGAGCGACGTCATGACCTCGTGGTCGACGATGGCGCGCAGCGCCTTCTCGGCCTGGCGGTCGAGCGCGTAGCCCTGGCGGGGCCACATCACCGTCCGGAACGTCCGCACGGTGCGCCAGGGCTCGACCCCCACCACCTTGGGCAGCGCCACCTTCGCCCGCCAGACCGAGGCCCAGTCCGGGAAGCCGCGGTCGAAGCGCACGTCGTTGAGCGCCGCCGCGAGCGGGCCGAGGGCGCGCGGCCCCACGTCGCGGACCAGCGCGGCCTCGCGCGCGGGATCGCGGGCGCCGTACTGCAGCGCGACGAGCTCGCCCCACGGATCGCCGCGGTCGAGCAGGAAGTCGCCGAAGATGCGGCGCGGGCCGTCGGCCTGCGGGTCGGCGTAGACGGCGGCGAGCAGGTCGGCCTCGGTGACCACCGAGGCGTCGCCGGGCGCCGCGGGGAGCCCGCCGAGGGCGGCCTCGAGCGCGTCCGCCGCCTCGGCGTCGTCGCCGTCGAGCGGGGCCGGGTCCGGCCGCTCGGCCACCCGCTTCGCGACCTTGCCGAGCTGGTTCCCGAGCCAGATCCCCACCGCCGTCGGGATGCGGGTCATGGCCTGCTCCGAGCGGGCCTCGATGGCCGGCACGTCGGCGGGCCCGGCCAGCGCCTCGAGCCTCGCCAGCGCGGCGCGCCAGAACGGCCGGGTCGTCTCGGCCGAGTACGGCGGCGAATCGAAGAGCGCGAACAGCAGCTGGACCACCCGCGGATCGTCGCCCAGCGCCTCGATCCGCTCGGTGGCGTGCTTGCTGCTGCCCGCGGCGAAGGAGGCGGCGAGCCGCGGCACGTCCGCCGGATCGTCGCCCTTCGCGAGCGCGAGCCACTCGGCGTGGTCGGCCTTCTTGCGGCTGCCCGCCAGCGCGGCCGGCGGGCACCGCCGCAGCGAGGCGCGCGATCAGCGCCGCGGTGCGGGGTGCGGGTGGCGCGCCAGGCGGCGCGGAGCTCGCGCAGGGCGCGGGGAGATCGCCCTCGGCGTGGGCGGTGACGGCGTCGGGGAGGGTCATGCGTCCAGGTAGCCGCCCCGACGGCGCCGCGGGGGACGTTTCACGCGCCCGGCGCCGGCTTTAGCACCTCGGGGACGGGCACGTCGAAGACCTCCACGAACGCGTAGCGGTACGGGCTCGTGCTGAACGGGTGCTCCTGCGTGCGCCGGACGGGCCACGCGCGCGCCGCCACGGCGAGGTGCACGTCGCGGCGGTTGGAGTGATCCAGGTCGCGGTGGGCACCCAGACGCCGTCGCAGCCCCAGGTGCGCGCCAGGCGCCAGGCGTAGTCGACGGCGCAGTCGAGCACGTCGGCGGCGGCGACCTGGTCGAGCAGGGCCAGCGACGGGTTGATGCCGGGCAGGGTGACGAAGCGGCGGTCGCCCTCGGCCACCACCAGCAGGTGCATGCCGCCGAGCGCGACGCCCTCCGGCCCCCAGAAGACGACCTGGAGGAAGTCGGGGTTCCGCCACAGGGCCGTGTCGCCGGCGACGCAGACCCCTCGCACAGGCCGATGGGCGCGTGGAGCCGCCGCTTGGTCAGGGCCAGGACGAGGCTCAGCGGCGGCGCGGCGTCGGACAGCCGGTAGACGAGCTTGCCCGGGACCCCCGCGCGCCGTACAGCTCGCGCTGCATGGCCGCGAGCCACTCCCCGCACAGGTCGCCGAGCACCCGCGCCACCTCGACCCCGGCAGGCACGGCCCCCTCGCGGACCGGCAGAGCCCCGAGCAGCGCCCGGAGCGACTCGGCGTCGCCGACGGCGGGGAGCTCGTCCACGAGCGCTTCGAGCGGCACATCGAAGCCGCGGAGGAGCCCACCGAGCCGCTCCGCGGCCGTCCCCCGGTCGACGCGGCCGGCGAGCAGCTGCTCCCGGAGCCCCCACACCGCGCGGACCAGCCCCGAGCCGACCTCGGCGGTGGGGGCCAGCCGGTCGCGCACCAGGCGCTCGTAGCGGCGCAGGTCCTGCTCCCGGGCGGCGAGGAGCGCGGTCTCGACGGCGTCGCGGACGTGGTCGCCCAGGAACTCGCGCCAGGCGACGAGCGTGGGCGTGGCGTCGGGGGCGCCGGGGACCTCGACGCCGGCGGCGGCGGCGCGCGCCGCGACCCGCCCGAGCAGCGCCCGGCGCACGCTCGGCCGCGCGAGCCGCCCCTCCGCCCAGCGCCCGAGCAGCGCCCAGCCGAGCGGGGCGGCCTCCTCGGCGGCCTCGGGGCGGGCCGCCGCGGCCTCGGACGCCTCGGTCCACGCCGTGCGGTCGACCTCGGCGCGCAGCTCCCAGGCGCCCTGGCGCAGGTCGTAGCGGTGGCGCCGGAGCGGTCCGGCCTCGAGGCGCTCGAGGTCCTGGGGGCGGTCCTCCATGGCGTGGACGAGCTGCAGGTAGCGGTCGCGCGATGCCGACAGCGCCGGCGGGAACACGTGGTAGAGCACGAGCGGCAGCAGGCGGTCGCGCTCCTGCCCCGGCGCGAGCTCGCCCTCGCGCACGGCGCCGAGCAGGGCGTCGAACTGGGCGACGAGCGCGTCGGTGCGGGCCGCGACCTCGGCCGGGCCGAGCGTGGGATCGCGCTGGATGGCGCGGTAGGCGGCGTACAGCGCCGGATCGGCGAACGACAGCGCGGCGACGTAGCGCTCGAGCGTCTCGCGCTCGGCCGCGAGGTCCTCGAGGACGCCGCTCGCGAGCCCCGGGACGACGAGCCCGCGCAGCCACTCCACCGCCCGCACCCCGGTCTGGGTGACGAGGAACACGAGCACGTCGAGGTCGGCCTCGCCCCGGAGCCAGCGGCGGTCGATGCGGCCGAGCGCGTCGAGGACGGGCCGCGACCGCGCGCCGACCGTGTGCAGCACGGGGCGGACGACCCGGGCTCCAGCCGCCGGGGACGCCGAGCAGCGGCTCGCAGCGGCCGAGCGCCACGGCGATGCCCGGCGCGGCGCGCGCAGCGGCTCGGCGCCGAGCTGCGTGGCGAGGGTCACCACCGCCCGCCCACGCCGCCGCCCGGCCGCGGGCCGCGGCCTCGGCGGCGCTGGCGCAGCGCTGGAGCAGCTCCGGCGCCCGCTCGGGGTCGGCGGCGAGCGCGCGGGCGGCCTGGCCGAGGGCCGCCACCGCAGCGGCGAAGCTCGCCGGGTCGCCCGCGGCCGTCCGCGCCGCAGCGCGCAGGCTCGGCTCGAGCCAGCCGCGCAGGGGCAGCGCCACCGAGCGGACCAGCTCGCCCACCGCGGCGAGCGCCGGCCCCACGTCGGGCGGCGGGCAGCCGGGGCGGCGGGCAGCGCCCGCGACGCCGCCCACAGCGTGGTCCGGCGGCGCCCTGCGGCCTGCAGCGCCAGCGAGCTCGCGCCGGGCGGCCGCGAGGGTGGCCTCCCAGGCGCCGAGGTCGCGCCGCCGGCCAGGTCGGCGAGCGGCTCGAAAGCACGGCGGCGAGGTCGTCGCGCGACCCGGGCGCGACCGCGCCAGGCGGCCGCGCCGAGCGCCAGCGCCGGCTGCAGGCGCGCCGGGTCGCCCTCCGCGAGCACCGCCGCCGCCGCGGCCACGGGGCCGAGCACGTCGACGGGGACGCCCGCCGCGGCGAGGTCGGTCAGCACGCTGCGGAACCGGCGCGGGTCGTCGCCGGCGATGCGCAGCGCCGGGGCGGCGCCCGCGGCGAGCAGCGGGCCCGGATCGACGCCGCGCCGGGCGAGGGCCAGCGCCACGTCGAGGCCGGCGTCGACGACCCAGGCGCCGCCCTGCGCCGCCCGCAGCAGGGCGTCGAGCCCCTCGCGGATGCCGCCGAGGGCGCCGCCCGCCGCGTCGACCGCGTCGAAGACCTCGCCCACCCGCTGCAGCAGGCGGTGCAGCTCCAGGCCGCCGCCGCCGAGCCGGTGCAGGTCGCGCACGCCGCCGTACAGCAGGCGCCCGCTGTCGGCGTGCGCCGCCTCGAGGCGCACCACCAGCGCCACGGCGAGGTCGCGGAGGCGAGCGAAGGTGGCGGGATCGCCGCCGGCGGCGTCGAGCAGCGTCGGCAGGCCGTAGGTCAGGGTGGGGTACGGGTCGACGCCGGCCGCGCCGAGCGGCGCCATCGCCTCCAGGAAGCCGCGCAGCGCCCACGGCGGCGCGCCGCCCTCCAGCGCGGGCTGCAGCCCCGGCGACAGGGACGCGCCCGGCGCGATGCCCTGCGCGACGAGGCCCTGCGCCGCCGCGAGGGCGGCCGCGAAGTCGTCCGGCCGGTCGGCCAGCGCGCGCAGCAGGTACGGGACGCCGTCCTCGAGCGTCTTGCGCAGCGGCAGCGCCCGGGCGGCGAGGCCCGTGGTCAGCGCCTCGAGCGGCGCCAGCTGCGCGGGGCTCGCGGCCGGCAGCGCGCGGCTCAGCAGCAGGTGCGGATCGGCGCCGGCGCGGGCGCAGCGCGTCGCCACGCCGATCACGTCGTCGACGGAGAACCCGGCGTCGAGGGCGGCCAGGCCCTCGCCCCAGGTCGGGCCCGGCTCGATGCCGCGGTCCGACAGCACCACCCCGAGCTCGAGCACGCCCGTCAGCGCGTCGGCCGGCACGCGCCAGGGCAGGGCCAGCTGGGGCAGCGCGTACTCGAGGGCGCCGTAGGGGCTGCCGCCGCGCCCGAGCACGCTGCGGATCACCGCAGGAGCCGGTCGAGCCAGGCGGGCAGGTGCTCGGGCAGCGCGCGCCGTAGGCGCCGAGGGCCGCGAGGCCCGTCGCCAGCGGGTAGCCGACGTGCAGGCCCGCCCGCGCCGCCTCGACGCAGAACGGCGCCGTGGCGAGCGCCGCCTCGAGGCCCGCCCGGGCGTCGCCCTCGGGCTCGTCGGCGAGGCCCGCCCACCAGGCCGGCAGCGTGATCTGGAGCAGCCAGCCGGCGTCGCCGCCGGCGTCGACGACGGGCTCGGCCAGGGTCGAAGGCGGCGTCGAGCGCCCACGGCCGGGGCGCCGACCGCCTCGCACCACGCCCGCATCGCGTACTGGTGCAGGCGCACGAGCGACACGCCGCGGGCCTGCGCGCGGAGGAGCAGCTCGGCGAGCCGGTCGAGGTGCCGGCCGAACAGCGCCACGTCGCCCACGGCCGCGGCCGCCATGCCGTCGAGCCCGAACGCGGTGGACGACCACGAGCCGATGCCCGCGGCCTCCAGCGCCAGCAGGTGCCGCACGATCGGTGCGAGCCAGGCCGCCAGCGGCTGGCGGTGAGCCCGCGCGATCGGGGCGACGACGGGCAGCGCGCGGTCGAGCAGGTGCCGCGGGTCGACGCCGGCGCGAGCCAGCCGCAGCGCGGCCGCTCGCGCCGCCAGCGCCTCGTCGGGATCGGCGAGGCGCTCGAGGGCCGCCAGCGCGTCCGACGAGAGCTCCAGGTCCGCCGGATCGTCGGCCGCCACGCTCCTCCACGGTCCTCCCTGGTGGATAAGCGCCGCGCCGCGCCCGGGCAAAGCCCACGTTGCCCCCGGCGCGCCGCTCGGACAGGATGCAGCCGCTGGAGGCTCGCATGCCCGATCCGATCGCGAAGGTCGCCGAACGCCTGGGCCTGTCCCCCGACGAGTGGGACGCCTGGGGCCCCGATCGCGCCAAGCTCACCCCCGCGGCCGTCCATCGCCCGCGGAAGGGCCGCCTGGTGCTCGTCACCGCCATCACCCCCACCCCGGCGGGCGAGGGCAAGACCACCACGGGCATCGGCCTCGCCGGCGGCCTGCAGCGGCGCGGGCACCACACCGTCGTCTGCCTGCGGGAGCCCTCCCTCGGGCCCGTCTTCGGCGCGAAGGGCGGCGGCACGGGCGGCGGCGCCGCGCGGCTGCACCCCGCCGACGCGATCGACCTGCACTTCACCGGCGACCTGCACGCCATCACCTCGGCGAACAACCTGCTGGCGGCGCTCGTCGACAACCACGTCATGCGGCAGGCGTCGCCGACGCTGTCGGCGCAGCGCGTGGTGTGGCGGCGGGTGCTCGACATGAACGATCGCGCGCTGCGCGAGGTGATCACCGGGCTCGGCGCCGGCAACGGCGCGCCGCCGAGGCCGGCTTCGACATCACCGCCGCGAGCGAGGTCATGGCGGTGCGTGCCTCGCCCGCGACGAGGCCGACCTGCGCAGCGGCTCGGCCGCATGATCGTCGGCTTCGGCGGGCCCAAGCGCCCGCCGATCACCGCGGCCGACCTCGGCGCCACCGGCGCGCTGTCCGCGCTGCTCCACGACGCCGTGCGCCCGAACCTCGTCCAGACGCGCGACGGCGTCCCGGCGCTCGTCCACGGCGGGCCCTTCGCGAACATCGCCCACGGCTGCTCGAGCGTCCTCGCCACCACCGCCGGGCTCGGGCGGGCCGACTGGGTCGTCACCGAGGCCGGGTTCGCCATGGACCTCGGCGGCGAGAAGTTCTTCGACATCAAGTGCCGCACGGCGGGGATCGCGCCGGCCGCGGTGGTGCTCGTCGCCACCGTCCGCGCGCTCGCCTGGCACGGCGACGGCACCGACACGGCCGCCGTCCAGCGGGGCCTCGAGAACCTCGAGCGGCACGTCGAGAGCGTGCAGGCCTTCGGCCTGACGCCGGTGGTCGCGCTCAACCGCCGCCAGGGCGACGCCGACGCCGACATCGCCGCCATCCGCGCCTGGTGCAGCGAGCGCGGCCTGCGCTTCGCCGAGGCCGACCCCTACGGCGCGGGCGGCGCGGGCTGCGAGGCGCTGGCCGACGAGGTCGTCGCCGCCGCGGTGCCCGACCCGGTGCTGCAGCCGCTGTACCCGCTCGAGGCGTCCATCCCCGACAAGATCGAGCGCATCGCCACCCGCATCTACGGCGCCGACGGCGTGGACTGGTCGCGCAAGGCCGAGCAGGGCGTGCGCCAGATCGAGCACCTCGGGCTGTCGGGGCTGCCGGTGTGCATGGCGAAGACCTCGGCGTCGGTGTCCGACGACCCGAGCCGGCGCGGGCGGCCGCGCGGTTTCCGGGTGAGCGTGCAGGAGCTGCGGATCAACGCCGGGGCGGGCTTCGTCGTGGCGCTGATGGGCGACATCGTGCGGATGCCGGGGCTGCCCGCGCAGCCGAACGCGCTCGGCATCGACGTGGTCGACGGCGAGATCACCGGCCTGCGGTGAACCTGGAGCAATGACGCGATCGCGTCAGTCGCGCCCGGGCTCCAGGCGGAGCCCGAGCGTGAGCGTGAGGAAGTGCAGCCAGTTCTCCGTGTAGCCGTCGCTGTCGGCGTCGGCCGGGCCGGTGCCCGACGAGCCGCCGCCGAGGTAGCGCAGGCCGACCCAGCCGCTCGCCGGCTCGAGGTCCTTCAGCCGCAGCCCCGCCCGCAGCTGGATGTCGGCGATCGCGCCCACGACATCGACGTCCCGGCCGTTGAGGTACTTGATCGGCGCGTAGAACCCGTCGACCTCGGCCTCCCAGAAGCCCCCGTCGTCGTAGCGCTTGCGCAGCTCGAACTCGAGCAGCGGCACCGGGCCGATGTCGCGGTTGGTGCGCGCCTGGGAGCCGTCGACGGCGACGAAGCCGATGGTCGCGTTGCGGATCTGCAGCCCGAGCCCGAGCGTGACGGTGAGGTCGTGGCGATCCACCACGCGGTCGCCCCACGACAGGCGCCAGAACGAGAAGCCGTACCGCAGGTCGATGGGGCGCTCGGCCGGGAAGGTGACGCTGTCGACGCGCAGCGGGTGGTCGAGGGCCACGGTGGTGCGCAGGTCGAGGGGCTGCCACAGCGCGGTGAACGTCTGGCGGCGCCAGCGCAGCGCCGCCGTGGGGCGGAACAGCGGGAAGAGGTTGTCCTGCCCGCCCTCCTTCACGTAGTCGAGGTCGGTCCCCTGGTGGCCGAACTGCACCCGGTGCGCCAGCGGCGCCAGGAAGCCGAGCTCGGCGTCGAGCGTCACGGTCTGCGCCCCGGCCACGTTCGCGAGCATCCACCACAGCACCCTTCACCTCCCCCGCCTGCGTATGGTGCCGCGACGGGCTAAGCGACGGGCATGTGGCTCCACGCACTGCTGTGGGCCTGGGCCGCCGCCCAGGACCCGACCGTCTCCCACCCGTTCCACGACGCCGCCCGCTGGGCCGACGTCTTCGACGACCCCGCGCGCGACGCCTGGCAGCGCCCCGAGGCCCTCGTCGAGGCGCTGCGGCTGCGCCCGGGCGACACCGTGGCCGACGTGGGCGCGGGCACGGGCTACTTCGAGCCCCACCTCGCCCGCGCCGTCGGGCCCGAGGGGCACGTGCTGGCCGTCGACATCGAGCCCGAGCTCGTCGACCACATGCGGGCGCGGTTCGCCGACACCGGGCTGCAGACCGTCGAGGCGCGCCTCGGCGCCGCGGACGACCCGGCGCTGCCGGCGCACGAGGTCGATCTCGTGCTGCTCGTCGACACCTACCACCACATCGGCGACCGCGTCGACTACTTCGCCCGGCTGAAGGACGCCCTGGCGAAGAAGGGCCGGCTCGTCATCGTGGACTTCCGGGCCGACCGCGACGGCCCCGGGCCGCCCAAGGCGCACCGCATCCCCGCGGAGCAGGTGGTGGCCGAGCTCGCCGAGGCCGGCTGGAAGCTCAAGCGCGACCACGGCGACCTGCTGCCCGAGCAGTACGTCCTCGAGCTCCGCCCGCGCTAGGCGCTCAGTCGCCGTCCTCGTCCCCGTCCTCCTCCTCCTCCTCGTGGCGGGCCTCGGCCGCCCCACCGGCGCCCGACGCGTAGGCGCTCGGGGCGTCGTACTGGTACACCAGCTCGCCGCCCGCGTGCCCGACCGACAGCGCCAGCGCCAGGCCGCCGAGCGTGCTCGCCGAGGCCACCCCGGCCACGGGCAGCGCCCAGCGGCGCTCTCCGCTCCGCCGCCGCGGCGACGAGCAGCGCCAGCACGGCCGCGCTGGCCCAGACGAAGCGCTCCGCCCGCTCCTCGTGGACGTGGATGGCGGACTCGGGCACGACCGTCCTCGACGCGCTCCTCCTCGCCGTGGCCCGTGCGCAGCGCCGCGATGCCGCCGACCACGACCACGGCCTGGAGCACCGCCGCCAGCGTCCAGGCGCGCATGGGCAGCCACTTCGCGCCCGTCGCGGCCAGCAGGCCGAGCGCGAGCAGCGGCATCGCGACGGCGAGGCCGATGGGGATGTGGACGAGGGCGGGGTGCAGGGGCAGATCGGTCATGGGAGCCTCCGAGGTCACTGACCGGTCCATGCGCTCGCGCCTGGGGTCGGGCCATCGAACATGTGTCGTACATGGAGCAGAGTCGTGGAGCAACCCCATGAACCGTGGATGCCGTCCGAGGGCGTCCGGCACGTGACCTATGCCGCGTCGTTCGCGCTCATCGTCGCGCTGATCGCCCTCGACGTCGCGGAGGACGCGCTCTCCGGCGGCGATGCGCTGCACCTCGGCCTCGAGACGGTGGCGATGGCGATCGCGGCCCTGGGGGGCGGTGCGGCGGTGCGATCGTGGCTCGGTGCGCGGCGCGACGCGGCGGAGGCGACGGCCCGGGCGGCGCAGCTCGGCGCCGAGGCCGAGCGGTGGCGGCAGGAGGCCGCGCAGGCCCTGGCGGGGCTCGGCGCGGCGATCGACCAGCAGTTCGAGCGGTGGGCGCTCACCGCGGCGGAGCGCGAGGTCGCGCTGCTCCTGCTCAAGGGGTTCAGCACGCAGCGCATCGGCGAGCTGCGGCAGACGAGCGACCGCACCGTGCGCCAGCAGGCGCGCGCGGTGTACGCGAAGGCGGGCCTGGCCGGGCGCGCGGAGCTGGCGGCGTTCTTCCTGGAGGACCTGCTGCTGCCGCAGTGACCGAGCGACACCCGGCGACACCCGGTTGCACGGGTCGCCGTGTCGCCGCCCATAGGTGGGCGGGGAACGCGATGCGGCCGCCCGTCCAGGTTCGAGCACGGTCACCGCAGCTGCATCGGCGTTCCACCACACCGGGAGACGCCATGACCACCATCCGCACCTCGTTCCTCGCCCTGCTCGTCGCCGGCTGCGGCGGGCCCGACCTGCAGAAGTCCTGCGACCACCTGGTCGAGGTCTGGCAGGGCTGCGCCGAGGAGGCCTTCGCCGACGACGCCGACGCGCTCGACGGGGTCATGGCCGAGCTCGAGGGCACCTGCGACGAGTACGCGGACGTCGAGGGCGACGCCGTCGACGCCGCCGCCGACCAGCTCGACTGCTACACGCAGGCCGTGGAGGGCGGCGACTGCGGCGACCCCACGTCCTACGCCGGGGTCATGCTCGACGTGGCGGGCTGCAACGCCGGGTTCGCGTTCTAGTCGTCGTCGTCGTCGCCGCCGTGGCCGTGGTCGCAGGCGTCGCCGCGGCCGTCGCCGTCGGCGTCGGCCTGGTCGGGGTTGGCGACGAGCCAGCAGTTGTCGCAGGCGTCGCCCACGCCGTCCCCGTCGAGGTCGGCAGCGCCACCCCAGGCGGTGTCGGGGCACGGATCCTCGTCGTCGGGCAGGCCGTCGCCGTCGGTGTCGCGCCAGCAGTCGGGGCCGTCGACGGTGCCGTCGCAGTCGCCGTCGATCCCGTCGTCGCACCAGTCGCGGTCGGCGGGGATGGCCGGATCGCCGTCGTCGCAGTCGCCGGGGGCAGCGACCCAGTCCGGACCGGGCGCGGCGCAGGCCCAGGCCTCGCCGGCGGTGTCGCCGACGCCGTCACCGTCGACGTCGGGGTACCAGGCGACCTCGCCCGACGCGCCCGCCTCGTCGACCTCGCCGTCGCAGTCCTCGTCGCCGCCGCCGCAGACCTCCGGGCCCGGCACGCTCGGGTCGCCGTCGTCGCAGTCGCGCACGTCGGGCACCCACCCGGGCCCGGGGGGACAGTCGTCCAGGACGGCGTCGTAGGCGCCGAACCCGTCGCCGTCGTCGTCGCGCCCCCACAGCGCCCCGGGGTGGGCGTCGGGGTCGGTGTCGTCGCAGTCGTCGCCCGCCGCGGCGAGCCCGGGGCCGAGCGCGCACGCCGTCGTCGGGCGCGCGGGGTCCCCCGCGCCGTCGCCGTCCGCATCGACGTAGACCACGAGCAGGTCGGGGCCGTCGCACGTGCCGAGCGCCGCGAGGCGGGCCTCCTGCTGGGCCGGGGTGATCCAGGGGCAGCCGGCGAGCAGCAGCAGCGCGGGGACGAAGCGGTGGGGCATCGGTCGAGCGGTATCCAGGAGCCCCGCACGACATCCAGCCTACTCGCACACCCCGCGCACCCGCAGCCGCCGCCGCTCGTCGGCGACCTCCACGACGAGCGTCCCGTCCACCTCCGTCTGCTCCCCCTCCTGCGCCTGCGCCTCCCGCATGTCGACGGCGACCACGACACCGTCGCCGACCCAGCGCTCCTCGACCCCCGGCTCCCGCGACAGCACGGCGTCGCGCCCCTCCACCCGGAGGTAGGCGACGGGCGCGCCGGCGTCGGTGACCGTGCTCACGAACACCGTCTGGTTCGAGCCCACGGTGAAGTAGTCGCAGCCCGGCCCCTGCCGGACCACGCTCACGGCCTCCACCTCCAGCGGCTGCGGCGCGGGGCGCGCCGCCACCGGCCGCGGCGTGGGCTCGGGGTCGGGCGGCGCCTCGCCGCCGCCGCAGGCCAGCACCAGCGCGACCCCGCCGCCTCCCAGGCCGCCTCGCAGCCACTTCATCGGCACCCCCTTCCGCCGAGAGTCTACGGGCACGTCCGCCGGTTGGCGAACACCTCGCAGCCACCGAGCGGCTGCGCGCGGTACAGCGAGTGCCCGTCGCTCGTGAAGTCGAGCCGCCACACGACCTCGCCCGACCGGGGGTCCAGCTCGGCGACCCAGGAGGTGTCGCCGTCCGGGTCGCAGTCGCCGCAGTGCCCCGTGCCCACGAGGACGTGCCCGTCGCTGTCGGGCACCGCCGCCACCGAGCCGAAGTTCGTCTCGTACCAGCCGGGCTCCGTCCAGTCCCACAGCAGCACGGCGCGGTCGTCCCCGAGCCGCCGGTAGCGCGCCACGCGCGAGTACCGCCGGCTCCCCGGCCGACGTCCGCCGTTGTCGTACACGGTGAAGGTGTCGCCGACGATCTCGGGCGCGTGCTGCCCCCAGAACCACTCGGCCTCGTCGGCCGCGGTGCCGTCGACGTGCTCGAGCGCGTAGCCCCGGTCGGGCCCGAAGAAGCCGGTGACGGCGCCCGTGGCCCGGTCGATGCGCATCAGCGACCCGAGGCCGCGCAGGCTGACCCACACCGCGGGCCCGTCGGGGTCGTCGTCGACCACCGTGACGGCGTTGGCGTGGAACGGATCGTAGTCGCCGGGGCCGCCGGGCGGCAGCACGCCCGCGTCGACCTGGGGCTGGGAGTCGAACGACCACGTCAGCGCGTCGGTGGCGGGATCCCAGGCCTCGATGCGGAACCCGGCGAAGCCGCCCTGCGGCCCCTCGTTCCGCACGGCCTGCAGCGACAGCAGCCAGCCCTCGGGCGTCAGCTGCGCCTCGTGGTGGTAGCCCTCGCCGTCGGGCTCGGCGGGGGGCGGCACCTGGTAGCGGAGCTCGCCCTCGAGCGTGCGCAGGGCCGGGCGCGAGCCGCGGCCGCCGCCGGTGACGAGCAGGCCGTCGACGAGGTGGGCCGCGATGCCGCCCGTGGAGGCGTCGTCGAGGTCGAGGTACCAGCGGACGCGCCCGTCGCCGTCGACGACGATCGCGCGCTTGGGCCCGGCGTCGCGGCCGAGCGCCCAGGTGGTGAACAGGACGTAGGCGTCGTCGGTGACCGCGCGGTCGCGGTCGCCGGAGGCGGCGAGCGTGGGCAGGCCGTCGGGCAGCGGGTCGGTGGTGAAGGCGCCGCGCCAGCGCTCGGCGCCGGCGGCGTCGACGACGGTGCAGCGGTAGCGCGTGCGCGGGAGCAGCCCGAGCAGCGCGACGGTGGCGCGCCCGCCGGGGATGGCGAGGCGGTGGTCCTCGAGCGGCTCGGTGGGGGCGGTGCAGCGGAGCTCGGCGTCGGCGGCCGGGGCCAGCGCGACGTCGAAGCGTCGGAGCAGCACGTTGGCGACGTCTGGCCGGACGGTCACGGCGTCGGCGCGCGGCAGCACCACCTCGGCCGCCGGGTCGGCGCGACAGGCGCAGGCGAGCAGCAGCAGCGCGCGCGGGACGGGCACCGATCCTCCTCCCGCAGGATAGCCTTCCGTCCGGAGGTCCGAGGTGCAACGCGTGTTCCGGATCGGGTGGGCCCCGGCGCTGCTGCTGGCCTGCGGTGGCGCCCCCGAGGATCTCTGCGATCCCGGCAACAACGACTTCGAGACGGCCGGGTGCGCCTGCGAGGTCGACGCCGACTGCACCTGCCAGGTCTTCACCGGCGCCGCCTTCGAGGAGGCCGCGACGCAGAGCGCCTGCGGCGACGACGGCACCTGCATCCCCTGCCGCTACCTGTGATGCGCCGCTTCGAGCAGGACGAGCGGTTCTGGGAGGTCCGCACCGACGGTCCCGTCGTGCGCACGCGGTTCGGGACGGTGGGCCGCCGCGGCGACGTGCGGGAGGTCGAGCGGGAGCTCGCCACGCCGGCGCTCGCCGCCGAGGCGGCGGCGCGGGCGGTGGCGCGCACCGTCGCGGCGGGCTTCGCCGAGGTCGATCCGGCGGTCCACGGCGGGCCGAGCCTGGCGCACACGCCGCTCGAGCTCCCGCTGTGGGAGGACCCGTCCGACGCTGCGGCCTGGGGCGCCTACGCCGCCTGGCTCCGGACGCAGGGGCCGCAGCACGCCGACCGCGCGGCGCTCGCGGCGCTGGAGGCCGACGGCGACCGCTCCCCGCGGCGCGACGCCCTGCTGCGCCAGGTGCGCGAGCGAGACCTGACCGCGCTGTGCGAGGCCTACGACTGGCGGCCGCCCGATCGCGGCCCGGAGATCGGCCAGGCGCCGCGCCTCGGCTACGCGTTCGGCTTCTGGTCCACGCTCGAGGGCGCCGTCGTCCCGGCCCTCGACGCCGACGCCGCGCGCTTCCTCACCGCCGTCCGGGTCCGCGCGCCCGACGACGACGGCTACGGCCCCGAGCCCGCCTACGCCGACGCCCTCGCCAAGCTGCGCGCCGCGCCGCTGCCCGGCCTGCGCCGCTTCGAGCTCGACGACACCGCGTACCAGCTGAGCTGGATCGACCTCGGCTGCTTCGACCTGTTCGTCCCCTGCCCCCGCCTCGAGCACGTCCGGCTCGTCGCCGGCGACCTCACGCTCGGCGAGGTGCGCGCGCCGCGGCTCGTGAGCTTCACCGTCCGCACCACGGGGCTGAAGGTCCAGGTCGTCGAGGCCCTGTGCGCCGGCGAGCTGCCGGCCCTCGAGGTGCTCGACCTGTGGATCGGCGACCCGGGGCGGTCGGACGTGGGCGTGGCCGACTTGGCGCTCCTCCACCGCCCGTGGCCGCGCCTGCGCCACCTCGGGCTCGGCAACGCGCCGCTCACCGACGCGCTCGTCGACGTGCTCGCCGACAGCCCCGTGCTGCCGCAGCTCGTCAGCCTCGACCTCGCCGGGGGCACGCTGACCCGCGTGGGCGCCGAGCGGCTCGTGGCCCGCGCGGACCGCTTCCGGCACCTGAGCCTCGACCTCGAGGGCAACCTGCTCGACGAGGAGGCCGCGGCAGCCGTGGCGCGGGCGCTGCCGGACGTGGGCTGCGACGACCAGCGCGAGGTCGAGGACGACGACGACGACCCGTCGTACTACGTCTCCGTCGGGGAGTGACCGAGCAGGTCGTCCCCCGACCTCGAAGGCACCCCCCGCGCCGAACTGCGCCAGCGGGTGGTCGGCGCCGAGGAGCCGCCGGATCACGGCCAGCTCGGGCCCGTCCACCACCCAGTGCCGCCCGGACGCGAGCTTGTACGCCGCGACCTTCGACCCGGATCCGCTCGCCGCGCGGTCGCGCTCGCTCAGCTGACGCCACGCCGCCAGGACGCCGTCCGGGTCCTCCTCGACGGCCGCCACCCGGCAGCGGGCGAGGGCGCGCCGCAGCCAGCGGGAGAGGTCGGGCGCGGGCGAGGCGTCGTCGAGGCCGCCGGCCCGGGCGAGGTCGGTCACCCAGCGCGGATCGAGGGCGAGGCGCTCGCCGCCGCGGACGAGCGCCAGCTGGCGGCCCGCGCCCACCTCGAGCGGGACGTCGAGGACGCCTGCGTCCTGCTGCTCGGTGCGGTGGACCTCGCGGTACTCCGCGGCGTCCTCGACGTCGACCGTGTGCTGGCGCAGTTCGAAGCGCAGGCGCAGCGCGGCGGAGGCCAGGGCGTGGCCGCGGAGCGTGAGCACCAGCGGCCGGTGGCGGCGCAGCGCCGCCCGGTGGAACGCGAGCACGCCGCCTTCGATGCGGACCTCGTCGCCGTCGAGCACGCCGCGGTCGACCCGGAGGCCGGGGCGCGGCTCGACGTGGACCCACAACCCGCCGCGGTCGGCGCCCACGTTGCGCAGCGCCACGTCGACGGCGAAGGTGCCGGGCGGGCCGGCCCACGGCGAGGCCGACGCCCGGAGCGGGTGCTCGAGGCTCGAGCCACGCCTCGTACGCGTCGTCGGTCGGCGGGCCGAGCCAGTCGACGGTGGTGTGGAACGCGTTCCGCAGCAGGGCGACGCCGCCCACGTCCTCGAGCGACAGCGCGTCGCTCCGAGCGCGGTGCGCTCGTCCAGGCGCGCCCCAGCGCGGCGCGCCGGGCCTCGTCGCCGCCGTCGTACCAGCGGCGCAGCCGGGCCTTGTCGTAGGCGCACAGCGCGCCGTCGTCGAACCAGACCACGACCTGGCTCGTGCCGTCCGTCCACGTCTTCAAGGGTCCCCCGCGCGAGTCTACGGCCCGGGGCGGATGGCGTCGACGCGGCAGGTGATCAGCCGCCCGCCGGACCCGAGCGGCCCGTCGCGGAACTGGATCTGCCCGAGGCCCACGCCCTCGCCGACGCAGACCCACGGCGAGCCCGTGCTGGACGTGACGCCGATGGCGGTCGCCCAGGCCACGTCGCTGCACTGGGGGCCCTGCAGGTCGGCGACGAACTCGCGCCGCCCGCGGACGCGCAGCAGCACGCTGTTCGGCCCCGCGTCGTCCCAGCCGAGCACGCCGCTCGCGTCGAAGCAGTCGTCGGTGCGCGCCGCGTCGGGCGGGGCGTGCGCGCAGGCCGCGACCCCGAGCCACAGCGCCGCTGTCGTCGTCCTCATCGTTCCCTCCCGCCCGATCCGTACCGTGGGCGGGCGCGGATCACCCGGCGTTGCGGTCGATGGGCGCCGCCCCCACGTCGCGGGCGTGGGCGGCCGCGCGGTCGCGCTGCTCGGCGGCCGCGTCCAGCGCCTTCTCGTACGGCTGCACGTCGAAGTCGTCGACCTTCTGCGCGACGGCGCGCGCCCGATCGCGCTCGATCCGGGCGTCCACCACGTCCTGCTCGGCTTCGAGCAGGTCCAGTCGGGCCTCGGCGCGGATCCGGGCCATCGTCGCCCGCTCCAGGTCGGCCCGGGCGCGCTCGACCTCGCCCTCCGCGGCCTCGCGGCGCTGATCGGCGGCGGCGCCGCCCTCCACGTCGCCCCGCTCGACGGCGATCTCCTTGAGGCGGGCCTCGGCGTCGACCGACGCGCGCGCGTTCTCGAGGCGGTCCTGCTGGAGCGCCTCGGCCCGCTGCGCCTGCTGCAGGGCGGTGTCGGCGGCCGCGACGTCCCGGTCGAGCGAATCGGCGCGCTCCTCCAGCGGCTCGAGCCCCGCGATGGCGTCGGGAGGGACGTGCTCGAGCATGTCCTGCGGGACGGTGGGGTGCCGGACGCAGCCGACAGCGAGCAAGGCGACGAGAGACAGGATGGAGCGTGACATATCGGGTCCGTATGTCACGGACACCGACGGCGACAACCCCTCCCGACGCCCTGTCAGCGAAGTCGGCGCCTGACACGGTTGTCAGGACACCAGGAGCCGGTTGATGAACAGCATGTAGAAGCTCATCGTCCCCATCAGCACGCCGGCGACGACGATGCGGGCCAGGCCCCAGGCGTCGCCGAAGGCCGCCCAGGTGCCGCCGATCGAGACGACCACGAACGCCGCGAGGATCGCCCACAGCAGCGGGCGGGACATGGCGAGGATGGAGCCGTGCTCGGTGGTGTCCACGATGACCTCCTGCCGCTCGAGGCGGCGCTCACCCTGGATCTCATGCACGAGTCGTGCCAACGGTTGCGGGATACGGGGATCGCAGGCGCGGCAGGGCGCCTCCACGTCCGCGGAGAGGGCCGAGCCCACCTGCTGCTGCCGATGGCGAGCACACATCCCACCTCCTTCGGGCCCGACCAGGCGGACGCGGGCGAGACCGTGGGAGGCATCCATGCCGATCGGCCCGCTGCCGAGCGATCCGAACCTCGAGCAGCTCAAGAACCAGGCCCGCGACCTGCAGCGCCGCGTCCGCGCCGGCGACGCGGAGGCCGTGGCCCTGATCCGCGAGCTCCACCCCCAGGCCACGCCGGACGCCTCGTTCCGGCTCGCCGACGCCCAGCACGCGCTGGCGCGCGGCTACGGGCAGCCCAGCTGGGCGCGCCTGAAGGCGTTCGTCGAGGTGGTCACGCGCTGGACCCGCGCCCCGCACCGCCAGGAGGCCGCCGACACCGTCGAGGACGAGGTCCTGCGGCTCGGCTGCCTGACCTACGGCGCCGACCGGCCCGAGCGCCGCGCCCAGGCCGCCGCGCTGGTCGAGGCGAACCCCGGGCTCGCCGCGCGCAGCGCCCACCTGGCGGCGCTGCTCGGCGACGTCGAGGCGCTGCGCGGCCACCTCGCGCGCGCGCCCGGCGACGCGAAGCGCCAGGCCGGGCCCTACCGCTGGGCGCCGCTGCTGTACCTGGCCTACGGGCGGCTCGGCCTCGGCGATCCCGTCGCCGCCGCCACCGCCCTGCTCGACGCGGGCGCCGACCCCGACGCCGGCTTCCTGTGGGAGGGCATGACCTTTCCGCCGTTCACCGCGCTCACCGGTGCGTTCGGCGGGGGCGAGCAGGGCCCGGCCAACCAGCCGATGCACCCGCAGGGCGCCGAGCTCGCGGCGCTGCTGCTGGCGCGCGGTGCCGACCCCGACGACCGCCAGACGCTCTACAACCGCCACTTCGAGCCCGACGACACGCACCTGGAGCTGCTGTTCGCCCACGGCCTCGGCCGCGGGGGCGGCGCGTGGGAGCAGCGCCTGGCAGCGATCGCGTTCCAGCCCATCCGGGTGGAGCTCGAGGACCAGCTGCGCTTCGCCGCCGACCGGGGCCTGGCGCACCGGGTCGCGCTGCTGCTGGCCCACGGCGTCGATCCGGACGGGCCCGGCGCCCACCCGGCGCTGCGCGGCCACAAGGCGCTGGCCCTGGCCCAAGCGGCCGGCGCCACCGAGGTCGTGCGGCTGCTGCAGGAGGCGGGGGCGCGGGGGCCGGCGCTGTCGCCGGCGGAGGCGCTGATCGTGGCGGCCATGGCCGGCGACGCCGCGGCCGCGCAGGCGCCGCCAGAGGTGATCGCCGCGGCCCGGGCCCGCGCGCCCGGCCAGGTCGCGGCGGCGGCGGCGCGGGGCAACGCCGCGGCGGTGCGGCTGCTGGTGCAGCTCGGCTGGGATCCGTCGTTCCGGCCGCGCGGGACGGCCCTGCACGAGGCTGCCTGGCGGGGCGACCGCGAGATGGCCGAGCTGCTGCTGTCGCTCGGCGTGGACCCCACGATCCGCGACACGTCCTTCGACGCGCCGGCGTCGGGCTGGGCGCGGCACGCGGGCCACGAGGCGCTGGCCGACTGGCTCGCCGAGCAGGCGGGCGAGGGCGGCTGAGCCCGATCACGTTGTGTCGTCGACCGTCGCGCCGCGTCGGTGGGAGCACTACGCTTTCCAGGGAGGTCGGATGGCGAGTGCGCCGAGCACGGTCCTGGTGGTCGACGACGACGAGGCCAACCGCGTCACCATGGAGCGCATCCTGCTGCGCGAGGGCTACCGCGTCGTCCACGCCGACAGCGGGCGCGCCGCCATGGAGGGCCTCCGCGAGCACCAGGTCGACCTCGTGCTCACCGACCTCAAGATGCCCGGGATGTCGGGCATCGACCTGCTGAAGGCGGCGCGCAAGGTCGACCCGGACGTGGAGGTCGTCGTGATGACGGCCTACGGCACCGTCGAGTCCGCGGTCGAGGCGATGAAGGAGGGGGCGTACGACTTCGTCTCCAAGCCGCTCAAGCGCCTCGAGCTCGTCAGCACCATCGCCAAGGCGCTCGAGAAGCGGATGCTGCAGGTCGAGAACCGGCACCTGCGGGAGCAGCTCGCCGCGGTCGGCGAGGGCGAGATGATCGGGAAGTCCGACGCCATGCGGGCGCTGCTCGACGAGGTCGAGCAGGTCGCCCCGGCCGACGCGACCGTGCTGCTGACGGGCGAGTCGGGCACCGGGAAGAGCCGGCTGGCGCGCACGCTGCATCGGATGAGCCGCCGCCGCGACAGCCGGTTCGTCGCGCTCAACTGCGCGGCGATCCCCGAGTCGCTGCTCGAGAGCGAGCTGTTCGGCTACGAGAAGGGGGCGTTCACCGGGGCCGTCGCGCGCAAGGAGGGCCGCTTCGACCTGGCGCACCGGGGCACGCTGTTCCTGGACGAGATCACCGAGACCAAGCCCGCGGTGCAGGTGCGGCTGCTGCGCGTGCTGCAGGACGGCGAGTACGAGCGGGTCGGCGGCACCGAGACGCTCGTGGCCGACGCGCGGGTGGTGGCGGCGTCGAACCGGGACATCCGGCAGGAGATCGCCGAGGGGCGGTTCCGGGAGGACCTCTTCTACCGGCTCAACGTGATCCCGCTGCACGTGCCGCCGCTGCGGGAGCGGGCCGAGGACGTGCCGCTGCTGGCGCAGCACTTCCTCGCGCGGTTCGTAGCGAAGAACGCGAAGGAGCTGCGCGGGTTCACGGCCGAGGCGATGGAGGCGATGATCGGGTACCGCTGGCCGGGGAACGTGCGGGAGCTGGAGAACGCGGTGGAGCGGGCGGTGGTGCTGTGTCGGGGGGAGCGGATCGGGGTGGAGGACCTGCCCGCGGCGCTGCGGGAGGGGACGGGGAGCCGGAAGCGGCTGTCGTTCGAGGTGGGGACGCCGCTGAAGGTGGTGGAGCGGCGGATGATCGAGGAGACGCTGCGGTACTGCGGGGGGGACAAGTCGCTGGCGGCGTCGCTGATGGGGATCACGTCGCGGACGATCTACCGGCGGGAGGCGGGTGGGCGGAGGAGGAGGGCTCGCTGATCCCTGCTTGCCCCTTGCCCCCTGCCCCTTGCCCTGACCGCCCGGTCGGTTCGGACGGAAACGCCCGACGCGTTTCCGTCCGAAGGGTGAGCGACAGCGAACGCCCGTATGGGGCAGGGGCAGGGCAGGGAGCGGGAGCAGGGGCAGGGGCAGGGGCAGGGGCAGGGGCGGGGGCAGGGGCAGAGTGCGACAGCGGGCGTAACGGAGGGCGACGCGTCGGTTAGGCTGCGCTGCAGGCCTCGCATGCAGCTCGCCCCCGGCGGCCTCGTCCGATCGCTACACGGTCGCCTCGGTGATCGGCCAGGGCGGCATGGCCGTGGTCTACCAAGGTCCGCCGCTCCCTCGGCAGCCTCCACGCCCCTCAAGGTCCTCACCGTCTCCACACCAGGCCTCGCAATCTTACTCCAAGAACGAAGGCCGCGCCCAGGCCGTACCACCCCAACATCCTCCCCGTCACCGACGTGATCGACGTGGGCGGCCAGCCGGGCCTGGTCATGGAGTTCGTCGACAGCCCCGACCTCGACGGCCTCCTCCGCGCCAGCGCCTGAGCTACGCAGATCGACGCCCTCGCCACGCGAGATCATCGCCCGCCGTGGGCGCCGCCCACGCCAGACCTCGTCCACCGCGACCTGAAGCCGCCAACATCCTCCTCCAGATCACCGGCGATCGCCTCGTCGAAGGTCACCGGCTACGGCCTCGCCAGAGTGGTCTCGGGCCCCGGCGGCGGCTCCTCCCGCACCCGCACGAGGCGCGGTGATGGGCACCACTACATGGCGCGAGCAGGTCCGCGACGCGAGCGTCGGCGCCCAGGCCGACGTCTTCGCCCTCGGCGCCATCCTCTACGAGATGGTCGCGGGCCGCCGCGCCTTCGACGGCGACGACCTCTACGAGATCTTCACCGCCGTCGCCGAGGGGCGCTGCGAAGCCGCTGCGCGAGCTCGCCAGAACGTCCCCGAGCGCATGGAGACAGCGATCACCACGCCATGCGCACCGACCCCACGACCCGCGTGCAGGACTGCCGCAGCCTGCTGTGGCCCTGTGGAACGGCGAGGTCGCCGCCGACGGCGCCGCGGTGCCAGCCCGCCTCGGCCCTGGAACGCCGACGTCCTGCAGAGGGCGAAGGCCCTCTCGGGCGGCGGCATCGAGCCCGGAATTCCCGCACTCTACCCCTCTCGAGCTCGGCGGTGCAGACGGGCTCGCTGTGGGACCACCGCGGCCCCCGGCGAAGCCCGCGCCCTCGTCGTCGGTGGCGCCGACGGGCGTGGTCGCGATGGGCGTCCTGGTCGGCGGCGGGCTCATGGCGGCGGCGCTACTCGCCCTGCTGCTGGTGGTCATCGCCGTCGGCTGGTACGCCTTCTCGGGGCCGAGCCCGCGCCCCCGCCGTCGCCGTGATCGAGGAGCCGGCGCCCGCGCCGCAGCCGGCCCCCGCGCCCGGCGACGACCCCCGTGCCCGCGTCCTCGCGCCCGCGCCCGAGCCCGCAGGCCCGTCCCCGTCCCGTCCCCGTCCCCGTCCCCGTCGCCGTCGCCGTCGCCGTCGCCGTCCCCCTCCTCCTCCGTCGCCCGCGCCGTCCCCGCCCCCGCCGGCCACCGTCACCCCGGCGCCCGCGCCGTCGGCCTCGAGGC
Organism: Myxococcota bacterium; assembly: GCA_041389545.1. GTDB lineage: Bacteria > Myxococcota_A > UBA796 > UBA796 > JACKER01. Next base: position 60,256 of record JAWKRQ010000034.1, on the reverse strand, counting down.
CTCCGCCCGACCTCGACCCCGCGACCACCCGGCCGAAGCAGCGCGAGACCTTCATCCTGGGCCCTGGTCCCGCTCGCCCGGCGTCACCGGCGCCCTCACCCAGGTCATGAACACCGACCCGAGCCCCAGAACGTCGCCCGGTTCGCCGCCAGGCTCGCCGACCGCTGGTCGAGCGACCACCACCATCCAGGCCGTGCTCTCCAGGCTGCGCCCGCGACGCCCGGCTGCACGCCGACGTGCGCACCATGTGCCTCGACGCCGTCGGCGATCACGGCGACGCCAGCGTCAGCGCCCTGTTCACCGACGTCGCCGCCAAGAGCCGCGGCGACGTGCGCAGGCCGCCCAGCGCGCCTGCAGGCCTGGGCCGCCGCAACCTGCACCCGTAGAGCGCGGCCAGCAACGCCACGAGACGCGCACCCTGCGGACGTTCCCCCGCCCCGGTGTTGAGGATCGCCCCCTCCACGATCGGGTGACCGCATGTCGACCATGGCCGCGCTGACCTTCGACGCCGCGCGCGAAGACTGGGACTCCTCCGCGGCATGGTGCTCGACCACGTCCCCGTCCCGACCCTCGGCGAGGGCTTCTACGACCAGTCCTTATCATCAGGTCCGCTACGCCGGCCGGCACCGACCGCGGCTTCTGGTCGCGCAAGTCGATAAGGCGACATGGTCCCGGGGCTCGCTGCGCGAGGAGGGCGCAGCGCGTCTTCGGCCACGAGCTTCCTCGGCGAGATCGTGGAGCTCGGCCACAAGGCCGCCGCCAAGTACCTTCCAGGTCGGCGACGTGGTGAGCACCGAGTCCACATCGTCTGCGGCGCCTGCTACCAGTGCCGGCTCGGCGAGTACCACGTCTGCGCCAACGAGCGCATCATCGGCGTGTCGATGGACGGCTGCTTCGCCGAGTACGTCCAGCTGCCCGCCAAGGCGCTGTGGGCCACCGACCTGTCGCGCATCCGGCCCGGTGGCCGCCGTGCGAGCCGTTCGGCAACGCCGTCCACGCCTGCCAGGTCAGCGACCTGCGCGGCAAGAGCGTCGCCATCCTCGGCACCGGCACCATCGGGCTGTTCGCCGTGCTGGTGGCCCGCACGGCATAGGCGCCGCCAAGATCATCGGCATCAGCCCAGGCCCTCCGAGGCCCACCGCGCACCAGGCCCCTGCGCCTGGGCTTGACCAGGTGATCGCCCCCGTCGCGCCGACCCCGACCGCCCCTGGGCCTCCGACCCCACGCTGCGCCAGCGGATCCTCGACCTGACCGACGGCGTGGGGGTCGACGGCCATGGAGATGGCCGGGTTCAACAGCTCGCTCAACAACGCCCGCATCGTGCGGCGGCGGTACGTCGTGCTGTTCGGCCTCAAGAGCGGCGACGTCGCATCGAGGACGAGCACCGCGTCATCATGAACGGCCTGCAGCTGCACGGCGTCGTCGAACGGCGGATCTTCCAGACCTGGAGGTCACCCGCGCCCTGCTTTCGAGAACCGCAGCAACGGTATCCAGGACGCCGTCTACGACGTAGATCCTGAACGGCGAGGGCACCGTGGTCGACCTCGCGAGCTTCGATCCCGCGTCGTTCGAGCAGGTGATGGCGACGCACACGAAGCCGCTGATCCGCGTCGCCGGCTGAGGCCGCGCCTCAGTCGGCAATCGGCACGCTCACCACGTCGCACGCGCCGCGGCACGCCAGCGCGTTGCCCACGGCGCCGAGCATGATCCGCGCCAGGCCCTCCGCTCGCGGTTGCCCACCACCAGCAGGTCGTACTCCCCGACATCTGGATGAGCATCTCCTCGGGATCGCCGCGCCGCACCGTCGCCGCGCCGCCCGGTGCGCCTGGTCGACGTGGCGCGCTCCAGCATGACCTCGAGCTTCGCGCGCATGGAGTCGCGCACGGCGAACCAGTCGCCGCGGTGCACCTGCGCCACTAGGCCACGTGGACGGGCCGCCGAGCCAGCTCGCCAGCACTTCTCGGCCCACTCGAGCACCCGCGTGGGGGCAGGCCCTCCACGTCGACTTCGCGACCCAGCAGCCAGCGCCGCCCCCCGCCAGCCGCTCGCCCCGCGGGACGGGCACGGGGGCAGCGCGCGTGGCGCAGGACCCGCGTGGCCATCGGCCGCAGCAGCCGCTCCAGCGCCGGCGGCTCCCCGCGATCCGACGATCATCACGTCGTACTCGGCGACAGCCGCACGAAGCCCTCGTCGGGCGCGGCGATCTCCACCCGCGCCACCCCGCCGGGATCGCCTCGGGGGACGTCCTGCAGCGGCACCTCGAGCTTGGTCCGCTGCGCGGTCGCGTGCGCGCCGTCGGCCGCGAAGTGAACGAGGTCGAGCGCGGCAGACAGCCGCCCGCATAGTGCGCGGCGCGCTCAGCAGCCAGTCGTGCCCGTCCGCTCGCAAGTCGATGCCCACCAGGGCGCGCATTCGCGTTCCTCCGAGCCGCGAGTTCTATCACAAACCCGCTGCCGAGGGGCACCGGACGTGGGTTGACGCCATCGGTCCGCCGGGTGACGAGGGTTGTGTTCACAGATTTCCGAACTTTCGAAACCAAGCGAATGCTCGCCGGGAGCGTCCGGTGAAGCCTGGGATCCGCCAGTTCGTCGACGGTATGGGGCTCATCTTCCAAGACCTCGGCGGCGCCCGCGGCAGTGGGCCGGATCATCGGCTGGCTGCTCGTGTGCGACCCGCCACACCAGTCCGAGGCGCAGCTGTGCGCGGCGCTCGGCGCGAGCAAAGGCGCCGTCAACACCGTCACCCGGCAGCTCGTCGGAACCGGCCTGCTCGACCAGGTCGTGCTGCCCCGCGAGCGCGCCACCTTCGTCCGCCTGCGCGACGACGCGTGGGCCAACAACTTCGCCACCCGCTTCACCGTCGTCCTAAGATGCAGGAAGTGGCGCGCGGGGATTGGACGTGTTGGGCGACGCGCCGCCCGAGCAGCGCGAGCGCCTCACCCGGTTCCACGACTTCTACGACTTCATGGTGCGCGAGATCGGGCTGATCGAGCGCTGCCGGAGGAGGAAGCGATGAGCTTCCTGCTGTCCCTGGCCCTGTCCGCGAGCGTGGCCCACGCCGCCGCGATCCCACCAGTCCGACCATCGGGCTGCTCCTCGCGACGGACAGCGACGCGGCGCGCGGCGACTCCTCCACCGGCGTCATGGAGATGCACGTCAAGACCGCCAACTACGACCGCACCATGAAGATGCAGATCTGGTCGAAGGGCACGACGAAGACGCTGGTGCGCATCCTCGAGGCGCCCCAGAAGGACGCCGGCGTCACCACGCTCAAGGTCGACGACAACCTCTGGAACTACCTGCCGAAGGTCGACCGCACGTGAAGGGCTTATGGCATGATGTCGGAAGCTCCTGGATGGGCAACCACTTCACGAACGACGACCTCGTGCGCGAGTCGCGCCTGTCCGACGACTTCACCTGCGTGTTCGACAAGAAGCCGGCCGACGAGGGATCCGAGGGCAGCTACGTCATCGGCTGCACGCCCAAGCCCCGGGCGCCGGTGGTCTGGGGAAAGGTCACCGCCACGGTCACCCCGAAGAAGGTGCCGGTGAAGGTCGACTACTACGACGAGGGCGAGGCTCGTCCGCACGATGACCTACGGCGACGTTCAGGACGTCGGCAGGCGCATGACCCCGCTCGAGATGAAGCTCGTCCCCGACAAGCCGGGCGAGTTCACCGGATCAAGATGTCGGACCTGACGATCGGCGCGGAGGTGCCCGACTCGCGGTTCCACGCTCCAGTCGCTCAAGCGATGATGCCGTGTCGACCCTGATCCTCGCCTGGCGCAACCTGTGGCGCCACCGCCGCCACACGCTCATCACCGCCGTCGCCATGGCGGTGGGAGTGGCGCTGTGCATGGCCACCATCGCCATCTCCGACGCGGGATGTACGCCAACCTGTTCGAGCGTGATGGTGGTCCAGCGCCTGGGCCACGTGCGGTGCACCACCCCGACCGGCCCGCGAGCCGCGCGCGTCCACGACACGCTCCACGACGCCGACGCTGATGGCCACGATCGACGCCACCGAGGGCACCACCGCCGCCAGCAGCCGCCGCCGAAGGGCTTCGTGCTGCTCGGCACCGAGCGCAAGAGCCAGGGGCGATGGTCATCAGGGTCGACCCCGCGCAGGAGACCGCCATCCGCCCCATCGACGACCGGATCCGCGCGGGGCGCCTTCCTCGCGAGGCCCCGGCCGGCGAGGTCGCCCTCGGCTACGAGCTGGCGGAGGACCTCGAGGTCGAGGTCGGCGACAGGCTGGTCGCGTTCACCCAGGCGGCCGACGGCTCCCTCAGGAACACGCTGTTCACCGTCGTGGGCATCCTGCGCACGGGCGACGAGCATCGACCGGATGGGCGCCTACGTGCACACCATGACCTGCGCGAGCTGCTCGTGCTGCCCGACCAGCTCCACGCCGTCACCATCGTCACGAGCGACGAGCGCCGCATCGACGACTGCGTGGCGCGGCTCCGGGCGAGAACCTGGCGACGAAGCGCACCCCGTCGAGGTCCAGGCCTGGTACGACGCCTCGCCGCAGGCCAGCGCAGATGATGGCGATGCACGCGACTTCGGCTCGTTCGTCACGCTCGGGATCGTATTCGGCGCCGCCGCCGCCGGCGTCCTGAACACGATGATGATGTCGGTCTTCGAGCGGACGCGCGAGCGGCGTCCTCAAGGCGCTCGGCCTGCGCCCCGGGCGGATCGTGGCGCTGATCCTCACCGAGAGCGTGCTGCTCGCGGCGCTCGCCATGGCGATCGGCCTGCTGCTCGGCGGCGCGCTCGACGCCTACCTCGTCGCCTACGGGCTCGACTTCTCGAGCGCCGCGAAGGAGGGCATCTCGTTCTCGGGCGTGATGATCGACCCGGTGATGCACGGCGAGGTCCGGGCCACGGGCATCGTCCAGGTCGCCTGCGCCGTGTTCGGCGTGAGCGTGATCGCGTCGCTGTGGCCGGCGATCCGGGCCTCGCGCCTCGAGCCGGTCGTCGCGATGCGGGCGGAGTGATCGATGGTGTTCGCACGGCTCGTCCGGCTGGCCTACCGCAACCTCGGCCGCAACCGCCGGCGCACCGTCCTCACGGTGGCCGCGATCGCGTTCGGGCTGACGATGGTGCAGCTCATGATCGGGATCCAGGAGGGCTCCTACGCAGAGATGACGCGCCAGGCGGTCTCGGCGTTCTCGGGCCACGTGGTGGTGCAGGAGCAGGGGTACGCCGAGCGCGAAGACAGCGACATCGTGGTGACCGGCACCTCGGCGGTGGTCGACCGGATCCGGCAGGCCGTCCCCGACGCGATCGTCGCGCCGCGGCTGATGCTCGGCGGGCTCCTCACCTCGCCCCACGGCTCGGCCGGCGTGGCGCTGGTCGGGCTGGACCCCGTCGCCGAGGCCGAGGTGCAGCACCTCGACGAGAAGGTCGTCGAGGGGGAGTGGCTGTCCGGCGACGGCCGCAGCGTCGTGCTCGGCGAGGAGCTCGCGCGCACGCTCGGCGTCGAGCTCGGCGACAAGGTCGTCTACATGGGCCAGCACAACGGGGCGACCGAGGTGTCGTCGCGGCTGTTCCGCGTGGCCGGCACCTTCCGCACCGGCGCCACCGAGCTCGACGCCTTCGGCGCGTTCGTCGACCTCGCCGCGGCGCAGGAGGCCTTCGGCCAGCCCGACGTGAGCAACCGCGTCACCGTCCACCTGAAGGACCCCGACACCGCCGACGCCGTGGCGGCGACCCTGAAGGACCGCCTCGGCGACCGCAGCGACCTCGCGGTGCTCACCTGGCGCGAGGCGATGCCCGAGCTGTACGCGCTCATCCGCCTCGACCGGAGCACGGGCAACGTGATGCTCGTGATCCTGGGCCTGATCGTGGCGATGGGCGTGCTCAACACCGTCCTCATGAGCGTGCTCGAGCGCACGCGCGAGTTCGGCGTGATGCTGTCGATCGGCCTCAAGCCGACCGGCCTGGCGGCGACCATCCTGCTCGAGGGCGTCACCATCGGCGTCCTCGGCGCGGTCATCGGGACGGGGGTGGGCCTGCTCGCCACCTGGCCGCTCGTCGTCCACGGCCTCGACTACTCGGGCTTCATCGGCTCCGACACGATGGAGACCGGCGGGGTCGCCATCTCCGCGGTGATCCACGCCGCGTTCGAGCCCACCCGGACCGCGACCTACGCCCTGGGCACCATCTTCTTCACGGCCCTCGCGGCCGTGTATCCGGCCAGCTACGTCGCCCGCCTCGAGCCGGTCGACGCGATGCGCCACGTCTGAACCGAGGACCTTGTCATGCCGATCGTGAGTGTGCGCGGGCTGACCCGCGAGTACCAGCAGGGCGCGGTGACCGTGAAGGCGCTGCGCGGCGTCGACCTCGACATCGAGAGCGGCGAGTTCACCGCGCTCATGGGGCCGTCCGGGTCGGGCAAGACCACGCTCCTCAACCTCATCGGCGCGCTCGACGAGCCCACCGCGGGCACGGTCACCGTGGGCGGCCAGGACCTGACGAAGCTGTCGCGCGGGCAGCTGTCGGATCTGCGGCTCAACCAGCTCGGGTTCATCTTCCAGGCGTACAACCTCATCCCCGTGCTGTCGGCCTACGAGAACGCCGAGTTCGTGCTGATGCTGCGCGGCGTGCCCGCCGAGGAGCGCCGGCGGCGGGTCATGCAGACCCTGGCGGACGTGGGGCTCGCGGGCCTCGAGAACCGGCGCCCGAACGAGCTGTCGGGCGGCCAGCAGCAGCAGGTCGCGGTGGCGCGCGCCATCGCGGGCAAGCCGTCGCTCGTGCTGGCCGACGAGCCCACCGCGAACCTCGACAGCAAGACCTCGCACGGCCTCATCGAGCTCATGGCGGAGCTCAACCGCACCCACGGCGTCACCTTCGTGTTCGCGACCCACGATCCGCGGGTGATGGACGCCGCGCGGCGGGTCGTCCGCATGGTGGACGGGCAGATCGCCGAGGACGAGCGCAAGTGATCCTCGTCGGGCTGCTGTCGGCGGCGTGGGCGGCGCCCGAGGCGTCGCTGCACGGCGACCTCAAGACGTTCACCGTGGGGTCGGCGCCGAAGGCATGGATCGTGGCGCCGGTGATCCCGCCCGCCATCGAGCCGCTGCTGCCCGACGACTTCGATCCCGACGCGCTCGTGGCGGCGGCCGGGCTGTCGAGCGACCCGACCGTGCAGGGCATCGTCGACTTCCGGCTCAAGGGGCGCATCGCGGCCGGGAAGTGGCGCGCGGAGCTGCACCACGCGCTGTCGCTGCTGCCGAAGGCGGGCGGCGGGCTCGGGGCGGCCTTCGGCGGGGGCGCGAGCACCGGCGTGGGGCTGACGGCGCCGCAGCTGCTGCCGCTGACCTGGGAGCCCGATCTGGGCGCCCAGACCACGCTGCGCGGCCGGGTGGACCGGCTGTGGGTGGCCTACGCCCCCGAGGGCGCGGAGGTCACGCTCGGGCGGCAGCCGATCACGTTCGGCACGGGCCTCGTGTTCACGCCGATGGACGTGGTGAACCCGTTCTTCGTCGCCACCATCGACACCGAGTACAAGCCCGGGGTCGACGCGCTGCGGGTCGACGTCTTCGCGGGGACGGCGGGGCGGGCCACGACGGTGGCGGCCTGGTCCGGCGCGCTGCCGATCACCGACCCGGACGCGCCGCAGGTCGACCTCGGCGACGTCATCCTGGCCGAGAACGCGCAGGTGACGGTGGGGGTCACCGATCTGGTCGGCCTGGTGGGCCTGGTGCGCAGCGACGGCGTCTTCGGGCTCGGCACGATCTCGGCGATCGGGCCCCTCGGCGTCCACGGCGAGGTCACGCTCACCCTGCCCGGCACCGAGTCCACCGAGGGCCAGCCCTTCGTGCGGGCCGTGCTCGGCGGCGAGGGGCGGCCCACCGCGAACACCACCGTCGCGGTCGAGGGCTACTACCAGTCGTTCGGGGCGTCCGATCCGCAGGACTACCTGGCGCAGGCGACCAACCCGCGCTTCCTGCGGGGCGAGGTCTGGCTGCTCGGCCAGGGGTACGCCGCGGTGAGCGTCTCGCAGCAGATCACGCCGCTCGTCACCGGCTCGGCCGCGGTGATCGGCAACCTGCTCGACCCGTCGGCGCTGGTGGCGCCGAGCCTGACCTGGTCGGTGGCCGACGAGGCGACGGCCGCAATCGGCGGCTACCTCTCGCTCGGGCGGGGGCCCGACGAGGTGCCGCTGGAGCTCGACCCCACCACCTTCGCGGTGAGCGCGCCCCCGCGGGCGGCGCTCGCCCGCTCGGTGAACAGCGAGTTCGGGCTGTACCCGCACGCGCTGTTCGTGTCGCTGCGGACGTACTTCTAGAGACGCGACCAGGCATCCGCGCCAGCGGATGCCGGGCGCGTCTCGCAGGAGTCGGAGGACGCGCGCCAGCGCGTTCTCCGACGTATTGAGCGAGCAAGCAAGCCGAATGCCTGCCCGACCGGGGGTGCGGCGAAGCCGGACCCGCGATCGAGGCGGCGCATTCGGCGAAGCTTGCTGCGAGGTGACCACGTCCACGGATGGTTGGTCGAGTCTCGTCCGCTAGGGCTGCGCGGGCGGGCCCACGAGCCGCCGTCCACCGTGGCCAGGGCGACGCCGTCGTCGGTGCGGCGGAGCAGGAACAGGTCGCCGTCGCTGCGGAGGACGGCGCGATCGACGGCGCCGGCGCCCGCGAGCTGCAGCCGCGAGACCTCGGCGCCGTCGGTGGTGCGGAAGGTGCGCAGCGGCGCGCCGCCGGCCACCAGGCGCTCGCCGGTGGGATCGAAGCCCAGCGCGGTGCCCGAGCCTTCGGCCAGCGGCTCGCGCAGGATGGCGCGGCCGGTGGCCTCGTAGAGCAGCAGCGTGCCGGCGTCGTCGACGACCGCGACCCGCGCGCCGTCGGGCGAGACGCGGACCCGGCTCGGGACGCGGTCGGGGCCGAGGTTGGGGCTCGCGCGGAGCAGGCCCATGCCGTCGAGCACGCGCAGCTCCGTGGCGGACCACACGGCGACGGTCTCGCCGGCGACGTGCATCCCCACCGGCGCGTCGACGGCGAGCTGCGGCTTGCCCTTGCCGAGCTTGGCGCCGATGCGCGCACCCGGCCGTCGGGCTGCAGCACGACCCACTGGCCGTCGCCGAGCCGCCCCACGGCGACGGCGTCGAGCGTGACGGGGCGCTTGAGCACGGAGGTGCCCGTGGCGTCCCACTGGCCGAAGGTGCCGCCGCCGAGCGCCCAGAAGCCCTGCTCGTCGCCGCCGAGGCTGCACGGGTCGCAGCCGGGGAGCTGCACCGTGGCGAGCACGGCGCCGTCGGGCGCGAGGCGGGTGATCGTGCCGTCGGCGCGGGCGACGAGCACGTCGCCGGGGCCGGCGCGGGTGATGGTGGCGACCTCGCCGTCCACCGTGTCGACGCCCACGGCCTCGGCGTCGAGCAGGTGCCAGCGGGCCACGGCTCCGGCCGTCGAGCGCCCACAGGTCGCCCCCGTCTGCCAGATGGGCGTGGACAGGCACAGGCTCGGCTCCACGCAGCCGTCGGGCAGCAGCGAGGCGGTGGCGGGCATGGCCTCGCCGTTGCGGACGCGCCGCGCGCGTCGACCCGGAAGACGGCGCCGGGCTCGCCCTCCGCGGCGGGGACCTCGGTGAGCCACAGCGTGCCGTCGGGGTCGAAGGCCAGGGCCTCGGCCACGGGCTTCGCCGTGAACCGGGTGCGCCCGCTCACCGCGTCGCTGACGGTGACGCCGTCGGCCGTCGCCACGGCGACGCGGCTTCCGGTCGGCGGTGATGGCGAGGGCCCGCAGCCCCGGCGGCGTGGGCAGCCGGATCTGCGCGCGGCCGGCGCCCGGGGTGTGGACGGTGAGGCCGCCGTCGCTGACGAGCACGACGGTGCCGTCGTCGGCGACCGCGGCGTGGGTCAGCCCTCGGCCTCGACGTGGCCCTGCTCCTCGGCCGGGCCGGCCAGGACGCGCGCGCCGTCGGGCCCCCAGGCCAGCAGGTGGGTGCCGCTCGGGCTCGCGACGAGGTGCTCGGCGTCGGCGTGGAGGCGCTCGTCCGCCCACTGGACGGCGGCGACGGGCTGGGCGGCGGCGGGGAGGGCCGCCAGGGCGAGGGCCGAAGCCAGCATGGACACTCCTTGGCTGCCGCGATGCTACCACCCGAGGCCGCCCGGCAGCGCCGTCAGGCGACGCCGGCCAGCAACGCCCGCAACACGGCCTCCAGCGCCCGCTCGGGCGTGACCCCCAGGTCCTGCATCTTCGGGTTGTCGAACCCGCCGTCCTGCGCGAGCACGGCCACGCCGTGGACCGCCGACCACGCGGCCAGCGCCACCTCCAGCGGGTCGCCCGCGCGCAGCTCGCCGGCGGCCATCCCCTCCGAGACCACCCGCAGCAGCTGCTCGAAGCTGCCCGTCGCCGTGTCGGTGAGCTCGACGTAGGGCGCCTTGTCGGCGATGAGGCCCTTGCCGCCCCACATGATGCCGAACAGGTCCGGCAGGTCGCGCGCGAACGCAACGTAGGCCCGCGCCATGGCGACGAGGCGCTCCGGGCCGGTGGTCGCCTCCTCCATCGCCGCGCAGGTGCGCTGCGACAGCGTCTCGAAGCCGCGGCGGCAGAGCTCGGCCACCAGCGCTTCCTTGCTGTCGAAGTGGTGGTAGGGCGCCGCCTGGCTCACGCCGGCCCGCCGCGCCACCGCGCGCAGCGACAGGCCCTGCACGCCGCTGTCGGCGACGAGCGCCCGCGCCGCCTCGATCAGCGCCTCCTTCAAGTTCCCGTGGTGGTAGCCGTCGCGATCGCCCATGCGCTCCGGGTAGCCGACCGCGTCTGTGTCGTGCCCCATCTTGTCACCGTCAGGATTGTTCTTGACGCCGTTCAGATCCCTCGGTACCCCTGTCACCAGGAATCTGAACGGCGTCAAGTTCCGCCGGGGAGCGCGACATGGCAACGAGGACCTGGGTGGGCGCGGGGATCGTCGGGGCGGGCGTGGTGATCGCGGCGGCGGCCTTCGCGGCGGCGGCGCAGGAGCCGGCCGCCCCGGCCGCGCAGCCGCTGCCGACGGTGCGCACCGAGACGGTGCGGGAGGCGCCGGACCACCGCACGGTGGTGCTGACTGGAGCGGCGTGACCCGCGCCGTCGACCGCGCCGACGTGGCGTTCACGGCGGGCGGGCGGCTGCTCGAAGCGGCGGGTGCGGCTCGGCTGGACTGCGTGGTGGCGGGGCAGGTCCTGGCCACGCTCGACGCGGCGCCGTCGACCACGCCGTCCGCGGGCGCCGACGCCGCCGTCGACGACCTGACGGCGCGGCTGGCCCAGCTCGAGCGCGACCGCGACCGATCCTGGCGATGGCCGACGCCGTGAGCGACGCGCAGCGCGAGCAGGCCGTGACGCAGGCCGACACGGTGCGCGCCGCGCTCGACGGCGCCCGCGCCCAGGCCGACGAGGCCCACCGCCAGCGCCGCGAGGCCGTCCTGCGCGCCGTTCGACGGGGTGGTCGCGGCGGTGGGCGCCGAGCCCGGCGAGGCCGTCGCCGGGGGCGCCGGTGGTGCGCCTGGCGGGCGGCAGCGGCCTCAGGTCGAGCTGCAGGCCCCGGAGCCCATCTGGGCCGGCTGCACCCGCGACCCCGTCCACGTGCGCCTCCTGGCCTGCGCTGCGAAACACGGCGCCGCGCTCGGTCGTCGCGCCGCGCCGCCGCGGGGCTGCTCCCCGTCGTCGTCTCGGTGGAGGCGCCTGCCGACCCGCTGCTGGTGGCGGGGCTCACCGCCGAGGTGGGCTGCCCGTCCCCATCGCGCCCGGCGTGGTCGTGCCTGTCGGCGCGGTCGTCGACCCGGTCGGCGGCGCCCTGTCCGTCTTCGTCGTCGACGGGGAGGGCAACGCCGCGCGCGTCCCGGTCGAGGCCGGCGCGCTGGTCGGCGACGAGGTGGTGGTCCGCGGCGGGCTGTCGGCGGGCCAGGCCGTGGTGACCGCGGGCCAGTCGCGCCTGCTCGACGGCGACCGTACGAGGTGCTGCGGTGAGCGCGCTGACCGCCCTGCTCTCCCGCGAGCGCCTGCGCTCGCGATGGTGGCCCTGCTCGTCGCGGTGGGGCTCGGCGCCTGGCGCACCATGCCGCGCCAGGAGGACCCGTCGTTCGTCGACCGCTTCGGCACCGTCATCGTGCCCTGGCCCGGCGCGGAGGCCCTGCGGGTCGAGCAGCTCGTGGTGCGCCCCTGTCGAGGACGCGCTGGCGCAGGTGCCCGAGGTGAAGGAGGTCCAGGCCACGGCGCGCGGCGGCGTGGCCGTGCTCCAGGTGCGCCTGCAAGACAGCGTTCATGACACGATCACCGCCTGGGACGAGGTCCGGCGAGGCCCTCGACGACGCCACCGCCGACCTGCCCGGACGGCGCGGGCCCCGTCGCCCTCGACGACGACGTGGGCGACCCCGCCTCGGTGGTGCTGCTGGTCACCGGCAGCGACCTGCCTCGCGCTGCGCGCGGCCGCCCGCACGGTCGAGGACCGGCTGCTGCAGGTGCCCGGCGCGGCGCGGGTCGAGCGGGTCGGCGGTCGACCTTCGGCGAGCAGCTCGCCGTGCGCCTCGACCTCGGCGCTGGCCGACCGGCTCGGCCTCGACGCCCGCAGCGTGGCCGCCACCCTGGCAGGCCCGCAACGCCGTGGCGCCGGGCGGCACGCTGCTCGTGGACGGCCGCAGCGCCGTGCTCCAGCCCAACGCCGAGCTGTCGGACCTGGCCGCCTTCCGCGCCACGCCCATCACCCTGCCCGGCGGCGCCGCGGTGCCGCTCGGCGAGCTCGCGGAGGTGGCGGTGGAGCCGCAGACGCCCGCCGCGGAGCGCGTCTTCCGCGACGGCGCGCCGGCCGTGGGCCTGGCCGTGGTGCCCACGCTGCCGCAGGACCTGGTGGCCTTCGGCGACCGGGTCGCAGCCGCCGTCGACGACGCCGCGGCCACCGTGGCGCCGCTGCAGGTCGAGCGCTTCTCGTTCCAGCCCGAGCAGGTCGAGCGCCGCCTCGGCGAGCTGTCGCGCTCGCTCGTGCTCGGCGTGCTGATCGTGGCCGGGTTCCTGCTCGTCTCGATGGGGCCGCGGCTCGGCGCCGTCGTGGCCTCGGTGGTGCCGCTGGTCGCGCTGTCGGCGGTCGCCGTGTACGCGGTCGGCGGCGGCGTGCTGCACCAGATCTCCGTCGCCGCCCTGGTCCTGTCGCTCGGCCTGCTCGTCGACAACGCCATCGTGGTCGCCGAGGCCGTGCAGCGCCACCTCGACGACGGCCTCGCCCCGGCCGACGCCACCCGCCGCGCCGTCGCCGAGCTGGCTGTCCCGCTCGGCACCGCCACCGGCACCACCGTCGCCGCCTTCGTCCCCATGCTGCTGTCGAGCGGCGGCACCGCCGACTTCACGCGCGCCATCCCGCTCCTCGTCATCGCCACGCTCACCCTGTCCTACGTCTTCGCGCTCGCGGTGACGCCGGCCGTGTCGGCGCGCCTGCTCCGCCCGAGCGGCGACGACCCCGACACGGGCCGGCTGGCCCGCGCCGCCGAGCGCCTCGGCCGCGCCGTCGTCGGGCGGCCGCGCACGGCGCTCGCCACCGTCGGCGGCCTCGTCGTGGTGGCGCTCCTGCTGCTGCCCGCCGTGAACCAGCAGTTCTTCCCGGCGTCGGACCGCCCGGTGGTGCTCGTCACCGTGGAGCTGCCGGAGGGCAGCCACACGAGCCGCACCGAGGCCGTCGTCCACGCGCTCGAGGCCGAGCTGCACGCCCTGCCCGGCGTCGGCACGGTCACCTCCTTCGTGGGCCGCGGACGCCCCGCTTCTACAGCAACCTCAACGACGGAACTCCCCGCAGCCCGCACGCCGCCAGCCTCGTCGCCGCGCTCGACGGCCTCGAGCGGGCGTCCTCGAGGTGCTCGACGCTGTCCGCGCCCTGTCGCGCGGGCTGCCCGAGGCCACCATCGTCGGCCAACAGCCGCAGCAGGGGCCCGCCCGTGGGCGCGCGCCGGTGGAGCTGCACCTCGCCGGCGCCGACCTCGCCCAGCTGCAGGCCGCCACCGAGGCCGCCGTCCGCGCGTCCTGGTGCGACGTGCCCGGCGCCCGCGACGTGCGCCACGACCCTCGCGTCGGCGTCCCCACCCTCGCCTGGACGTCGACGACGCCGCTGCCGACCGCCGCGGCCTCGCCCGCCGCGACGTCGCCGTGGGCGTCGCTCGCTCGACCCGCGGCCCGCCCGCCGGCGAGGTGTTCGGCGGCCCCGAGCCCGTCCAGGTGCTGCGGCAGCCCCGACGGCGAGCGCACCCGCGCCGACGCCCCCGGCACCACCACCGTCGCCGCGCCGGGCCGCCCGGGCGTGCCGCTGCCCGCGCTCGCCGCCGACAGCCTGCGCTGGGCGCCCGCCGCGGTGCACCGGGTCGACCGGCACCGCGAGGTCACCGTCCGCGCCGAGCTCGCCGACGGCGCCACCGCCGCCCGCGTCGTCGCCGCCGCCGCCCCGGCCCTGGCCGCGCTCGACCTGCCCGGCGTCGCGCTCGACTGGGGCGGCGAGGCGGAGGGCTCCTCCGAGGCCAACGGCGCCCTGCTGCGCACCGTGCCCGTGGGCCTCGGCCTGCTCCTGCTGTTCCTGCTGCTCGAGTTCGACAGCTTCCGCCGTGTGGGCATCGTGCTCGTCACCGTGCCGCTCGCCGCGGCGGGCGTGGTCCCGGGCCTGGCGCTGTCGGGCCAGCCGTTCGGCTTCATGTCGCTGCTCGGCGTGATCGCGCTCGTCGGCATCGTCGTGAACAACGCCATCGTGCTGCTCGATCTCGTCGACGCCCGCCGCGCCGCCGGAGACCCCGACGACGAAGCGCTGGTGCACGCCGTGCGGGTCCGCACCCGCCCCATCCTGCTCACCACGGGCACCACCGTGGCCGGGATGCTCCCGCTCGCGCTGTCCGCCAGCCCGCTGTGGCCCCCGCTCGCCTGGGCGATGATCAGCGGCCTCGGTGCGTCGACCGCGCTCACGCTCGTCGCCGTGCCCGCACTGTATCGGTTGTGGGTCGCGCGGTAGCGGGTGGATCCCCCCGGTTACACCGCGGTTACCGACCCTCCAGACACGATCGGCGCTCACCGATGGTACGCTCTCCCACCCTCCGGTCCGGAGCCGAACCGATGAGCTTCCTGATCGTGTCGGGTTGCTTCCTGGCAGCCCTCACCGCGTTCGTCCACCAGGCCTGGCTGTTCCAGAACGCCACGGTCACCCGCGCCATCGACGAGTGGGCGCGCCAGCAGCGCCTCGTCGTGCTCCACCAGGAGCGGCGCCTGCTCGACACGGGGCCGTTCTTCGCCCTGACCTCCGCCGATCAGCCCGTGTTCCTGCTGCGCGTCCGCGCCGACGGCGAGGAGCGCCGGGTGTGGGTCCAGTGCGGCGAGATGCCCTGGGGCGTGCTCGCGCCCACGGTCAGCGCCCGCTGGGAGAACGTCCGGGCCGGGTGAGCTCGAGCAGGAACACGTCGTCGGGCGTGCAGTCGAGCGCCACGCGGAAGCCCGCCGCCTCGGCCGCGACCGCGAAGTCCTGCAGCCAGGGCCGCCCGGGATCGGCCAGCACGCCGCGCCCGCCCGGCGCGAGCCAGCGCGCGAAGGTGCCGAGCAGGAGCTCCGCCATCCCGGCCGCGTAGAGCACGTCGCTCGCGAGCACCCAGTCGTAGCCCGCGGCGTCGTCGGGCACCGGATCGCGCCAGTCGAGCGCGGCGAAGTCCACGCGCACGCCGTTGCGCGCCGCGTTGCGCGCCAGCCGCGCCGCGGCGTCGGGGTGCTGGTCGGTCGCCAACACCGCCGCGCCGCGCCGCGCCGCCACCAGGCTCGGCAGCGCGAGCCCGCAGCCGAGCTCGAGCACCCGCGCGCCCGGCCCCGGGCCGTCCGGCGCCGCCACCCGCCGCGCCAGCGCGCGCGCCGCCGGCCAGATCGTGCCGAACATCGGGCAGCGGTCCTCGAACCAGCGCGGGTCGCCTCCGTCTCGGATCCGCTCGCACAGCAGCGCCACCGCGTCGTCGAAGTCGCGCAGGCCCTCGAGCTGCAGCGCGGTGTCGCCCACGACCTCCGTGCGGACGACCCAGTCGTAGCTCACCTGCGGCGTCGTGCAGGCCACGGGCGCCTCCGCGCGCCACATAGCCCGGCGGCGTCAGTGGTCGAGCAGCGGCGTCTCGTCGTAGCGCGGCACGTTGCGCGGCGTGGGCGCGTGGCTCCGTTCCGGCGGCGACGCGCGGCTCGCCGCCTCCGCTGCCGTCGGGCGCGCGACGCGGGGGCTGTTCTGCGCGAGCCAGGCCCGCCAGCTCACGTCGTCCATGGGGCGCGCGAAGTAGAAGCCCTGCACGTCGAGCTCGCCGTACCGCTCGAACGCCGACAGCTGGCCCGCCGTCTCGACCCCTTCGGCCACCACCTCGAGCGACAGGCTGCGCGACAGCGCCATGATCGCCGACACGATGGCCTCGCTCGACGCGCCCTCGAGCCCCGCCACGAAGGAGCGGTCGATCTTGAGGATGTCGATCGGGAAGCGCGTCAGGTACGACAGCGAGCTGTAGCCCGTGCCGAAGTCGTCGAGCGCGATGCGGACGCCGAGGTCCTTGAGCGCCCGCAGCACCCGCTGCGTGTTCGTCGTGTCCTGCATCACCACGGTCTCGGTGATCTCGATCTCCAGGCGAGACGGCGACAGGCCCGTCTCGCGCAGGATCTTCGCGACCAGCTCCACGAAGCCCGGCTGCTGGAACTGCCGCCCGGAGATGTTGACCGCGACCGTCAGGTCCTTCTGGGTGCCGTCCCAGCCGGTCGCGAGCTCGCAGGCGCGCCGCAGGACCCACTCGCCTAGCGGGACGATGAGGCCCGTCTCCTCGGCCGCCGCCACGAACTCCGCGGGCGAGACGCGGCCGAGCACGGGCGAGTTCCAGCGCACCAGCGCCTCCACCCCCGTCACCCGCTCCGACGGGATGGCCACCTTCGGCTGGAAGTGCAGGTCGAGCTCGCCCGGCCGGCTCAGGGCCAGGCGCAGGCCGTTGTCGATCTCCGCGCGCCGCTGCGCCCGGCGCTGGATGGCCTGGTTGAAGAACTGGAAGCTGTTCCGCCCGCTGTCCTTGGCGCTGTACAGCGCGATGTCGGCGTTCTTCATGAGCGTGTCGACGTCGGTGCCGTTCTCGGGGCAGGTCACGATGCCGATGCTCGTCGAGACGAGCACCTCGGACCCGCCGAGGTCGTAGGGCTGCCCCACGGCGTCGAGGATGCGCCGCGCGACCACCCCCGCCTCCTCGGGCGAGCGCAGGCGGCGCAGCACCACGATGAACTCGTCGCCGCCGAGCCGGGCCGCCAGCGTGTCGGACTCGGGCACGTCCGCGCCGGCCATCGGCACCATGCCGACCAGATCGTCGTGGCGGATGCTCTCGGTGAGCCGGCGCGAGACCTGGTTCAGCAGCTCGTCGCCCGCCGCGTGGCCGAGCATGTCGTTGACCCGCTTGAACAGGTCGAGGTCGAGCGCCAGCAGCGCGAGCGTCTCGCCGTGCCGCTCCGCCTCGGTGACGGCCCGCTGCACGTAGCGCCGGAGGTAGGTGCGGTTCGGGAGGCCCGTGAGCGGGTCGAAGTAGGCGAGCTCGGTGACGCGCCGCTCGGCCCGCCGCCGCTCGGTCACGTCCTGGATGGCGCCGATGAGGCGCAGCGTGCCCGTGAGCTGGTCCATCGCGAGCTCGGCCTCGTGGTGGACGATGCGCTCGCTGCCGTCGTCCTGCAGGATGCGGTACTCGAGCTCGTGGGGCTGCCCCGACGCGATGGCGGCCTCGACCTCGGGCCAGTCGTCGGGGTGGACGAGCCGCGCCAGCTCGGGCACGCCGTCGACGGGGCCGAACACGACCTCCCACTCGTCGCCCCAGCGCATGCGCTCGAGCCGCGGGTCCCACTCCCACTGCACCAGGCGGGCCAGCCGGTGGGCCTGGCTCAGCCGCCACGCCGTCTGCTGCGCCTGGAGCGACACGCCGGCGGCGCGAAGCAGGTAGAGCAGGCGGTGGCCGAGCAGCGGCCCGTTCAGCGGCTTCGTGATGAAGTCGGTGGCGCCGACGGTGTAGGCGCGCTCGACCGAGGCGCGGTCGTCCTGCGAGGTCATGACCAGCACCGGCGTGGCCTGGCCGCCGGGGAGCTGCCGGATCCGCTCGCACACGGCGTAGCCGTCCAGGCCCGGCATCTGGACGTCGAGGAGCACGGCGTCCGGGCGCTCCGTCCGGTAGCGCTCCCAGGCGACGTCCCCGTCCTCCGCCTCGATCACGTCGAAGCCGGCGCTCCGGATGGCCTCTCCGGCGAGGATCCGCGTGACGGCGTCGTCGTCGGCGACCAGGATCTTGCTCCTCACGGACACCTCGGGATCACGGAGTGGAGACGGCGAGCTGCAGGGCCTGCTGGACCTCGTCCAGCTCGCGCTCGAGCGCGGCCGTGTCGGCGGGCAACGCGCCGTCCTCGGCGGCCGCCTGCCTCGAGGCGGGCGAGGCTCCGCGCGAGCGCAGCGCGCCCAGGTTGCTGCTGCTGCCCTTCAGCGCGTGGGCCGCCTTGCGGACGAGCGCGCGGTCGCCCTCGGCGAGGCCGCGCGCGACGGTGGCGAGCTCGGCCCGGCTCGTGCCCGCGAACACCTCGACCAGGCGCGGGAGCAGCCCCGCCGACAGGCTGCGGATGCTGGTGACGATCTTGTCGTCGAGCACGGGCTCCGACGGCGCCCGCTCCGGCGGCGGGGGCGTGCGGGCCGCCACCTGCGCCAGCGCTGCCCACAGCTCCTGCTCGTGGAACGGCTTGCTGACGAAGTCGTCCATGCCGGCCGCCAGGCAGCGCTCGCGGTCGCCGGCCAGCGCGTTCGCCGTGAGCGCGATCACCCGCACCCGCGGCAGGCCCAGGGCGGCCTCCCGCCGCCGCAGCTCGCGGGTGGCCTCGAAGCCGTCCATCTGCGGCATCTGGCAGTCCATGAGCACCGCGTCGTACGGGCCGGCCGCCAGCCGCTCCAGCGCTTCGTGGCCGTTGCCGGCGATCTCGGCGGTGCACCCGATCTGCTCGAGCATCGCGAGCGCGACCTCGCGGTTGATGACGTGGTCCTCGGCCACCAGCACCCGCAGGCCGAGCGCGCGCAGCCGGTCGGGGGCTACGCGCTCGGCGGGGGCGGGCGCGTCGACCCCGAGCGCGCCACGCAGCACCTCCCGCAGGCGACGCAGGCGGGCCGGCGCCACGATCTCGTTCTCGCCGCCGCCCGAGGCCACCAGCCGGACCGCACCCGGCGGCGGCGTGCGCACCTCGGGCCCGACGATCCACACGTCGGCCGGATCGCCGGGGCTGTCCGTCACGTGGAGCCCGAGCGTGGCGAGCTTCGCGCCGAGCGCGCGCGCCGTGATCGGCCCCAGGCCGCACAGCCCCACCGTCCGGCCCTCGAGCGCGGGATCGAGCGCCGTCGGCGGCTGCTCCTGCGCCGCCAGGCGCATCGTGCACCAGAAGGTGGAGCCGAGCCCCACGACGCTGCGCACGCCGGCGTCGCCGCCCATGAGGTGGCACAGCCGCCGCACGATGGCGAGGCCGAGGCCGGTGCCGCCGTAGCGGCGCGACATCGAGCCGTCGGCCTGGGTGAAGGAGCTGAACAGCCGCGCCACGGCGTCGGGCGCGATGCCGATGCCGGTGTCCTCCACCTCGAAGCGGAGCAGCACGCCGGCGGCGTCCGCCTCGGTGCCCACGCGGACCAGCACGTGGCCCTGCTCCGTGAACTTCACGGCGTTGCCGACGAGGTTCGTGAGCACCTGCCGGATCCGCGACGGGTCGCCGCGCAGCGCCGTGAGCGTGCCGGGCGGGATCACGCCGGCGAGCTCGATGCCGCGGCCGGCGGCGGTCCGGTGCAGCAGCTCGATCGTGTCCTCGACCACGTCGCGCACGTCGAAGTCGATGCGCTCGAGCTCGAGCCGCCCGGCCTCGACCTTCGAGAAGTCGAGGATGTCGTTCAGGATGGCGAGCAGCGACTCGGCGGAGCGGTGGATCGAGCGGGCGAGCTTGTCCTGCTGCGGCGACAGCGCCGTGTGCATCAGGATCTCGGTCAGCCCGAGCACGCCGTTCATCGGCGTGCGGATCTCGTGGCTCATGTTGGCCAGGAACTCCGACTTCGCGCGACTGGCGTCGTCGGCGGCCTCCTTGGCGAGCACGAGCTCCACGTTCTTCCGCTCGATGTCGCCCAGCGCGGCCTCGAGCGCGGCGGTGCGCTCCCGGACCTTGCCCTCGAGGCTCACCGCCGCCTGGAACAGCGAGAACGCGTCGTCCTGCAGGTTCATGTCCCGCTCGACGCGGTCCATCAGCGCGGCGTTGATCTTGCGCAGGCGGACGACCTCGCGCTGCAGATCGGCGACCGACGGCCCGTCGGGCGCCGGCGCGGACGACCTGGCCGCGTCGTCAGCGGGCATCGCGGCGCGCCCCGATCGCGACGCCGGTGAAGGTCTGGTTCACGTGCATCGCGTTGAACTGCTCGCCGTAGGTCGCGAACCCGACGACGTTGTTCGCCTGCATCAGCGCGCCGACCTCGCCCTTGAGGCCCCGCTGGTCGGCCTCGAGGTTCCGCAGGATGCAATCGCAGCCGAGCACCAGCGTGGGCTCGCCCACCACCCGGCGCACCTTCTGGAACGCCTCCTGCAGGTTGTCGACGAGCCCGACCCCCTCGGCCACCGTGAGCACGATGCCCTCGTCGATGGCGCAGAAGAACGTCAGGCTCTCGTCGGGGTTCACCTTCTGGATCGAGCGGACGTAGGTGACGCCGCCCACGCGCACGCACACGGGGTGCGCCGCGAAGATCAGCGGCGCGGTTCGTCGACCTCCAGGCCCACCATCCGCGCGTACTCGCGCCCGCGGGCGCCCCGTTGATCTCGGTGACCACGCGGTTGGCCGGATCGGCGCCGGTGACCACCATCTTCGCGGCCGACGGCACGAAGTGCTCGGTCTTGAAGACGTGGAACGGGAAGCCCGTGCGGACGAGCGTGAAGAGGGCCACGTCGCTGTGGAAGCGGCCCTGGTGGTAGACGGCGGTGCGCTCGAAGCGGGTGCCGTCGCCCGCCGAGCCGCCGAACAGCGGGATGTTCGTGAGGTTGCGGTACAGCGAGCTCACGAGGGCCTCCTCCTGCCGCGCCAGGCCGTCGGCGAGGAGGAAGGCGAAGCAGTCGCTGTTGGAGACGGGCTGGCCGACGGCGCGGCGCAGCTCCTGGAGCGCGGTCTGCGCGGCGGCGTCGCCCGCGGCGAACTCGAAGTGCTCGAGGTCGTCGATGCGCACGGTGACGGCCTGCAGGTCGCCGCCGCCGATGCTGACGCCCGTGAGCGCCCCGTCGACGTAGCCGCTGGGCGTGATCTCGCCGGCGGTCGTGCACCCGATGACGTTGGCGTCGGGGCCGAAGCGGCGCGCGATCTCGGCGCCCAGCACCTCGAGGTCGTAGGTGGAGGCGCAGTAGAAGATGGTGAGCGCCGCGTCGGGCTGTGCGACGGCCTCGTGCAGCTCGCGGACGGCGGTGGCGGGGTCGGTGGCGCGCGACGCGCCCTTCTTCACCGTCAGCTCGGCCATGCACACCTCGGGGGACGTCTCCTGAGCCCTCGGCGCAACGGGGGCGCCGTTCGAGGTCCGGGCGTCTCCCGCGCGTTACGGGCGCAGCGCCCCGAGGAACGCGGCCACGGCGGGCAACACCGCGTCGGGCTGCTCGCGGTGGGGCGCGTGGCCGCAGCCGTCGAGCAGCAGCACCTCGCAGGGCCCGGCCACGCCGTCGCGCACGAGCGCCACCTGCGCGAGCGTGCCGTAGGGGTCGTCGCGCCCCTGGACCACGAGCGTCGGGACGCGCACCCCGGGCAGCTCCGGGCGCAGATCCCAGCGGCGGAAGCCGGGATCGAGCCAGGCCCGGTTCCAGCCCCAGAAGGCGCCGTCGACGTTGTCGCCGTGGTACCGGCGGAGCCGCTCGCGCAGCTCGCCCTGCAGGTAGGCGTCGCGCGCGGCGGCGATGGAGCGGACCGAGAGGTCCTCGCAGATCACGTGTGGCGCCTCGAGGACGAGCGCTCGGAGGCCGTCCACGGTCCGGCGCCCGGCGGCGACCAGCGCGATGCTGGCGCCGTCGGAGTGGCCGTACAGGACGGGCGCGGTGACGCGCAGCGCCGCGAGCAGCCCGGGCAGGGCGCCCTCGGCCTCGTCGTGCATGTACGAGAGCGGGCGCGGCACGTCGACCGGGTCGGAGCCGCCGTAGCCCTGGCGGCTGTAGGCGAGCCAGCCCATCCCGGTGGCGTCGGCGACCCGCGCCGGCCAGGCGCGCCACTGCGCCACGCTGCCGAGGCCCTCGTGGAGGAAGACCAGCGTGGGGGCGCCCTCGCGGGGGTGGTGGGCCACCTCGAGGCCCACGCCGTCCACCTCGAGCCGGGTCACTTCCGCAGCTTGTAGCGCTGGATCTTGCCCGTGGCCGTCTTCGGCAGCTCGTCCACGAACGCCACCCACCGCGGGTACTTGAACGGGGCCAGGCGCTCCTTCACGAGCGCCTTGAGGGCCTCGGCCAGCGGCTCGCCGGCCGCGCCCGGGTCCTTGCAGACCACGAACGCCTTCGGCTTGACGAGGCCGTCGTCGCCCGCGTGCCCGACCACCGCCGCCTCCAGCACCGCCGGGTGCGACGTGAGCGCCTGCTCGACCTCGAACGGCGAGACCCAGATGCCCGACACCTTGAGCATGTCGTCGGCGCGGCCGCAGTAGGTGAAGAAGCCCTCGGCGTCGCGCACGTAGCGGTCGCCGGTGCGGGTCCAGGGGCCGTGGAAGGTCTCGAGGCTCTTGTCGCGCCGGTTGAAGTAGGCCGCCGCCGCGGACGGGCCGCGGACCCACAGCGAGCCCTCCTCGTCGTCGGCCGCGGGCTCGCCGTCGTCGCCCAGGAGCTTCAGCTGGTAGCCCGGCACGGCGGTGCCGGTCGTGCCGTAGCGGACGCGGCCCGGCCGGTTGCTGAGGAAGATGTGCAGCATCTCGGTGGAGCCGATGCCGTCGAGGATGTCGACGCCGAAGCGGGCGCGCCAGGCCTCGCCGACCGAGCGGGGCAGCGCCTCGCCGGCGGAGGTCACGGCGCGCAGCCGCGGCGAGCCGCGCTCGTCGGCCAGCGCCTCGCTGGCGAGGATGGCCGAGAACAGGGTGGGCACGCTGCAGAAGACGGTGGGCTCGTGCTCGCCGAGCGCGCCCAGGACGGCGGCCGGGGTGGGCCGGTCGGCGAGCAGCACGGCCGAGCCGCCCACCGACAGCGGGAAGGTGAGCGAGTTGCCGAGGCCGTAGGCGAAGAAGAGCTTCGACGCCGAGAAGACGCGGTCGCTGGCGGTCAGGCCGAGCACGCCCTGCGCGTAGAGCGCCGAGGTCTGCATGGGGTGGCTGTGGAGGTGCACGGCGCCCTTGGGCGCGCCGGTGGAACCCGAGGAGTACAGCCAGAACGCGACGTCGTCGGGGGTGGTGGGCGGATCGAGACTTGGGGGCCTCGCCGCGGGTCACCTCGTCGAGGGTGGGCAGCCCCTCGGGGTCTCCGCCGAGCGGCGAGCGGGCGACCCAGGTGGCGCGCAGCCACGGGGTGGACAGGCCGCGGACCCTGGGCAGCAGCGCGTCGCTGACGACGAGGGCGCGGGCGCGGCTGTCGTGGGCGAAGTGCTCGTAGTCGGCGGCCGAGAGCATCGTGTTGACGGGCACGGGCACGGCGCCGATCTTCGCGGCGCCGAGGAACGCCGCGACGAAGTCGACGGTGTCGAGCATCACCAGCAGGACCCGCTGCTCGTCCTGCACGCCGGCCGCGCGGAGCGCCCGGCCGACGCGGTCCACGCGCGCCGCCAGGGCGGCGTAGGTGCAGGGCCCGTCGTGGTCGACGTAGGCGACGGCGTCGCCGCGGCCGGCCTCCAGGTGCCGGTCGACGAGGTCGGCGGCGACGTTGTAGCGGCGGGGGAAGGCGACGCGCGGGGCGCTCCCCGCCTCCCCGGGTTCGATGCGGGCGTACGGCGGTTCCATGGCGTCGGGTAACCTTCCGCGAGGCGCGCGATCGGCTGTCGCGCCCACCGGCCGGAGGTTACGGGGCCGCATGCTCTCGTGGCTCCTGATCCAGCCGATCAAGTTCTATCGGCGGTTCATCTCCCCGCTCACCCCGCCCGCCTGCCGGTACACGCCGTCGTGCTCGCTGTACACGCTGCAGGCGATCGAGATCTGGGGGGTCTGGGGGGCCTGGCTCGGCTTCAAGCGCATCCTGCGCTGCCAGCCGTTCTACCCGGGGGGCTACGATCCCGTCCCGCTGCCGGATCACGGGCACGGGCACACGCACTCCCACGGGTGCGCGCACCCCGAACCGTAGCGCCGCCCCGCGGTGACCCTCGGCCTCGGTGAGGTCTGCGCCCTGCTGGCGCCGCTCTCCTGGGCGGTCGCCGTGATCCTGTTCCGTCGCTCCGATCAGGCCGGCCTGTCGCCCGCGGCGATGAACCTGTTCAAGAACACGCTGGCCATCGCGCTGCTCTCGCTGACCCTGCTCGCCATGGGCCACGGGCCGCCGCCCGGGCGGAGCCTCGGCGACTGGGGCATCCTGGCGGTGAGCGGCCTGCTCGGGCTCGCCATCGCCGACACGCTGCTGTTCGCCGGCCTGCGCCGCATCGGCGCCGCGCGGCTCGCGCTCGTCGACACGGTCTACGCGCCGATGATGGTGCTGCTGTCGTGGGTGTTCCTCGCCGAGCGGCCCTCGGTGGGCTTCCTGCTCGGCGCGGTGGGGGTCCTGGGCGGGGTGTCGCTCGCGTCGCTCGACCTGCGGCGGGCCGTGGCGTCGGGCGACCGCGGCGTGGCGCTGGGCGCCCTCATGGCGTTCGGCGCCATCACGGGCACCGGCATCAGCGTGATCCTGGTGAAGCCGCTGCTCGCCGAGGCCGACCTGGTGGAGGTCATCTGGGTGCGGCTCATCGCCGGGGTGCTGGGGCAGCTCGTCTGGGTCACCGCGCGCCGCGAGTGGGGCGAGGTGGCGCGCGCGTTCCGGCCGGGGCCGGCCTGGCGCACCCTGGTGCCGGCGGCGTTCATCGGCACCTACGTCTCGCTGCTGCTGTGGCTCGGCGGGTTCAAGTGGGCCGACGCGTCGGTGGCCGCGGTGCTGAACCAGCTCGCCACCATCTACACGCTGACGCTCGCCTGGGCGGTGCTGGGCGAGCAGGTCGTGCCGCGGCAGGTCGCCGGGGCGCTGCTCGCCGTGGCCGGCGCCGTGGTGATCGTGCTGACGTAGCGGCGCTAGATCGACGCCTGGAGCTGCACCCGCGCGCGCACGTCCGGGTCGTGGGCGCCGGGGGTCGTCGCGCGGAACACGTCGCCCTGCAGCTTGTAGGCGTGCTCGGCGAAGTACCACGACAGCCCGAGCCCCACGTCGTCCTCGGGCGCGAGCGCGCTGCGCGGGTGGCTCGGCCGGACCGTGGCCGCCTGCAGCGACGGCTCGAGGGGCAGCCCCGGGAGCAGCCACCCCGCCTGCGCCATCGCGCCCACGCCGTCGCGCGGGGGCGCGACCGGGCCGAGGTCGCCGGGGGTGCGGTCGCCGTCCCGCCAGTGGAACGCGGCGTCGACCGACACGCCCTGGTAGCGGAACGCGACGTCGGCGGTCGCGTTGCGGGTGTCGGTCGTGCCGCCGTCGCTCGGGAGGGAGCCGGCGATGCCCTTGTCGCGCTTGGCCTCGTCGAGCCAGGCGACCGCGGCGCCGACGGCGAGCTTCGGGGTCTCGGAGCGCGCCTGGTCGGACTCGCTGTACTCGGCGAACGGGCCGAACGGCGTGATCGACACGCGGGCGCACCACAGCAGGGCCAGGTCCGACAGCTCGTAGGTGTAGGGGCCCTCGCCGCCGAACAGCCCGAGCGCGTAGGACACGAGCCCCGCGTCGCCGAGGTCGTCGCTCGACAGCTGCAGGCCGAGGTCGCGGTCGAGCGAGAACTCGTCGTGGACGATGGACCGGTCCACCAGCATCAGGTTCCCGGAGGAGTCCAGGAACTGGCGGCCGAACGGGATCTTCATCTGTCCCACCGACAGCTGCAGGTCGTCGAGCTGGGTGAAGCGCAGGTAGGCGTCGCGCAGCGGGCCGGCGTGGATGCCCTCCGCGTCGAGCTTCACGTCCTGCGGGGCCAGGTTGAGATCGAGCTTGAAGCGGTTGTCTTCGCCGAAGAAGTGCCCCGTCCAGGTCCAGCGGGCGCGCCGGAGCTGGAGCGCCTGCTCGGCGGGGTCGCCGCCGCCGGGCACCTCGAGCTCGTAGCGGAGCTGCACCCGCCAGCGGCTCGTCAGCGAGAACCGCCCGTCCTCGCTCTCCACCACGAGCCCCTTCCCGGGCCGGTAGCGGACGCCGGCCACGACCGGCGCCTCCTGCATGGGGTCCCCCTCCTCCGCCGATGCCACGAGCGCCACGAGCGTCCATGCCGTCATCTCGTCACCTCGACGGCACGCTTACCGGGGCCAGGTGGCGCTCCGGTGACGATCGTGGGGCAGATCGCCCACGCTCGCCGCCGAAGGGTCGCGGCCGCCCTCCACACCCAGGGGCAGGAGGACGGCGTGGACACCAGCGAGACGGCGACGGACACCGGCGCCTGCTACGTCGTCGGGGAGCCGGCCGCGGTGGACCTCGACCCCGGGAGCCGAGTCGCGCTGCGGGTCGGCGCGGAGGGCTACCACGACTTCGTGGACGAGCGGCTCGCGCCCGAGGGGGTGACGGAGATCGCCGTCCGCCTGCGGCCGCTGCCGGTGGGCGCCGTCGCGGTGACGGTGCGCGACCCGGACGAGGCGCCCGTCCAAGGCGCGCAGGTCCGGGTGGGCGACGCGGCGGGCGCCTTCGGCCTCGCGGCCGCCGCCCACGGCATGGACGTCGACCGCCTCCCCTACCCCGACGGGCCGCGGCTGGGTCGCGCTCGTCGACGGCGACCTCGGCGCGCCCTGGCAGGTGCGGGCCGCGCTGACCGCGAGCGCCGTCCGCCGGCCGCTGGTCGCCCGCTTCGCCGACGGCGACGTGGTGCCCTCATCGACGCCACCTGGCACCGTCGCGGCCGGGCTGTCGATGACCCTCGATCTCGCGGATCCGGCTCGGCCTGGTCCTGCTGGTCCACCCCCGTCACCATCGACGGCGGCGGCACCTGCGTACCTGGTTGCGCGCGCGGCGACCCGTCGGTCGGGCTGGGATCCTGCTCACCCGGCGCGACGCCCCGCTGCAGGCCGGGGCCACCGGACGGCGGGCTTCGAGGCGCCGACCGGCGACGAGACCCTGTTCCTCGGCGGGTTCGGCGCCGTGAACGGCGCCCTGGCCGCGCGGGTGGCGCTCGGCGAGCGGGTGTCGCTCGGTGCCCTCCTTCGGCGCGCACCTGCGCTCTGGCCGAGCGCCTGTCGGCGACGGTGTGCGGCACGCTTCGACTACGGCGCCGCGATCGCCGTCCGCCCGGTCCCGCCTGTCGCGCTCGGCGCCGAGCTGTTCGGCGGGCTGGGCCTGCGCGCGTCCAACAGCGCCGGATCGCCCCTCGAGGTCTCCGACGGCGCGCTGGCCCGCGGACCGCCGCGTGTCGCTGGTCGTCGGCAAGGGGGTGGCCTGGGCCGGCGTTTCGCAACCCGCGGCTGCGCCTGCTCGCCGGGGTGACCGTCGCCAGCGGCAGCGCCTGCGACCAGGACGGCGACGGCTACCCGGACCTGCGCGACCTTGTGCCCGCGGCGCCCCGAGGACCGCGACGGGATCCACGACTTCGAGGGCTGCCCGGACCCCGACGACGACCGCGACGGCATCCTCGACGTCGACGACGGCTGCCGCCTCGATCCCGAGACGTTCAACGGCTGGCGCGACGAGGACGGCTGCCCCGATCAGCGCGCCCGCCTGATCGTGACGGTGTCGCCGCCGGAGGTCGAGGTCGCCTGGGTGGCCGTGGGGGACCTGCCGGCCGTGAGCGTGCTCCCCGGCGAGCCGGCCACGGTGGACCTCGACCCGGGCGCGTCGGGCTGCGGGTCAGCGCCGAGGGGTACTACGACGCCGTCGACGAGCGGATCGCCCCGGAGGGGTGACGGCGATCCCGATCGCGCTGCAGCCGCTGCCGGTGGGCGCCGTCGCGGTGACGGTGCGCGACCCGGACGAGGCCCCGATCTCGAGGCGCAGGCAGGTGGGGTCGCGCCGCCCGTCGCCACCGACGCCGACGGGCGCGCCATCGCAGCAGGCACGCCGCCGGGCGAGATCCTCGTCTCGGCCTGGGCCCCGGGCTTCGTCCGGCGCGACGAGGCCGTCGCGGCGCCGGCCGAGGGCACGCTCGAGGTGACGATGCTGCTCGCGCGCACCGCGGCGGCGCTGGTCGGGCGGGAGCTCGTCGTCGGCGACACGCTGCGCTTCGGGCTCGACACCGACCGCCTCGACGACGACGCCGGACCCGCCCTCGACGCTGTCGCGCGCTGGCTGCTGGCGCACCCCCGAGATCGAGCTGCTGCGGTCGAGGGCCACGCCGACGCCATCGGCACGCCGCGCTACAACCTCGCCCCGTCGCAGCGTCGCGCCGGAGGCCGTGTGCGCCGGCCTCGTGGCGCGCGGCGTCGCGGCCGAGCGGCTGCAGCCGCTGGGCTCGGGCGAGGCCGTGCGGGTGAGCGAGCGCGAGAGCCGGCGCCTGGTCGACTTCCTCGTGCTGGTGTGGGAGGAGGCCGCAGCCCGGCGACGCGCCCACCCTCCCCTGAGGCTCAGCCCGCCAGCGCCCGGGCC
The DNA here is from genome assembly GCA_041389545.1 of Myxococcota bacterium. GTDB lineage: Bacteria > Myxococcota_A > UBA796 > UBA796 > JACKER01. The sequence continues at coordinate 31,629 of JAWKRQ010000034.1, read as the reverse complement.
TGCTGCAGCGTGGCCACGAGGTGCGCCCGCACGGCGTCGCTGCCCTCCCGCGCCCGTAGCACCGCGCTCGGGTGCGGCCCCACCACCAGCGGCACGCCGCCCGGCCTGACCAGGACCTCGCCGCGTGACCGCCCGACCGCCACGATGCGCCCGAGGAGCGCGTGCGCTGCCGTGACCCCGAGCGCCACCACCACCTGCGGCCGCACCCGCTGCAGCTCGAAGACGACCCACGGGCGGCAGACCTCGACGTGGCCGCGATCGGGGGTCTCGTGGAGGCGCTTGCCGTAGCCGTCGCGGCGGTGGCGGAAGTGCTTCGACGGCGTTGGTGACGTAGAGCGCGGCCGCGGTCGAGGCCGGCGGCGAGGAAGTGTGGCCCCGAGCACCTGCCCGGCCGGCCCGACGAACGGCCGCCCGGCGCGGTCCTCGGCGTCGCCCGGCTGCTCGCCCACCAGCGCGATAGCGGCGCCGAGCGGCCCCTCGCCCGGCACGGCGGTGGTCTCGACGTGCAGCGGACAGGCGGCGCAGGCGCGCAGCGCCGCCCGCACGGCGGCCTCGGGCGCGTCCAGCGGGGGCAGCAGCGCGCGGACGTCGCCCGGCGCGGCCTCGGCGTGGGCGCGCACGCGCGACGGCGCCTCCCGCAGCAGCGCGGGCACGATGTCGGCCTCGGGGAGCGTGGCCCAGTGCTTCTTCGGCAGCTTGCCCGCGAAGGTGGCCGGCGCGGTGCGCGTGGGTTGTAGACGCTCGCGTAGTAGGTGCGCCACAGGTCGCGGAACGCCTCGTCGCCCGCGCCCGGGTCGGTGCGCACGGCGGGCGCCGGGCGCAGCCCGTCGTCGGGGTCGTACAGCGCGCTGCCCTTCGGCGTGAGCAGCGCGAAGCGGTCGCTGCCGAAGCGGGCGACGAAGTGCTCGGCCGCATGACGAAGTGGTCGGGCCAGGAAGGCGACCCAGCCGTCGTCGCTGGGGCGGGAAGCGCGCACGAAGGCGTGGGTCTGGTGCACGTCGGTGGACGGCCTCGCGCGCGCTGCAGCGCCCGCGCGTCGGGGTCGGAGGGGTCGTCGAGGAGGCTGCGGTCGTGCTCCAGGCGCAGCGCGACCCGGTAGGGCAGCCCGAAGCGATCGGGCGCGTCGAAGCACACGGCGGGGCGCGCCAGCTCGTAGAACGCGCGGGGCAGGCGCGGCAGCTCCGCGACCGGCGCCGGCACGGGCTCGGCGCCGAACAGCGCGGGCTGCGGGTCGCCCGCGACCACCCAGCGCACGCGATCGGCGGGCACCCGCGCGGCGAGCAGCGGCCGCGCGGCCTCGCGCCACCCCTCGAAGCTCGGCTCCGTGCGCACCTCGATCACCGGTCGAACAACCCGAGCTGGACGGGCGGCGCCGCGGCGTCGAGCGCGCGCGCGGCGGTGCGGTCGCCCGCCAGCGCGAGCCACGGCAGCGCGCGGCCGAGCGGCACCCGCAGGTGGCGCAGGTCTTCGAGGCGCACGCCGCGGCGGCGCCGGAGCCGCAGCAGCCGCTCGACGGTGCGCACGCCGAGGCCCGGCACCCGCAGCAGCACCTCCCGCGGCGCCCGGTCGAGGTCGACGGGGAAGTCGCCGCGGTGGGCCAGCGCCCAGGCCGTCTTCGGGTCCACGTCGAGCGGCAGATCGCCGCCCGCGGGCAGCAGCTCGCCGAGGCCGAAGCCGTAGAACCGCAGCAGCCAGTCGGCCTGGTACAGCCGGTGCTCGCGCACGAGCGGGATCGGCCGCACGGGCAGCCCCGGGTGCGGCTGCTGGGTGGGGCTGTAGGCCGTGTAGTAGACGCGGCGCAGCCCGTGGGTCTCGTACAGCCGCCGGGCCGTGCCGAGCACCTCGGCGTCGCTCGAGGGCGTGGCGCCCACCACCATCTGCGTGCTCTGGCCGGCGGGCATCGCCTTCGGAGGCCGCGCGCGCCGCGCGGGCGCCTTCGCCTCGCGCTCCACGTCGTGCAGCGTGGTCATCGTGGCCTCGACGGCCGCCATGGTCTTCGCCGGCGCCAGCGCGTCGAGGTCGCGCTGGGTGGGCAGCTCGACGTTGGCCGACAGCCGATCGGCGTGGCGCGCGGCGGCTGCGAGCAGCTCGGGGCTCGCGCCGGGCACGGCCTTGAGGTGGAGGTAGCCGCCGTAGCGCTCGTCTTCGCGCAGCTTGCGGCCCACCTCGACGAGCAGGCCCATGGTGTGGTCGGGCGAGCCCACGATCCCCGACGACAGGAACAGCCCCTCGATGACGTTGCGCCGGTAGAAGCCCATGGTGAGCCGCACCACCTCGTCGACGGTGAACGCTGCCCGCGGGACGTCGCTCGACACGCGGTTGACGCAGTAGGCGCAGTCGTAGACGCAGCGGTTGGTCAGCAGCACCTTGAGGAGCGACACGCAGCGGCCGTCGGGCGTGTAGCTGTGGCAGATCCCGCTGCCGCTCGCGTGGCCCACGCCGCCGGCCGGCCGCTCACGGCGGGCGCCCGACGAGGCGCACGATGCGTCGTACTTCGCGGCGTCGGCCAGGACGGCCAGCTTGGCTTGCAGGTCCACCCGACGCCCGTAACGTCGGCGCCTCACGGCACGCAACACCTGTTCAGGGGCGCCCGGCCCCCCGTGCGGTGTCAGGCCGGAAGAATCTTCTCGGGATGTTTACGTCCTGGGTGAGCACGGCGCCCGCGGCCGCTTCCCGGGTCGTCGCGCCGATCGTCGCGGAGACTCGAAGATGGAACGGAACCCTCGACAGGACGAACGCTCCGGGCGCAGCGAAGCCCGCGCCCGCGTCGCCGCGCTCGCGGCGCCGCCCCCCGCGAACCGTCGGCTCCGCGGCCGCCGCCCGGTCCCCACCGCCCACGGCGCCCCGCCGGACCCGACCGCCAGCGATCTCGCCCGCGCGGGCGCGCTGTTCTCGCTCGTCTACCTCGGCGCCTGGGCGCTGGCGCGCGGCCCGTTCACCCTCGTCGACCTCGGCCCCTTCCTGGCCCTGCTCGGCTGGTCCATGTGGCTGTGGACCCGCCGGCGCGCGCCCCTCGGCTTCGTCGCCGCCGTCGTCCCGCTGCTGCTGTGGCCCCTGCTGTACGACGGCGCCGTGCAGATCGTGATGCTGGCGCCCGAGCGCTACGTCGACGGCTGGCTCACCCAGATCGACGCCGCCGTGATGCTGCGCCCGCTCGGCCCGCCACCCTGGCCCCTCGGCGGCCCGCGCGAAGAGCTGGCCAACTTCCTCTACGCCTCGTTCTACGCCGGCATCCCGCTGGGCTTCCTCTTCGTCTGGCGCCGCCACGGCACCACCGCCGCCGGCCGCTACGTCGCGGCGTTCCTGGCCACGTTCGCGGTGTGCGGCGTGATCTGGCTGCTGTTCCCGTCGGGCGGCTACCACGCCTCCGGCAGCCCCACCACGCCGGCCTGGGGCCCGTTCACCGCCCTGATGCGCGACGTCTACCGCGCCGACCCGCACTACGCCGCCGCCTTCCCCTCGAGCCACGTCGCGCTGGCGACGACCGCGGCGTCGATGGTGGCGTGGTACGGCCGGCGGCCGGTGTGGGTCCTGTGGTGGCCGCTCGGCATCGCCTGGGCCACCATCTACGGCCAGTACCACTACGCCGTCGACTCGCCGCCGGCGCTGCTCATCGGCGTCGCCGCGGCCGCCTGGGCGGTGCGGACGGAGTGGGGCCCGACGCGGGCGCCCGCACCCGACACCTCGGCCCGGGAGCGCCGCGCGCACCGCTCGCTCCCGCCGCTGCCCTGACGGCGGGGTACACTCCGCGCCGTGCTCCTGCTGCTCGCCGCCTGCCACGACCCGCCGGCGCCCCCGGAGGGCGACGGCGACCCGCCGCCCATCGCCGCCCTCCCCTGCGAGCCCAGCGGCCGCCACGCCGGCCCGCCGGGCGACGACCTGCACCGCGTCACCCTCACCGACGCCGCCGCCCGCTGCAACGACGGCACCCCGCCCGTGCTGTGGGTCCGCGCCGCGACCGACCCCGCCCACGCCCGCGACTGGGTCGTCCACCTCGAGGGCGGCGGGCTGTGCCGCACCGCCGCCGAGTGCGCGGCGCGCTGGTGCGGCGGTACCCCGCCCTACGACGCCTCCGACATGTCGAGCGCGTGGGCGCCGCTGGCCGTCGAGGGCCACGGCATCGCCTCCCCGCGCGCCGCCAACGCCTTCGCCGGCTACAACCAGGTGCGCGTGCACTACTGCTCGTCGGACCTGTGGCTCGGCACCGTCGCCGCCCACGCCTTCGACGACCCCGACGTCGGCGCCTACACCGTCGCGCTGCAGGGCGACGGCATCGTGCAGGCCGTGCTGGACGCGCTGCTCGACGGGGTCGCCCCCGAAGACGGCGCCGCGGCCCCGCCCCCGCTGTCGGACGCCCGGCTCGTCGTGCTCAACGGCGCCTCCGCCGGCGGCTACGGCGCCCTGCTGCGCGCCTGGCGCGTGGTCGACGCGCTGCCCGACGCCGAGGTGGTCGTGTCCGCCGACGCCGCCTTCTCGCCCGACCCCGAGGTGCTGCCGCCGGACGCGCGCGACGCCGTCGAGGCCGACCTGCGCGAGCGCTACGCCGACATCGCGCTCGGCCTGTGGGCCACGCCGCTCGAGCCCGCCTGCCTCGCGGCCCACGACGCCGAGCCGTGGCGCTGCCTCGACCTGGCCACCGTGCTGCGCGAGCGGCTGCCCGGCGCGGCCGCCGTCCACCACGACCTGTTCGACGCCGTCCTGCAGCAGTCCGTCCCCGTGGGCACCCTCGACGACTACGCCGCCTGGAGCGCCGCCACGCTCGCCCTGCTCGCGCAGGAGCGCCCGGAGATGGCGCTGCACGGCGCGGCCTGCGGGCGCCACACCGTCACCGACGACGACGTGGCCTTCTTCGGCGTGCGCGTCGACGGGGCGTCGTACCACGAGGTGCTGGCCGACCGGGTCGCCGGCGAGCGCCGCGTGGCCGTCGACGACCCGACGGGTGCCGGATCGCGCTGCCCGTAGGGCCGCCTACAGGCTGCCCGGCTCCTCGCCCCGGACGACCTGCGACAGCTTGGGGCAGGACCCGTCGCCCATGCAGACCTGGAGCACGTCCACCCCGAGGTCCTCCCAGGCGTCCATGACCACGGGGTCGTCCACGGCGATGGTCGCGTCGGGCGCCGTCAGGACCGGCTGCCCGCCGAGGTCGAAGTCGTAGTACACGTCGAGGTGGCCGGCGGAGTCGTAGAAGAGCGCGTCGGTGATCCCGTCGTCGTCGAGGTCGACCACGGCGAACTGCGCCTCGTCGACCTCCGTGAGGCCCGTGACGCGGACCTCGAACAGCGAGGTCCCGTCGATCTGGCGGATGGCGCCCTGCCCGCTGCCGTCGTCGAAGCGCAGCACGTACGCCCAGGGGTGGTCGCCCAGGGCCTCGGCGTGCGGCGTGACGAAGTTGGTACCGACGGTCCGCCCGAGCGTCTCGTCCTCGCACCCCTTCCCGGGCTCCGCCAGGTAGGGCCCAGCGGCGCCGAGGCACACCGTCCGTGCGTCCGTCGCGATGACGCCGGCGGCCGCCACGCCCGAGACGAGCACGCCGAGCGCGAGGGCGGGGATCTGGGGCAGGGACTTCATCGGGCCTCCGGGGGGACCGCGAGCGCGACGACGGGGAGCTCGCCGGCCTGCACCGACGCGATCACCGCCGCCCACCGCTCGGGGTCGGGCAGGGTCAGGTCCAGGGGGCGGTCGGACGGCACCAGCACCACCGCGACACGCCGAGCGCGTGACGTGTCGACGTCGAGCCGCGTGCGCCCCCCCTCGCGGTGGAGCGCGCGCAGCGGCACGACCTCGTCCTCGGTCAGCGGGAAGACCACCTCCCAGTCGGCCCCCGCGCGCTCGAGCACGACCGGGCGGGCGTCGAGCTGCGCGTCGTCCACGTCGAGCCACAGCACCGTCCAGCCCGCCTCGGGCTCGCCCATGAAGGCGGCGGGCTCGGCGGTGGCGGTGAGCCCGCGCGGCGCCCCCGGCGGCGGGATCACCCAGCTCGCGCGCGGCTCCGGGAGGGAGGTGGCGAGCAGGGCAGCCATCCGCTCGCGGAGCCCGTCCACGTCGCGCAGGGCGCGCTCGATGCGCTCCTGGGCGGGCGGCTCGAGGGCGCCGGCGAGGTACTGTCGGAGGAGTCGGTCGGAGATGGTCTTCACGCCTCGCCCCCAGGAGGCAATGGGCCCCCGGTCTCCGATCCGCGCGCGACCCAGTCCCGGGCGTTGCGGACGAACGTCGGGAACCCGGCGCGCGGGTGGGCCACCGCGACGTGCCACGCCGGGCCGACGACGTCCCAGAACGCTCGCTTGAGCGCGCGCCCCTCGCTCAGCCCGGCGACGCGGCGCAGGACGGGCGCGACCGACGCGACGCGGGCGTCCCAGCCGGCCGCCAGGGCCGCGCGCACGCGGGCGAGGCCGCCGTCCGCCTCGCGCAGATCGGCCGGCAGCTCGAGGAGCAGGCGGCCCCAGGTGCCGTCGCTGTCGCCCCGGCCCTCGGCGGCCCAGCGGCGGACGGTGTCGCCGCGGCCCCGCAGGATGACGAGCAGCAGCCACGTCTCGACGATCTCCAGCTCCTCGGCCTCGAGGGCGGCCACCCCGGCCTCGGCCACGCACGGGCGCACCACGGGGCGGTCGAGGTCGAACGCGAAGTCGGTGGCGAGCGCCTCCCAGGCCCAGGACCACGCCCAGCGGCGGGCGGCGGCGCGGGTCCGCTCGGCGAGGGCGGGCAGCGCGGCCACCCGCTCGGCGAGGGCGGCAGCGGGCTCGCTCGCGGCCAGTGCGCGCAGCCGCCCGCGCGAGCGGCCCTGGTTCTGGGTGACGATGGACCAGTCGCGGTCGTCGTCGCCGGGGCTCTCGGCCCAGCTGGCGAGCAGGCGCAGCGCGCAGTGCAGCTCGATCCAGTCCTCGGGGTCGCGCGGGTCGGCCTGCACGAGCAGCGCCCGCTCGGTGGCGCCGGCCGCGGGCAGCGCCAGGGCCAGGGTCTGCGGCCAGTGCCCGCGCGCCGAGACGCAGCGGGCCGCGCGGCTGCGGCTCCTCTCGGACAGGACGTCGAACAGCGGCGCCACCGGGCCGCCCGGCGCCGTCTCGAGCGTGAACGCGGCGAGCTCGGCGAAGCCCTGCCCCCCGACGAGCTGGTAGAACAGCGTGTCGCGCAGGTCGCCGAGCGCGCGGTCCCGGACGTGGGGCGGCAGCGGCCGGGTCGACAGCGCCTGGCGGAAGGCGGCCACCACGGGCCGCGCGAGGAGCTGCTGCCAGGCGCCCTGGTGGGCGAAGCTGCCCTGCGCGCCGCGCCCGGTCGCCCTCCACATCGCCGCGACCCGCTCGTCGGCGGGCTGCGCGGGGTACGCGGCGCGCGCCCAGGCCTCGCGCGCCTCGGCGAGGCGGGCGCCGATCGCCGAGAGCCGGCTCAGCGCGACGGCGTCGGACTCGCCGGGCCGGGCGGGCACGGGAGCGGCGGCGGCGTCGAGCACGAGCGCGCGCCAGGGGGAGGTCGTGAGCGAATCGCCAGCCGTCGAGGGTCAGGCTCTCAGCCACGCCGCACCGCGCGGAGGCGCGTGGCCTGCGTGACCTCCACGAGGTCGCCGACCTGCAGCGGCTGCGCGATCGCGCGGGCCGGCGGGCCCCAGGACGCGCAGGGGGCGGACGCTGTGCAGCGCGCCCGCGCGCCAGGTGAGGTGGCGGCGGGACAGGTGGCGGTCGGTCAGGCGCGTGCCCTCGTAGAGCACGACGCGGGCGTCGCCGCCGGCGCGCCGATGGTGTCGCCCTCGGACACGTCGAGCCGGCGGCCGGTCGTGGGGGCCGCCCAGCACCTCGAGGTCGACCGCGCCGACCCCGGCCGGGCTGTCGAGCGTGTCGCCCAGCGTGTCCGACGCCTCGCCGAGGCTGCGCAGCGCCACGCCGGCGCCGCCGATCTCGGCGAGGATCCTCGGCGCTGAGCGCGTCCAGGTCGAAGTCGGCGCCGAGGCGCGCGCCGATGCGGGCCATCCGCGGCGGAGCGGCAGCGTGGTGCCCGTCGGCTGCGGCTGGGAGCAGGGCGCTGGCGTTCTCGTACGGGACGAGCCACGCGCCGCGCGGCGCACCGCCGCGGTGACGGGGCCGCCGCCCTCGGGCCGGCGAGGGCCCGGAGGTGATCGAGCCACGTAGCCGTCGCTGCGGCGGCGCGCGTCGGTGTGGGCGGCGTCGAGCCAGTCGCCGGCGCGTGGCCGCGGGCGGCCAGGTGTCGGGCCACCAGAAGTCCCGGCGCAGCACCGCTCCGAGCGCGGCGGACGAAGAGGCGTGGCAGCGCATGGCGGTCCAGCGCGCCAGCGGGTGCGGGCGGCCCAGGCCCGACCGCCCGGCGACCGTCGGCGACGACGCGTGAGCGGCGCACCGCGGCGCACCGCCGGGCCATGCCGCCGGCGAAGCGCTCGAGCAGCTCCACCGGCACCCGCCTGCGACGGCGCGAGCACGACCGGGACGCCGGCCGCGAGGATCGCGCCGACCAGCGCATCGTGGCGAGCGGCGTGGGGGTGCCCCCGTGGCAGACGGCCACCACGACGAGCGACGCGCTCGCCAGCGCCGGCGCCAGCGCCGCCGAGACCGCGGAGGCGCCCGCCCCGCCGCCCCCCACGGCCACCTCGCGGGCCCGCTCCGCCGTCTGCCCGGGGGCGACGAGCCACAGCACGGACGGGGCGTCGTCGAGCGCCACGAGCTCGAGCCCGCCGTCGCAGACGAAGCGGTGGGCCGCGGCGGCGGCGCGCTGCGTCGCCGGGTCGTCGCCCTCGACCCACACGGCGGCGGTCGGGCAGACGGGCCGCGCGTCGGCGGCCCCGGGCGCCCACCGCGCGACGACACCGGTGCCGACGGCCTCGATGGGCCCGTCGCCGACGGAGAGGAGCTCCCACGGCGCGTCCGCCGGCTCGGCGTCGAGCATCACGACCAGCGGCTGCCCCGCTGCCTCGGCCCGGCCGCGGAGCTGCTGCAGGCGGGCCCACGCCGGCCCCGCCGCGGACAGGCGCTCGATCAGCGCTGCGGCGAACGCGTTCTCCGCGCTGGCCATCGCCGCGTCGGAGCCGGCGACCATCACCCGCGAGCGCGGCGGCGCCAGCGGCGGGACGCCGGCGGGCAGGGTGCCCTCGACCGGCGGGCTCCGCCCGTCGCCCACCGAGACGCGCCACAGGACGCCCTCGGCGACGATCCGGACCTGGGCCATGTTCTGCGGTGCACTCATGCGGAGCCCCGTCTATCCTGTCGCATGCCCGACCCTCGCCTGCAGGCCCGAATCGACGAGATCCGCGATCGTCTCGACCTCGACGACCGCGCGACCGACGCGATCCGCGACCTGCTCGACGAGGTCCTCGGCGTCCAGACGTTCTCCCTGGCGACGCCGTCGCTCCCGCGCGCGCCGACGCCCCTCCCGACCGCGCCCGCGGCGCTGGACGAGCGCTACGAGCGCCTGGCGCCGCTCGGCCGCGGCGGCACCGGTGAGGTCTGGCGGGTGCGCGACACCGTCCTGCAGCGCACGCTCGCGCTCAAGCTGCTCCGCGACGCCGGGCGCGGCGTCGACCTGCTGGGGGAGGCCCGCGCGGCGCCACGGCTGCGGCACCCCGCCATCGTCACCGTCCACGACGTCGGCACCACCGACGACGGCCCGCATCTTCACGATGGAGGAGGTCGAGGAAGCGGAGCCTTTCGGCGATCTCCGGCGGGACCCGGCTGCGGCGGCTCGTCGCGGCGGTCGCCTCCGTGGCCCAGGGCCTCGCCTACGCCCACGCGAGCGGCGTCGTCCACCGGGACGTGAAGCCCCGCAACGTGGTGATCGGCGCGTACGGCGAGTGCGGCTGCTCGGCTTCGGCGTCGGCGTGCTCGGGACGCCGGCGTACTCAGCGCCCGAGGCTCCTCGACGGCAGCGCCGACCAGCCGACCGAGCGCGCTCGCTCCATACCACGTGCTCGCGGGGCACCGCCCACCGCGGCGCGCCCGAGGCGGTGCTCGCGCAGGTGCGCGCGCCAGCCCGCCCCCGCCATGAGCGGCGGAGGAGCTCGTATCGCGACCCGCGCGATGGCCCGCGACCCGGCCGCGCAGTTCCCGAGCTGCGCCGAGGTGGCCGACGCCCTGCTCGGCTTCCTCGACAGGGTCCGCGCGGTCGAGCAGGCGGAGGCGCTGCTCGTCGAGGCGCGACGGCGGCGCCGGAGGTGGATCGCCTGCGCGCCGAGGCCACGCGCCTGCGGGAGCGCGCCGCGGCGCTGGCGGCATCGTCGCTGTCACCCCCGCCGCGCAGAAGCAGCCCGCGTGGGACGACGAGATCGGGCCGCGACCTCGACGACGAGGCGAGCCGGGTCGAGGTGGGCATGCTGCAGGCGCTGCGGCTCGCCGAGCGCGAGGCGCGCACCAGGCCGTCTGGGCGCTCTTGACCGCGCAGCGCCAGCACCTGGCCCTCGAGGCCTTGCTGACGATCCAGCGCCGAGCCGCGCGCTCTCCTGGCTCCGGGTCCCGCGACCGGGGCGAGCACGCCACCGCCGTGCCGGGGCCTGGGCGCCCTCACCCTGCGCCGACCCGCCCGGCGCGCGCCGCTGTACGCCGTCGACACGCGGGCGCGCCGCTGGTGTCCGCGCCGGGTCGCCGTCCTCGGGCGCACGCCGCTGGAGCGGGTCCCCGTCGAGCGGCGACCGTCGTGCTGCTGACGCACCCGGACCACGCGCCGGTGCGCGCCGGTCGGATCGGGCGCCACCGAGCGTCGACGCGCACGGCTTCGGCGGCGCCCTGGCCCTGCCCGGCCCCCTCGACCCCGACGACCGCTACGTCCCGGCCGGCTGGGCGCAGTTCGGCACCGAGGAGCGCACCAAGCGCGACGGGATGCGGCCCTGCACCCGCTGGGTCGACGGCTTCGTCATCCGGCGGTTCCCCGTCACCAACGCCGAGTACCTGCGCTTCCTGGACGCGCTCGTCGCGGCGGGCCGCGCCGAGGAGGCGCACGCGCGCGTCCCGACGGGCGGCATGGCGCTCGACGGCGGCCGCTTCCGGCTCGTGCCCGACGAGGACGGCCACCTGCGCGAGCCCGACTGGCCCGTCTTCGACGTGACGTGGCACGACGCCCGCGCCTGCGCCGCCTGGGCCGGCCTGGCGGCGCGCCCGGCGAGGCTCGAGTGGGAAGGCCGCCCGCGGCGTGGACGGGCGCCCGTACCCCTGGGGCGCCGGTGTTCGAGGACACCTGGTGCAACATGCGCAGCAACCGGCCGCAGATGTAGCTGTCGGTCGCAGCTATCGCATCGACCAGGGGCCATGCAGCGTGCGCAGGCTCGCAGGCAACACCTGGACTGGTCCTCGATCCGTTCGTCCCCGACAGGCTGCCCGTCGACGCCGACGGCAACTGGCGGGTCCCGAGGTCGCCGACGACGCGCCGGGCCGCCGGTGGCCCGCGGCAGGCTGCTGGGCGTTCAACAGCGCGCCGCCGGCACCGCCTACCGGATGACGGCGATGCCGTCGGAGCGGCACCCGTCGATCTCGTTCCGCCTGGCTGCAGCGCGACTGTCCGTTAAGGCGAGGACCGACCGAGGAGGTCTCCCTTGGGCGTGCACGGAAGCGGGCTCGGGCGCCGAACCCGCCGCGATCGCGCGCGCTGATCGGCACCTTGTGCCTCTGTGCCCATGTCCCCGGGATCCCCGTGCCACCCGTGCCCGTCGTCGTCGGCGTGCCGCCTTCGTGCGCGGGCGCTGCTCGTTCGATCAGGTCCTCGCGCGCGCCCTGCCCGCCGCGATCCACCACCACACCGCCTGGCGCTTCGCCCTGTCGCCCGACGAGCGCCGCTGGCGCGCGCTCCTGCACGCCCTCCCGCAGCTGTGGCAGCGCACCGACCAGCAGGCGCGCTGCGGCGACTTCGTGGCCGTCGACATGTCGGCGCCGCGCCGCGAGCACCGGCGGACCTGGGCCATCGAGGTCAAGCTCGGGGCGCCGCTGCGGGTCGGCGGCGGCGGCGCGAGCAACCAGCTGACCGGCGTGCACCGCGCGGTCGACGCGCTGGCGGCGCTGGGGGTCGCGCGGGCCGAGCCCGTGCTGCTCACCGGCGACGGGCGCGCCATCGCCCGGGTGCTCGGCGGAACGCGAGGGGTCGAGCGCAGCGCGCCACGTTAGGTCGCGCCTCGGAGGGCACGCGATGGCGGGGTACAACGTCGCCCGGCTGATGCAGCGGCACGCCGCGGCGCAGCCGGACCACCCGGCGCTGCGCTGCCCGGCCGCGGGCACCACCGACCGCCGCGCCGCGCCAGGAGACCTGGACCTACGCCGAGGCTCGACCACACAGCGACGCCTGGGCGCGCGGGCTGCAGGCGGGCATCCGGCGCGGCGACCGCGTGCTGATGCTGTTCCGCCCCCACCTCGACTACCACGGCGCGCTGTTCGGGCTGTTCAAGCTCGGCGCCGTCCCGGTCGTGCTCGACCCCGGCATGGGCGTGAAGGCGCTGCTCACCTGCATCGAGCGGACGCACGCCCGCGCGATGATCGCGCTGCCCGCGGTCCACGCCGTGCGGGTGCTGTGGGCGCGGCGCGCCTTCGCCTCGGTCGAGGTGGTGATCACGGCCGGCCGGCGCTGGTTCTGGGGCGGGGCCACGCTCGCGGGCTGCCACCAGCCCTCGCCCGAGCCGTTCCCCGTCGTCGACCTCGACGCCGACGACGAGGCGGCGATCCTGTTCACCAGCGGCTCCACCGGCACGGCCAAGGGCGTGTCGAGCCGCCAGGCGATGTTCGCCGAGCAGGTGGGGTCGCTGCAGCGCCTGTTCGACCTGCAGCCCGGCCAGGCCGACCTGCAGCCGTTCGCGGGCTTCGCCGTGTTCGACCTGTGCCTCGGGCTCACCTCGATCCTGCCGGCCATCGACTACAGCCGGCCCGCCTCGGCGCGCCCCGAGACCGTGCTCGCCGCGCTGCGCGACCAGCAGCCCGAGATCGCGTTCGCGAGCCCGATCATCTGGCAGAACCTGAGCCGGTGGTGCGTCGACCACGGCGAGCGGCTGCCGGACTCGCTGAAGGTCGTGCTCACCGTGGGGGCGGCCATCCCGGCCTACCTGCACCGGCGCATGCAGCAGATCCTGCCCGAGGGCACCGAGGTCCACACCCCCTACGGCGCGACCGAGGCGATGCCGCTGTCCACCATCGGCACGGCCGAGGTGCTGGGCGAGACCTGGGCGCAGACCGCGAAGGGCCACGGCACCTGCGTCGGCAGGGTGGCGCCCGGGGTCTGGCTGCGCGTCATCGGCATCAGCGACGAGCCCATCGCGCAGTGGCGCGACGACCTGGCGCTGCCGCCCGGGCAGCTCGGCGAGATCGTGGCGGGCGGCCTCGTGGTGTCGCCCGAGTACAAGGACGCGCCGGAGGCGAACGTCGCTGCGAAGATCCGCGACGGCGACCGCGTGCTGCACCGCATGGGCGACCTCGGCGTCCTCGACGAGGAGGGCCGGCTGTGGTTCTGCGGCCGCAAGGCGCAGCGGGTGGTGCTCACGGGCGGGCGGGTGCTCGGCGCCGACGCCGTCGAGGGCGTGTTCAACGAGCACCCCGACGTGTTCCGCACGGCGCTGATCGGGCTCGGCGAGCCCGGCGCGCAGCAGGCCGTGCTGTGCGTGGAGATGGAGCCCGGCCGCATCTACGACGGCCAGACCGAGGAGGCGCTGCGGGCGCTGGCGCGGGGCACGGCGGTGGAGGGCGTCATCTCGGCCTTCCTCCCCCACCCGGCCTTCCCGACCGACGCGCGGCACAACAGCAAGATCCGCCGCGAAGACCTGGTGGTGTGGGCCCGCGACCGCGTCGCGCGGGTGCCCACCCGGGGCGCGGCGCAGCAGGGGCGGGCGCATGGGTGAGGTCGTGCTGGTGACGGGCGGCGGGGGCTTCCTCGGGCGCCGGGTGGTGGAGCTGCTGCTCGAGCGCGGCGACGAGGTGCGGTTCGTCGCGCGGGGCACCTACCCCGAGGTCGAGGCGCTCGGCGCCGTCGGGCGGCAGGTCGACCTGCGCGACGCCAAGAGCGTGCGCGACGCCGTGCGCGGGGTCGACGTCGTGCACCACGTCGCCGGCAAGGCGGGCGCGTGGGGGCCGGCGGAGGAGTACGCGAGCATCAACGTCGACGGCACGCGCAACGTGATCGCGGCGTGCAAGGCCGAGGGGGTCGGCCGGCTCGTCTACACGAGCACCCCTTCCGTCATCGGCTACGCCCACGACGCCGAGGGCATCGAGGAGGCGCCGTACCCGGCCCGCTGGGAGTCGGCCTACGGCGAGACCAAGGCGCGGGCGGAGCGGGCCGTGCTGGCCGCCAACGGCGAGGGCCTGCGCACCGTGTCGCTGCGCCCGCACCTCGTGATCGGGCCGCGCGACACGAACCTCGTGCCCCGGGTCATCGAGCGGGCCAAGGCCGGCTCGCTGCGGATCGTGGGGGATGGCACCAACAAGGTCGACCTTACCTACGTCGACAACGCGGCCGGCGCGCACCTCGACGCTGCCGACGCCCTGCGCGATCCCAGCGCGCCGTGCGCCGGCAGGGCCTACTTCATCAGCAACGACGAGCCGGTCGTGCTGTGGGACTGGGTCAACGACGTGCTGCAGCAGCTCGGGCTGCCGCCGGTCACGAAGAAGGTGTCGATGCGCACCGCTGCGGGGCTCGGCGCGGTCATGGAGTTCGGGCACAAGCTGCTCGGCGGCGAGCCGCGGATGACCCGGTTCATGGCCGTGGCCATGGCGCGCAGCCACTGGTACTCGATGGCGCCCGCGAAGCGGGATCTCGGCTACCGGATCCGCGTGCCGCTGGCCGAGGGCACCGCGCGCACGGTCGCCTGGCTGCGCGAGGCGGGCTACGGCGCCTGAGCCTGCCCGGCAGGCGCGGAGGTGGAGATGCTCCTGGCCGTGGTCGCAACCGCTGCCCTGGCCGTCGACGGCCCGGCCGACGTGACCGTCACCCGCACGTTCACGGCGTCCCCCGAGGCCATCCACGCCGTCCTCGACGACTGGCACGACTGGCAGGCCATCCTGCCGCCCGACTGCGCCACGGACTGGCAGATCTACGAGCCGTCCACCGGGGTCGGCGCGCAGTCCGAGGCGACGTACACCTTCGGCCCGCTGCGCCGGCACCGCTACGGCGCCATCCAGCGCGACGAGCCCGGCGTGGTCTTCGAGACCGAGCACCTCGGCAACCGCGGCTGGTTCACGCAGGTGCAGTACCACGACCTCGGCGACGGGCGCACCGAGGTGACGCTGCGCACGCCGCTGTCGGAGCCGAAGTGGCCGTTCCGCGGCGTCTTCTACAAGAAGGTGCGCCCGGCCTGGGTGGGCTGCTACGAGCGCGCGATGACCGCCCTCGACGGGCGGATCGCCGCGGGCGGCTGACGGCGAGGGACGCGATCGCCGCCGCGCGCTACATCCCTCGCGGAGGCGAACGTCATGGTGAACCTGGCCCGCGGTACGCGCGACTTCCTGCCCGAGCAGGCGGCGGCGCGACACGCGGTGATCGACCGGCTGCGCGAGGTCTTCGCCCGGCACGGCTTCGATCCGCTGGACACCCCGGCGTTCGAGCGCATCGAGACCCTCACCGGGAAGTACGGCGAGGAGGGTCAGCGGCTCATCTTCCAGATCCTGAAGCGCGGCGAGGGCGGCGAGCGCGGCGAGGTCGACCTCGCGCTGCGCTACGACCTCACCGTGCCGCTGGCCCGCGTGGTCGCGATGAACCCGGGGCTGCGGCTGCCGTTCAAGCGCTGGCAGATCGCGCCGGTGTGGCGCGCGGATCGGCCGGCGAAGGGGCGGTTCCGCGAGTTCTACCAGTGCGACTGCGACGTGGTGGGCAGCACCGAGCCGCTGGCCGACGCCTCGTGCCTGGCGGTCGCGGGCGACGCGTTCGCCACGCTCGGCTTCCGGGACTACGCCATCCGGATCAACGACCGGCGGCTGCTCTCGGCCACCGCGCGCGCGTGCGGTGTGGGGCCCGAGCAGGAGCTCGGGATGTTCGTCGCCGTCGACAAGCTCGACAAGATCGGGCGCGAGGGCGTGGCGGCCGAGCTCGCCGACCGGGGCATCCTCCAGGGCGAGGCGCTGGAGCGCCTGTGGGCGATCCTCGGCCTCCGCGGTGAGCGGGCGCAGGTGATCGC
Source organism: Myxococcota bacterium (assembly GCA_041389545.1). Lineage (GTDB taxonomy): Bacteria > Myxococcota_A > UBA796 > UBA796 > JACKER01. Next base: position 15,563 of record JAWKRQ010000034.1, on the reverse strand, counting down.
CGGCCTGCGCGAGGCGCTCGGCGGGGTCGAGGGGGCCGGCGCCGCGCTCGACGAGCTGGTGCGGGTGGTCTCGCTCGCCGAGGCCCTCGGGGTGCCCGAGGGCGTGATCCGCATCGACCCGTCGCTCGCGCGCGGGCTCGACTACTACACGGGCCCCATCTGGGAGATCGAGGTCGAGACGCCGAAGGTCGGCTCGCTCGGCGCCGGCGGCCGCTACGACCGCCTCATCGGGGTGTTCGGCAAGCAGCAGGTGCCGGCGGTCGGCATCTCGTTCGGCCTCGAGCGGATCCTGACGGTCATGGAGGAGCACGGCATGCTCCCGCCCCGCCAGGACGCCGCCCAGGTGCTGGTCGCCGTATTCGACCCGGAGAACCCCGAACCTGCAGCGCGCGCCGCGGCGCTCCTCAGGGGGGCCGGGATCCGCGCAGATTTGTACGCCGGGGCGTCGAAACTTCGTGCGCAGCTGAAACACGCGGATGCAGCAGGCATCTCGTTCGTCGTCATCACCGGGCCGGGCGAGACGGCCCGCGGGGCGGTGACGCTCAAGAACCTCGGTTCGGGCGAGCAAGTCGAGGTTCCGCTCGCCGATCTCGTGGCCCGGCTGGTTGCGGACGGTATCACGCCGTTGGACCACCCGCAGCGTTCGTCGTAGCATCAAGACAAGCCGCGACGCCTCCACCGACCGCCGCCCCGCGACCCCTCACCCCCGGGATTCAAGCATGGCCCGCTCGTTGACGGTCAAGCACGAGGAGAGCCCGAGCGCCCTCTTCGCCACGTTCCTCATCCTGTGCGGCGGCTTCCTGCTGCTCGGCGCCGTCCTCGGCGCCTCGGCGGAGGCCGATCGGCCCGAAGGCGCCCAGGTCGGCGTCGAGGCGCCGATCCAGGCCGCGGTGCCGGGGCGGTAGCGACTCTTAGTGACGCGGGTCGGGGTGATCGGGGCCGGCGTGACCGGCCTCACCGCTGCGCTGCGGGCGCAACAGCATGGACACGACGTGGTCGTGTTCGAGGCGCAGCCGCGCGCGGGCGGAGCGATCCGGTCCGAGTCGGTGGACGGCTTCCTCGTGGAGCACGGTCCCGCCTCCATCCGCGGCGGCGCGCCCGAGGTGCGCGAGCTGCTCGCGGCGCTCGGGCTGCTCGATCGCGTCGTCACGGCCAGCCCCGACGCCAAGCGGCGCTACCTGCTCCACGGCGGCGAGCTCGTGGCCCTGCCGGGCCCGCTCGGCCTGCATCGGCTGCCCATGCTCGGCGCCGCGGGGGCGATGCGGATCTTCGCCGAGCCGCTCGTGCCGAAGGGGCAGGACGAGGACGAGACGGTGGCGGCGTTCCTGGCCCGCCGCATCGGCCCGCGCGCGGCCGACACCCTGGGCAACCCGCTGGTGGCGGGGATCTTCGCCGGCGACCCGACGAAGCTCGAGATGGCGAGCGCGATGCCCCGCTTCTGGCGGTGGGAGCAGGAGGAGGGGAGCCTGGTGGGCGGGGCGCTGCGGGCGACGTCGGTGGCGCCGAAGGGCTCCTTCACCTTCCCGGGCGGGCTGGCCGAGCTGGTGGCGGCGCTGGTGGGCGCGCTGGGCGACGCCGTGCGCCTGTCCGACGCCGTGACGGGGATCGAGCCCGCCGGCGAGCGCCTCCGCGTGCTCCACCGCACCGGCGCCACCGAGGTCGACGAGCTGGTGGTCACGGCCGACCCGCAGGTGGCCGGGCGCTGGCTGCCGCTGTCACCGCCGCCCATCCCGCGGGCGCCCGTCGTCGCCGTGCACCTCGGCTACCGGGCCGAGGACGTGCCGCGGGGGCTCGCGGGCTTCGGCTGGCTCGTGCATGCCGCCGAGCGGCGCGACGTGCTCGGCTGCCTGTGGGTGTCGGGCACCTTCCCCGGGCATGCGCCGGCCGGGCACCACCTGGTGCGGATCATGGCCGGGGGGGCGCGCGACCCGCAGGCCGCGCTGCTGCCCGACGAGGCGATCGTGGCGCGGGCGCAGGACGTGCTGCACCAGGTGCAGGGCATCGAGGCGCCGCCCGTGATGGTGCACGTGGCGCATGCGCTGCCGGGGATCCCGCAGTACCCGCCTGGGACGTCGCGGTGGCTGCGGTCGCTGCGGGGGCTGCCGGCGCCGTACGACCACGCGCACATCCGGTTCGCGGGCTGGCACTACGGCGACATCGGCATCGCCGACGGGATCCGGGCGGCGCTGACCGGCTGACCGGCCGAGCGGGTCCCGGCCCTCACGGCACCGCGCTCACGGCACCGCGCTCACGGCACCGCGCTCACGGCACCGCGCTCACGGCCCCTTGATGATCTGGAAGATGCAGCCGTTCCGGTAGTACTTGCCCTTGTTCCCCTTCATGTTCTCGTCCGTGTAGAACTCGAACACGCGGTCGGCATACCGGTCCTTCACCTGGATCAGCAGGATCTCCTGCAGCGGGTCCTTCTTCGACTCCTCGTTCCGGATCTCCTCGGTGCGGTACAGGCACCGAGTGGCCCGCTCGAGCTTCTCGCCCTCGAGAGCCTGTCGGGCGATGCCCCCGGGCCCCTGCGTCTGCACCGTGACGTCGGTGATCTGGTTGAACACCGGGGCGCTGGTGCACCCCGTCCACAGCGCGAACGCGAGGAACGAGGCAGCGGTGACGGCCATCTGGACCCCCTCTGGGTATGGAGGGACGCTACCATACCCCGCCGCGCGGGTCACGGTGGGCCGGAGGGGCAGATGCAGGATCGTTGGTCGGACGAGGACGCCGCAGCAGCGGTCGATCGCTGGGGGCCCCGGTGGGGCGAGGCGCTGGCGCTGCGCACCTACTCGGCGCGGCTGATCGGCGCCGACCCCGACCTCGTGCTGCACGGCGGCGGCAACTGCTCCATCGAGGGCGAACGCACCGACCTCCTCGGGGACGACGTCCCCGCGCTGTTCGTGAAGGGGTCGGGCTGGGACCTGGCGACGATCGAGCCCCAGGGGTTCACGCCGGTGTCGCTCGCCTTCGTGCAGCGCCTGCGACAGCTCGACACCCTCACCGACGAAGACATGGTCGAGGCCCTGCGCGCGCACCGGCTCCGCAGCGACGCCCCCGACCCGTCCATCGAGACGCTGCTCCACGCGTTCCTCCCCGACCGCGTCGTCGACCACTCCCACGCCGACGCGATCCTCGGCCTGACCAACCGGGCAGACGGCGCCGAGCACGTCCAGCGGGCGCTGGGCGACCGCGTCGCGATCGTGCCGTACGTGAAGGCGGGCTTCGACCTGTCGAAGGTGGCCGCGGAGGTCTACGACGCGCACCCCGGCGTGGAGGGCCTGGTCCTGCTGCACCACGGGCTGTTCACCTTCGGCGCCACCGCCGAGGAGAGCTACCGCCGCCACGTCGCGCTGGTGACCCTGGCCGAGCGCCACCTCGACGGCCGCGCGCCCGCCAGCGTGGCCGTGGCGGGCCGCCGCGACGCGGCGCCCGTGGCGGTGGCCCTGCGGGGCGCGCTGTCGGCGGCGGATCCGCAGGGGCGGCGCTGGATCGTCGCCCACCGGCCCACGCCGCTGGCGAGCGACCCCGACCTGGCCGATCACGTCGCCCGGGGGCCGCTGACCCCCGACCACACGATCCGCACCAAGCGCCGCGGCCTGGTCGTCGACGGCGCCGAGGCGCTCCCCGACGCGCTGGCCGCCTTCGCCCGCGGCGAGGCCGCCTACTTCGAGGCCTGCGCCGGCGCCGATCCGGGCGCCTACACCCGGCTCGATCCCCTGCCCCGCGCCGTCTGGGTGCGCGATGTGGGCCTGTTCACGGTGGGCGCCACGGCCGCCGCCGCCAGCGCCGTCGCCGACATCGCCGAGCACACGGTGGCGCTGGTGCGCCGCGCGGGCGGGCTCGGCCCGGTGGCGCCCCTGCCCGACCCGCAGCTGTTCGAGATGGAGTACTGGTCGCTCGAGCAGCGCAAGCTCGGGCGCGGCCAGGAGCCGCCCCTGGCGCGGCGGGTGGCGCTGGTCACCGGCGCGGGCGGGGCCATCGGGCTCGGCGTGGTGCGGCAGCTGCTGGCGGCCGGCGCCCACGTCGTCGCGACCGACGCCGACCCCGCCGCGCTGGCCCGCCTGCAGGAGGTGGTGGGCGCCTCGCCCCGCCTGGTGCTGCAGCCCGCCGACGTGACCGACACGGCCTCGGTCGACGCCGCGTTCGACGTGGCAGCGGCCGCGTTCGGCGGGGCCGATCTCGTGGTGGCGAACGCCGGCGTGGCCGTGCCCGGGCGGCTCGAGGCGCTCGACGACGCCGAGGTGGCCCGCGCCTTCGACGTGAACGCGCAGGGCACGCTGCGGACGCTGCGCGCGGCGGCCCGCACCTTCGCGCGGCTGGGCCCGGCCGTCGGCGGCGACGTGGTGCTCGTGTCGACGAAGAACGTCGCGGCGCCGGGGGCGGCGTTCGGCGCGTACTCGGCGTCGAAGGCGGCCGCGCACCAGCTGGCGCGCGTGGCGGCGCTGGAGCTCGCCCCGCTGCGGGTGCGGGTCAACCTCGTCGCGCCGGACGCCGTGTTCGCCGAGGGACCCGTGCGGTCGGGCCTGTGGGCCGAGATCGGGCCCGACCGGGCGCGGGCGCGCGGCCTCGATCCGACCGACCCGGCGGCGCTGGCCGCGTTCTACCGCGAGCGCAACCTGCTGCGGACGGAGGTGACCGGCAGCGACGTGGGCCGGGCGGTCGTGTTCTTCGCCAGCGGCGGGGTGCCGGTGACGGGCGCCGTCCTGCCCGTGGACGGCGGGCTGCCGGACGCCTTTCCCAGGTAGCGCCCGACATCCTCGGATTACACTACACGGGACGCCGCCCCGGAGGCCCCGTGCTCCTCCTCACCGCCCTCGCCTGCGCCCGCTACGACAGCGTCGACGACGCCTGCCGCGACCTGCCCGGCGCCAGCGGCGCGCCGGCCGAGGCCGCCGAGGTGATCGGCCGCATCGACTGCTACCGCCGGTTCGCCGGAGCGGACGGCGCCCGCATCGTCCCCGACGTGCAGGAGGCCGCCGAGGCCCACGCCGCCTGGCTCGCCCGCCACGGCACCCCCCACGGCGCCGACTGGCGCGCCGAGGCGCCCGACACCCGCGGCTTCACCGGCGCCGACGCCCTCGAGCGGCTCTACACCTCGGGCTACCTGGTCCGCGACGTGGGCACCGCCTTCGTCTGGGAGCTGCTGCTGCCGCTCGGCGGCGGTTACACGCGCCCGGAGCTCGTCGACGCCCACCTCGCCGACCCCTTCCTGCGCGATCTGTTCCTCGCGCCCGGCTGGGAGGCCGCCGGCTACGCCGAGGGGGTCGACCCGGGCGGCGCGCGCTTCGGCTACCTCGAGGTCGTGACCACCTTCCCGAGCGGCACGCACAGCCTGCGGCCCGTCGTCTACCCGGCCGACGGCCAGACCGGCGTCCCGCCGGCCTGGCGGGTGCAGGATCCGGGCGACCCCGCCCTGGCCGACCTCCCCGACGTCGCCGGCTTCCCCGTGTCGTTCACCTTCGGCTCGAACACCTTCGGCTCGGGCAGCGACAACCCGCTCGAGGTGGACGTGCTGCGCAGCGAGCTGCGCGGGCCGGGCGGCCTCGTGCCGCACCGCATCGTGCTCCCCGGCGCCGACGCCGCCGGGCGCAACCGCGCCACCGCCGCGCTCGTGCCCGAGGCGCCGCTGCAGCCCGACGCCGAGTACACCTGGGAGGTCGCGCTGTCGTGGGTGGACGTGGGGGCCCGGGTGCTGACGGGCTCGTTCCGCACGGGCGCCGCCGCGCACCCCTGAGGGCTACTCCGGCTCGGCGTCCTCGACCGGGGCGGGCCGCGGCGGCGGCCCCAGCATCGACGCCGCCCGCTGCATCGTCGTGGTGAACATCCACAGCGCGACCGCCAGGACGATCGCCGCGGTCAGGTACAGCGCCGGCCGCCACAGGTCGCCCGCCGTCAGCCGGTAGGGCGCGGGCTCGAGGTCGATCGGCGGGGCGGGGCGGACCTGGCTCGGCGGCGGCCGCACCGTCTCCGACGTCCGCGCCGGCGGCGGCGTGGCCGTGCGCGCCGGAGGGGGCGTCGCCGTCCGCGCCGGGGGCGGGCGCACCGGGCGGCGCATCGACGCCCGGCGCAACATGGCGTCCCGCGCCGCCTTGACCGCCACGAACTGCGCCGCGGCGTCGGGATCGGGGTTGCGGTCGGGGTGCAGGCGGCGCGCCAGGCGCTTGTACGCGCGGCGCACCTGCTCGGGCGAGGCGTCCGCGGCGATCCCGAGGAGGTGGTGCGGAGGGACTCCCACACCCGATCCTTACCCCGCCGTGCGATCCTGCACGTCACGGCGTGGCGGATCCCACGCTCCCCGCCGCAGCTCGCGGACGTCGCGGCCGCCCCGGCCTACCAGGACGCGGTGATCTCCGCCGTGCCGCGCAGCGAGAGCTCCGTGCGGTCCGACGCGAACAGCGGGATCGGCAGGCCGACCCCTGCGCCCACCTCCACGGCCTCGGTCGGGCGGTAGCGCAGGCCGGCGACCGCGCTGCCGAACGGCAGGATCCCCACCGTCCCGCCGACGGCCACGGCCAGGTCGTCGCGCGCCTCGATGAGCGCCACGGTGGTCCAGGTCCAGTCGACGCCGAGCGCGTCGCCGAGCCCAGCACGCCCCTCGAGCGACAGGTCGAAGCGGTCCCGGTCGATGTAGCCGTCGTAGGCGACGACGAACCACTGGCCGACCTCGTTCGGCGTGTACAGGAACCACGACGTGCCGATGTCGTCGATGGGCGTCCGCATCCCGACGACGACCGAGTGCGCGGAGCGGCTGTCGGGGTCGTCGTTGCCGAAGGTGAACCACAGCGACAGGCCGACGTTGCGCAGGCCGGTGAAGCTCCGGCCGTCCGACGTCCACACCGAGGACGTCGACGCGTTGCCCGTGAGCCCCATGGAGAAGGGCTTGTCGCGCAGCGAGAACAGCGGCGCGCCGCCCTGGAGGTCGCCGAACAGCAGGCTGTCGCGGCCCGACGCCCAGGTGGCGGCGCCCGTGACGTAGGGCGAGCGCGGGGTGCGCGCGGTCAGCACGTCGCCCCACTCGGGCGGGGCAGCGTGCGCGGCGGAGAGCAGCGAGATCGTCAGTAGCACGCAGGCTCCCCGCGGTGGGTGGTCACGAGCTGATCGGCGTAGCGGTGGACGCGGATCCAGCCGCCGGAGGGGGCGACGGGGCGGCCGTCCAGCGTGGTCGCGCCCTCGGTCAGCCGCAGGCGCGGGACGTCGGGGACGGGGTCCAGCTGCAGCTCGACCAGCGTGTCGGCGCGGTCGTCGGTGCCGAGGACGGTGACGGCGACGCCGGGCGCGGCGTGCACGGCGCCGACGAGGCTGTCGAGGTCGACGGGCTCCGAGAACGCCATCACGGCGATGCCGTCGTCGAGCTGGGCCACGGACTGGACCACGGGCTGCCCGCCCGTCGAGAAGACCACGGCGGCGGCGCTGTTCTCGAGGTCGCCCCACCACTGGCCGCTGCGCGCGGCGTCCGGGTCGACGCCCCACGCGGTGTAGTCCGTGTCGGGCTCCAGCCCGCGGCGCGGGATCAGGCGGACGGTGGCGCCGCGGACCTCGACGTCGACGGGGATCGAGGCGCCGTCGGCGGTGGTGAGGCTCACGGCGCGGGCCAGGTTGGGCGTGTCGGCCGGGAGGGGCGACGAGGCGTGGAGATCGATGACGGCGTCGAGCGGCACCCCCGTGGCGCCGTCGACGGGCCAGGTGCCGTAGGGGCAGGTGCCGGAGACCTCCCAGCAGCCGCCCAGCGACAGGGCGGCGGCGAGGGCGAGCGGGACAGCGCATCGTCCACGTTGCTTCATCGTTCCTCCGAGGCGATGGCTCTGCGAACCGCGTGCCAGCCGGTCAGGCGCGGATCTCCGACGGCTCCGGACCCGCGGCCGGGGGAGACCGTGACACGGATGTCGCGGTGCTCATCGGGCTCGCGGGTCCTGCGGGGCGGTGTCTATAGTCGGGTCGGGGGCCGAGGAGACACATGATGATGCAGCTGATCCCGTGCGACCGGTGCGGCCGGCACCACCGCGCGACCGACGAGGCGTGCCCGTTCTGCCGCACGCGCGGCAGCTCGGTGGTGCGGGCGATGAACCTGCTGGGTGGGGCGATGACCACGATGGTGCTGGCCGCCTGCCACGGCACCTACGACGGGTACGGGACCGACAGTACTACACGCCCACCGGGGCGACGGGGAGACGGGGGACACGGGCACCACGGTGACCACGCCGCCGGACACGTCGGACAGCGGGACGACGACCGACACCGGGACGGACACCGGGACGACGACGGACACCGGGACGACGACGGACACCGGGACGACGACGGACACCGGGACGACGGACACCGGGACGACGACGACCGACACCGGGACGACGACCGACACCGGGACGGCGACGGGCACCGGGACGACGACGGGCACGGGCGTCGACACCGGCACCACGATCATCGACCTCGACGGCGACGGCTACTCGCCGCCGTGGGACTGCAACGACCTCGACTCGAGCATCCACCCCGACCACCCCGAGCAGTGCGCCGACGGCATCGACAACGACTGCGACGGGCTCATCGACGGGGCGGACCCCGAGTGCCCTGATCACCGGGTGATCACCACGTGTCGATCCACCGGCGCGCGGGCGCCGGCCCCGCGGCCGCGCTCGCGCCGCGCGCAGGATCCACGCTCGGGTCTCGGCGGGGTCGATGACGGCGTCCAGCTCGGCGTAGCTGGCGACCTCGACCGCGCGGCCGCGCGCCATCTGCGCGGCCACCTCCTGCTGCACGCGGGCCTCGGCCTCCGCCTCGGGCAGCCCGGCGAGCTCCTTGCGCAGCGACAGCCGCACCGCGCCCTCCACGCCCATCGCGCCGAACTCGCCGCTCGGCCAGGCGACGGTGAACACGGGGGCGTGGAAGTGGCCGCCGGCCAGGGCCTGGGCGCCGAGCCCGTACCCGCGCCGCAGCACGACGGCGAGGTAGGGCACCCGCAGGCTCGCGGCGGTCACGAACAGCCGCGAGGCGTGGCGGACGAGGCCCGTCGCCTCGGCGTCGGGGCCGACCATGAAGCCCGGCGTGTCGACGAGCGCCACGACGGGCAGCCCGAAGGCGTCGCACAGCTGCAGGAAGCGGGCGATCTTGTCGGCGGTGTCGGAGTCGATGGCCCCGCCGAGGTGCTGCGAGCTGCTCGCGACGAGGCCGAACGGGCGCCCCTCGATGCGGACGAGCGCGGTGACGGCGGCGCGCCCGAAGCCGTCGCGCAGCTCGAGCACGGAGCCCGTGTCGGCCAGCGTCTCGACGAGCGGGCGCACCTTGTAGGCGCGCCGGCGCTCGGCGGGGATGGCCGTGCGCAGCGCGTCCTGGTCGGCGCAGGTCCAGGGCGCGTCCGCCGGCCCGCGGAAGTAGCCCAGGTAGCGCTTCGCGACGGCCACGGCCTCGGCCTCGTCGGCCACGCGCACGTCCACCACCCCGCTGCGGTGCTGCACGTCGATGGGGCCCACCTGCTCGGGGCGGAACGCGCCCAGGCCGCCGCCCTCGATCATGGCCGGGCCGGCCATGCCGACGGTGCTGTCCTCCGTGGCGATCACCACGTCGCACAGGCCGAGCAGGGCGGCGTTGCCGGCGAAGCACCGCCCGGAGACGATGCCGATGCGCGGGGCCAGGCCGGAGAGCGCGGCGAAGCGCAGGAAGCTCGGCGTGTCGAGCCCCGCGACGACGGGCACCTCGGTGTCGTTGGGCCGGCCGCCGCCGCCCTCCGCGAACAGGATCACCGGCAGGCGGGCGCTGGCGGCGAGGCCGAGCATCCGGTCGAGCTTCTTGTGGCTCGTGACCCCCTGGGTGCCGGCGAAGACGGTGTAGTCGTAGGCGAGGACCATGACCTCGGCGCCGCCGACGGTGGCGAGCCCGGCGACGAGGCCGTCGGCGGGGCTGGCGGCGACCAGCGCGTCGGGGGCGAGGCGCTGGCGCTGGGCGGCGAGGGCCAGGGCGCCGTACTCGCGGAAGCTGCCGGGGTCGACGAGGTCGTCGACGTTCTCGCGGACGGTGCGCTGGCCGGTGCGGCGACGGCGGGCGACGGCGTCGGGGCGGGCGGCGTCGGTGGTGGCGGCGAGGCGGTCGCGGAGCGCCTGCAGCTCGGGGCGGACGGGCGCGTCGGGGTCGTGGGGCATGCGGCGGCTCGGCGGTGGCGGTCAGGGGCCGAAGTACACCGAGACGCCGCGCGCGTCGAGCGCGTCGCGCAGTGGGGCGGAGAGGTCGTCGTCGAGCTGCAGCCGGCGGAGGCTCGGCAGGGCGTCGGGCGACAGCAGCGCGCGCAGGCCGGCTTCGGTGACGTGGGCCGCCGGGATGCGCAGCTGCCGCAGGTTCGGCAGGCCGAGCAGCGCCGCCAGCCCGTCGTCCTGGAGGGGGTTGTGGCCGAGGTCGAGCCACTCGAGCGCCTGCATCGTGCCGATCCCGCCGGCGCCGCGCGGGCCGATCCAGCAGCGCGACAGGTGCAGGCGCCGGATCGGCGCGTCGGCGACGGCGAGGGCGAGGGCACCGTCGTCGCCGACGGTGGCCTCGAGGATCTGGAGGGCCTCGAGGGGGAGCGCGGCGACGGCCGAGACCGCGCCGGGCCCGAGGGTGCAGCGGTGCAGCGCCAGCTCCGCGAGCCCGCCGCCGCGCGCCACGACAGCCTGGACGTCCGGGTCGGGCAGGCCGCGGAGGGCCAGGCGGCACAGCTGCGCCAGGGCCGGGGCGTGGGCGAGGTCGTGCGCCTCGGCCGCATCGAGCGCCGGGAACCCGACGGTGCCGAGCAGGGCGCCGAACGGGCTGTCGCACAGCGCGGCGAAGGCCTCGACGGTCAGCGCGGCGGCGCGGGTCGCGAAGCCGTAGCTCCAGTCGAGCACGCGGAGCTGGTGGGCGTGCGGCACGGTGGCCTTCAGCTCCCGCATCCAGCCCTGGTAGCGCTGGTCGAGCGCCGCCCACCACGCGGCGTCCTCGGGATCGGCGCCGCCACCGGCGACGCGGTGCGTGCGCAGCACGAACTCCCCGCGCTCGTCGCCGCGCGCCCGCAGCACGTCGGCGTAGGCGAGCCAGGCCTGCTGGTCGCCGGGATGCCGGCGCAGGCGCCCTCGAGCGCGTCGGTCGGGTCTTGCAGCATGCGGTGTGGCCACACTATCGCCGATTCCGCGATCGGCACGCCACCCGAAGCGCACCCTCCGGTGGAGGTCCCATGACGCTCGACCGCTGCGTGCTCCTCGTCGCCCTCACCGCCTGCTCCCGCGATCCCGACCCCGGAGGCGCGACCGACGACCCGGCCGACGCCCTGCCCACGGGCGTCCCCGCCCACCTCCCCCCCCGACACCGCACCCCCCGTGGACCTCGACGGCGACGGCTCCCCCGCCGACCTCGACTGCGACGACGACGACCCCACCGTCTACCCGGGCGCGCCCGACCGCTGCGGCGACGGCCGGGTCACCGACTGCGACCGGACCAGCGACGACGGCCTGGTCACGCTCGACGGCGCCACGGGCTACGACGATCTCGCCGAAGCGCTCGCCGCAGCGACGCCCGGGTCGGATCTGCTGCTTTGCCCCGGCGTCTACACCGGGCCGTTCGCAGCGACCGTCCCTGTCGTCCTGCACGCGCTTCGAGGACGCGTCCTCCACCCGCCTCGACGGCGCCGATCTCGACACCACGCTGACGGTGCCGGGCGGCAGCACCGTCCGCGGCCTGACCCTGACCCACGGCAACGGCGCGACGGGCGGCGGCCTGTCCGTCACGAGCCCGGGCGCCACCACGGTCGAGGGCTGCGTGCTGACCGCCAACTCCGCGGGCGCGGGCGGCGGCCTCGCGGCGGGGCCGGGCACCGACGTCACCGTCGTGGACACCGAGATCCGCGGCAACGACGCCAGGACCCGCGGCGGCGGCCTGCTCGTCGGCGAGGGCGCGTCGGTCACGCTGGCGGGCTCCACCGTCCACGACAACCTCGTCCCGTCGGGGCCCGGCGGCGGCGTCGCGCTGATCGGCGGCACCCTCACCGGCGGTACCGTGAGCCACAACGCGTCCGACGCCGTGGGCATCTTCGTCATCGGCACCTGCCTCGGCCCCGGCGGCGGCGGGATCTACGCCGAGGGCGACAGCGCCGTCGTCGGGACGGAGGTGAGCGAGAACACCGCCATGATGGGCGGCGGCGTGCTGGCGGCGGGCGGCTCGCTCACGCTCACCGACGCGGCGCTGTGGGGCAACACGGACGGCGCCGTCGGCGGGGCCGGCCTGATGGGGTGCGACGCCGACGTCACGCTGGCGGGCAGCACCGAGGTGCACGACAACGACGCGCTGGGCCAGGCCGGCGGCGTGTGGCTCAGCGGCGGGAGCCTCACCGGCGGCGTCGTGCGCGACAACACCGCCGGGGACTGGGGCGGCGGCGTGTCGGCGTACCAGGCCGCGCTCGTGGGGGTCGACATCCGCACCAACCACGCCGGCTTCGGGGGCGGCGGGGCGTCGATCGGCGAGTCGACGGTGACCGGGTGCACGTTCACCGCCAACGACGCGCCGAGGGGCGCCGGCGTCTTCGTCGCCGGCGACGGCGGCGTGTCGAGCCGCCTGGAGGACACGCTGCTGCTCGATCACCTGGGCGGCGACGGGCCGGCGCTCGTCGCCAACCACGCCGACGTGGCGCTCGTCGGCGTGACCGCGCTGCGCAACACCGCGGACGCCGGCAGCGGCGCCATCGCCGTGCAGGCCGGCGCGACGGTGCACGCCGAGGCCTGCGACCTCGGGACCGGCGCCGACGGCAACCTCCCCGCCGACGTCGCCACCCGCGGCGGCGCCTACGCCTTCCCCGGCGCCGACCGGGCGTTCGACTGCACCGCCGACGCCTGCACCGAGTGATGGCGTACGCTGCGCCATGACGTGGGCGTGGACGTGGATGCTCGCGGCGCGGGCCGCCGAGCTCGAGCTGCCCGACGACGTCGATCCGGCGCCGTGGACGGCGGAGCTCGCGTGGGTGGAGGCCCGGCTGCAGCTCCCCGCGGACGCCGAGATCCGCGTGGCGCGCGCGGGCGACGGCTGGCGGCTGCAGGTCGCGCGCCCCGGGCAGCCCGGCGCGCCCATCGGCGTGCCGGGCGACGCCGGTCCGCGCGAGATCCTGCTGGTCGCCGCGGCGCTGCTCGGGCGCCCGAGGTGCCCGACGCCTGGCTCCCGCCCGTCCCCGCGCCGGCGCCGACGACGCCGACACCACCCGCCGCGCCGGTGCCGGAGCCGCCGCCGCCAGGCCGCCCCCGAGCCCGCCGCGCCGCCGGAGCCGCCGCCGGAGCCGCCGCCGCCAGCCCCGGAGCCGATCGCGGTGCAGCCCGCGCCGGAGCCCGTCGCGCCGCTCCGCCGGCGCCCTGGGAGGTGGGCTGGTCCGTGGGATCGGGCTCGGACGTCGCCTGGGCCACGGGCGTCCGCCTCGGCGGGCGCCGCGACCGGTACGCGGCGGAGCTGCACGCGCTGCTCGGCCACGCGGAGCCCCGGCGCTCGCCCAGTCGCTGGCCCTGCCCGCGGCTCGGCCCGTCCTCAGCCTGCAGGCCGCGGGGATGGTGGGCACCTGGGGCGCTGGCGGCCCGCTCGTCCGGGTCCAGCTGCGCCCGGACGCCATTGGGCGGTGGTGGCCACACCTGGGCCTCGGCGCCGGCCTGCGGCTGAACCTCGAGGCGCCGCCGGCGCGGGTGGCGCTGCGGCTCGACGTCGTCGGGGAGCCGCACCGCGAGGTGCGCCGCCTCGGCCTCGTCGGCGCCACCTCCTACGTGGCGTCGCCGGCGCTGGCGGTGGGCGCCGGGCTCGACCTGCTCCTCGCGGTGCGGCCGCTCCGCGCGCGCTGAGCGGGCGCTTCAGCGGGCGAACCAGCCGAAGACCGCGCCCGCGCCCATCGTCGCCGGGCCCCCGGCCACGACGTCGAGCCGGCCGTCGCCGTTCAGGTCCGCCGCCACGGCGGCGCCGTCCGGGGCGAGCGAGCCGTCCAGCGCCGCCCAGTGCACGAGCGCCGGGGCGTCCTCCAGCTCGCGCGTCCCCTGGAGGTCCCCGACCGACAGCAGCGTCCAGGCGCCGCCGTCCGCGACGACGCCGCCCTCCGCGCCCACGATCGTCCTCACGAGGTCGAGCCGGAAGGCCGCCAGGTCGCGCACGCCGTCGGCGTCGTGGTCGCCGGGGGCGAGGAGCGCGTCGCCGAGCCGGCCGCCGTCGGTGCCGACGACGGTGAGGTCCGGCGCGACCGCGGCCACGAGCGGCCCGCGGAACACCTGCACCGAGCCGCGGTCGCCGTAGGAGGTCGGCGCGCCGACGGCCAGGTCGTCGACCCCGTCGCCGTCGAGGTCGTCGACCGCGAGGCCGGCGCCGAACCGGCTCCCCGCCGTCGCGATCAGCACCACGTCGGCGTCGTCGGCGTCCACCGGGCCGGAGGGGTGATGGAGGAAGACGTAGACGCGGTCGAGCTGGGGGACGCCCAGGGCCAGGTCGAGGCGCCCGTCGCCGTCGAGGTCGCCGACGGCGCCGGCCAGCCCATCGCCGAAGTCGACGCGGACGCGATCGGGGAAGGCGCGCAGCCCGCCGTCGCCGTCGAGCGGGCCCATCGCGAAGACGAGCTCGCGGCGGTTGTCGAGCGACACCAGCAGGTCGTCGGTGCCGTCGCCGTCCCAGTCGCCGAGCGGGATCGCGACGAAGCCGGCGAGGTCGCCGCGCGTGCCGCGCCAGCGCCAGGCAGCGTCCTCGATGTCGACCCGGCCGATGGGCAGGGGCCCGGGGAAGCCGTAGAGCTGCCCCACCTCGGTGGACGGCCAGCTCGGGTCGGCCACGAACAGGTCAGCGACGCCGTCGCCGTCGAAGTCGCCCGCGTAGACGCCGGTGAGCGCCTGGTCGCGGCCCGACGCGATCACGGTCAGCGCCTCCGCCTCGAGGTCCACCGGGCGGCGGCGGGTGCGCGAGAACAGGGCGCCGCCGCACACGGCGACGATGCCCTCGGCGCCGCGGGAGCGCTGGCCGGGCGCCACGGCGGCGATCGCGACGTGGCCCACGTCGTAGAGGTCGGCGGCGGCGAGGGACGAGCCGGCCCAGGCGTAGGGGGCGGTGGCGTAGAGCTCGAAGTCGGCGTCGCCAGCGACCTCGGCCGGCACGATGCGCGTGGACAGCAGGTCGCCGAGGGCGCAGCCGCCGAGCGCTGGCGCGAGGAGGAGGAGGAGCGGCGTCGTCACGGTCACCTCACGGTCGTGCCCGAGGGTGCACGCCCGGCCCCGGCCCGATCTATCTTGTCGCAGTGCGATCGGACTCCGGCGGTCCGTGCACCCTGGGGCGGAGGTCGCGTGGCAGTGGTCCCGCTACAGCCCGACGACCGGACCGCGGAGGCGGCCCGGATCCTGGCGTCGCTGCTCGGCGCGGTCGGCCCGGCGCGGCTCGAGCCGCTCGCCGCCGACGCCGTCGCCCGCCAGCGGGTCCGCGCCGGCCGCACGCTCGCCGACGCCGCCCTCGACGTGGCCACCTGCTGGCTCCTCGACGCCGGCGGCGCCGAGCACCACGAGCGCGTGCTCCGCGCCTGGGCGCCGAAGATCGCCGTGTGGAGCCGCGCCAACGCCGGCCGCCGCACCGAC